>DAHVCP010000017.1 GCA_027314025.1 Acidobacteriota bacterium
GCCGCGGGCGGGGCGGGGCGGGGCCCGCGCCCATAGAAGCGGGACGCCCGCCGCAGGCGGGGCGGGGCGGGGCCCGCGCCCATAGAAGCGGGACGCCCGCCGCAGGCGGGGCTGGGCCCGCGCCGATCCATTGACAGATCATGACTCCGCTAGGTAAATAAGTGTGACCGGGCGCCTTCGCCTAGCCGGGAACCATATATGAAACTCTCTCGCCTCTATCTTCCGCTGCCGTTCGTTCTGGCACTGGCGGTCCTTGCCGCCGCGCCCGTGTTCGCGGCGCCGCCCGCGGCGGGTCCGGTGGTTCGCATTCAGTCAGGGCGCGTGCGCGGCATCGCGCGCGGCGGGCTGATGATCTTCAAGGGCATTCCCTATGCCCAGCCGCCGGTCGGCCGCCTGCGCTGGCGGCCGCCGCAGCCGGTTCGCCCGTGGAGCGGCATCCGCCCGGCCACGCGCTTCGGGCATGACTGCATGCAGCTGCCGTTTCCCGGCGACGCCGCTCCCCTGCGCACCCAGCCCAGCGAAGATTGCTTGTACCTGAACGTTTGGGCGCCGCGCCACGCCCGTCGGCCCTTGCCGGTGATGGTTTGGATCTACGGCGGTGGCTTCGTCAACGGCGGCAGTTCGCCCGCGGTGTACAGCGGCGCCCATTTTGCCCGCGATGGCGTCGTTTTCGTCAGCTTCAATTACCGCCTCGGCCGCTTCGGTTTCTTCGCCTTTCCCGCCCTCGACCGCCAAGGAGGACGGGTCGGCAACTACGCCTTCATGGACCAGATCGCGGCGCTGCATTGGGTGCGGCGCAACATCCGCGCCTTCGGCGGCGATCCGCGCCATGTGACCATTTGCGGGGAATCAGCGGGAGGCATGTCGGTGAACACGCTGCTGACCTCGCCGCTGGCGCGTGGTTTGTTCACCGGCGCCATCATCGAATCCGGCGGCGGCCGCGACAACCTGCTGCCCGCCCCGCCGCTGAATCATCCCGGACCCGGCGGCCAGCCCTCGGCGGAAGCCGACGGCATCGCCTTCGCACGCAAGATGGGCATCCGCGGCACCGGCGCGAAGGCGCTCGCGGCGCTGCGCCGCCTGCCGGCGCAGTCCATCGTGGACGGCATCAACATGGCCAGCATGGGCGTCCAACGCGCCATCTATTCCGGCCCGATGGTAGATGGCAAGGTGGTCGTGCAGTCATCCGAGGCGGTGCTGAAGGCGGGCGGCGAAGCCCGGGTGCCGGTGATCGTCGGCGCCAACAGCCTCGATCTTGGCTTCACCCGGGCCAAGACCTTGGCCGCGGTGTTTCGTCCCTTCGGTCCGCATCGCGCCGCGGCGCGCCGCGCCTTCGATCCCAGCGGGCATGAACCGGTCAATGCGGTCGCCTATGAAGTCGCCGCCGTGCGCATGATGATCGAACCGGCCCGCTTCGTGGCCCGGTCATTCGCCCGCGTCGGCGAGCCCGCGTATGAATACCGCTTTTCGTCCGTGGCCCATGCCCTGCGCGGCCGCCTGCCCGGCGCGCCGCATTCCTCGGAGATCCCCTACGCTTTTGATACCTTGCCCCTATCCATGTGGTCGGCTTTCGGCAAAGGCATCACCCGTCAGGATCTCGCCGCGGCCCATGCCATGCACGCCTATTGGGTGCGGTTCGTCAAGTCCGGCGACCCCAACGGTCCCGGCTTGCCGCGCTGGCCCGCCATCTCTCCCCACGGCAACCAGCTCCTCAACTTCACGCTGTCCGGGCCGAAGGCGGAAACCGATCCCTGGAAAGCCCGCCTCGATTTGGTCGAGCGGCTGCAACGGTAGTGGCCGGGCTTCGCCGTGGCCCGCAGCCGGACCGTCGCGGCGCCCCGGTCTAGGGCTTGGCCGCGGCGAACCAGTCGGCGTTTTCCTTCGCGTACCGCGCCCACTTGCCGGGCAGGTCGCCGAGGGCGAAGATCGCCGCGACGGGGCAGACGGGTACGCAGGCGCCGCAGTCAATGCACTCCTCGGGGTTGATGTAGAGCTGGGGCGCGGCGGCAAACTCCGCCTCTTTGCCCGCGGGATGAATGCAATCCACCGGGCAGGCGTCCACGCACGCCGTGTCCTTGACGCCGATGCAGGGTTCCGCGATGACGTAGGCCATGCCTCCCTCCTACAGCCAGCTTGGCCTCGCGGCCGCGGCGCCGCGATGACAATTATCATCGCCTACTCGTCCGTCATCGCTTATTCGTCCGCGATGGCTTGCAGCCGCCCGGCGAAGAAGCGGAAGCCCGGACGCTGGCTGGCCAAAACGCCCTCCCGTTCCCACTGCCGCAAAATGCGAATCGTCGTTTCCACCCGTGCGTTCACCAGCGCCGCCAGTTCGCCGCGCGAGAGGGCCAACGGCAAACGCCATTCCTCGCCCGTGGCCGCGCCGAAGCGTTCGGTCAGACCGAGCAACAGCGTCGCCAAGCGCTGCGGCACGCCGCCGGCGCTGGCCACGGCGATGCGTTGCAGCAGGATTTCGGTATGCCGCAACAGTGGCTGGCGCAGCGCCTCGCTCCAGCCGGGGTTGTCGTGCGCCGCGGCCAACACCGGCGCGGCTGGGCTCTGCCAAACTTCGGCGCGGGCGCTGGAAACAATGGCGGTGGCGGGGTATTCGCCGCCGCCAAGAACCGCGGAATCACCCACCGTGTCGCCCGGGCCGAATAGGTCGGCGATCGTTTCCCGCCCGTCACCGGAAACGCGCGCTACCTTGATCAGGCCGCGGGCGACGCAAGTGAACTCCTGCGCGCGGTCGCCCTCCCGCCACAGCGCCTCGCCGCGCCGCCGTTCCCGCAGCCGCGCCCGCCCGCGGAGCGCTTGGCGCAAATCCTCCGGCCATGCCGGCCAGGGTTGGCGCGCGTCGCCGTCCGCCGCGCCGCGCTCAGGGCCGCGTGTTGCCTGCATGGCTTGAGCATAGCGAACCCCGGTCGTATCCGTTCACGGCCGAGGGGCACCCGGTGCCTGGGCCGGGCGGACGAGCCGCCGCCCAGCGGCGCATGGCGCTAGGGCCTCAGCGAACGCTAGGTTCCCGCACCATCGGCTGCGCGGGCGCGTTGGCCTAGCTGGAGGCTCCGCAGCGCGGCTCGTCCGCCCCCGTTACGAGGCGGCAATGCACCACCACCAATTCCAGATCCTCGGCGGCCTCGATCGAATGGGGCTGGCCGGGCGTCATATCCACCACCGCGCCCACCGCGAGCGGCCGGTCGAAGCCGGAGACCGTGAAGGTGCCCGAACCGCGCGTGACGACCGCGACGACGTCCACGTTGCTGTTATGCGTCGGCACCGTTTTGCCGGCAGCGATGCGCAGACGCACGGCCTTGATTCCGGAGCGCTCGAAGATGCCTTCCTTGCGGATCCCCGTGTTGGGAGATATGAGGGGGAGCTGCGGATTGCTGGTGGCGATGGGCAAGGTCAAATCCTCCTCTCCCCTTGTGCCATGGGCTTGGGGCACGCGCCAATGCGAATTGTCATGTCCAATGGCCGCGGCCGCGGCGCTCTAGTGGAAGGCGCTGATCTGCTTGCCCGGCGGTTGCAGGTGGACCTGGATAATGGTTTTCTGCTTTTTGATCAGGAAGTATTTGCCGAAGGTGTTGTAATTGGGCGCGATCACCTGTACCAGCACCACGCCGGGAACGAAGCCCAGCAGCGTCGCGTTACCCTTGGCGTCGCTCTTGATCTCGACGTCCAGCGCTCCGCTCACCTTCTGGCGGTGCAGATTCGCCACCTGGTCCAATACGACTCCGGCATTGACCACGGGCCGGTGCTGATCATTGGTGATGTGCACGGTGATGCGGCAGTCCGCCGGCTTGGGCTTGCTGAGCGCCCAGCCCATGGGCGCTACCGCCAGCGCCAAGATCACCACCGCTCCGCCCCGCCCTAGTCCCGTCCGTTTCGCCCGCATAGTGTCTCCATTATAGGATTGCTGTAGAGCCATGATCACGGATTGTCATATTCACATTCAGCCCTGGCGGCAACTGCGGCCGGACGCTCTGGCGCTGATGCGGCAATCGGACCAGAAGCGCCAAGCCGTGCTCGCGGACGCCGGAGCGCCCGCGGTGGACCTGGCGGCGTTGATGGATGACCCCGCCGCCTTCCTCGCCTATTTGGATCGCAGCGGCGTGGAGCGCGCGGTGCTGATCAATTACACCAGCGAGCTGCTGGGCTTCACCGCGGAGGTCAACGACTTCGTCGCCCGCTACTGCGCCGCGGACCCCCAGCGGCTCATTCCGTGCGGCTCGGTGCCCCCGCGCGGAGAGCCGGAGGCGGTGCGGCGCGGCCTGGACCACCTCCTCCATTTGGGCATTCGGATGATCAAGATCCACCCCCCGCACCAGAACCTGCACGCCAACGATTACCTGCGCGGCGTAGAGGGGCTGCGGATCATTTATGCCACCGCCGAGCGTGAAGGCCTGCCGGTCATGGTGCATACCGGCACCAGCGTCTTTCCCGGCGCTCGCAACCGCTTCGGCCATCCTCTGGACTGCGACGACGTGGCGGTGGATTTTCCCCGCCTCAAGCTGCTGTTGGCGCATGGCGGCAGGCCGCTGTGGATGGACGAGGCGTTTTTTCTGGTGCGCCGCCATCCCAACGTCTACCTCGACATTTCCGGCATTCCTCCTCGCGGTCTGCTCGATGCCTTCCCGCGCTTGGAGGAAATCGCCGATAAGACGCTGTTCGGCAGCGATTGGCCCGGGCCTGGCGTGCCCGACATTGGGATGAACCTCCGCCAGATCCAGGCGTTGCCGTTGGCCCAAAAGGCGCAACAGGCGATTCTCAGCGGCACGGCGGATCGCGTTCTGGGGCGGCCGTAGCCCATGCCGGCGTCTCGCTCCCTGGTGCTGGCGCTCGATGTCGGCACTTCCTCCGCTCGCGCCGGCTTCTATGACCGCCGCGGCCGCCTGCTGTCGTCCACCGAATGCGCCACTCCCTATGTTCCCGCATGGACGGAGGACGGCGGCGCCACCCTGGCTCCGGGCGCGCTGTTGGCGGCATTGGCGGCGGCGGTGGATGGCGCGCTCCACGCCGCGGACCGTTTGCCGGGCCGGCCGCAACCTGCGGCGGTCGGCATTTCCACCTTTTGGCACAGCTTGATGGGAGTGGATGCCAATGGCCGGGCGGTGACGCCGGTGTTCTTGTGGGCGGACACGCGCGCGGGCGCGGTGGTTCCGCAACTGAAGCGCCGGCTCGGTGCGGGTTACCATCAGCGCACCGGCGCACCGGTGCATTCCACCTTTTGGCCGGCCAAGCTGGTTTGGCTCCGCCGCACGCGGCCGCGCTCCTTCGCCCGCGTGGCGCGGTGGATGTCGTTCGCCGAGTATCTGTTTTTGCGCTGGTGCGGCGCGCCGCGCTGCTCGGTTTCGATGGCCTCGGCTACCGGCCTCTGGAACTATCGCCAATGCGCCTGGGACCAACCGGCCCTGCGTGCGATCGGCCTCAGCCCCGGCCGGCTGACGGTGGTGGACGACGCTCCCGCGCCAGGCCTGGCGGGCAGTTGGCGGCGGCGCTGGGCGCCGCTGGCGGACATTCCATGGTTTCCGGCTTGGGGGGATGGCGCCTGCGCCAACGCCGGCTCCGGCGCGGTGCGCGCGGGCAAGATCGCGGTCACGATCGGCACCTCGAGCGCCCTGCGCGCCGTCGTTCCCGCACATCGCCGGTTGCGCCTTTCTCCGGGGCTGTGGCGCTACGCGTTGGACGCCCGACGCCACCTGGTCGGCGGTGCGCTGAGTGAGGGCGGCAACTTATTTCGATGGCTCCGCCGGGAGCTGTCCTGGCCGCCCAGCGCCTCCGACGCCGGCCTGGAACGCCGCATTGCCCATCGCCCCCCGGATGGCCACGGCTTGACCGTGCTGCCCTTTTTCGCCGGCGAACGCAGTCCCGGCTGGAGCCAGGGGCGGCGCGCCACGATCGCCGGCCTAACCTTGGCGACCACCCCATTGGATCTGCTCCAGGCGGGCTTGGAGGCGGTCGCCCTTCGCCTGGCTACGACCTACCAGGATTTGCAACGCGTGGTGAACTGGGGCGGAGGACGGCCCCCGGAAATTCTCGCCGGCGGGGCGGCGCTCCGCCACTCGTCACTTTGGTCGCAAATGTTAGCCAACGCCATTGGTGCTCCGGTACGCCGTCTGCGGGTGGCGGAGACCTCCGCCCGTGGTGCGGCGCTCATGGCCTGGGAACGGCTGGGAACATCACCTTTGGACCGCGCCCCCGTGCCGCGGGAACGCTTGTTTCGGCCGCGCCCGGCCGCCGTCGTGGCGCTGCGTGCCGCCCGCCACCGCCAGGACCGTCTCCGCGGCCTCATGAGCTGAGCGCCTGCCGCCGCGCTCGCCGCCCCGTTCTATGATGGGGACAGAATCCTAGTCGCGAGGTCCTCGTTTGTCTTCCCATCCGCTGCTGTGGGGCGAGTTGCAACGCTCGCCTGGATTTGATTTGTCCCGCCTGCAACGCCGCACGGTGAAGCAGGAAATGCGGGACAATTTGCTGGCCGCCTTGCGCGCCGGCCGGCCCATCTTTTCCGGCATCGTCGGCTACGACGACACGGTTCTGCCGCAACTCACCAACGCGATCCTCGCCGGACAGAACTTCATCTTGTTGGGTCTGCGCGGCCAAGCGAAAAGCCGAATTTTGCGCCAGTTGGCCCATCTGCTCGACGCGCGAATGCCGGCCATCGCCGGCTGCGAGATTCACGACAACCCTGCCGCGCCGCTCTGCGCGCGCTGCCGCGCGCTGCTGCCCGAGGCCAGCGGCGACCTGCCGCTAGTCTGGCTGACGCCGGAGGAGCGCTATATCGAGAAACTGGCCACGCCGGACGTGACCATGGCCGATTTAATCGGGGATTTGGATCCCATCAAGGCGGCTCGCTCCGGGCACGCCCTGGCCAACGAACTGACCATTCACTACGGACTGCTTCCGCGGGCCCACCGCGGCATCTTCGCCCTGAACGAACTGCCCGACTTGGCGGGCAAGATTCAGGTCGGCCTGTTCAACATCATGCAGGAAGGCGACGTGCAGATTAAGGGCTACCCCGTGCGGCTGCCCCTGGACGTGGCCTTGGTGTTTAGCGCCAATCCCGACGATTACACCGCCCGCGGCAAAATCGTCACGCCGCTCAAGGATCGCATCGGGAGCGAGATCCGCACGCATTACCCCGCCTCCTTGGCGGAGGCGGTGGCGATCACGCGGCAGGAGGCTCGCGTGCCCGAGGCGGCGGGCTTCATTTTGCCGGAGTTTGTTCGCGAGGTCACCGAGGCCATCGCCTTCGCGGCCCGCGAGGATAAGCGCGTGGACCAGCGCAGCGGAGTCAGCCAGCGATTGCCCATCACCTGCCTGGAGCTGGCGGCCGCCAACGCCGAGCGCCGGGCCTTGGCCGCTGGCGGGGAGCAGCCGGTGGTGGTGCGCCTCCTGGACGTCCACGCCGCACTGCCGGCGCTCACCGGCAAGCTGGAACTGGAGTATGAGGGCGAGCTGCGCGGCGGCGATTTCGTCGCACGGGAGCTGGTGGGCAAAGCCATCGCCCGCATCTTCGACCGCTATTTCGCCGCCAACGGCGCGTCCGCTGCCTTGGAGCCGATCGTCCAGTGGTTCGAAATGGGCGGCAGCTTGCAATGGGCGGATGGCGCCAGCGCCGCCGAAAGCCTGGCGCAGATCCGCAAGATTCAGGGCCTGGAGGACCAGGCCCGGGTGCTGGATTTAGGGCCGCGTCCGCCAGCGGCTCTCAAATTGGCGGCCGCGGAGTTCGTCTTGGAGGGGCTCTGCGCGCACAAGCGCATCCACCGCGCCGAGGAACGGGGCTATCACGCCCCGCCTCGGGCGCGGGGCGAAGCCGCTCGCGGCGAGCCGGGCCCGCAAGTTCGTCGCCGCCCGTTGAACTGACCGGAATTCCCGCGCCGGCGCGGCGCGCGCCGGCCGGCCACCCCCTGATTCTCGAACCAACCGCCATGCGCATTCGCTATTCACGCTTCCTGGGTTCCCTGGCCGACAGCGTGGCGCTGGAGGATCTGCTGGCGGCGCTGGGCGACTATCTCCTGCAAAGCGCCTTCGATTCCGAGTGGGCCGGCGAGGCGGACAGCGAGGAGTTGCAGCAAGCCATTCTTCAGGCGCTGGAAGAATCCGACTTGCTGGATGAGGAGCAGCGGCGCCAAATCCAGGAGGCTCCGCCCGAGGAGGTCGGCGCCCTGCTGCGGGATCTCGCCGAGCGGCTGGCCGAAGCCGGCTATATCCGCATCGAGGAGCCGTATTCCCCGCCTACCGCGCTGTCCTCGGGCGTAGGCCGCGCCGGGGGCAGGGAGGCGCCGCCGGTGCGCTTTGAAATCACCAATAAGGCGCTGGATTTTCTCGGCTTCAAGACCCTGCGGGATCTGCTGGCGGGATTGGGAAAATCCAGTTTCGGCCGCCACGACACGCGCGCTTGGGCTACCGGCGTGGAGAGCAGCGGCGGCTCCCGTCCCTGCGAATTCGGCGACACGCTCAACCTCGATGTCCCCGCCACCATTGCCGCCGCGCTGCGCCGCGCCGGTTTGCCGCAGCCTGGCCACCCCGGCGTGGACTTGGAATATGGCGACCTGCGCGTGCACCAGGCGGAGTATCAGTCCTCCTGCGCCACGGTCGTGCTGCTCGATTGCAGCCACTCCATGATCCTTTACGGCGAGGACCGCTTTACTCCCGCCAAGCGCGTCGCCTTGGCCCTGGCGCATCTGATTCGCACGCAGTTTCCCGGCGACAGCCTGCAATTGGTGCTGTTTCACGACTCCGCCGAGGAGGTCCCGCTGGCGCGGCTGGCGCAGGTGCGTGTCGGCCCGTTTTACACCAATACCCGCGAAGGCCTGCGTTTGGCCCGGCGCCTCCTGGCGCGGCAGCGCAAGGACATGCGGCAGATCGTGTTGATCACCGATGGCAAGCCCAGCGCGCTGACCTTGGACGATGGGCGCATTTACAAGAACGCCTTCGGCCTGGATCCGTTGGTGATCGCTAAAACACTGGAGGAGGTGGCGCGGTGCCGCCGCGCCGGCATCCTCATCAACACCTTCATGCTCGCCGCCGATTACGGACTGGTGCAGTTCGTGCGGCACGTCACCGCGCTGGCGCGCGGCAAGGCGTATTTCACCACGCCCAGTTCCCTCGGCCAGTATCTGCTTCTGGATTACCTCAACCACAAATCGCGGCGCGTGCACTGACGAAGGGCAATGCAGGCCGCGTGGCGGGCGCGGCTGCCCGGCCCAGCGCGCCGCGCGGTCCTCAGCCATGAGCGGCCCGGCCGCGGTCCGCGTCAGTGAATGAAGTAGAGTGTTTCCACGAACGCGGCGAAGACCAGGCAGTAGATGCCGAACCAGTGCCACCGACCCTGCTCCAGCCAGCGGGAGAGCCACTTCAGCGCCACCAATCCGGCCAGGAAGGCGAAGACCATTCCCAGCAGCCCCTGCGGCAGCACCGCCCCCCAGTGCACCGCCACGCCGGCGGCATGGGCGCTGTGAATGACGCGGCGCAACTCCCATAGAATGGCCAGCGGCGTGATTGCGACCACCATGGCGAAACTATAGGACTCGATGGCCTCGCGCCGGCCGCCGGTGAGCAGGCCGCCGGAAATGGTTGCGCCCGAACGGGAAAAGCCGCGGAAGGGGATGGCGAACCCTTGCAGTATGCCCATCCAGATCGCCATGGGCCAGGTGATGCCGTGGGTGATCGCCGGCGCCGCCACCGCGGTCTCCGCCAGCGCCGCCCCGCCTGCCGACGCGCCGCGTCGCGGCGCGGCGGTGGCGCCGTCCGGCGCGCCGGCGACCTCGCCGCCGGATTCCTGCGCTTGCCGCGCCTCCCGCAGTCCGGCATACAGAATCAGCAGGCCGACGATGAACAGCGCGGGGCCGATCCAGTTCAGCTTATGGAACAGCACCTCGATCGCGGGATGGTAGCTGCCGTGGCTAAGCAGATGAATCACCAAATGCTCGACCGGCAAGAACACCAATCCGGAAAACAGTGACGAGACGAAGATCAGCTTGGCCACGCCGGAGACCTGCCGCCAGGAAGCCAGAAACGTCGCCCGCCAGCGCCGCCAGAAATAGGCGATCACGGCGAACATGGTCCCGGTGTGCAGCAGCACCAGCAACAGGGCGTTGTCCGGCAGGGACATGTTGACGTGCAGGAAGTGCGCGGCGACGATGACGTGCGCCGAGCTGGAGACCGGCAGCAGCTCGGCCAGCCCTTGCACGATGGCCAGCACTAAAATGTAGATCCAAGGCATGGGATCGGAGCGGCGGCTACGATTGCAGCAGCGTTTCGGCCAATTCTAAATCAGCCGGAGTGGTGATCTTCCAGTTGCGCGGCGAACCGGCGACGACAAAAACCGAGTGGCCCAGGTGCTCGACCAGCGCGGCTTCATCGGTGGCGTGGAAGCCCTCGTCGTTGGCGCGGGCAAACGCCTCGCGCAGCCAGTCGTGCCGGAAGACCTGCGGCGTCTGCACCAGCACCAGTTTTTCCCGCGGCAAGGTCGCCGACACGCGCGTCCCCGTGGCGCCGCTCCGCTCCACTTGCTTGACGGTGTCCACCACGGGAATGGCGGCGATGGCGGCGCCATGCTGTTCGGCCGCCTCCAGCGTGCGGGCGATGGTCTCCGCCTCAACAAATGGGCGAACGGCGTCATGCACCAAAACAAACGGGACGCTCTCGGGAACATGCTCCAGCGCGCGGCGCACTGATTCCTGGCGTGTCTCTCCGCCTTCCACCACCTCGACGGGCGTGGACAGATGTTCCGTCGCCAGCCGGGCCGCCAGAGCCTCCCGGTCCTCGGGCCGCGCCGCCACCAGAATCCGCGCGATCCCGGGCGCGGCGTCCAGCCGCCGCAAGGTGTGGACCACCACCGGCGCGCCTCCGATCACCGCCATCTGCTTGCGGGTCGAGCCGCCCGTGGTGGATCCCATCCGGGTGCTGAGCCCGGCGGCGGGGACAATGGCGTAAGCGGGCATGGGAGAGTTGGCCGTGGGCGTTACTGCCCGCCGCCCGCCTCCGCGGCACGGATGGGCCGGTACTCGCCGCGTTCCTCGGAGGCGCGCGCGAAGACCATCTTGCCGGCCGGAGTTTGCAGCACTGAGGTGACCACCACGTCCGCGCAGCGCGAGATCAAACGGCGCCCCTGTTCCACCACCACCAATGTCCCGTCGTCCAGGTAGCCCACGCCCTGACCCGATTCCTTGCCTTCCTTGGTGATTTGCACCCGCAGGATTTCACCCGCCAGCACCACCGTCTTCATGGCGTTGGCCAGCTCGTTGACGTTGAGCACGGCGACATGCTGCAACTGCGCCAGCTTGTTCAAGTTGAAATCGTTGGTGACGATCTTGCAGTCGTGCAGCCGCGCCATTTCCACCAACTGGTGATCCACTTCCCGCGCCCGCACCGGCTCCTCTTCCAGAACCCGCACTTCCAACCTGGGAATTTGTTGCAGTCGCTGCAAGATATCCAGGCCGCGGCGGCCGCGCTGCCGTTTGCCGCCGTCCGACGAGTCGGCGATGGTTTGCAGTTCCCGCAGCACAAAGTGGGGAATCCACAGCGGCCCTTCCAGGAATCCGGTCTCGGCGATATCCGCCAAGCGGCCGTCAATGATGGCGCTGGTGTCCAATAACTTGCCGCCGCGGCGCAGGCGCTCCGGGGAAAAAAGGCCGCCCAGCGCCGCCAAATTGAGGAAATCCCCCTTCTCGGCGCCCACGATCAGCCCAATGTAGGTCATGACCGCCAGGGCCAACAGGCTGATGTCGCCCGCCAGCACCGCCCGCAGTCCGGCCGCGTGCAAGATCAGGCTGATCAGATAGGCGCCAAAGATGCCCAAGACCGAGCCGGCGGCGGCGCCGATCAGCCGCTTCAGGCTGGCGCGGTTGAGGCGCACCTCGAACCAAATCACCGCCGCGGTGATGGCGATACCGGCCAGAACGCATACCGGCGCCGCCCAGTCGAAGGGCCGGATTTCCACCATGCCGCCGATGATGGCGGCCGCCAAGGCGGCACGAATCCAGACGATGTCGCCCAGTCGCGCGCGCCGCGCTTCGGTCGGTGATTGCGCTCGCTCCCGCGCCATTGCCTCCGCCATTCCCCGGCGTTCAGTATAGCCGCAACTATGTTCCTGGCCACGCATAAGATGGTGCCGGGTTCGCTTCCTGGGACCGGCTCGCGGCGGGGTAGGGGCCGGTTGCGGCGCTGGCGGCCCTGCGCTAACATAAAGAACTGATGAGTGGCGCAAACGGACAGTGGGCGCAAGCCCACTTTTTTGTTGGCCGCAGGTTGGAAAACGTGCCAAATGGAGCGACAGACGGCGCCTCAGCAAGCAAGATTGGAGGAACGAATCGGCGCGATTGCCGAAGGCATCGCGCGGGCCGCGGGGCTGGAAACCGCGGGCGTGGAACTGCGCGGCGGCGGCCAGCGGCGCTGGTTGCGCGTCTTTTTGGATCGGCCCGGCGGGGCGATTACCCTTGCTGATTGCGAGGCGGTCAGCCGGCAACTCGGCGCGGTGCTGGACGCCGAAGACCTGATCCCGGGCGATATTTCCTACACGTTGGAGGTCTCCTCGCCGGGGCTGGACCGGCGGCTGGTGAAGACCGCCGATTTTCAACGCTTTGCCGGCGAAAAGGTCCGCGTCGAGCTGCGGCCGCGGCCCGGTGTGGGCCGGCGGCGCTTCAGCGGCGTGCTGGAGGGCCTCAGCGCCGACAATACAAAACTTCGCCTGCGCCCGGAAGACGCGGCGGTGATGGAGCTTGGCCGGGAGGAGCTCGCTTCCGTCCGGTTGGTGCCGCGGATTTAGCGGCAGGGGAATCCGGCGGTTTCGCCGGCAGAGGTGTTATGGCAAGCGCACTGTATCAACAGATCGAACAACTGAGCCGCGATAAGGGCATTGACCCCCAGGTGGTGGTCAGCGCCATTGAGGACGCGATGTCCGCCGCGACGCGGAAGTTCTACAAGACCCATGAGGATCTCCAAGCCGAGTTCGACAAGAACACCGGCGAGGTGAAGGTGTACGCCGTGCGGCTGGTGGTCGAGGAAGTCGCCAATGAGCCGCGGGAGATCTCGCTGGAGGAGGCGCGCAAGATGGATCCCAACGCCGCCGTGGGCATGGATCTGCGCATTCCCAAGCCGACCGAGGGGTTGGGACGCATCGCCGCCCAGACCGCGAAGCAGATCATCTTCCAAAAGGTGCGGGAAGCGGAGCGCGACACCATCTACGACGAATACATCGGGCGCAAGGGCGAGGTTGCCAACGTCATCGTCAAGCGGGTCGAGGGACCGGACACCATCGTGGACCTGGGACGGGTGGAGGCGCGGCTGCCCCGGCGCGAGCAATCCCGCCTGGAATCCTTCGCGCCCAATGAGCGCATCCGGGTGGTGATCAAGGACGTGGACAAAGTGGTGAAGGGGCCGCAGGTGCTCGTCAGCCGCGCGGACTCCCTGCTGGTGCAGCGCTTGTTTGAAAGCGAAGTCCCGGAGATTTACGATGGCACCGTGGTCATCAAGGCGGTGGCGCGCGAACCCGGGGAACGCACGAAAATCGCCGTGTACTCCCGCGATAAGGACGTGGATTGCGTCGGGGCGTGCGTGGGCATGAAAGGCATGCGGGTGCAGAGCATCATCCGTGAGCTGCGGGGGGAAAAGATTGACATCATCGAGTTCAGCGAGGACCCCGTGCAGTTCGCCGCCAACGCGCTAAGCCCGGCCAAGATCAGCCGCGTGGCGATCCTGGACAGCGAGCAGCGGCAACTCGAGGTGGTGGTGGACGACACGCAGCTGTCCCTGGCCATCGGCAAGAAGGGCCAGAACGTCCGCTTGGCGGCGAAGCTGCTGGGTTGGAAGATTGACATCAAGAGCGAGGAAGAAAAACGCCGCGAAGTGGAAGAGCAAATGGCGGCGCTGATGACCGACACGCCGGCGGCGGAGACCCCGCTGGCCGAGTTGGCCGGCCTCGACGACGGCGTGCGCCAAGCCCTGGCGAACGCCGGGGTGGGGACGGTGGAACAACTGGGCGGGATGACGCCGGAACAATTGCAGGAGATTCCGGGCATCGGCCCGGACGGCATCGAGCAGATCTTCGTCGCCGTCAATCAGTTCTTCGGCGCCACCTTGGACGGCGCCGAGGCCGCCGCGCCGCCGCCGCCCGGCGCGGCGACCGGCGACGCGGCCACGCTGGAGCAGCGCGGCAGCAGCGAGGAATTGGGCGAGGCGCCGATGGCCCCGGCGCCGGAGGGCGAACTGGAGCGGACCATGCAAGACCTGGACGCCGAGGCCGAACGCGGCGTGGTGGACGCTCCGGTGGCGGACGAGCGGCATGATGTCGCCGAAACCGTCAATAGGGTTTTGGATGAGCCGAAAAAGGAGGGCCGCCGCACGCTGTAGCAGGCGGCCCCGCCCGCGGTGAGACGAGCGCACGGATACGGACAGTTCATGGCAAAAATTCGCATTAACGATTTGGCGCGGGAGTTGGAGGTCAAGTCCCGGGTGATTTTGGAAGCTCTGCCGGCGGTGGGATTCACCGAGCACAAGACCCACTCCAGCGCGGTGGAGGAGGAGGTCGCCGACCGCGTCCGGCGCTACATCCGCCGCGGCGGCATGGATGTCGGCGCCTTCGCTTCGTCGGCCGGCGCGGAAGAAGCCTCCGAGGGGGGGCGCAAGAGATCCAAAGCGCGTGGCGCCAAGGCCGCCGCCCCGGAATCCGCGCCGGAAGCGGCGGCGGAAGTTGTTCCCGAACCCGCCGCGGCGGCGCCCGCCGAGGAGCCGGCTGCGCCGCCTGCCGAACCCGCCGCGCCGCAGGTTCCCGAAACCCCCGCCCGCG
>DAHVCP010000019.1 GCA_027314025.1 Acidobacteriota bacterium
CGCCGGCGGCGCCGGCTCCTCCCGTTCCGGCGGCTCCCGCGCCCCGTCCCGCCGCGCCTCTGGCCCCGCCGCCGGCGGCGCCGTATCATCCCGGCGCCACCGAGATCGTCCCCATGTCGGTGATGCGCAAGCGCATCGCCGAGCACATGGTGGCCAGCAAGCGCACCTCGCCGCACGTCTACAGCGTCTTTCAGGCGGATGTCACTCCGATCGCCGCGTTGCGCGAGCGCAGCAAGGCCCACTTCGAGGCCACCACCGGCACGCGGCTGACCTTCATGCCCTTTTTCGCCCTGGCCACCGCGGAATGCCTGAAGCAGTTCCCCATCATTAATTCCTCGGTGCAGGAAGACTCCATCGTCTACAAAAAAGACATCAACATCGGCATCGCCGTGGCCCTGGATTGGGGCCTAATCGTGCCGGTGGTGAAGCACGCCGAGGAGAAGAACTTCCTCGGCCTGCAACGCGCCATCAACGACCTCGCCGAGCGCGCCCGCGGCAAACGGCTGGCGCCGGAGGAGGTGCAAGATGGCACCTTCACCATCACCAACCCCGGCATTTATGGCGGGCTGTTCGGCATGCCGGTCATCAACCAGCCGCAGGTGGCCATCCTGGGCGTGGGCGGAATTCACAAGACCCCCGTGGTGGTCAATGACGCCATCGCCATCCGCTCCATCGTGCATTTGACCCTGAGCTTCGATCACCGGGTCATTGACGGCTCGGTGGCCGATCAGTTCCTGGCCGCCCTCTGCCAAAAGTTGGAAAACTGGTCCCAGCCGCTGCTGTAGGCGGCGGAGCGCCCGCTTAACGCCCCAGCAAACGGCGCAGGTAGTCGCGCTCGGCGGCTACCTCGACGGCCCAGCGCGCGCCCGCCGTCTCCCGCTCAATGGTGACCGGGCCGCGATAATCGAGTGCGCGCAGGCGGGCGAACAGGCGCGGGAAATCCACTTTCCCGTGCGGGATGACCACCTCTTCGCCCAAGGCCCGCGGGCCGGTGGGGTACAGGCCGTCCTTGGCGTGCAGATTTTCCACGTAGCGGCCGATGACGTCCAGCGAGTCCACCGGATTGGCCGTGCCGTAGAGGATGAAGTTGCCGGTGTCCAAATTGACCCCCTGGTTGTCCAGGCCGACGTCCAGGATCGTGCGCAGCAGCGTCACCGGCGTTTCCGTCCCCGTCTCGTAGAGAAAGCGCTGGCCGTTGCGGCGGCAATGCCCGACGACCTGGCGCAGCGCCTCGACCACCTCGCGGTAGAGGCCGCGGTTGGGATCCCCGGGGATGAAGCCGACGTGAATGCGTATGGCGGCCACGCCGACCCGCCGCGCGAAGTCGGAGAGCCGCTGGATGCGCTGGATCCGCTGGGCGCGAAAGGTGGGGGGCACCAGGCCCAGCGTGAGCGGCCCGTCGTAGAAGTTATAGACGCTGGGACCAGGACCGGCGGTGCCCAGCGCGGTGCAGCGCAGGCCGGAGGCGGGCAGGGCGGCGGCCAGGCGCGCCAGCACCGCGGGACGGAAATCGTCGAGTTCGAGCTGGCAGGTCGGCAACCCAAGCGCCCGCACGCGGGCCAGATCGGCGGCCGGATCGGGCCCGATGTTGACGATGGCGCCCAGCGGCCAGCGGGCGGGGGTTGGCGTGGCATGGCCGGAGGCGCTCAGCGCTCCCGCCGCCAACGCCGCGGCGCCGGAGCGGCGCAAAAAGACGCGACGAGTTTCACCAGGCATGGGCGCCATTGTACCCGCACCCGCCGCCCGCGGGCATCTCGCCCGCGGGCATCTGCCCAGGACGGAACCCGCTCGCCCCGGCGGCGGCTCCATGGACCGTACGGCAAGCCTTACGGCGAAGATGGCTCCCTGGGCCTTGCGGCGGAGCGCCGATATGGCGAAAATAAGGCGAAGATTTCGCTGCCGCCATGGCCGCCCTACCCACCACCAAACCGCAACTGGAACGCCTGCTCTCCGCCCGCGGCTGGGGCGCCACGCTGCTGTCGGCGGAGTTGGCCCCGAAGTTGGCCCCGACGCTGACCCCGACGTTGACCCCGACGTTGGCCAATGGCTCCGCGCCGCCGGCTCGCCCCCACCGCGGCCTCACCCTGTTGTATCCCGCCGGCGCCGGCGGCGGGGTCACCAGCGCCGCCTTGCGGGCCGCGGCGCAGGCGCTGGCGGCGCCCGCGGCGGTGGCCGCTTGGGTGGACGGAACCGATGCCCTGGATCCGGAGTCGGCGGCTCGCGCCGGCCTGTGCTTAGACCGGCTGTTGTGGCTGCCCGCCGCCGGCGCCCCCTTGGCGGAGTTGCTAGCCCTGACGCAGATGCTGCTGGCGGCGGCGCGCTTTCACGCCGTGGTGCTGGACGTGCTGTCGCGCCCCGTGGCGGAACTGGAGCGCTGGCCGCGGGCGGCATGGTTTCGCCTGCTGCGCGGGCTGGAACGGCACCGCCGCAGCCAGCTTTGGGTGCTGGCGCCGGCGGCGCTGCCCGCGCCCAGCGCCGTAACCAAGGTGGCGGTGTGATGCGCTACCTATGTTTTCTCGCGGCGGACCCCGCCGCGGCGCGGCGGTTGGGGCGGGCGGTGCGCGCGCTCACGCCCAGCGCGGAACGCGGAGCGGATTGTTATTTGCTGGATTGGCGGGGGCTGGAGCGCTTGCACGGACCGGCGGAGGCAGTGGCCCGGCGGCTGGCGGTGGCCGGCGTGCATGCCGGCGGCGCCGGGCGGAAAGCCACGGCGCTGCTGGCGGCGCGGGCGGCGGCGGCGTTTGGGCGGCCCTGCATCCTTCTTCTCCCCGGAACCGAGGCGGCGGCGCTGGCGCCCTGGCCGCTGGTGCTGCTGGCGCAAACCGGCGATGCCGCCACCGCCGAAGCGCTGGCGGTGTTGGCCGGCTGGGGCATTCGCTGCTGGGGAGAGTTGGCGGCGCTGCCCGCCGCGGAGTTGCATGCCCGCCTGGGCCCGGCCGGGCTGCGCTTGCGGGCGCTGGCGCGGGGCGAAGGCGGCGCCGAGGCGCTGGCTGCCCGCCCGCCCGCGGTGGGCCGGGCCGTGCTGCGGCGGGAACTGGAGCCGCCGCTGGCGGACGGCGAGGCGCTGGAGCGGCTGCTGGCGCGGCTGCTGGCGCAACTGGCGCGCTGGCTGGACCGCCGCGACCGCCTGACGGACCGGCTGGATCTGCGCTTGGGCTGTGAGCATGCCCCCGCGCGGTGCTATCGCGCGCGCTTCTCCCCGCCGCTGCGCCAGGCGCGGGCCATGGCCGCGCAATTGCAATTGGCGCTGCGCCGCCAGCCGCCGCCGGCGGCGGTCACCGGCCTGCGGCTGCGCGCCCGGCTGACGCCCCCGCGTCCCATCCAGCCCAGCTTGTTCGCCGCCCAGGAAAGCACCGCCCCCGCGCCCGAGGCCACGGCCAAGTTTTTATCCCGCCTGGCGGCGCGGCTAGACCGGCGCCAGGACCCCGCGCTGGGCACGCCGCGGCTGGTGGACAGCCATCAGCCCGGCGCCTTTCAGTTGGCGCCGTTCCAATATCCCGAAACCCCGGGCCTGCCGCCGCGGCGGCCGCCGCAATCCGCCGTGGCGGAGCCGCCCGCCGTCCCCCGGCCGGCGGCGGACCAAACTCCCCCGCCCCCGGCGCTGCGCGCCCACCGCCCACCGCTGCCCGCGCGGGTGCGGTTGAACCCGGCCGGAGAGCCCGTGGCCGTCGCCACCGGCAGCGGACCCTGGCACGTCATTGCGCGCCGCTCCGGCCCCTGGCGCAGCAGTGGCGGCTGGTGGGCGGCAGCCGATCCCGCCGCCGCTCTCGGCACGGTCCCCGCCGCGGCGCCCGGCCCAGCCCTCGCTTCCGACAGCGCCGCGCCGCCCCGCCGGCCCCCGGCGCGGGAAACCACCTTCACCGCGGATCCGCGCCGCATCTGGGATTGGGAGCATTGGGATGTCCAGGTCGGCACCCGCCGCCTCCGCCTGCGGCAAGACCGCCGCGGCGGCGGCTGGGTCTGCGACGGAACCTACGACTGACCGGCGGCCCGCATGTACGCCGAATTGCACGCGCAGAGCGCATTCAGCTTTCTGGCCGGCGCCAGCCTGCCGGAGACCTTGGCCGTCGCCGCCGCCGAACTCGGCCTCGGCGCCCTGGCGCTGGTGGATCGGGATGGGGTGTATGGCGCCCCCCGCCTGCACCAGGCGGCGAAAAAACTCGGCCTGCGCGCCATCGTCGGCGCCGACGTCGGCGTCCGCACCGCCGCCGGCGAGCCGCGCTTGGCGCTGCTGGCGGAAAGCCGCCAAGGCTATCAAAATCTCTGCCGCCTGCTCACCCGCATCAAGCTGCGCGCCGCCAAGGGCCAAGGCGCCGCCTCCGCCGAGGACATCGAGGAGTTCGCTCCCGGCTTGATCGCGCTGGCCGGCGCCGCTTGGCGCCATCATCCCGCCGCGCTGGACCGGCTGGCCGGCATCTTCGCCGCCGGCCCCGGTCCCCGCCGCCTCTATGCCGAGCTGTGCCGGCATTATCGCCGCGAACAGGCGGCTGCCAACCGCGCCTGGCTGGCCTTGGCGGCGCGCCGCGGACTGCCGCCGCTGGCCACCAACGGCGTGCTCTACGCCACCGCCGCGGAACGCCCCGTCGCCGACTTATTCGCCAGCCTGCGCCATCACACCACGCTGGATGCGGCCGGCCGACGGCTGGAGGCCAATGACGAGCGGCGGCTGAAGTCGCCGCGGGAGATGGCGCGGCTGTTCGCCGATCTGCCCGCGGCGCTGGCCGCCAATGCGGAAGTTGCGGCGCGGCTGGAGTTCAGCCTGGAGGATCTGGGCTATGAGTTTCCCCGCGCCATCCTGCCGCCGGACGCAACCGAAACCCAGTACCTGCGCCACCTGGCCGAGCAGGGTCTGGAACGGCGCTACCGCCGCGCCTCGGCCAGCCTCCGCGCCCGCGCCCGGCGGCAACTGGACCGCGAACTGCAACTGATCGCGCAACTGCGCCTGGAGGGCTATTTCTTGATCGTCGCGGAGATCGTCCGTTACTGCCGCGAACAAGGCATCTTGGCCCAGGGGCGGGGCTCGGCGGCCAACAGCGTGGCCTGCTACGCCCTGGGCATCACCGCCGTGGATCCGGTGGCGATGGACCTGCTGTTCGAGCGCTTCTTGTCCCCGGAGCGCAGCGAATGGCCGGACATTGACCTCGACCTGCCCAGCGGCGAGCGGCGGGAGCGGGTCATCCAGCATGTTTACCGCAAATACGGCCAGGCCGGCGCCGCCATGACCGCCAACGTCATCACCTATCGCCAGCGCAGCGCCGCGCGGGAGGTGGGCAAGGCGCTGGGCCTGCCCCCGGAGCTGATCGCGGAAAACGCCCGGCTGGCCGCCGCCGGCGGCCTGGGCGAAGCCAATTTGGCGGCCCATCCCCGCCAGGCGGTGTTCCTGCAACTCTGCCGCGCCATTCAAGATCTGCCCCGCCATTTGGGGCAGCACTCCGGCGGCATGGTCATCTGCCGCGGCCGCCTGGACCAAGTCGTCCCGCTGGAAAACGCCGCCATGCCCGGGCGCGTGGTCATCCAGTGGGATAAGGAGGACTGCGCCGACCTGGGCATCATCAAAATTGACCTGCTCGGCCTGGGCATGCTGGCGGTGCTGCAAGACGCCGTGGCGGAACTGGACCGCCGCGACCCCGCGGCCGCGCCGCCCCTGGATCTGGCCCGCTTCCCCGCCGACGATCCCCAGACCTACGCCATGCTGCGCGCCGCCGACACCGTGGGCGTGTTTCAGGTCGAAAGCCGGGCGCAGATGGCCACCTTGCCGCGGCTGCGGCCGGAGCGCTTCTACGACCTGGTGGTGGAGGTGGCGCTCATCCGCCCCGGGCCCATCACCGGCGACATGGTGAACCCCTATTTGCAGCGCCGCGCCGGCCGCGCCCCGGTGACCTATCCCCATCCCTGCCTGGAGCCCGCGCTGCGCCGCACGCTGGGCGTGCCGCTGTTTCAGGAACAGTTGCTGCGCATGGCCATGGCCGTGGGCGGCTTCACCGGCGGCGAGGCCGAGGAGCTGCGCCGCGCCCTGGGCTCGCACCGCTCCGAGGCGCGCATGCGCGCGGTCATCGCCAAGCTGCGGGCGCGCATGGCCGAGCGCGGCATCGCCGGCGCGGTGGCCGAGGAGATCACCGCCTCCATCACCTCCTTCGCGCAATACGGCTTCCCCGAATCCCACGCCGCCAGCTTCGCGCTGTTGGTCTACGCCAGCGCCTATTTGAAGGCGCACCATCCGGAGATCTTCTACGCCGCGCTGCTGAACAACCAGCCCATGGGGTTTTATCATCCCGCCACGCTGGTCAAGGACGCGCAGCGCCACGGCGTCCGCGTGCTGCCCGTCTCGGTGCACCGCTCCGCCGCGCTCTGTGAGCCGTTGACGCCGCTGCCCCGCGCCTCCTTCCGCCTGGGGCTGAACTACGCCCGCGGGCTGCGCGCGGAGGCGGTGGCGGCGCTGCTGGCGGCGCGGCCCTTCGCCTCGGTGGACGATTTGGCGCGGCGCACGCCGCTGCGCAAGGACGAGCTGCGCCGCCTGGCGGCCATGGGCGCGCTGGCGGATTTGCCCGCGCAGCCATCCGCCCAGGAGCGTCTGCGCCGCCGTCCGGCGCTATGGCAGGTGGAACGCGCGGCGCGCCCCTCCGGCTCCCTCTACGCCGGCCAGGCGGAGGAAGACGCCGCCTCCCCGCTGCCGGAAATGTCCGCCACCGAGCGCCTCGCCGCCGACTACGCCGGCGCCGGCGTCACCCTGGGACCGCATCCGCTGGCGCTGCGCCGCGCCGCCTTGGCGGCGGCCGGCGTCCGCACGGCGCGGCAACTGGCGGCCATGCCCGATGGCCGCCGGGTGCGGGTTGCCGGCATGGTGATCGCCCGGCAGCGGCCGGAAACCGCCAAGGGCATGGTCTTCATGAGCCTGGAGGATGAGACCGGCATCGCCAACGCCATCATCTCCCCGCCGCTGTTCGCGGCCCATCGCCTGCTCTGCGTCTCCGCCCCGCTGTTGGGCATCGCGGGCATTCTGCAAAACCGCGATGGCGTTGTCCATGTCCGCGCCCAGGAGTTCTGGGCATTGCCCGAGCCGGTGGCCGCGCCCGCCGCGCACGATTTCCACTAATCGCGCCGGCGCCCGCCCTGTCCCGCCGCGCTTTATTTGCATCCCCCGATCCACTACACTCGACAGGTTCACCCATCCCGCAACTCGCCAAGGAGACCTCCATGCGGCAACCCCGTCGGCCGATGGCCCGCCCGTCCCGTTCCCTGCCCGTGCTGTGGGCCCTGCTGCTGGCCGCGCTGGCCCTGCCCCTGGCGGCGCAACTGCCGGTGGCGCAGCTCACCGCCGGGCTGCGTTGGCGGGAGATCGGCCCCTACCGCGGCGGCCGCACGCGGGCCGTCAGCGGCGTGGTGCAGCAGCCCAACGTCTTCTACATCGGCTCGGTGGATGGCGGCGTCTGGCGCTCCAATGACTATGGCCGCACCTGGCATCCCATCTTCGACCATCAGCCCACCGGCTCCATCGGCGCCATCGCCGTCGCCCCATCCGATCCCAAGATCATTTATGTCGGCAGCGGCGAAGGCCTGCACCGCCCCGACCTGGCCACCGGCGACGGCATGTACAAATCCACCGACGGCGGCAAAACCTGGACCCGCATCGGTCTGACGGACACGCAGCAGATCGCCAACGTCGCCGTGGATCCGGACAATCCCAACCGCGTCTTCGTCGCCGCCCTGGGCCATCCCTACGGCCCCAATCCGCAGCGCGGCATCTTCCTCAGCACCGACGGCGGCCGCAGCTGGACCAAGGTGCTCTACAAAAACGCCTACACCGGCGGCTCGGACGTCGAGATTGATCCCCAGAACCCCAACATCGTCTACGCCAGCTTGTGGCAGGCGCAGGAAGCCCCGTGGGAGAACGGTGAATTCGGCGGCGCTGACGGCGGCCTCTTCAAATCCACCGACGGCGGCCGGACTTGGACCCAGCTGACCAACGGCCTGCCCAAGAACACGCAGCAGGTGGACATCGCCATCGCCCCCAGCGATCCCAGCCGCCTGTACGCCACCGTCGCCATCGGCTATCCCATCGAAATCTTCCGCTCCGACGACGCCGGCGCCCATTGGTATCGCGTCACCACCGATCCCCGCCCCGCCCTGCGCATCGGCGGCGGCGATATTCCCGTTCCCAAGGTGGATCCGCGCAATCCCAACGTCGTCTATACGTGCAGCACCGTCATTTGGAAGTCGGTGGACGGCGGCAAGACCTGGATCGGCCTGCGCGGCGCGCCCGGCGGCGACGATTATCAAAACCTCTGGATCAATCCCCGCCATCCCCAGATCATGCTCGCCGGCAGCGACCAGGGCGCCATCGTCACCGTCAACGGCGGCGAGAGCTGGAGTTCCTGGTACAACCAGCCCACCGCGCAGGTCTATCACGTCGCCACCGACAACGCCTTCCCCTATCACGTTTGCAGCGGCCAGCAAGACAGCGGCTCGGTCTGCATCTCCAGCCGCGGCAACTGGGGCGAGATCACGGTGCGCGATTGGCTGCCGGTGGGCGCCGAGGAATACGCCACCGTGGCGCCCGATCCGCTCAACCCCAATCTGGTCTTCGGCGGCAAGGTCAGCCGCTTCAACTGGAAGACCGATCAAACCGCCAACGTCGCGCCGCTGCCCCTCGGCGGCAAGAACTTCCGCGCCCTGCGCACCGAGCCCCTGGTCTTCTCGCCCGCCAATCCCAAGGCGCTGTATTTCGCCGGCAACACGCTGTGGGTAACCACCGATCTAGGCCAGAGCTGGAAGCAAATCAGCCCCGACCTCAGCCGCAAAACCTGGACCGACCCCAGCGTGCTGGGCATGTATCGCGGCTCCCGTCCGGCCCAGCCCACTCGCCGCGGCGTCATCTACGCCGTCTCCCCGTCGCCGCTAAAAGCCAACCTCATTTGGGCGGGCACCGACGACGGGCTGGTCTGGATCACCCGCGACGGTGGGGCGCATTGGACCAATGTCACGCCCCCGGGACTCAAGCCCTGGGACAAGATTTCCTCCATTGACGCCGGCCACTTCTCCCCCGGCGCCGCTTACATCGCCATCAACACCCTGCGCCTGGATCAGATGACGCCGCGGCTGTATCGCACCGAAAACTATGGCCGCACCTGGACGGCCATCAATCGCGGCATCAGGGATAACGCCGCCACCGACGTGCTGCGCCAGGATCCCAAGGACCGGAACCTGCTGTTCGCCGGCTCCGAGCGCCAGGTCTGGGTCTCGTTCAACAACGGCGACGATTGGCATTCGCTGCGGCTCAATATGCCCGCGACCTCGGTGCGCGATCTGGAGATCAAGGGCAGCGACTTGATCGCCGCCACCCATGGCCGCGGCTTCTGGATCCTCGACGACATCACCCCCTTGCGCCAAATCCAGCATGCCGCCGCCGCTCCGGTCTATCTCTACCGGCCGGAAAAAACCTATCGTGTCCGCTGGGACACCAATACCGACACGCCGCTGCGCCCGGCCACGCCCGCGGGACAAAACCCGCCGGATGGGGCCATCCTGGACTACTATTTGGCGCATCCCGCGCGCGGGCCGGTGACGTTGGCCGTCTATACCGCCGCCGGAGAGCTGGTTCGGCGCTACTCCAGCGCCAATCCCCCGCCGCCCATCAACCCCGCCAAATTGGGCGTGCCCGCGTATTGGCAGCGCCCGCCACAGCCCCTGTTGGCGACCGCCGGCGAGCATCGTTTCATTTGGAATCTGCATTACGCCCCCGCTCCCGGTTTGGGCCGGGGCCTGCCCATGCAGGCGGTGGCGCACAACACCCCGTTCAGCCCCAATGCCCCCTGGGTGCTGCCCGGCATGTACACCGTCAAGCTGACCGCCGATGGGCGGACCTATTCGCAGCCCTTGCGCGTGGTCATGGATCCGCGCGTAAAGACGCCCGCGGCCGGGCTGCGCCGGCAGTTCGTGCTTTCCATGCGCATGTACCGCGGCATCGTCCGCCTCTCGGCGGCGCTGCGCCGCGCCCAGGCGCTCCAGACGCGCTTCGCCGCCCTCCGCCGCCAAGCCAGCGGTGCCGCAGCCGTGGCGCTGGCCGCAGCCAGCCGCCGCCTAGACGCCGTGGCCGGACCCCAGGGCCGCGGATTTTTCTTCTTTTTCCGCCACCCCGCCACGGGCGCGCCCACGCTCGTCAGCTTGCGCGGCAGCTACGCCCGCCTGATGGGCGTGCTGCAATCCGCCGACGTCACCCCCACCACCCAAGCTGCCGCGGCGGTGCAACGGCACGCGGCGCAACTCCAGCCGCTCTTGGCGCGCTGGCGCGCCTTTGAGCGTTCCCTGCCCGCCCTGAACCAGAAACTGCAACAGGCCGGCCTGCCGCCGGTGCCCTTGGCGGCGGGACGATAATAGAACCGCGCCTCCGGCGGCGGCGACGAACAAGCAGCGCGAAAAACCATCAGGAGAAACGGCATGAACTATCCGGAACACCAGCGGCGGCTTTGGACGGTGATTGCGTTGGGCGCGGCGGCGGCGCTGTTTTTGGCGGCCAAGCCCGCCCACCGGCCCCAGCCCCCGCGCCACGCCGCGCAGATGCCGGCGGCGAAACCCGCGGCCAAGTCCAAGGTCAAGACCGCCGGCGAAATGCTTCCCGGCCTGACCGTGCTCAAGGATATCCCCGCCAGCGAGTTCATGCCCACCATGCATTACTTCACCGTGGCGCTGGGGGTGAAATGCGAGTTCTGCCACGTGCCTGGCAACTTCGCTTCCGACGCCAAGCCGCACAAGCGCCGCGCCATGCAGATGATTCGCATGGTCGAGGCCATTGACCGCGACAACTTCCACGGCTTCCCCGCCGTCTCCTGCTACACCTGCCACCGCGGCTCGAACCATCCCGATGGGATTCCGCCGCTGCCCGGCGTCGCCGCGGCCCCGGGCCTGCATCCGCCGCAGGGCCAAACCGCGCTGCAAATTTATCAGCGCTATATCGCCGCCATCGGCGGCCAGGCGGCCATCGCCCGCGTGCAAAGCCTGGACGCGGCCGGCACCTTTACCGGCATGAACGGCCAAGCCGTGCCGCTGCAAGTCAGCTGGAAAGCGCCGGCGCCGCAATCGGAAGCCTTCGCCCATTTCACCTCCTCCGGCGGCGGCCTGCCGCATTGGTGGATGCAGGAGCTGACCGGCCGTTTGAAGGCCCAGCACGCTGCGTTCATTCCGGCGCTGGATTTGACCCAGCGCTTCGCCCATCTGCGCGTGCGCGGCGGCGCCAAGATCAACGGCCGGCCGGCGTATCGGATTCTGGCCTTCGGCAAAGGCGACTTCGAGCAGTTGTATTTCGATGTCCAGACCGGATTGCTGCGGCGCGTCGTCACCTACCAGCGCTTGCCCGTCGCCATGTTGGGCCAGGCGACGGACTATGGCGATTACGTCGCGGCCAATGGCGTCAAAACGCCGCGGCTGATCCGCATCACCGATCCCAGCGACAGCACCACCTTCCGCTTCACCCGCGTGACCGTCGGCCAATAGCCGGCCCGGCAGTTCAGACCGGCGGGGCCCCGCCCGCGGCAGAGCCCGCGCTGCGCCTGTCCTCCGCACGCCAGGAGACCCCGCTGAACACGCGCCCGCCGGGCCGAGCGGCGGCCCGCGGCGTTTAGCCCCGATTGCCGGGCACGTTAAAATGGCAGCAATGGATCCCGCACCTTCAGGATTCGCGCGGGCGGGGCGGGCCGCGGCTTGGCTGCTCAGCCGCCGGGCCCGCGGCGGCGGGGGCGTCGTCGCCGGGGCGGCGGCGACCGCGGTCAGGGGCGTGGCCCGTCATGTGGCCGCCCTGCTGCGCCAGCTGCTGCTGCAACTCACCGGCGTCGCCTTCGCCTTTTTCGCCTTGGGCTTCGGCTATCACGGCATTGAAACCTGGCGGCAATTTGAACGTCACTCCCCGCTGGCGGGCAACGGCGATACCGTCGTGGTCGGGGAACTCGCGCTGGCGCTGGTGTTCGCCTATTTCGCCGTAAGCTCCTTCCTCCGCGCCGGCCAAGCCCGCGCCCGGCGGCGCTAGGGATCGCCGGCCACCATGGCGGATTTCCCCGAGAACAATCCCGACGGCGTTTTCCGCCCCGCCGACTTGGCCGGCCAGGATCCCGCCGCAACCTTGGGCGAACCCGGCCGCTATCCCTTCACCCGCGGCGTCCACGCCACCATGTATCGCGGCCGCGCCTGGACCATGCGCCAGTATGCCGGCTACGCCGGCGCGGCCGAATCGAACCGCCGCTATCACTATCTGCTGGCCCAAGGCGCCACTGGTCTTTCCGTGGCCTTCGACCTGCCCACCCAAATCGGCCTGGACAGCGACGATCCGCTGGCGCGGGGAGAAGTGGGCCGCGTCGGCGTCGCCATCGCCACGCTGGGGGACATGGAGGAACTGACCGCCGGGCTGCCGCTGGAACGCGTCTCGGTGTCCATGACCATCAACGCCACCGCCGCCATTTTGCTGGCCATGTACCTCGCCGCCGCCAAACGGCGCGGCATGGACCCGCGGCGGCTGAGCGGCACCGTGCAGAACGACATCCTGAAGGAGTACATCGCCCGCGGCACCTACATCTATCCCCTGGCGCCGGCGATGCGCCTGGTCACCGACATCTTCGAATACGCCTCGCGCGAACTGCCCGCCTGGAACACCATCTCCATCTCCGGTTATCACATGCGCGAGGCCGGCTGCACCGCCGCCCAGGAACTGGCCTTCACCCTCGCCAACGGCATCACCTACGTGCGCGCGGCGGTGGAGCGGGGCTTGGCGGTGGATGACTTCGCCCCCCGGTTGTCGTTCTTCTTCAACGCCCACAACGGGCTGATCACCGAGGTGGCGAAGTTCCGCGCCGCCCGGCGCATGTGGGCGCGGCGCATGCGGGAAGAGTTCGGCGCCGCCCAGCCCCGCTCCTGGGCCTTGCGCTTCCACGCCCAAACCGGCGGCTCGACGCTGACCGCGCAGCAGCCCCGCGTCAACCTGATGCGCACCGCCTATCAGGCTTTGGCGGCGGTGCTCGGCGGCGCCCAGTCGCTTCATGCCAACTCCTTTGATGAAGCCCTCGGCCTGCCCACCGAGGAGGCGGCCTTGCTGGCCGTGCGCACGCAACAGGTGCTGGCGCATGAGGCCGGCGTCGCCGAAATCGTGGACGCCCTCGGCGGCAGCTACGCGGTCGAGACCCTCACCAACCGCCTGGAGCGGGAGGCGGAGGATTACCTCGCCCGCATCCACGCCATGGGCGGCATGCCTCGCGCCATTGAAACCGGCTACGTGCAGCGGGAGATTCAAAACGCCGCCTACGCCTACCAGCGGCGAGTGGAAAGCGGCGAACAGGTCGTCGTCGGCGTCAACCGGTTCACCCAAAATGACTCCGCCTCCGCGCCCGGCGCCTCGGTGCCGGTGCTGCGCATTGATCCCGCCGCCGAAAAGCAGCAGATTGCCCGCCTCGAAGCCTGGCGCAAGGCGCGGGATGCCGCCCGTTGCCAGGCGGCGATTGACCAGCTCCAGGCGGCGGCCCAAGGCGCCGGCAATCTTCTGCCCCCCATCCTGGCCGCGGTCGAGGCCGGCGCCACCACCGGTGAAATCGCCGGCCGCCTGCGGCAAACCTTCGGCGAATACCATGAGGCGGTGACGGTATAACCGGCGCGGTGCAATCTGGGTTGCGGCTGGAGGGCGTAACCGCGCAAGCCGGCGACTTTCGCCTGGGCCCGATCAGCGCCGCCGTCCCCGCCGGCCAGCGCTTGTGGCTCCTTGGTCCCACCGGCAGTGGAAAGAGTTTGCTGTTGCAGGTCATCGCCGGCATCGTGCCGCAGACCGCCGGACAAATGACGTGGAACGGGATGGCCTTCGGCGATTGGCCGCCGGAAGCCCGCGCCAGCGGCTGGGCCCCGCAAGATGCGTTGCTGTTTCCCCACCTGAACGGCCGGCAAAACGTAGCCTTCGGCGCGCCGCGGCAGCCCGCCGCCGGGCCAGAGTGGGAGGCCCTGGTAGCGGCGCTGGAAATTGGCGCTCTTTTGCTCCGCGCCCCGCGCGAACTCAGCGGCGGCGAGCAGCAGCGGCTGGCCCTGGCGCGAGCCCTTTGGCGGCGGACAAATCTGTTGCTGTTGGATGAGCCCCTTTCGGCTCTCGGCCCAGATTGGCGCGGTCGGCTGGATGCGCTCCTAACCGCCGCTTGCGAGCGTGGCGCCGTCGTCGTGGAAACCGGCCATCACGCCCCCCCCGCCGCTGCCGCCGCGAATGTCCTCCGCCTCGCCGCCGGACGCATGGCCTAGGGCCGAGGCCGAGCGGCGGGCGCGGCTTCCTCGCGCGCCCTGATGATGACGGGCGCGGGGGCTGCGGCGGGCTGAAGCCCATCCCACGCCTCGTGGCCGGGGGCCATTACTCCGCGCGGCGCCGTTCCGGCTGCGGCCCTCCGCCAACCTGAGGCCGCGTGCCGCCGCCCCGGCGCCGGTCGCTGCGCCGCGCCGTCCGGATTAGCTGGTAAATCGAATACGCGCTGCCGACCACCGCCACCACGACGATGAAGTCAATCACGTAGCGAAACGTCGGCGTCTTCAGCCAGGCGACAATGCCCCGCCCAAACCACACCGCCAAGGCCGCCTCGGCGGAAAATCGAATCGCCCGCATCACCGCCAACGCCCACAGGAATTGATGCCGCGGAACTTCCAGCGCCCCGGCGGCGATCACCCAAATCGTGAACGGAAACGGCGGTGGAATGATGCCGGGAAGCGCCAAAAGCCACGGTCCTTTGCCCGAGACCTTGGCATGAATTTGTTCGAACTTCCGCGCCGAGACATGCGCCTGAATGAAGCTCTCTCCGCCTTTGCGCCCCATCCAGTACATCATGTACGCGCCCACCAGCGACCCTGCCGTGGCGGCCAGCGCGAATAGCGGCGCGACCTCGTGGTGCAACGACGCCAGCACGATCACCGATAGGTCAATCGCCAGTGGCAGCGTCAAGAAAGTGGAATCCAAAAAGCTGAGGACCAGCACGCCCCAAGCGCCGTAGTGGATGAAGAAATGGCCCACGGCGGTGAACCAGTCGCCGTGGAGCAATGGGGTCGCCATACGCACAGTTTAGATGCTCCGGCCCGAGTTCCTGGACCAAGGCTGCCCGGGCGGCGGGCAGGCGGGCATGGTGGACAATGGCGGCGAAGCGCGGCGGCGACGAGCACTGCGGCGGCGATAAAGGGCCGGCGACGGTGGAAACGGTTGGCGCGCCGTTGGCGAGAAGGGATGGTGGAAAAGGACGGAAAGGCGCGTTGACCCGGCATTCTTGCCGCGCCGCGCCGCATCCGCGCCTACACTTGAAAAGATTCCCTGGGATTCGCCTGCATGGATAGCCCGGAAGAACGCGCCTACCGTTCGGCGTTTCGCCGTGTCGAGGCGTTGCAGATCGAACTCGCGCGCCATGTGTATTCCGTGCAGCGCCGCCAGGATGCGGAGCGCAAGCTGGAAACGGCGATGACGGCCCTGGATGCGGCGCGGCGCAACTTGTTGATATTGCGCAACCGCAACAAGCGCGCGCCCGCCGGTCACGGTTAGCCGCCGCCCCGCCGGCGCGCTACACTGAACCGGCATGAGCGCGCGCAGCCGGAGTTGGAATTTGGACCGTGGGCTGGCGGCGGCGGCGATCGTATTGGCGCTGGCGGCTTGGAGCCTGCCCGCGCTGCACCTCGTCACCCCGGTCACCGCGCCGCAACAATGGTCCACCTGGAAGTTGGCGCTGCCCGCCTCGGCGCAAGGATCCCCCGCCCAGCCCACCCTGAACCAGCGCATCACGCAACTGGCCAACCTCGACCGGCAGTGGCGGGCGTTGGCCCGCGGTGCAGCTGCGCCCCCCGCGGCGGACGCGGCCACCGGCCAAAACTCGGGCCCCGGTTCGGGCTGGAAATGGTCGGCCGTGCGCGCCGTTCCCTGGGCCGTCGCCGTCGCCGCCTGGGCGGCGGTGCTCGCGGCTTTGGCCCTCGTCCTGCGCTGGCGCGGCCTCACCATGCTCGCGGCCGCGGCCGGGGCCGCCGGCGCCGCCTACGCCGCCGTCGTCAGTCCCGCCGCGACGGCTTTGGCGCGCGCGGAACTGCGCCATGCGCTGGCGACCGCGCGAAGCCGCTGGCCCTGGACCGCAATGTTCTCCTTCCGCCTGCATCCCCCGGCCTTGACCGTGGCGATCGGCGTCTGGGTGCTATTGGCGGCGTTTCTGGCGGTTCTGGTGCTGGGCGGCGGGGGCGGGGGCCGCCACCGGGGATCGCGGGGGCCGCGCGTTTTGTCCAGCGGGCAAAGCAGGCGCGGGAAGGCCGCAAAATTCCCCGTGCGCCTATGGCGCGCAGAAGAAGGCGGCAGCTCGCCCCGGCAACAGCTGCGGCGCGGCCCCCAGCGACGCGCCGGCTGGGCTGGGGCGAGCGGGGTCCCCGGCCCAGCCAGTCGCGTAAGCGGGAAGCGCGGCGCAGCCGCGCTGGGGCCCGCGCCCAGCAACGGAAAGGCGCGGGCATGAGAATCTTGGTCACCGGCGGCGCCGGCTACATCGGCGGCGTAATGGTGGAAACGCTATTGGCCGCGGGCCATGAAGTCGTGGTCCTCGACAACCTCTGCCACGGCTATCGGGACAACGTTCCGCCCGAAGCCCGCTGGGTGCCGGGCGATGTCGGCGATCCCGCCGCGCTGGCGGCGGCCTTCGCGGCGCCCGTGGACGGCGTCATCCACATGGCGGCGCATATCGAAGTCGGCGACTCCATGCGCCAGCCGCGGAAATATTTCGACAATAACCTCGCCCGGCCCTGGGCCCTGCTGGAGGCCATGGAGCGCGCCGGCACGCGGCGCTTCGTCCTCAGCTCCACCGCCGCGGTGTACGGCACGCCGGAGCGGACCCCGATCGTGGAATCCGCGCCCACGCGCCCGCTGAATCCCTACGGCTGGAGCAAGCTGATGCTGGAGCAAACCCTGTTCTGGCACGCCTGCCATCGCGGCCTCCGCTACGCCGCGCTGCGCTACTTCAACGCCGCCGGCGCCACCGCCGAGCATGGCGAACAGCACCAGCCGGAAAGCCACCTGATCCCGCTGGTGCTGGAGGCGGCGGCCGGCGAGCGCGAGGCGATCCAGATCTTCGGCGCCGATTACGATACCCCGGACGGCACCTGCGTCCGCGACTATATTCATGTCCGCGATCTCGCCGCGGCCCACCTGATCGCCCTGGCGGCGCTGGAAACTCTAGCCGAGCCGCCCGCCGATTTGGCCGCCGCCGCCTACAACTTGGGCAATGGCGCCGGCTTCTCCGTCCGCCAGGTCATCGCCGCCGCCGAGCAGGTCTGCGGCCGCCGCATTCCCGTCCGCGAAGCCCCGCGCCGCCCTGGCGATCCCGCGCGGCTGGTGGCCGCGGCGGAGAAAATGCGCCAGGCGGGCTGGACCCCACAGTTTCCCGAGCTGGAGGCGATCGTCGCTTCCGCCTGGCGGTACAAGCAGACGCACCGCGCCGCCGCCCCGTTCGGCGCTCCCGCCGCGGGCGCCTAGCGGCCCGGCTGGCGGCTAGGCGCCCGCCGCCTTATGCTGCTCCTCCATCAATTGAATGAAGGCCGTGGCCGCGCGCGGCAGCGTGCGGTCGCGGCGGTACACCAGCCCCAGCTCCCGCCACACATCCACGCCCTGCAAGGTGATCAGCTTGGCTTCGCCCGCCCGCACTTCCTCATGCGCGTAGCTGGCGCTGATCAGCGAAACGCCAAGATTCGCCGCCACGAACCGCTTGATCATCCCCACGCTCGCCAGCTCCATGGAAATCACCAGCCGTGAGCGGTAAGGGCGAAACAGCTTGTCCAGCACCTGCCGCGTGTAGCCGGTCTTGGGAAAAATCAGCGGGTGCTCCGCCGCCTCGCTCACCCGCACCGAGTTGCGCTTCGCCAGCGGATGCTTGCTGCTCACCATCAGCATCAGGCGGTCGCGAAACACTGGCTGCACTTGCAGGCTCGGCTGGCTGGCCGGCAGCGTCACGATGCCCAGGTCAATCCACCCGTCCTCGATCTTCTCCAAAATCTTGTGGCTGAAGTTCCGGTAGACGCTGATGCGCACCTTGGGATACAGCGCGTGATAGCGCGCCAGCACGTCCGGCAGCACGTACAGGCAGGTCGCCTCGTTGGCGCCGAAGGCCAACGTGCCCCGCGGCGTCTTGCGCTGGTCGGCCACCGCCCGCTGGCTTTCCGCCCGCAGCGTCAGCATGCGCTGCGCGTACTCCAGCAGCACTTCCCCCGCCGGCGTCAGCCGGATCAGCTTGCCGGACCGGTCGAAGAGCTTTTCGCCGTACTCTTCCTCCAGCTGGCGAATTTGCGCGCTGACCGCGGGCTGCGAGCGAAACACCTTCTGCCCCGCGCGGGAAAAGCTCCCTTGCTTGGCCACCTCGATGAACGTGACTAACTGATCCAGATCCATTCCGCGTTCTCCCCGCCCGCACTGCCATTGGGGAACTCTTCTCCGAGTGTAGTATGCCGCGCCCCGCCGCCGCGGCACATGCAAGATTTCAATCCGCCGCATTCGCCGCCCACACCGGCGGCGGCGATTCCCAACCCGCGCCCGCCCCTCGACGCCGTGCTCGGAACCGCTAGCGTTTCACGGGGAGCGGATTCAACCCTGCCGCGCCCGCCGCATGCGCCGTCGGCCGCTCCTCGCGCCGCCGCACCCGAACCTCGGCAGCCGGGAATGGAGGCACAACAAACCCGCGGAGGGCTGTCAACGTTATGGCGTCCGCATGAAGCAGGGTGACCGACGCACCCGGAGGCGCGGGAGCCTCCCAATTTAGCGGCGCCTCCATTGGCCTATTGAACCGCTGGCCGAATGCATCGCAGATGCACTTCAGAAGCGCAGAGCCGGATTGGGCCGTCGAGTAGCGCGCCAGGTCCGGCATCGGCAGCGTGCTTCCCGCGGAGATGAAGCTAAGCGGAACCCCCTCCAATAGCGCCGCGTAACCCAGGTCCTCGTTGGCGTCAACATGGGCGCCGCCCTCCTTGTTCGCCAAGATGAGCGTCAATGTCTTCCTGCTGTAGCTCCGCACGCCCCCTAGCCGGGTCGCAAAGGCAATGACCGGCGCCTCCCACCAAACGCCCAGCGTGGACCTCTTGCAGGAAATAGCGCCCAGGTCCACCGACGGCGCAAGCGTAGCCCCGGGCCCGATTCGCATCCCAACCGCCAGATGCAGCAACACCTCGCCCTTGGGATGCTCCATGTCCAGAATTTCCAGGTCGCGGTAGCCCTCCCGCAAATGCCGCAGCAGCGATCGGCTCCTTTTGGTGTCATGCACCAGAACCCGGATGATCGCAGCCACGCGGACCGCCTCCTCCAGCTCCCCCGCGTAGAAGGCCTCCAGCGACCGCCTCAGAAACCGCGCTTGCTCCTCGAGCCGCCCGATGTAATATTGCCCCGTGCGGCCCACGGCCGAAGCGTAACATAGGCCCACCAGATAAGCCTCCCCAATCGGGCGCCTCCCGCGGTTACAATGCCTCGGTGACCCTACCTCAGGCGGGCGAGATCGTGAAGGTCCGGCAGCGGCTGTATCTGGTCGGCGAAGTGCTGCCCGCCGCCCCCAGCGAGGACTGCACCCAAGTCCGCCTCGCCTGCATCGATGACGACGCCCAGGGCCAGGAGCTCGAGGTGCTTTGGGAACTGGAGCAGGACGCCGAAATCCTCCATCAGGAAGATTGGGGCGCCATCGCGTCGCGCGGCTTCGATCGCCCGGAGCGCTTCGCCGCCTACCTAAACACGCTGCGCTGGAACTGCGTCACCGCCGCCGACCCCAACCTATTCCAGGCCCCGTTCCGCGCCGGCATTCGCCTGGACGCCTACCAGTTGGAACCATTGCGCAAGGCGCTGCGCATGCCACGCGTCAATCTGTTCATCGCCGACGACGTCGGGCTGGGAAAGACCATCGAGGCCGGGCTGATTCTGCGCGAACTGCTCCTGCGCAAGAAGGCGCGTGACATCGTCGTGGTCGCGCCTCCCTCCATGTTGGAGCAATGGCGCGAGGAGCTGGCCCAGCGCTTCGGGCTGGAGTTCGCCGTCCTGGACAAGGACTACGTACAGGCGGCGCGCCGCGAGTTTGGCTTCGGCGTCAATCCCTGGAACACCCATTCCCGTTTCCTGATCTCCCATCGTCTGCTGATCGATCCCGCCTACCGCGGACCGCTGCTGGATTGGCTCCGACCGCCGGCGGCTGGCATCTGCCGCCCCGCCAGCGTGCTTGTGCTGGATGAGGCCCACCACGCCGCGCCGGCCAGCGGCCAGCGTTACGCCATCGACTCCCAGATCACCCGCGCGGTCCGCGCGCTGGCGCCGCACTTCGAGCACCGCCTCTTCCTCTCCGCCACGCCCCACAACGGCCATTCCAACAGCTTCTCCGCCCTGCTCGAAATTCTCGATCCCCAACGTTTCGTGCGCGGCGTCAAGGCTAGCCCCAAAGCCGTGGGAACGGTGATGGTTCGGCGGCTGAAAGAAGACCTGCGCGCGCTGGGTGAAAACTTTCCCAAGCGCGTGGTCACCGCCGAAACCATCGACAACCTTCCCCCACAGGCGCCGGAGCTTCGCTTGGCCGAAATGCTGGAGGAATACCGCCAGCTCAGCGAGGCCCGGCTCGCCGGCGCAACCAAGCGGGCCCAAGCGGCCTCCGGTCTGGTGCTCTGCCACCTTCAGCAGCGCTTGTTGTCCTCGGTCGAGGCCTTCTGGCGCTCCGTGCGCTGGCACCGTAGCCAAGCGGCAAAAAAAGCCGCCGCGCCGGAAAGACAATCAGCAGCCGCGGAGGCGGCGGCGCGGATGGCCGTTGACGGTTTTCCGCTGTTGCGCGGCGGCGTGGGCAGCGACGACGATCGCGCCGGGCTCGATGCCGAGGAGCTGGCGGCCGAGACGGAAGCTGAACTGACCGCGGCCACGCAAGCCGCGGGCGGGACGGCGCCGATCGGCCGGGAATCCGAGCTGCTGGCGGAAATGGAAACCGTGGCGGCCCAGCACCGCGCCCTGGCCGACGCCCGCATTCGCCGCCTAAGGGAATGGATCCGCCAGGAGATGTGCCCGCGACTCGGTTCGCCCGGCGCCCAATGGAATGACCGCCGCCTGATCATCTTCACCGAGTTTGACGACACCCGCCGCTACATCGAACAGCAGTTGCAAGGCGAAATCGCCGCCACCGACCGCGCCGAGGAGCGCATCGCCATCTTTCACGGCGCCACCCGTCCCCAGGACCGCGAGCAAATCAAGCTCGCCTTCAACGACCCTCCCGACCGTGCGCCGGTGCGGATTCTCATCGCCACCGACGCGGCGCGTGAGGGGCTCAATCTTCAGGCGCACTGCCGCGACCTTTTCCACTTCGACCTCCCTTGGAACCCGGCCCGCCTGGAGCAGCGCAACGGCCGCATTGACCGCAAGCTCCAGCCCGCCAAGGAAGTCCATTGCCGCTACTTCGTCTACGCCCAGCGGCCGGAGGACAGGATCCTCGAGGCGCTGGTCCGCAAGACGGAAACCATCCGCGAGGAACTCGGCAGCGTCGCGGAGGTTATCGGCAGCCGCATCGAGAATCTGCTGGCGCGGGGCATCGACCGCCGCCGCCTGGAGGAAACGCGGCGGGCAATCGAGGGCGCGGAGGGCGATGAGGAGGAGCGGCGGCGCCTGGCGGAAGAAGAAATGGAGGAGGCGCGCGAGCGCCAGGAAAAATTGGCCGCGCAAACCAACCGCCTGCGGGATCTAATTGACCGTTCCCGGCGCCAAACCGGATTCAGCGAAGCCCCCTTCCGCCACGCGCTCTCCGGTGCGTTGGAGATGATGGGCGCCGAGCAACTGCGCCCGGCCGCGGGCCGAGAGGAGCCCCAGCGCTACCACTTCCCCGCCCTGGACCGGCAGGCCCACGCCGACCCCACCTGGGCGGAAACGCTGGATTCCCTCCGCCCCGCCCCCAAACCCGGCCAGCCGTTCTGGCAATGGCGCGCCGAGGCGGCGCCCCGGCCGGTGGTCTTTCGCGATCCCGGCACGGTGACCGAGGAGGTGGTCCAACTCCACCTGGAGCAGGCGGTGGTCCGCCGCCTGCTGGGGCGTTTTTTGGCCCAGGGATTCGTCTTCCACGACCTCAGCCGCGCCTGCCTGGCGCAAACCGAGGACGCGATCCCCCGCGTGCTGCTGTTGGGCCGCCTGGCGCTTTACGGCGGCGGCGCGGCCCGCCTGCATGAGGAGCTGCTGATGGTCGGCGCCCGTTGGCGCGACCCCGCCCGCCGCGGCGAACCGCTGGCCCCCTACGGGCAGGACGGCGCCGACCGCAGTTGGGAATTATTGGAAAATGCCATCGCGGACGCTAGCGGTCGCGTCCCGGAACAGGTCGCCCGCCGGCTCCAGCAATCCGCGGAACGCGACGTGGCCGAGCTGCTCCCGCAGCTAAGGCGGCGGGGCGAGGAGCATGCTGCGGATGCCCGAGAAAGGCTGGCCAAGCGCGCCGCCGAGGAGGCCAAAGCGATGCGGCAGATTTTGGAGGAACAGAAGCTGCACCTGGAGCGCACAATCGCCGAGCATGACCGCGCCGACCAGCAGCGGAAGTTCGAGTTCATGCGTGTGGAGGAACGCCACCAACTGGAGGCGGACCGCAAATATTGGCAGCTCCGCCGCCTCCCGGCACTGGAGCGCGAACTGGCGGCCGAGCCGGAGCGGGTGCGCCAGGTTTATGACGTCCAAGGAGAACGCCTGGAGCCGATCGGCCTGGTCTATTTGTGGCCGGTCAGCGGCTAGCCAAACGGCGGGTCGGGACGGCGGGAGCGCGCGACAAGGATGATGGATCCGCAGACACAGGCGCATAAGGATTGGCTGGGCTACGTCCGGCCCACCGGCCTGCTCGTCTCCATCCCCGCCCTGGAGGCTGCCCAGGCCCACCTCGACCGCAACACCGCCCCGCTGCAACTCAAGCTGAAAGCCTTCCTGCGCCGGGAGCAGGGCCTCGCCGCGGACGCCGAAGGCAAGCCGCAGCCCGAGCCGGATCCGCGCATCGCCGATTTCCCCGCCTTCGCCGCCGCCGTCCTCGGCTGGCCTCTGGACGAACTGTTCGGTGCGCCGTCCGCGCCCGCCGTCCCGGAAGAGCTTGCCGCCCCGCTGCCCGAATACGGCGAGGTCCTGCGCCCCACCTACGCCCTGCGCGAATTTCAGCCGTGCGCCCCCGGCCAACCCGACCCTCGCCAACCCGGCCCCGGCCATCCCCTCCCAGGCCAATGCTGGATCCTTCTGGTGCAGGAGCTGCCGCTCGGCGCCGAGCTGGACCGCCCTGCGCCGGGCGGGAGCGGCGGCTGGGAAGCGCCGCCGCAGGCCCGCCTGGAACGCCTGCTGCGCGAAACCGGCGTCCCCATCGGCCTGCTTGTGAACGGCCGCCAGCTCCGCCTCATCTATGCCCCCGCGGGTGAAACCAGCGGCTACGCCACCTTCGCGCTAGCCGACATGCTCACCGTGGCGGGCCGGCCCATTCTGGCGGCCCTGGAAATGCTTTTAGGCGCCGCCCGCCTGTTCAGCCTGCCCGAGGCCCAGCGCCTGCCCGCCCTTCTCGCCGCCAGCCGCCGCTACCAGGATGAGGTCTCCGCCCGACTTGCCGAGCAGGTGCTGGAAGCGCTCTACGAACTCGTCCGCGGCTTCCAAGCCGCCGACGCCGCCGCCGGCGGCCAACTGCTGGCGCAAGAATTGGCGCAGGATCCCAGCGCCATCTACCAGGGCCTCCTCACGGTCCTGTTGCGCCTGGTTTTCATTCTCTTCGCCGAGGACCGCGGCCTTTTGCCCGGCGACGAACTCTACCTCCGCCACTATTCCGTCGGCGGGCTTTTCCAACGGCTGCGCGAGGATCAGGGCCGTTTCCCCGACACCATGGACCAGCGCTATGGCGCCTGGGCCCACCTGTTGGCCGTCTTTCGCCTCATCCACCGCGGCGCCCGCGGCGGCGGCATGCGCCTGCCCGCCCGCCAGGGCAATCTCTTCGATCCCGCCCGTCACTCCTTCTTGCAAGGCACGCCGGCCATCGGCATTCCCCGCCTCCCGGATGGCGTGGTCTACCGCGTTCTGTCCAAATTGTTAGTGCTGGATGGCCAGCGCCTCAGCTACCGCAGCCTAGATGTCGAGCAAATCGGCAGCGTCTATGAGGCGGTCATGGGCTTCAACCTCCGCCGCGCCGCCGGCCGCACCATCGCTCTCAAGGGAGCCAAACGCGGCGGCGTCGCGCCCCCGCTGGATCTCGACGCCCTGTTGGCGGTCCCGCGCGGCAAGCGCGGCGATCGGCTGAAAAGAGAGACGGAGCAAAAGCTGGCCGGCAAGGCCGCCGCGGCGCTGGAGGCGGCGCGGGATGAAGCCGGGCTGCTCGCCGCCCTGGAGAAAAAAATCGCCCGCGGCGCAACCCCGAGCCCGTCCCCCCCGGCGGCATGATCCTGGTGCCCACTCTCGAACGCCGCCGCAGCGGCTCCCATTACACCCCCCGTTCCCTCACCAACCCGATGGTCGCATCGGCCCTCGCGCCGGTCCTGGCCCAACTGGGCCCCGCCCCGCGCGCGGAGCAAATCCTGGCCCTAAAGATCTGCGACCTGGCCTGCGGCTCCGGCGCGTTTTTGGTCGAGACCTGCCGCCAGCTCGCCGAGCCTCTCGCCGCCGCCTGGCGCCGGGAAGATTCCGCGCCGCAACTGCCCCCTGACGAAGACGAGCTTCTCCACGCCCGCCGCCTCATCGCCCAGCGCTGCCTCTACGGCGTGGACAAAAATCCCCTCGCCATCGAACTCGCCAAGCTCTCCCTCTGGCTGGCCACGCTGGCCCGCGACCATCCCTTCACCTTCCTCGACCACGCCCTCCGCCCCGGCGATTCCCTCGTCTGCCTCACCCGCGCCGAAATTGCCACCTTCGCCTGGCCGGGCATGGAAGCCCAGCCGCTGGCCCTGCTGCGTCCCACGCTGGAGGCCAAAATGGCCCGCGTCGCCGAAGTTCGCCGCCGCATCCTCGACGCCCGCGACACCAAGCCCTATCCCCAATTGGAGCAAGAGCTGGCCAATGCCGAAAACGCCTTGAACTGGCCGCGCCTCGCCGGGGATGCCGCCATCGCCGCATTTTTCTCCGCCGAAAAACCCCCGGCCCGCCGCGCCCGCCGCGCCCGCCGCCGGGAGCTGGAAGCCCAATTGTTGATCGCCGCGCAGCATAAGGAGCGCCTAGACCTCCAGCAGCCCTTGGACCAAGCCGTGGCCGAGCTGCGCGCCAAGGGCATCCGCCCCTTCCATTGGCAGATCGAGTTCCCGGAAGTCTTCGCCCCCGCCGACGCCCCCGCCCGCGGCTCGGCCCCCGCCCGCGGTCCCGCCGACGCGGGCCGCGACGACGCAGCCGCCGGCTTCGACGCCATCGTCGGCAATCCCCCCTTTGCCGGCAAAAACACCATCGCCGCCGCGCACCCGGACGGCTATCTGGATTGGCTCCAAACGTTGCACCCCGGCGCGCATGGCAACGCCGATCTAGTGGCGCACTTCTTCCGCCGCGCCTTCGCCCTCCTCCGCCCCGGCGGCTGCCTCGGCCTTCTCGCCACCAACACCATCAGCCAGGGCGACACCCGCGCCACCGGCCTGCGCTGGCTCCGCGCCCATGGCGGGACCATCTTTAGCGCCCGCAAACGTATCGTCTGGCCGGGAGAGGCCGCAGTGGTCGTCAGCGCCGTGCATGTCGCCAAAGGCGCCCTGCCCGGCCCATATTTCCTCAATGGCCGCCCGGTGGAGAAAATCACGGCATTCTTGTTCCATGCCGGCGGCGACGAAGACCCGGCCCGCCTAAAGGCCAACGCCGACCGCAGCTTTATAGGCAGCATCATCCTCGGCCTCGGCTTCACCTTCGACGACACCGACAAAAAAGGCATCGCCACGCCCATCGCCGAAATGCGCCGCCTCATCGCCGCCGATCCCCGCAACCAGGCGCGCATCTTTCCCTACATCGGCGGCGAGGAAGTCAACACCGATCCCCGCCACAACTTCCACCGTTATGTCATCAACTTCGAGGATTTTCCCCTGCGCCGGGAAAAGCTGGGCAAAAAATGGCGCGACGCCGACGACCGGCAAAAAAAGCTGTGGCTGCGCGAGGGCATCGTCCCCGACGATTATCCCGCCCCCGTCGCCGCCGACTGGCCCGCTCTGCTCGCCATCGTCCGCGAGAAGGTAAAACCCGAGCGGGACAAACAGAAGCGCGGCAGCAACCGGCTGAATTGGTGGCATTACGCCGAAAAGCGCCCCGGCCTGACCCGCGCCCTGCGCGGCCAGCAACACGCGCTGGTGATCTCGCGCGTCGGTGAGGCATCGGCCTTCGCGGTTCTCCCCGGCGGCGTCGTCCTCTCCGACTCCCTGGTCGTTATCCCCCGCCCGGGCTGGGGCCTCTTTGGCGCCGCCCAGTCCCGCCCGCACGAAATCTGGGCCCGCTTCTTCGGCTCCTCCCTCGAAGAGCGCCTGCGCTACACCCCTTCCGACTGCTTTGAGACCTTTCCCCTCCCCCCTGGCCATGAAACCGACGCCGCCCTCGCCGCGGCGGGCCGGGCCTATCACGATTTCCGCGCCCAGTTGATGGTGGACCGCGACGAAGGCCTAACCAAAACCTACAACCGTTTCCACGATCCCCAAGACCATTCCCCGGAAACGGAAAGGCTCCGCGCCCTGCACGCCGCGATGGATCGCGCGGTGCTGGACGCCTACGGCTGGCGCGACCTCCAGCCCGTCTGCGATTTCTTCCCCAAATTCGCCGACGACGATCCCGCCGAGGCCGCGAAGTTCCTCTACCGCTGGCCCGACGACATGCACGACGAAGTTCTCGCCCGCCTGCTGGACCTGAACGCCCAGCGCGCCGCATTGGAGGGCCAGCCGCCGCCCGCGGCCGCAAAGCCCGCCGTCCCCCGCAAGCCGAGCGGCGACCCAAAACGCCGTGCCGCCGCCGCTGGCGCCGCCGAACTTCCGCTCACCCCAAACGACTAACCCCCGCCGCTCCCGCCCCGCCCCCGCCGCCGCCGCGGAAACGGCGTCTTTCTTAACCGTCGTGAAAGCCACGCTTGCCCTAAAATGAAGCCATGGCCCCGGTGAAATTGGGCTTCCCGATCGGAACCATCGAGGAATGGGGCGACCGGCTGGGCCTTTCCAAAGCCCGCCGGCAAACCATCGAGGCGATTCTCGCCCCGCCCAACGGCCCGCGCCCCGGCGCCGCCAAAAAGGGCAAAGCGGCCAAGCACGCGCCGCGGCGGAGGCCGCTTGCCCTCCGTAAATCGAACTGAGCGGCCCTACCGCCGCCCGCCCCAGGCCGCCAGCGCCGCAGCCCCCCTTTTCGGCCAGGTGCATCGCCCGGCACCGCAGCCCGTCGCGAATCCGGATCCCCGGAGCGGCGTCGCCGCTAATGTCGGCGGCGGTTGGTTTCCGTACCGCCAGTATAGATAGTCCAAACGCTGCGGCTAGGACGGGTGCCGCGCGGGCGCCGTTTGGGAGCCTTGCGGGGAGGGGCGCTTGGCGCCCTCCCCTCCGCCCGCGCGGCCGCCGGGCGGAGGCCGGCAACAACGCTGCGGCCCGGTACCATCCAGCGCGCGTGAACCAGCTCCCTATGAAGCCCAAGGCTAGCAGCGCTGATCAGCCTGCCACAGTCGGGGCAGGCCGCCTTCCCGGCAGGCGCCGCCGACCGGTTCGCACCCTGCCGCTCCGGGTGAGCGCCCGCCAGGTGACGGTCGAGGGCGCCGAGGTCCAGTACGCAGTCGCAGTAAACGCAGGTCGCCTTGCGCGGACTCGGCGGGACAGCGGCGACCCCAAACCCGGCGCGCCGGGGCAGCCCTGCCGCGGGGGTCCGCCCGCGCCGAGGCCGCACCAACCCACCATGGGCCTTTTGGAGGTGCCGCCGCAGACGGTCGCTGCGGACGCGGCAAGCGCAGCGAGGGCAGACCAAGAGAGTCGGCAGAATCCGCCCTGACATGAGGCCAATCTTACCAAGGGCGCGCCCTAGCTGCTCTGCGGGCGCACCGGAACCGCGTACTCGTATTGCGTGGGCCGAAGCCGGTGCCCCTCGGGGCGCCAAGGGCAGATCGGCCTGCCCCGGCCGCCACGCCCAACTGGCGGCCTGCCGGACACCCGAATCCCTGCGACCACGAAAAGCGCGGTGTCGGGCCAGCACCCGCAAAAGTGGCGGACCTCCCCGCGCGTGAGGATAACCGACTTCCCCTTGCCGGCGGCTCCCTTTACTTCAACGTACAAAGGCGGACCCCCGTTGCGGCAGAGCAGGTCATAGGGCTTGCCCTTTTTCACCACCTCGTACCCACGCTTTTGGTAGTAACGCGACGCCACCGCAACCGCCCGCTCTTCGATCGCGCCGCGCTTCGCCGCGTCCCGTTTGAAGCCGGCGCCGCCCTGCCGACGCGGGTCCCTCCCGGCCCCTCCTGGCAGGCCGCTTTTCGGTCCGGGTCGCCTAGAAAGCGGTCCATGATATTGCGTGCAGGTGCGGTTCAGCTTCATTGCCCGTTGCAGCTCGGAAGGCAAGCCCGCCCGCGGCAGCTTGCGCGTCCCATGCAGCCACCGCACCTCCCGCCAATGGCCGAGACCGGCGTCGTAGCGGGCGTGCCGGGAAAGGACCACCCCTTCGACATAGCGCTCGCCCTCGCATGGCACGAACACATGCGACCCCCGCCCCATCCGCAAAAGAAAATTCGCGTGCTGCCCCAGCTCGTATTTCCCCAGCCCCGCGCGCTCGATCAATCGCCGCAGGTCGTCATACTCGACGCCCGGTTTCGCCGCGTCCGCGCCAATCCCCGCCCAATGGATGAAGACTCGGCGCCGCCGGATGCCCTCCTCGGTCCGGTCCTGGTGCCCGGGTTTCAGTTGGATTACAAACGCGCCAGCCATAACCGCAGCCTAGCGGCGGCAGATGACCGCTAGTAACTGGCGTGGCGGCCAGGAACCCCACCCGGCACCGGAGCCGTATAGAATATCCGCCATGGCCACGGAAGCGGCGGTGACGGCGGACTCGGCAAGCGTAAGAGAAAGACTGATCGAGGCCCTGCAACTGGACCTCGTCGGCCCGGATGCCGGACTGGGCGATGAGCGTGAGATTTTGCCGCGGATGCCATCGCGCTGGTATCTGACCGGGTATCTGGTGCCCTGGGGCTCGGAGGCGATGGCGGCGTCGGCCGGCGCGCTGCGGGGGGATGACGACGCTGCGGAGGCGGAGGGCGGCGAGGAAGCGGACGGCGACGAAGCCGAGGTGGACGAAACGGTGGACGAGCCCGGCCTGCCCGGCGGCTTGGACGACGCCACCACCCCGGAACCGGTTTCCGCCCAGCCGCGGCACCTGCCCAGCTCGATGGGCCTTACCGTTTTGGCGCCCGCCGCGGCCCGCCAAGTGGAAGTGACGGTGTCCTGGGGCGATTACCACCGCAAGGAAATTCCCGCGGCGGACGGCCGCACCCGCCGCCGCTGGAAGCGCACGCCGCGCCGAGAGACCCTGACGGTGGCGCTAGACCCCGGCGCGAAAGCCGAAGGCGACTCGCAGGAGTTGCCGGTAGCGAGATCCGGTTTGGTGCTGGCGGTCGTCCAGCGCCCCGCCGCAGCCCCTGGCCTGGCGCCCGACACCCGCGCGGTTTCCATCTTTCTAGTCAATCGCCGCCGCCCGGCACCGAAGGACCGCCGCGATGAAGCCTGCGCTTTCCAAGCCGCGCTGGAAGCCAAATGTGATGCGGGCTGGGCCGCCCGCCCCGATCCCCGTGCCATGGCCAGCGACGATTGGGACGATCGCGTGGCGGACTTGCAATACCGCGACCTTGGCGAATATGCCGTCGGCCACAACGCCGCCACGGCCGCAACCGTCGAGGATGGTGTCTGCCGTTTGGTGCGCACCGCCTGGCTGCCCCAGGGTGAGGTCGAGCAGGTCCAGCCCCGCGACCTCCCCGGCGTCGAACTGGGGATGGACGCCTTGGCGCAACTGGCCGACGCCGCCGCGGCCCGGCAGGCGATGACGCCGTTGATCGGCGAGTACCGCGATTGGATCGCCGCCCAGCGCCAAGCGCTTCCCGCGGAAGCGCGCCGCCGCGAAACCGCCGACCAGCTCCTGCGCGACGCCGCGCAAGCCGCCGATCGGATCGAGAAGGGATTGAACCTTCTCCAAGACGCGCAGGTGCTCACGGCCTTCCGCCTCGCCAACCGGGCGATGGCCGCCGCCGCCCGCCAGCGCCAGGCCGCGGCCGGCGAAGCGCCCACTGCCCCGCGTTGGCGTCCCTTCCAGCTCGCCTTCCTACTGATGAACCTGCCCAGCCTCGCCCAACCGGACGCCGCCGAGCGGGAGATCGTGGACCTGCTCTTCTTTCCCACCGGCGGCGGCAAGACGGAGGCCTACCTCGGCTTGGCCGCCTTCGCCCTGGTCCTGCGCCGCCTGCGCCATCCCGGACCCGGCGGCGCCGGCCTCACCGTCCTGATGCGCTACACCCTCCGCCTGCTGACGCTCGATCAGCTCGGCCGGGCGGCGGCTTTGGTCTGCGCCCTGGAGCTGGAACGGGAAAAAGACCGCTCCCAGCTCGGCGATTGGCCCTTCGAAATCGGCCTGTGGGTGGGCAGCGCGGCCACGCCGAACTACATGGGACGCAAGGGCGACCGGCAGGAAAACACCGCGCGCGAACTGACCCGCCAATTCAAAAACGACTCCAAGCATCATCCTGCGCCCATCCCCTTGGAGAACTGTCCCTGGTGCGGCACGAAGTTCGACCGCGACTCGTTTTGTCTGTTCCCCAACCCCGACTGCCCCACCGACCTCCACGTCCGCTGCGCCAACTTCCACTGCGCCTTTAGCCGCGACCGCCATCTTCCCATCGTCGCCGTGGACGAGCCGCTCTATCGCCGCCTGCCCGGCTTCGTCATCGCCACGGTGGACAAGTTCGCGGCGCTGCCTTGGCGGGGAGAAGTCGGCAAACTGTTGGGACGCGTGGACCGCTACGACCCCGAAGGCTTCTACGGCCCCTGCGAGCCAAACCCCGGCCAGCCCCTGCCCGGCGGCATGCTGCCGCCTCCGGATTTGATCATTCAAGATGAGCTGCACCTGATCTCCGGACCGCTGGGCACCATGGCCGGGCTCTATGAGACCGCCCTGGACGCGCTCTGCCGCCGCGACGGCGCCCCGCGCGGCCCGAAGATCGTGGCCTCGACCGCCACCGTGCGCCGCGCCGAAACTCAGATTCGCGCCCTCTTCAACCGCCGCATGACCGCGGTGTTTCCGCCGCCGGGCCCCGACCGCCGCGACAACTTCTTCGCTCGCACGGCGCCCGCCGCGGAAACCGCGCCCCGTTTATACCTGGGCGTCCCCGCCCAGGGCCGCGGCCCAAAGGTCGCGATGCTGCGCGTCTATCTGGCGCTGTTGGCCGCCGGCGAGCGCTGGTATCAGGCGCTGGGCCGCAAGGGCGAGCCGAACCCAGCGGACCCCTACATGACCGTCGTTGGCTATTTCAACAGCCTGCGCGAACTGGGCGGCGCGCGCCGCCTGATCGAGGACGAAATCCGCGAACGGCTGAAAGCCTACGGAAAAAGAAAACGGGAGGGCGAGAGCGTCGGACTATTCGCCGACCGCCGCATCAAAGCATCGCCGACCGAGCTCACCAGCCGCGTCAGCACCGCCGACGTGGCCGAGGCCAAGCGCCTGCTGGCGCTTCCATTCGCGGACAAGGCCGCCGTGGATGTCGCCATCGCCACCAACATGATCTCGGTAGGCATTGACGTCCAGCGCCTGGGAACTATGGTGGTGTTCGGCCAGCCGAAAACCAGCGCGGAATACATTCAGGCCAGCAGCCGCATCGGGCGGGACCCGCAGCGCCCCGGTCTGGTGGTCACCATTTTGAACGTCAACAAGCCCCGCGACCGCTCGCACTACGAGCGCTTCGGCCATTACCACCGCACCTTCTACCGCGCTATCGAGGCCTCCAGCGCCACGCCCTTCTCCCCCCGGGCGCTGGATCGCGGCTTGGCGGCGGCCCTGGTCGGCCTCGCCCGGCACAAACGCGGCGAACTCACGCCGCCCCTCGGCGCCGCGGCGATGGTGGAGCTGCGCGCTGATGAAGATGCGGCCGCTGTTTTCGCCCAGCGCGCGCGGGAGCATGCCGATATGGAATCCGCCGACGCCGACCGTCTGGCCCGCCTCACTGGCGACCGCGCCTCCAGCCTCCTCGACTGCTGGGCTTGGGTGGCGGAGAACCTTCAGAAAGATGGGGTGCGGCTGCAATACAGCAAGGAGATCGGGGCGGCCAGCCAGTTGCTCCAGGATTATTTGAGCGACGCGGTGCAGGGCCTGCCCCCGGCAAGCTGGCAGATGCGTTTCCGCGCCCCGCGCTCGCTCCGTGACGTCGAGCCCGCGGTCAAATTGTGGGTGCAGACATTGGCGGGCAGCGACCCGCCGCCGGAGAGCGCATGACCAAGGCAATCCACGCCGAACGGCCGCCGGACGGCGAGGTCCGGCAGGCGCAGCTCATCACCACCTTCGGCCCCGGGGCGATGATGGATCTGCCCAAATACGCCGTCCTGGTCGGCGGCTTGGGCTTCTGGTCGCCCGGCGCGATCGTCCACGAACGCCGCCTGAGCGCCAGATTGGCGGCGCTGCTCAACCTTTCCTCCATCGAGCTGCGCACGCCCCCAGCGACCGAAGGCGACGACAAGCCGCGGTTCGGCGTCCGCGTCTTCCAGTTCCCGGAGTGGTTCCTGGCGGCGGCGCCGGAACAAGGCGAACTGGAAGACCCCGAGGGCGTGCGCTCGCGCGCCTTGGTTCACCGCAAGGCGTTGAAGGGAGGCGCCTACGAGGACCGGGACCGGCGGCGCCGGCCCGTCGTGCCGGTGCGCTTCGTCCGCGCCTGCCCGCGCGGCCACATCGGTGACATTGACTGGTACGCCTTCGCCCACAACGGGCCATCGGACTGCAAGAAGCAGGGGCGCGGTCTCTTCCTCGACGAACGCGGCACCGGCGGCGACCTGGGCGACCTGGACGTCCGCTGCGACTGCGGGGCGCGGCGCGGGCTCATCGAGGCCCGGGAGCTGAAGGCCCTGCCGCTGGGCCGATGCGGCGGCGAGCGGCCCTGGCTCGGGGCGCTCTCCCACGAGGATTGCGGCCTCCCCAACCGCCTCTTGACCCGCGCCGCCTCCAACGCCTATTTCCCCCAGGCGATGAGCGTCATCTCCCTGCCCGACCAAAGTGACGCCGTCCGCGCCGCCGTGGACGCCGCCTGGGATTTTCTGGAAGGCGCCAACGACCTGGAGGCGGTCCGCAAAGAACGCCAAAAGCGCAAGGTCAAGGAGCTGCTGTCCGGGGTCACGGATGAGGACGTCTGGGCCGAGTTGGAGCAGCGGCGCGGCGGCGGCCTGAGCGAGGAAAAGCCCGTAAAACAAGCCGAGCTCGAGGTGTTGGCTGCCGCCCAGGAAGAACTCGGCCAGGATCGCCCGGACGGAGTTTTCTACGCCCGCGCCCTCGCCGGAGGCCAATGGCGCCGCCCATGGGCCGCCGCCGTGCAGCGGGTGGTGCTGGCGCATCGCCTGCGCGAGGTGGTGGCCCTGGCCGGGTTTACGCGCTTCGAGCCCCCGGCGCTGAACGCCCAGGGGGAACTCGACCTGGACGTGCGCCCCGCCGCCCTGGCGCTGGATACCACATGGCTGCCCGCCTATGAGAACCACGGTGAGGGCATCTTCCTCCAATTTCGCGCCGACGCCGCGCGCGAATGGGCCGCCCGCGACACGGTCCAGCGGCGCTATGCCGCCCTGCGCGAAGGCTTTATGGCCTGGCGGGCGGAGCACCAAGAAAACAGAAATGCCGAACTGCCCAGCCCGGAGTATTGGATGCTCCACTCCTTCTCCCACCTGCTGCTCACCGCCATCACCCTGGGCTGCGGCTATCCCTCCAGCTCCCTGCGCGAGCGCGTCTACGCGGTTCCCAGTACCGGCTACGGCATCTTGATCTACACCGGCGCGCCGGACGCCGAGGGAACGCTCGGCGGCCTGGTCGAAGCCGGCCGCAGGATCGGCGACTTCGGCGAAGCGGCGCTGCGCCTCGGCACGCTGTGCTCGAACGATCCCGTCTGCGCGCAACATTCCCCCGCCGTCGGCCAAGAGCGCCGCTTCCTCCAGGGAGCAGCCTGCCACGGCTGCCTCTTGATAGCCGAGACCAGTTGCGAGCGCCACAATCAGTTTCTCGACCGCGCGCTCGTGGTCCCGACGCTGGAACGGTCCGGCTCCGAATTCTTCCCTGCGCTCGAGGCAGCCGGTGCCTAACCTCCCCGAACCGGCCGACCTCCGCGCCGTCGCCGCCGCGCTGGCTGCGGGACGCGTTGAGGCCCCCTGCTCGCCCCTGGCCCTGCGCGGGTTGGTTAGCGCCGAACAAGCCGAGGCCTTCGCGCCAAACCTGGCCGCCATGGCCGCGCGCGGCTGCACTGGCGCGGCGCTCGTAGCGGCCCTCGAATGGCTGGCGGCGGAGTTGGAGGCGCGCAGCCAACCGGACGGCGCCGTACAGCTCGTCGCCAGCGGCCCGGAACCGGCCGCGCGATCCACCGCGGTGGTCGCGCGCGATCTGTTCGCCCATGCCCAAGAATCCGTGCTGGTGGCCGGCTACGCCGTGCACCAGGGCAGGAGCGTCTTCGCCGCCTTGGCGCAGCGGATGGAGAGCACACCGAACCTGCGCGTCCGCCTTTTTTTGGACGTCCGCCGCGGCCCCGGCGACACTTCGGCCGTGGGTGCGGTTTTGGCTCGCTTCGCCCAGCGCCTGTGGACGCAGCAGTGGCCTTCCCAGTCCCACCGCCCGGAAGTATTCTACGACCCCCGTTCGCTCGCCGACGGGCCCGGCAACCGGGCGGCCCTGCACGCCAAATGCGCCGTCGTGGATGCACGGCGCGTCTTTGTGACGTCTGCCAACTGGACCGAAGCGGCGCAGCAGCGCAACATCGAGCTCGGCCTGCTGCTCGATTCTCCGCCCACCGCGGCGCGCATCACGACGTTCTTCGACAACCTGATTGGCAGCGGCGCGCTCGCGCGCCTGGCGTGAACCAACCCCTACGGCCACCACAGCAGCAGCGCCATGGTCAGCGACAGCACCGCCGCGGCGGCCAGCCAGAAGCGCTGCGTATCGGAGATTTCAATCCGCCGCCGCCCGGACCGCCGCTCCAGAAAAAAGATCAGGATCAGCAGCACCGGCGCCAGCGTGCCCCAGAACACCTGCGACCAGAACGCGATTTGGATGCTGTTCCAGGGCAGGTAGCTCAGCCCCGCCACGATCAGCAGCACCGCCGACAGGAATATGTAGAACCGCCGCGCTTGCCAGGGACGGCGCTCCAGGCCCCGCCGCCAATCGAACGTTTCCGCCAGGACGTAGCTGGAGGTGGCGGCCAAGACCGGAATCGCGATCAGCCCGGAGCCGAGAATGCCCAGCGTGTACAGCAGGTAGGCGAACGTCCCGGCCACCGGCAGCAAGGCGCTGGCCGCTTGGCGCACGCTGGCGACGCTGATGCCGCGGGAGAACAACGAAGCGCCGGTGGTGACGATGATGAAGAATCCCACCAGATTGGACATCACCATGCCGGTGGCGATATCCGTCACCGCTTGCCCCCGCGTGCGGACCTCCGTGTACTGCTCCGTTTCCGCGCTCGCCTGCCAGAAAAACATATACGGCGAAAACCGCGCCCCCACCAGCGCCACCGCGTCGGCCAGAAACATGCGGTGTCCCAATCCGCGGGAAAACCCCCACGGCGGCCAAAACGACCCCGCCAACACATGGCCCCAGTCCGGATGGAGCAGGAACGCGGCGACGACGTAGACCACGAAGCTCAGGTTCAGCAGCGCCAGGCTGCCAATGATGCGGCGGAAGTTGCGGAACACCAGCAGGTGCCAGGACAAGAAGGCGATCAGCACGGGAAAATACCACGCCGGCAAATGCGTCAGCAGCGCCAGCGAATCGCTCAGGATGAGCGTGTCGGCGACCAGGGCGGCGAAATTGCCCAGCAAAAACGCGGCCGTCAGCGCCACGCTGACCCAGCGGCCGAAGCGGGCCCGCAGCAGCGTGGCCAAGCCGCTTCCCGTCTCGGCGCCAATCACGCCGCAGACGGTCTGCACCGCCGTTTCCATCGGCGTGGTCAGCGCCAAAATCCACAGGTAAGCGAAGCCCGAGCCGGCGCCGACCAGGGAGAACGCCGTGATCGCGGCCGGGTCGTTGTCGGCGCCGCCCGCCACCAGCCCCGGCCCCAAGGCTCGCAGCCAGGCGCGCGCCCGCCCCATGCGCGAAGGTGGCGATACCGGCGGAGTAGCCACAATGGCCGTGTCGCTTAGGCGCCGCTGGGACCGCGATCATCGCCGCCCGCGCGTGGTTCGGTCGGTTCGGTCCCGCCAGCACCCTCACTCCCGCCCGGCTCTGGAAAACGGGGCAAGCGGGCGGATTCTTCTTCAAACCGCAGCCGCGCCGGCCGCACGTAGGTCAGGTACAAATAAATGCTGATCGAGGCGAAAAGACACGCGCTGCCCGCCAAAAAGAGGGCGAATCGGGGCCCCGGCCAGGCCAGCACCCGCAACGCGCGCAACACCGTCTCGCTCGCCGCCAGCGACACGGTCAACAAAAATAACCCCGCCGCCGAAAGCAACGCCGAGGGATTGCCCACCCGCCGGCCATGCAGGTAATAGTCGGCGAATTCCAAGAAGCTGGCCGCCAATGCCAGCGCGGCGACGGCTAACGCGGAGATCGTTTGCAGCAGGACCAGAGACATGCGGCCAGCCAGAACTCCCGCATTGGGATGCGCGCCGCCCCCGCCGCGGCTGGCGTCATGCCCCAATTGCCGGCAGGCCACCTTCGTACCACCCCGCCCATTTGGCCACCCGGTCTGCCGGGCGTTGGCGAGGCGCAGCCCGTGTGCCCGCCCTGGGCCGACCGCCGCTACGGAGCGGCCAGCCGCAAAAATGTTGCAATTAAGGGCGCAATGCCATCCAAACAAAGGCTCTGCCGCGCAACATGCTGCCCTGGAAACCAGGCCCCTTCCGGCCGCTTCCGCGCCTCATCCGCGCCCCGGCGCGCCGCAGCTGGACGCGCTGAGCACCACGCTCCTCAATTGATGGGCGCGGCCCCCGCGGGACGCCAGGCGCCACGCAGCGTTGCGGCGATACTTAGCCCATGGCCAGCCATTCGCCCCACCCCGCAATTGCCCTACCCGAGGTGTGGACCGTGGTGGCGATCGCCATCCTTGTAAACTTTCTGGGCATGCTGTCGCATGAAGTCCTGGGCCACGGTCTGGCGGCTCTGCTCGTGGGCCTGCACCCCAGCCGCGTCAGCTCGGTGGATCTGGTCGTCAGCTTTCGCGGCGCCGCGTTGTGGCAAATGCGGGTCGTTTCCGCCGCCGGCTGCGCCGCCAATTTGGCGCTGGCGGGCATCGCGCTCGCCGTTTGGCGGCGCGCCGCATCTTGGTCCCCGCCCACGCGTTTCTTCTGCTGGCTCCTCGCCACCGTCAGCCTTTTAGTTCCCGGCGGCTATCTGCTCTTCGGCGCGCCGATCGGGTTTGGCGATTGGGGGGACTTCGAGCGCGGCCTGCACCCGCTGTGGGCATGGAAAATTGCGTTGACCGGCTTGGGACTGGCCATTTCCGTCGCGGGCCTGCGCTGGGGCGCAAAACACTTAAAGACATTGGTTCCCTCCGGCAGCCAGGGACGGCGCTCCGCTTGGCGCTTGGCGCTATGGCCCTACCTCACCGGCGGTTTCGTCAGCATGGCCGCCGCTGCTTTCAATCCCACCAGCCCCGTCTTGATCGTCACCTCGGCGGCGGCGGCCAGTTTCGGCGGCACTTCTTGGCTGCTCTGGATCGGTTCGATCGTCGCGCGCCATCCCCCGAACGGCGGTTCGCCGGCCCCGCCGTTGCGCCGGGATCCCGGCTGGATTTTCGCTGGGGCGGTGGCGTTGGCCCTATACTTAGCGGTTCTCGGCCCGGGATTGCCCCGCTAGGCGCGCGACGAACACCCACAAGATTGCCCAAGAAATTATGACCCTGGAATCGAAATCCAAAACCTTGGCGGCCATCGCCAGCGAACGTCTGCTCCCCGTGATTCGCGCCGAAAGCAGCGAGGAGGCGCTGGCGGCGGCGGAGATGCTGGTGCAGGAAGGCATGCGCATTCTGGAGCTGACCTGCACGGTGCCCAATGCCCTGCGCTGCTTGCGGGATTTAGCCGAGCGTTATGTCCCGCGCGGCATCCTGCTGGGCATGGGCACCGTGCTGGACGCGGAGACCTGCCGCGCCGCGGTGGACGCCGGCGCGCGTTTTATCGTCAGCCCGCACCTCCGGCGCGAGGTTATCCAAATGGCGCGGCGGCAGGGCGTGGTCGTGATTCCCGGCGCGCTGACCGCGACCGAGGTGATGGACGCCTGGGAGGCGGGAGCGGACTTCGTCAAGGTCTTTCCGTGCCAGCCCGTCGGCGGACCGGCCTATCTGGGGGCCCTGCGCGGGCCGCTGCCGCAGGTGGCGATGATTCCCAGCGGCGGCGTGACCGTGGAGAGCATTCCGGATTATTTGGCGGCGGGAGCGGCGGCGGTAGCGGCGGGCCCCGGGCTCTTCCAGCGCCAAGCGGGCAGTTGGGAGGCCGCGCGGCGCAATGCCCGCCTGGTGCGGGAGGCCGTGGGCGCGGCGCCCGCCGCGGCGACGGAAGCGATAGCCGCGCGCTGAACCGCTCCCGGGCGCCGCGCGGCGCCCCGCCTGCGGCGGGGCTGGGGCCCGCGCCCGGCGGCCGGCGCTAGGGCAGCAGCCGCAGGTGATGCACCGCGTGCCGTGTGACGGCGGCGCGGCTAAACCATAGCGGCACGGGTTTGCCGGAAAGATAGTGCGGAAATTGATCCCGGTAATGCCCGCCGAACGGCTCGCCATTTTCTCCGGCAAACAGCGTGAGCTTGGAACGGTCCCAATCCGCCAGATCGGCGACGAAGCGCAGGCACGGCCCTAACGTTCCCGTCGTCCGGTCAATGGTGTCCGCGCTACCATTCAGCTCCACCGGCCCCAAGTCGGCGTAGCCGCTCAGCAGCGGAATGTGCGAATAGACGAGCTGCGGCACGTACAACATCGCGTGCCGTCCCCAGCGCCAGTGTTGCGCGGTGAGCTGGCTGTCGCCGACCACGGAGCGCAGGCAGGCCAGCAGCAAGGCGTTCCAGCCTTTTTTCCGGTAGGCGGGCGGCAGCCACGCCCGCGGCCGCTCGGTCAGCCATTCCCGCGCCAGCACGGCGGCGGACTTCCAGTGGTAGCGCTTGGCCAGTTCGGCGCCCGCCTGCGCCGCCACCACGCGGCGAACGAAGACCGCTTGCGTCAGCTCCGCCAGCGTCGGCGCGACGCGGTCCCGGGACATTGCGCCATCGAAATGCGCCAGCCGCCGCAGCGCCGGGCGCATCGCCGGCGTCACGGCGGCGGGGTCCTTCTGGCCGGCGCGAACCAACGCGCGGGCGATGAACCGCGCCGGCAGCGAGACGGTATCCATTTGCACCGCCGACATCCCGCCCGGCGTCCAGCGGGGACGGCTGGTCAACAGTTGATAGATGCGCTGCGTGCGGAACGGCCCGTACCAATGGTTGGCGATGGGATAGGGATAGCCCCGCGGCGTGATGCGCCCGTTGGCGGTGACCAGAATCTGATTCGCCGGATCGTAGACGCGGGGCAGTTGCGAAAACGGAATCCATCCCTTCCAGCCATAGCGGGCGTCAGCGCCGGGAACCGGCGTCCGGCCCTGACCGGTGCGGCGGATAGGGATGCGGGCGGCGCATTGATAGCCGATGTTGCCCGCGGTGTCGGCATAGACGAAGTTTTGCGCCGGCCCGGGGAACTGGGCGAGCGCCGCGCGGAACTCCTCCCAGTTCTTGGCTTGCTCCAGGTGCAGGAAGACGCCGAACTCGCCCCGCAGCGAACCGGCTGAATAGAGCGACCAAGCCAGCGCCAGCGGCTGGTGCGTGACCGGATCCCGCGCGACGATCGGGCCGCGCGGCGTCAGGCGCACCTGGAATGCCGCCGCCGGCCGGCCCTGCACGGGGATGCGGTACCGCAGCGCGCGCACCGGCCGCCAGCCCCGCGGCGTCCGCACCTGGCCGCCGCGGATTTGCTCCTGATACAGGTCCTGCACATCGGCGCCGACGTTGGTCATGCCCCAGGCGATCCGCCGGTTGTGGCCGATGATGATGCCCGGCGCGCCGGCGATAGCGGCGCCGGCGGCGTGCAGATCGGGCGCGGACAACGTCACCGCCCAAAACAATCCCGGCACCTGATAGCGCAGATGCGGGTCATTCGCCAGCACCGGCTTGCCCGTGCTGACCCGCGTCGGGCCCAGCACCCAATTGTTGCTGCCCGCGCCGACATTAGCCACCGACGGCGGCGCCTGGGACCAGGCGTGCAGCACGGCGGCTAGTTTCGCGGCGCGCCCCGCGGGCGATTCCCCGGCGCGCCCCGGCGGCTGCAGCCGTCGCGCCCGCGCCATCGCCGGCAGCCCCGTCACGCCCGGCATGGATTGCCGCGCGGGAGGCAAGTCCCACGGAGAGCCGGCGGGAAACAAGACCGCCAGCGCCGCCGGGCTGACCTTCCGCGCGAAGATCTCCCGCTCCAGCTCGTCGCTGTAGGTCATGGACAGCGTGCGATACATCTGCGCGGCGATGGCCAAGCTGTCGCGCGGCCGCCACGGCCCGGGGCGATAGCCCAGCAGCAGGAACTCCAGCGGCAGCCGTCCGGTTTGCCGCCGCATGTAATCGTTGATGCCCTGGCTGAACGCCGCCAGCAGCCGCCGATTCAGCGGATCCATCTGCCGCGCCTCCCGCGCGGCGATGCGCGGCAGACCCAGCTTGAGCGTTTGCCGGTCCATCGGCAGCGCCGCCGGACCGAAGATCGCCGCCAAGCGGCCTTCCGCCAGGCGGCGGAGAAAATCCATCTGCCACAGCCGGTCCTGCGCCATGGCATAGCCTTCGGCCAAATAAAGATCCGTGATGTTGGCGGCGCGAATGTGCGCCACGCCATACTCATCGCGAACAATCTCCGCCGGCGCGGAGAGCCCGGCGAGACGGACGGCGCCGTCACGCTGCGGCTCCGTGCGGCGGGCGCGCCAGTAGAGATAGCCCGCCAGCGCCACGAACGCCGCCAGAATCACGATCAGGCCATCCACCAGCCAATGCACCCAGCGGCCGCGGCGGCGCAGGCGGGACTTAGCGGGAGCGGCCATGGCCACCAGGATAGGCGAGATTGGCCTCCCCAGGTCGCATGCCGCGCCCGGCGACGCGCCGGCTGGTGCGGGGCGAATAGGGCCTGCGGTCCAGCCGGGCGCGCAAGCGGGGCTCGGCCCCGCGCCTGAGGTCGGGCACCGCCCCGCGCCTTAGGTGGGGGTGAGCCCCGCGCCTGCCATGCGGGACTGGGGCCCGCGCCCATCAATCGGAGTCCCTGGATCGCGACGGCTCCGCCGGTTCGCCCGTCGCGTCGGGATCGAGGCGCTCGGCGGGCGCCAGCTCGGCGGTTACCGCCGCGCCGACGGCGTGGGCCAGGATCGCGTGCAGCTGCCGCACGCCTTCGGTCAGCGCCGCGGGACCGGGCTGGAGAATGTAGGTGGACTTGATCTCATAGACATGGCCGGCGCGCACCGCCGGCACGGCGTCCCAGCCGGGGCGGGCCCGAATCCAGTCCTTATTCACCTTGCGCCCGCACCAGGAGGCGATCACCACCTCCGGCGCGCGGGCGGCCACCTGCTCCGGACGCAGGATGCGGTCCCGGGCGGCGGGCCGTGCGGCCAGCTCGGGAAACACCGGATCGCCTCCGGCCAGCGTGATCAGTTCTTCCACCCAGCGAATGCCGCCGATCAGCGGTTCATGCCATTCTTCGAACCACACCCGCTGGCGGCGCGGAAAACGCCGCGCCGAAGCCTGAATGGCCGCCAGTTCCGCTTGCAATCGCGCCACCAAATCCCGCCCCTTCGGCTCCACGCCGACCAGCCGCGCCAGCGCGCCGATCATGTCCAGGATCTCCGCGACCGAACGCTGATTCCAGTTCATTACCGTGGCGCCCTGCCGCACCAAGTCGCGGGTGATATCCGCTTGCAGGTCGCTGAAGGCCAGCACCAGGTCGGGCCGCAGCTCCAGAATGCGATCCAGCTTGGCGGTCACGAACGCCGAAATGCGAGGCTTTTCCCGCCGCGCCCGCGGTGGCCGGCAGGTGTAGCCGGAAATGCCGACGATGCGGTCCTGCTCGCCCAGCAGGTACAAGGTTTCCGTCGTCTCCTCAGTCAGGCAAACAATGCGGCGCGGCCACGCGCCGGACGGAGCGGGGACAACACCAGCGGGCGGACCATCGTCCAATGGGAAAGGCGAGGGATTTATGAAAGCTTCCGAACTCATGCAATCGAACCCCGAAGTGGTCATCCCGGAGGACCGGCTCTCCGAGGCCTTACGCGTGATGCTAACCCGAAACGTCGGCTGCATACCGGTGGTGGATTCCCGCGCGACGCTCGCGCCGCTGGGCGTGATCACCGACCGCGACGCCGCCCTCTATTTAGCCAGCCACGATGTTCGCCCGTCCGAGGTGCTCTGCCGGTCGCTGATGAGCAGCCCGGTGGTCACGGTGGCCGCGGAGGACGACGTGAAGATGGCCAAGGACAAAATGCGGGAGTTCCAGCTGCGCCGCATTGTCGTGGTGGATGGCGGGCGCATCGCGGGCATTATCAGCCAGGCGGATTTTGCCCGCGAGAAACCCAAGGACGCGCAGCAGATCCTGGAGGATGTCTCGCAGCCGAAAGCGGCATGACCACCCCGGATTTGAGTTCGTATGCGATCAGCCGATTTGGCTGGACCGTGGTGGTGTGCAATATATGGCTGGGCCTTATCATCGGCCTGGTCGTGCGCTGGTCGCGCGACCCGTAGGCGGTAGCCGGCGCAGGAGCACGCACGCCCCGCAGCCATCACCCGCGGCGGTTACGGGTTCGCCGCGGCGGGCACGGAGGTGTCGGCGGTCGGCATGCGCCCCGCCGCTTCATCGCTGACGGAAAAGTACACGCAAGCCGGATGCTGGAAGACCAGGCCGCTGGTGGAAGCCTCCGGCTCCATCATCATGCCCTCGGTCAGTTGCACGCCGATTTCCTCCGGCGCCAGCAACTTCCAAATGCCCGCCTGGTCGTCCAGATTGGGGCAGGCGGGATACCCAAACGAATAGCGCTTGCCGCGATACCGCGCGGTGAAGCGGTCTTTCATGCTCATGCTGGGCGGGTCGGGAAAGCCCCAATCCTCGCGCACGCGGCGGTGCAGCCATTCCGCCGCGGCTTCGGCGGTTTCCAAGGCCAGCACCTGCAAGCCGTGGGATTCGACGTAGCGGCCCGCTTGCTTGGCCGCCTCCGCCCGCTGCCGCACGCCGGCGCCGGCGGTAACGACGAACAGCGCCACGTGATCCCGCTGGCCGGCCCGCGGCGGCAGCACATAATCCGCCAAGCACAGGCCGTCGGGCCGGTCCTGGCGTTGAAAAAGAAACGTGTGCAGCGGCTGGCGGCCGCCCGGGGAAAACAAATGCAAGGCGTTGCCGTCGGGCTCGGCCTCGAAAAACCGCCACACCGCGCGCGGGCGCAGGAACGTCCGAGCCTGTTGCTTCAGGCCCTCCACCAACTCCGCCAGTTCCAGCGCCTGCGGAAGCCGCGCGGCCAAATCTTTTTCAAAGTTGCCCTTATAGCCGAGGTGATGGCGAAACAGCACCTGGGGATTGATGTAGGCCCACAATTCGTCGAGCTGGGGAACGTCGCGGACGTGGCGCTCCAGGTCCGCCACGGGAGGAATGGGCAGATCCGCCGCCACCTTGGAACTGCGCCGGCCGCGCGCCGGGTCCGGCGCGGGCGTAGCCGGCGGCGCGTTGACGACCAGCGGCGCGGACGCCGCGGGAGACGCGGGCGACGCGGGAGAGGATGGCGACGCGGAAGGCGCCGTCCCGGCGGCGGAGGCGGCGCCGTCTTCGGAGCCGGCATGGGCGGCCAGCACCGCCTCGCGCTGCTGCGGGTCCATCAAGCCGTTCATCAGCGCCAGGCCGGTCATCGCGTCCTTGGCGTAACAGACCGGGCGGCCGTACTGCGGGGCGATCTTCGCGCGCGTGAACCGCGCCGACAGCGCCGCGCCGCCGACCAGCAACGGCGCGGCGATCCCCGCATCGCGCAGATCGCCGGCGGTCACCGCCATTTGCTGCGCGCTCTTCACCAGCAACCCCGACAACCCGATGGCGTCCGGCTGGTGCTGGTGGAACGCGGTGATCAGCGCTTCGGGCGGAACCTTGATGCCCAAATTGACCACCTCATAGCCGTTGTTGGCCAGGATGATCTCCACCAAGTTCTTGCCGATGTCGTGGACGTCGCCTTTGACCGTGGCCAGGATGACCTTGCCGCGGCGGGAGGACTCCGACTTCTCCATGAACTGTTCCAGGTGGCTGACGGCGGTCTTCATGGACTCCGCCGACTGCAACACCTCGGCGACGATCAGCTCATTGTTATTGAACAGCCGCCCGACCTCGGCCATCCCCGCCATCAATGGCCCGTTGATGATCTCCAGCGGCGCCGCGCCCTCGGCCCGCTTACGGTCCAAATCCGCGATCAAGCCTTCCTTGCTGCCCTCGACGATATACCGCGCCAGCCGCTCATCCAGCGGCAAGTCCGCGCCGGCGGCGGCCTTCGGGCCGCGGGCGTGGGCGCGGAAATGGGCGGTGATGGCGGCGATATGGAACTGGTTGACGGCGATCTTCTGTTCCCGCGTCTGCCGCCGCCAATCTTCCGGCGCCGCCGCCAGCAGCTCCGCCTGCGGGTGATCCGACGGGACCTCCCGCGGCGGGTGGTTGAACAGCAGGTCCTCGGCCAGGCGCCGCTCCGCCTCCGGAATCGAGGCGAAGCGCTCGATTTTCTCGCTGTTGACGATCGCCGCGTCCAAGCCCGCCTTGGTGCAGTGATACAGAAAAACCGAGTTCACCACCTCGCGCGCCGCGGCGGGCAGGCCGAAGGAGATATTGGAGATGCCGAGAACGGTCTTGGCGTCCGGCAGCGCCGCCTTGATCAGCCGCACGCCTTCGATGGTCTCCACCGCACCGCCGATATAGTTCTCATCGCCCGTGGCGCAGGGGAACACCAGCGGGTCGAAGAGAACATTCTCCAGGCCGAGGCCATAGTTGTCCCGCAACAATCGCGCCGAACGCTCGGCGACGGCCAGCTTGCGCTCCCGGGTGAAGGCCTGCGCCTGCACCGGATCCTCGTCAATGCATCCCACCACCAGCGCCGCGCCATAGCGGCGCGCCAACGGCACCACATTGGTGAATTTCTCCTCGCCGTCCTCCAGGTTGATGGAGTTGATCAAGCTCTTGCCCTGGCAGTAGGTCAGCGCCAGCTCCACCGCCTTGGGATCGGTGGTGTCAATCATGATCGGCGCCTTGATCTTGCGGATCAGCTTCTCGTAAAACGGCGGGATGTCGGCGATCTCGTCGCGGTCGGTGCTTTGCAGGCAGACGTCGGCGATCTGCGCGCCGTTGCGGATTTGGCGGCGGGCGATCTCGCTGGCCTCCTCCCACTGCTCGGCGGCGATCAGGTTCTTGAAGGCGCGGGAGCCGATGACGTTGGTGCGCTCGCCGACCAGCAGCGGCCGGTTGGAGGGCTCCGCCTCCACCGCCTCGATGCCGGAGTAAAAGGCGCGGGTGCTGGGCGCCGGCGGGCGGCGCGGCGCATGGCGGGCGGCCAGGGCGGCCAGGGCGCGGATATGGTCCGGCGTGGTGCCGCAACAGCCGCCGATAATATTCACCCAGCCGCGGGCGGCGAAGCGCTCGATCTGCGCCGCGAAGCTTTCCGGCGTCTCCAAATAGCGGCCGTCTTCATTGGGCAGACCGGCGTTGGGATAGCAGGAAATGGCGCGGTGCGACAGCTCGGCGAGGGTGCGCAGATGGTCGGTCATGAACTCCGGCCCGGTGGCGCAGTTCAAGCCGATGGAAATGATGTCGGCATGGGCCAGGCTGACCCACAGAGCCTCGGCGTTTTGCCCGGCCAGCATGGCGCCCATGGGCTCGATGGTGCCGCTGATCATCACCGCCACGCCGCGGCCCGCGGGCAGACCGAGTTCCTGATTCAGCCGTTCGACGGCCAGCAGCGCCGCCTTGATGTTGCGCGTGTCCTGGCAAGTTTCGATCAGCAGCAGGTCGGCGCCGCCCAGCACCAGCCCGCGCGCCTGCACGTGGAACACCTCGCGCAGTTCGGCGAAGGTAACTCCGCCGGTGACGGAGATGGCCTTGGTGGTGGGGCCCATCGAACCCGCCACGAAGCGCGGCCGCCCCGGCTGGGCAAAGGCGTCGGCGGCTTGCCGCGCCAGCGCCGCCGCTTTCTGGTTCAGCTCCAGCGCCCGCTCCGCCAGGCCATATTCGGCCAGCACCAGCGGCGTGGCGCCGAAGCTGTCGGTTTCGATGATGTCGGCGCCGGCTTCGAGATAGGCGCGGTGGATATCCGCAATCACATCCGGCCGGGTGGCGACCAGATATTCGTTGCAGCCCTCGTAGGCGGCGCCGCCGAAATCCGCGGCGGTCAGCTGGCGCTGCTGGATCAGCGTGCCCATGGCGCCGTCCAGCACCAGGATGCGCTCCGCCAATGCCGCCTCCAGCGCCTGCCGCGCCCGCGCCACGCGCCGGCCCGCCGCCTCGGCCTTTTGCCCCTCGCTAAAACTCATGCAGTATAGATTTTAACCGCCCGCGCCCCGGGCGGCCCGCGCCTGTCTCCGCATGCCGAACTTATTCGAAACTCCGGCCCGCGGTTCGGTGCGGGTCATTTACGTGGCCATGGCGGCGAACCTGGTGATCGCCGTGGCCAAATTCGCCGCCGCCGCGGTCACCCTCAGCTCCGCCATGCTGGCGGAGGGCATTCACTCCACCGTGGATACCGGCAATGAGGCGCTCTTGTTGCTGGGCACCCGCCGCAGCCGCCGCCCGCCCGACGACATCCATCCCTTCGGCTACGGCAAGGAGCTGTATTTCTGGTCCCTGTTAGTGGCCATCCTGGTCTTCGCCCTCGGTGGCGGGTTGTCGTTCTATGAGGGCTTGTCGCGCCTGGCGCATCCCCGCCCTTTGCGCGAGTTCCGCTGGGACTATATCGTGCTCGGCCTGGCGGCGGTGTTCGAGGGCTTATCGTGGCGGCTGGCGCGGCGCGAGCTGCGCCGCCGCGGCCGCCCGCGGCAGGGCTTGTGGTCGGCGATTCAGGAGAGCAAGGACCCGCGCGTCTTCACGGTGTTCTTGGAGGACACCGCGGCCCTGATCGGCATCACCTTGGCCGCGACCGGCTTGTTGCTGGACCAGACGCTCCACTCCAACATTTGGGATCCCGCGGCTTCGCTGCTGATCGGCGTGCTGCTGGCGTCGGTGGCCGTCATCCTGGCGCGGGAAAGCGGCACGCTGCTGGTAGGCGAGAGCGCCAACCGCGAGCAGATCGCCCGCGTGCGGGACGTCATTTTGGCTGATCCCATGGTGGAACGGGTGGGGCGGCTATTCACCATGCAGCTCGGCCCCGGCCAGGTGCTGCTGGCCGCCAATATTCGCTTCCGCGCCGACCTGTCCCTCCCGGCGCTGGAATCCACCATTGAACATTTGGAGCAGCGCGTGCGCGCCGTCGAACCCGCGGTGCGCCACATCTTTCTGGAAGCCGAATCCCTCCGCGCCGCCGCCGAAACCGCCATCGAGCCCCCGCCCGAGCCGGAGTAGCCCGCGGCAAACGAAGTACCCACCACCGCCGAAAGCACCGCTGGCCCCGCGTTGCTGTCCCAAAGAGGCGCCTGGGAACGGTCTTATATTCCCGCAAAAACGGCGAGGCTAATGGAGGCCATTGCTGCAATGCAATTTGCCGAATGGCCGGTGCGGGCGGCGGGCGCTGGGATTTGAGCCGCCGCGATGCACCGGGACAAGGGATCGAGTTGGTGCGAGAGGGGGGATTTGAACCCCCACGCCCATTTCTGGGCACTGGATCCTAAGTCCAGGGCGTCTGCCAATTCCGCCACTCTCGCTGACGGGTCCAGTCTACCGCTGCCGCCCCGGCACCGCCCTTGGGGCGAACGTCCCGCGGCGGGTGCCGTGTGCGGGCCTTGGGAAGCACCGGCCTTGCCGGGGCGGGCGCGGTAGGCACGCAGATCGCCCTACTCGTCGGGGTCGCGCGAGTTCCTGAGGATGCCGCCCGCGGCCCCTCCGAGGAGGATGCCGACCGGCCCGAGGACGAGCGCTCCTGCGATTCCGCCGACGATCGCACCTGTCGCCGTGTCTGCCGCTCGGCGCGCATCGCGGCCCCTCTGGGAGAGGGGCGCGCGCTTGAAACCCTCCCGTGCCCGCGCCGTCCTAGAGGTCGCGGCTTGCTTGGAGCGGTTACAGGCAATGCAGGCGGCGCACAGGTTGTTGCCGTGGTGGCTGCCGCCGCGCGCGCGGGGCCGCGAGTGGTCAACTTCCCACGCGCCGCGACGCCCCAGCTCGCCGTAATTGCAAAGGGACAGCCGCTTCCGGCAGATATGGCATCTGCCGTTCGTACGGTGGTAAATTCGCTTCAGTTGCTCGTCACTATAGGCCATCAGCGGGCCTCGGTGACAGACATTATCCCACTGGTCGCAGTGCGCTGTACCTTGGGCAGGTGGTGGGCTGGTTAATCGCCGACGCGGTCGGTCGCGGCAAGCCGAGGGCGTGGGGCGCGGGGCCGCGGTCAGGCGGCCGGCTGGCGCGCGGTGGGCGCCTGCGGGGCGCGTGTGGCCTATCGCCTTGGGCCAAATCGTTTACACGAATGCCCTGCGCAGGGCATTCGTTCCACTGGGAGCGCGCCAATGACCGTCACGAGGACCAAAACCGGCAGCACGATCCGGTGGCACAGCGCGGCGGAGGCACAACAGGACTTCGAGCAGGCGGCCCAGGCTACGCTCGGCATCAGCGCCTCCGAGTTCGTACGGCGCTGGCGGGCGCGCGAGTACGAAAAGCCCGAGTACGACACGCCGGAGCTCGTGAGGCTGTCCAAGCACCTGCCGCGACCCCTGTCGCCGGGCCTTTCCAAGCATGCCGACGGCGCCGGAAAAAAACGCGGCTAGCCGATTCGTCGCAGCGTTTGAATAGTCGCTTTGCTGCGTCTGTCTCCGCGCAAGTCTCGACGTGGCGGAGCCCACCTCAAGCAGCTCGAGTTGGCGGCTGTGCGTCGGCGACGCGAAGGTGTATGGCAATCCGAACATTCGGATCGGTGTAGAGCACGCATTTTCCGTCGTCAACCACCAGCAATACGGGCGCAAGGCCCACACGACCGCCTATCATTATCGCGTTTCAGCCGCTGGTGGGCAGAAGCTGTTGCGCTACGAATACCACCCAGGCGTCGGTGCGGTGCATGCACCACGCCTCCATATTCACGCGAGTATCGGTGGGGTCGAGTTCGAGGATCGGCACTTGCCGACCGGCCGCGTAACGCTGGAGGCTTTTGTCTGCATGCTGGAACGGGAGTTTGGCTGCAGATGGGTCGGGGGCAAGACGCGGTGCCTAAACGTTCTGAGGTCGAACGAAAGATCCTTCGATCGGTACAGGTCCTGGTAGCGCGGGCTCAATTCCGGCGCGCGGGGCCGAGGCGCACGATTGCCGGGCAACCCCATTCTGCAATTGCTGCTTCCGCATGACGACCCCGCCGCCTTGGAACACGGCGGCATCGCCGCGGCGCTCGCGTCGTTGTGGGCGCCGGCGATTACTCCGGTCGCGGCCAGAGTTGGTTGATGGTTTCCTGGGCAAGCACCAGATCGTCGAACGCCATCCCGGGCGTCAAGATTGCGTGGAGTTTAGGGTGCGCCCAGCGATTTCTGATCCGGGGCATTGTTTTTGCGAGCATCGGAACGTACGGCTCCGGCTCAGGTGGAGGGTAGCCCGCCGCCATTGCGAGCCGCCGCGCGCTCTCGCGGCGCGCCGGCAGCGAAGGATATTTGTCGTCGCTTAGCGCGCCGGCCTTGACCGCATGCTCCAGCAGGGGTTGGAGCGTCTGGTTCTTCAGCTCTGGAAACCGCGCCTTCAGCGCTAGTTCCACCGCCAGGAAGCTTTGATTGGCCGCCGTTGCAAAGAACGGGTAATGCAGGTAGCCGTAAAGCCACAGCATCACGGTGCTGTTGAAGTAGCTGCGTACGATCTCAGGAACGCCCTCGTGCAGGCGTAGCTGGCCGGCGTGCTCATACAGCCCGTCCAGGGTGGCGTCGCCCAAGGGGTCCCCCCACCGTGGATCCGGCTTTAAGAACTCCTCCTTGGGCTTTATGTGTTCCATGCGCCCAGCATAGGCCAGCGGCGCCCCGCGTTGCGGTCCTGCGGCTCGGCTTCGCTTGCCCGTGGCGGAGCGCCGCTGGCGCGCCGGGCTTCTGTAGGCTGCGGCGGGCTAAGGCCACGCGTAGCCCGCCCCCCAAATGGGGTGGTTGACGGCGGCGGGCTGGAGAGACAAGATCAGGCGATTTCTGATCGGCCTGGGTATGTCTAACTCGGGTGAAAGGGGCAGACGTGATGCAGCGTATTTCGCGATGGGCGCTAGCTAGTTTGGCGGCGGCAGGCGTGGTATTGGCTCTGGGCGCGGCGGCGCCGGTGCAGGCGCAGACCTATCAGATGCAGGTGTATGGCGCGTGGCACTGCACGCAGGATTATTGCACCTGGGGGTCGGCGGAAAACATGACCACCTTCGATCAGCAGAATCATTGGCTGATTGACCGCGGGAACGGCCAGCCGTCGGTGAACCTGGTGGTGCTGAGCTTCGTGAATCCGCTGAAGCTGCTGGATGGCACGACCGATGCGACCGACAGCGGCGGGGTGCCGCTGGGCATGAACACATCGGTGGTTTCCTATTTCGAAAGCAAGGGCGTGCGGGTGATGCTGGCGATTGGCGGCTCGACCTACACCACCTATTGGGACCAGGCCCTGGCGGCCAACCCCACGCAGTTGGGGCTGAACGCGGCGAACCTGGCGAAGGCGCTGAACGTGGGCATCGAGATTGATTATGAAAACAGCAGCAGCCCGAATTTGTCCGGACTTCAGGCGTTCGTGACCGCGTATCGCTCGGTGAACCCCTACGACGCCACGGGACAGAACGCGGCGGCGCGGCTGACGATTGATCTGGGCGCGGGCGACACCTACCTGAACCAGATCGCCGCCGAGGCGACGAACAATTGGCTGCAAGATTCCAGCCCGGTGCTGGACTACGCCAACGCCATGGTGGTGAATGCAAACACCAGCGTGTCGAAGTACGAGGGCTATTGGGCCGAGCACATTGACGGCTATCCGACGCTGAGCGTGGACCCGCTGGCGCCGGCGCGGCTGACGGGCAGCTTCTACTTGGTGGGATCGAAACCGATCGCCAACTGCACCAACTTCAGCGGTTCGGACCAAAACACCGCCAGCAGCTACGTGAGCACCGCCGCGCCGTCCGGCGCCGGGGTTACGACCGGCATGCTGGGGCTGATGTTTTGGGCGGCGGGCTGCCAGGGGACCCACACGGTCTGCACCTTCCCTCCGAATAGCTGCGAGAACGGCGTGGGCGGAGGCGCGACCAGCTTCAACGTGCCGATCCCCATGCCGCCGCTGCGGCAACAATGAAGGCGGGACTGGCAGCGGTCCTGGTGGCGGCGGGGTGGCTGGTCCCCGCCGCCCGCGGCGCGCCGCCGCGCCGCGACCCGGTGGTGCTGGTGGCGGCCGGGAGAACGGTTCGCTGGTCGGAGCTGCAAGCTGCCGTCCGCCAGGTGCCGGACCCGCCGGAACGCGTGGGGCTGGAGCGGGAACCGCTGCGCGCGGCGCGATGGTATGGGCGGCTGGTGGCGCTGGCGCAGGCGGCGCGGCGGCTGGGGCTGGAAAGCCCGGCGCTGGCGCGCCAACCGCTGCTGGCGCGGGACCAGGGACTGGCGGCGCGGCTGATGCGGCGGCTGGCGCGCGGCATCCGGCCCAGCCTGGCGCGGCAGCACGCCTATTACCGGCGGCATCCCAGCCGGTTCCGGCAAATCCGGGCGCGGTACATCTTGATTTCCGACCGCGCGGCTTTGGCGCCGCGCTCCCGGCGCAGCCGCGGCGCGGCGCGCCGCATGGCGCGAAGAATCGCGCTGGCGCTGCGGCGGGGCGGGCGGTTCGCGGCCGCGGCACGGCGCTATTCCGATGACGCCGCCACGCGCAGTCGCGGGGGCGAGTTAGGCTTCGTGGGCCCAGGGCAAGTGATTCCGCGTTTTTGGCGGCATCTCGAAGCCCTGCGGCAGGGCGAGATCAGCCCGCCGTTCGCTACCCGGTTCGGCTGGAACCTCGTGCAGGCGGAAGCGGCGCGGGAGGCGCCGTTCGCCACGGTGGCGGCGCTGATCGCCGGGCGATTGCGCCAGCAAGCGCTGGACCGCCGCGTGGCGGCGGTGCTGGCGGCGGCGCATATCCGCGTGGAGTCCGCCGCGCTGGAGCGCGCCGGGCGCTAGCCGCCGGCCCGGCCCTCCCGCCGCGGCGAAGCCGCGCGGCGCGGCTTCCGGCCTAAATTGCCGGAGGCTAATCCGCCGCCCCATCACTTGCGGCGGTCCGTAATCGGCACGGCGGGTGGCGACGGGCTGATGCGCATCCCGGAGGCGAACTGGCGCTAAGCCCGGGGCGTCGCACCGGCATCCGCGAAGCCGAGCAGAAGGGCGGCATGGGCGAGGTGGTGGTCGTCATGTTCGGCGACAAACCAAGCCCAATCCAGCAGCCGCATAGGCTGGCGGAGGCGGGGATGGACGGAGGTCCGGGCCAGATCCGCGGCGGTCAAGGGCGCCAGCCGTTCGACCAGACGGCGGCGACCGGCGAGCAGGGGGGCGATGACCTCATCAGCGGCCAGCTGGTCATAGGCGGCGGCCCAAGTGGCGCGGTTTTCCGGGTCGGCGGCGGAAAGCGGCGAGACGCCGGCGAGAAATTCCTCCAGGCGAATTTCGTCCAAGGCAGCCAGTTCACTGAGATGGCCGAGGTGGTCCAGGGACGACCACTTGCCACCGGGCCGCGCGGTCAGCGCAGCTTCCGGCTGGCCGGTGACCAGCTCCGCGGCGCGGGCCGGCATGCCTGCGAGGCGAGACCAGACGGCGGGGAACACGCCGATGTGCAGATCGAATCGGAAGCTGCGCTCACGCCATGGAATCGGCGGGACCATTGGGTTGCAGGGGGGGCGTTGCGCCGGAGCGCTGCGGGAAATAGTAGCGGAGCGCCGACGCGGTGGGAGGCGAGCCAAGCGCCGCGCGCGGTGGCGCCGCGACCAGTGTAGCGCCTGGCCGCCGACCCGGCCAACGGAACCGCGGTGGAGCGGCTGCGAGCGGGGAAGCGGCGGGGGACAAGCCGCTGGCGGCGATGCTGACGGACATGGCCATCGCTGAGGAGGTTTGCCATTCGGGGGCGGCGGAGCGGAAAGCGCTGGCTAGCTGGCAGCGGCCGTTCGTGCTGGCGGCGCGCCGCGAGGGCGGCGGGCTGAGCCCCACCCTGGCGCCGGGACAAGGCGAGCTGGGGATCTTTCCGCCCGACACGCCGCTGCGCCATCTGCCTGCTGGTCGCTGCGGGACCACTCCGCCCGCTGGCGACGACCAGCGGGAACGTGCGCGACGAGCGGGTGCCGCCCGGAGGGCGACGGTACGCAGGGCGGGAGCCCTACCCCACGCAATGCGCCGGCACCCACGCCGCCGGCGCCTCGCGCAGCCTCCTTTGCCTTAGCGGTGGACGACGATCCGCGCCGACGCGGGCAACTCGCCATTTCTGGCGCAGGGAGGCTGCGGGCTAAAGCCCGCCGCACACAGGCTCAAGCCTGTTCACACGGGGCGGAGTACACGGGGCGGTCGGGCCGAAGTCGCCGCAAGTGCCGGGAGCGAACCCGCTCACAAGCCGCAGATCCTAGCGGTGGACAACGGGCAAACGGGGATCGGCGGGGGGCCACTGGCGGAGGTGGGCGTATTGGGGATCGTCGCTGGCGGCCATGGAGCGTGCCGAGCCGGCAAGGACGTTCAGATAATAGGAGGAATAGCCGTAGGCGGTGACGACGGGATGATAGCCGTCGCGGATGATCACCAGGTCGCCGTCGGTGGCGCGGACGGTCTGGTCGTGGCCGTGGTGGTCGTAAAGGCGCTGGAAGGCGTAGCCCTCGGGATGGTCGAAGCGGTAGTAATAGACCTCGTCGAGATCCACCTCGCCCGGCGGGTGGTGGACATCGTGCTTGTGGGGCGGATAGCTGGACCAATTGCCGCTGGGGGCGTAGACCTCGCAGACCATGAGGCGATCGGCGGGAAACGCCGGCGGGATGATGTCCAGGATCTGGCGCGTGGCGTTGCCGCCACCGCGGATCTCGCAGGTGACGTCCTCGGGGCGGATGATGCGGGGGGTGAAGGCGCGGGCGACCGAGGGCGCCGAGGCGTGGGCGAAGTCGCCGGTGGTGAGGGCGGTAATGGCGAACGCGGTGCCCGGGGGCAGGTAGGCGGCGTGGGGATAGCCGGCGAAGACGTGTTCGCGGCCGCCGATTTCTTGCGGGCCGGAGCCGAAGTCGAGAGTGAAGCGGCCGCCGAGAATGACGAAGACGGCTTCTTCATCGCGGGTGTTGTCCTGCCAGCTTTGGCCAGCGACTAGGCGGCGGACCTCGAAATCCATGGTCTTCCACCCCGCCTGTTGGCGGCGCAGGGAAACCAACACGCCGGATTTATCCGGGGGCAGCGGAGCGGAACTGAGCAACAGGTCGGTGGGCATGGATTAGTGGACTTTGGCCTTGGCATTGGCGCCGCCGGTGACTGGGGCTTTGGCGGGAGCGTCGCCAGCGGCGGCCGGCGCCGGTTCGGCGGGCTCCAGATGGGAGCGTTCCTGGGCGCGCTTGGCGGCGTAGGCGGGATAGACGGCCTGGGCTTGGGGGGTGGCGGCGACCTCGGCGATGGGCACGTCCCACCAACTTTCATAATCGGGAACGCGGACGTCCAAGGCGGTTTCGACCACGACGGCCACGGGTCCGGCGGCGGCGCGGGCATCGGCCAGGGCCTGCACCAACTCCTGGTGGCTGCGCACACGGACGGAGGGCACGCCCAGGCTGGCGGCGTTGGCGGCGAAATCCACCGGTACGGGCGGGCCCTGAAGCTGGCCGTCCTGCCGCCGGCGGTAGAGCGTGCCGTAACCGGCGGCGCCCACGGCTTGGCTGAGGCCGTTGATGCTGGCGTGGCCGTGGTTGTCCAGCACCACGACGATGATCTTGACGCCCTCTTGCACGGCGGTCGCCAGTTCCTGCGCCATCATCAAATAGGAGCCGTCGCCGACCAGGACGTAGACCTCGCGGTCCGGGGCGGCCATCTTGACGCCGATGCCGCCGGCGATCTCATAGCCCATGCAGGAGTAGCCGTACTCCATGTGGTAGCTCTCCGGGTCACGGGCGCGCCACAGCTTGTGCAGGTCGCCGGGCATGCTGCCGGAGGCGCAGATCATCACGTCGCGCGGCTGGGCGCTGGCGTTGACCGCGCCCAGCACCTCGCCTTGGCTGAGCGGCGGGCCGTGGCGCAGGGCGTAGATGCGGCTGACCTCCTGGTCCCAATCCGCCTGGAAGCGCGCGGCGCGGTCGCGATAGGCGGCGGCGGTTTGATATCCGGCCAGCGCCGCGCCCAGCTCCTCGATGGCCGCGCGGGCGTCGGCGACGAGGGCAATGGCGGAGTGCTTGTAGGCGTCGAACTCCGCCACGTTGATGTTGACGAAGCGCACGGCGGGGTTCTGGAAGGCGGTCTTGGACTGGGTGGTGAAATCGGTGTAACGGGTGCCGATGCCGAGGATCAGATCGGCTTCCCGCGCCAGGATGTTGGCGCCGGGCGTGCCGGTGACGCCCATGGCGCCGAGGGCGAGGGGATGGTCAAAGGGCAGGGCGCCTTTGCCGGCCTGGGTTTCGGCGACGGGAATGCCGGTGCGGCGGGCGAAGTCGGCCAGAGCGGCGCTGGCGCCGGAGTAGCGGACCCCGCCACCGGCGACGATCAGCGGCTGGCGGGCGGCGCGGATGGCCTCGGCGGCGCGGCGCAGGGATTCGGCGTCGCCGCGCGGGCGCTGCACGCGCCAAACGCGCGGGGCGAAGAACTCGGCGGGAAAGTCATAGGCCTCCGCCTGCACGTCTTGGGGCAGGGCGATGGTCACGGCGCCGGTCTCCGCCGGCGAGGTGAGCACGCGCATGGCCTCCGGCAGGGCGGTGAGCAGCTGCTCGGGCCGCTGGATGCGGTCCCAATACCGGGAAACCGGCCGGAAGCAGTCGTTGACGGAGATGTCCTGGGTCGAAGGCAGCTCCAACTGCTGCAATACCGGCGCGACGTTGCGCCGGGCGAACAGATCGCCGGGCAGCAGCAGCACCGGCAGCCGGTTGATGGTGGCCAGGGCGGCGCCGGTGATCATGTTGGTGGCGCCGGGGCCGATGGAGCTGGTGCAGGCGAAGGCGCGCAGGCGCTGGCTTTGCTTGGCGAACGCCGCCGCGGTGTGCACCATGGCCTGCTCATTGCGCGCCAGGTAGTAGGGAAACTCCGGAGTTTGCTGGAGCGCCTGGCCCAGCCCGGCGACGTTGCCATGGCCGAAGATGCCCAGGCAGCCGGCGAAAAAGGGATGCGCTTCGCCGTCCCGGGCCACCCATTGGCGGCGCAGAAAGGCCACCAAAGCCTGGGCGGCGGTGAGCCGTTGCGTGCTCATGAAAACCCAAGATGAACGCCGCCGCGGGCGGAGATGCCGGCCGCGGCGGCGGGGGATGGGGCTTAGAAGTAGAACTTCGCGGCCAGCTGGATAATGCGCGGGGGCGTGGTCAGGGAGCTAAATTGGCCAAAGCCGCCGGTGCCGATGTTGGCGTTGGGATTGCCGAAGTTGGCATGATTGAGAACGTTGAAGAACTCGCCGCGCACCTGCAAGCGCTTGGCTTCTCCCACGCGGAAGTTCTTGAACAGGCTGAAGTCGGTGTCCTCGATGCCCGGCCCGTGGAACATGCGCGGCGCGCAGGTGCCGAACTGCCCCACCCCCGGCTGGCTGAAGGCGGCGGGATTGAGGAAGGTGCCGCTGCCGCCGATCCAGAGCTGGCTGGGATCCTGGGTCGCGCCGGAGTAGAAGCTGCCGGAACAGTTGGGGCGATTGCCGCCGGCGCCAGCGGTGTACGTGAGGTCATTGGCGCCGCCGACGCTGAAGGGCACGCCGGTCTGCAAGGTGACGATGGCGTTCATCTGCCAGCCGCCCAGAATCGCCTGGCCGGCGCCGCCCAGGTTGCGGAAGAACGTGCGGCCGCGGCCGATGGGGACCTCGTAGATCACGTTGCCGACGAAGCGGTGGGTGACATCGAACGGCGAGTTGCCCATCTCCAGGCCGTAGTTGTAGGAATTGATCGGCTGCGCGCCGCCGGTCAGGTTGTCCACGTAGTTGGACATGCCGTGGCTGTAGGTGTAATCGAGCGAGTAGCTGAAGCCGTTTTCGTACTGGCGGCGCAGGGTGGCCTCGAAGGCGGCGTAATCGGTATTGCCGTCGTTGGTGGACATCTCCAGGAAGGCGTGGTTGCCGGAAGCGCCCGCCTCGGGGCCGCTCATGACGGTGTTGAGATTGGCGTAGGGGAAGGTGACGATCGGCTGGCCGGAGGAGGTGTAGCCGGTGATCACGCCCTGGTTGGAGTCGCGCAGGCGGTTCATATGCCGCGCCCAGGTGCCGACCGCGGTCAGATCCAGCACGGTGTTGTGGTCAATCTGGATCTGCGGGCCGAAGCTGGCCTGGGTGACGTCCGGGCTTTGCTGGTAGGGATCCTGCGCGCGGATTTGCAGCGAGCTGAGCGGCGGATTCTGGAATTGATTGATCGGAAAACCCGTGGACAATTGGAACACGGGCGTGGTGCTGCCCTGGGACTGGCCCAGGAAGCCGTTGACCAGGAAGGGCGGGTTGAGGTTCAGCATGCTCTCCGAACCCTGCCGCGCGCGGTGGTCGTAGTAGATGCCGACGCCGCCGCGCCAGACCAAGGACGGCATCATGTGGTAGGCGAAGCCGAAGCGGGGCGCGAAGTTGTCCAGGTCGGGATGAATGGTGGAGCGGGAGAACATGCCGGAGGCGTTGGACGCCACGGGAATGACCTGGCCGCCGTTGATGGGATAGAAATTGGAGAGCTGGTTGTTGCGCGCCAGCAGCGGGGAAAACAGCTCATAGCGCAGGCCGTAGGTGACGGTCAAATCGTTGGTGACGCGCCAGGTGTCCTGCGCGTACCAGGCCTGGCCGGGGTAGTAGTTGTAGGCGACCAGCGGGGTGTCAAAGACGGCCGTGGACATATCGCCGAGCAGGAAGTCCGGCATGCCGTAGTTGCTGTTGCCAGTGGAGTAGATGCCGCTGGCGTCCATGTAGCCCTGCGGCGCCTGGATGTCGAGGAAGGTATCGGAGGCGCGGTGGTATTCGTAGCCGAACTGGAAGTTGTGGTTGCCGCGGATCATGCTCAGGTTGTCGGTGTACTGCCACACCTGGCCCACCTGGAACTGCGGGCGCCATTGCGAGGTGCCGATGTTGGTCAGGCCGTTGATGGAGATCGCCGGGAGGCCGGAGCTGTTGGGTCCGACGGGGATGCCCTTTAGCCCGTACTGCGCCGCCGCCGACTGCCCCAAGGTGAGGCCGTAGGGGTTGCTGTAATCGTGCTCGCGGCTGAAGCCGAAGTGAAATTCGTTCACCACCGTGGGGCTGAGGGTGCTGGTCCAACCGATGGCCACGGACTGGTCATGAATGGCGAAGTCGGTGGCGAAGTTGCCGTTGCCGACCAGGGGATTCGAGGTCCAGGGCCCGTCCACGTAGTTTTGATGCTCGTAGCTGTAGCGGGCGAACACTTGGTTGGCGGAATTGATGCTGTGATCCACGCGCACATCGGTGGAATAGGTGTGGTTGGGGCCGGGGGAGGTGTACTGATAATTGTTGCCCTGGTACATGCCGGCGGCGTTGTCGCTGGGCAGGTTGGGCAGGGGGTACAGATCCAGCAGCTTTTGCCCCACTGAATCAATGCAGTTGGGCGCGATGGTGTCCATGGCGCCGGAGCCGTTGGAGTCGGCGACGATGCAGCCCGCCTGCGACGGCACGGTGGGAGACAGGGGGCTATAGTTCGCGCTGCCGGGCGCGCCGGTGATCTCGCGGAAGTTGCCGGAGCGCATCAGCGGGGTGGGCACCGAGGAAATGATGGTGCTGTTCTGGTTGGTGCGCAGGCCCTGGAAGTCCACGAAGAAGAAGGTGTTGTTGCGGACGATGGGGCCGCCCAAGGTGCCGCCGAACTGATTCATGGAGAACGGACTGCGGCCCACGCCGGTGGCGTTGTTGGCGTAGGTGTTGGCGTCCAGGCCGCTGTGGCTGTTGAACTCCCACAGATCGCCGTGGAAATGGTTGGTGCCGGACTTGATGGAGGCGTTGATGACGGCGCCGGCGGAGGTGCCGATCTTGGCGTTGTAGGTGCGGGTCTGGATGCGGAACTCGCTGAGCGCGTCGGGCGGCGGATGCACCGCCTGCACGGAGTTTTCCTGCAAGTTCTCCGACTGGGAGTTGTTGTCGGTGCCGTCGAGAATGAAATCGTTGTCCAGCGAACTGTTGCCGTTCACGTTGAAGCGATCGGGCGCGGGGTTGGCCACCTCGGCGGTGGCGAGCGAGCCACCGAGCTGGTTGCCCTGCGGCGTCTGCGAGACGCCGGCGACGAGCAGCGCCAAATCGCTGTAGCGGCGGCCGTTGAGCGGCAGCGTCTCGATCTCGCGGGAGTGAATCACCGCGCCGGCGTTGCCATTTTGCGTGTGCAACAGGGGCTGGGTGGAGACCACCTGCACTTCCTGGGACACGGCGCCGACCTTGAGGGTGAAATTCACCAATTGCCGTGACTGCACCGAGACGCGAACGTCGTTGGCCTGCTGCGCGGCGAAGCCGGTCTTGGCGGCCTTGACGGTGTAGGTGTCGGGGATCAGGCCGGGAAAGACGAACTGGCCGGTCTGGTCGGTGACGGTGTGTTGCACGATGCCGGTCGCGGTGTTGGTCAAGGTGATAGTGGCGCCGGGGATGGCGCCGCCGCTGGCGTCCTTGACCGCACCGACGATGGTGCCCAAACTGGATTGGGCCCAGACCATCGAAGCCATCGAGGCCAACAAAACGACGAGACCCACGCCACGCAGCAGTTGCTTCATCGCGATTCCTCCCGGGCCCAAGGCCCACGGTCCTGGTCTGACAGCTCGCACTCGCATTTTCCGTTGCTCATCATCGCTCAATCGGCGGATCGGGTCCGGCCCCGGCCGCCGTCGCGGTTCGATCCCGAACCGATTCGGCCACAACTCTGATTTCCGGGACTGTACCGACAATGGCGGTGGCGTGTCAAGCGTTTTTTGCTTGCGGGGCGGGCCCGCCGGCGGCGCCCGCCGGCGGGGACGGAGACCGCACCGGGTTGGGTGCCGAAACGATTCTGGTTGACTTCGACCGTGGGCACGATTTACGCTGCCGCTGTATTTCGTCACTGTGCCCGTTCCCGCCGCCATCTCCGCCCGTCCCGCCGCGCTGCGCGCCATGGTCTTGGGACGGGCGGGCTACGACCTGTACTCGGCGCAGCCGGGCCAGCCGCTGGACCAAGTGCGGCGGTTTGCGGCGGGACTGGGCGGCTCCAGCGCCAACATCGCCGTGGGCCTGGCGCGGCTGGGATGGCGGGTGAGTTTGGGGGCGGCGGTTTCAGCCGACGCGGTGGGCCGGTTCATCCGCTCCCGCTTGGCCGCCGAGGGCGTGCACCTCGGCGCGCTGCAAACCGTGGCCGGGCACACCAGTTCGATGTGCCTGACCGAGATCGCGCCTCCGGACGGCGCCGAGCAGGTGTTTTATCGCTGCCGTCCGGCGGACGAGCAGCTGCGCTGGACGCGCGCCTTGCAGGCGGAGCTGCGCGCGGCGCATGGCGGTTTGTTCCTGACCAACGGCACCAGCCTGTGCGCCTTGCCCAGCCGGGCGACGACGCTGCGCGCCTTGGCGGCGGCGCGCCGCGCCGGCCTGACGACGGTGCTGGACGTGGATTACCGGGAATCGAGCTGGCCATCGGCGACCGCGGCGGGCCGCGCCGCCTGGGCGGCGCTGCCGCTGTTGGATGTGGTGCTGGCCAACGAGGCGGAGATGCGTCTGCTGGCCGCGGCCGCGCGGCGACCCGGCGGCGACCGCGTGGCCCGGGCGATGTTGGCGCGCGGGGCGCAGGTGGTGGTTTGCAAGCAAGGCGCCGCCGGGGTGGTGGCGTATTCCGCGACGGGGCGGATCCGCCGTCCCGCCGCGGCCACGCCGGTGGTCAGCACCGTCGGCGCCGGCGATGGTTTCGCCGCCGGCTTCTTGGACGCGTTTGGCCGCGGCCAGCCCTTGGCCGCATGCCTGGAGCGTGGCAGCGCCAGCGCCGCGTGGGTGGTGGCGCGGGTAGGCTGCGCGGAAGCGATGCCGTTTCCGGCCGATTTGGCGCCGCGGCCGCGCGCCGCGCGCATCGTGGTGTGAGGGGTTGCGACTACTTTCAATGAGGAGATTCCTGATGAGTTCCCGACTTCGTGGTTTCGTTTCGGCCGTGGGCCGCGCGCTGACCGGCGCGCTGCTGGCCACCGGCGGCGTCCTGCTGGCGGTCACCGCCGTCCAGGCCCAGGCGCCGCGCACCATCGCCCTCGGCCATGCCCGGGTTTCGGCGCACGCCATTCCCGTCAACCGGGGTTCGCTGGCGTTATGGCAAACGCTGAAAAAGCTGCACACCCGCGCCAGCCTGATCATGATTGACGCCCACCCCGACGACGAAGACGGGCCGATGATGACCTATGAGTCCCGCGGCAAGGGCGCGCGGGTGGCGCTGCTGACGTTGAACCGCGGCGAGGGCGGCGCCAACGTGATGTCCTCGAACTTCTGGGACCAGTTGGGCCTGGTGCGCACCGAGGAGCTGCTGCACGCCGACCGCTACTACGGCATCGCGCCGCAGTACTTTAGCCGCGTGGTGGACTTCGGCTTCTCGAAGTCCCGCCGCGGCAGCCTGGAGAAGTGGGGCAAGCAGCGGGTGCTGGCGGACGTGGTGCGGGTCATCCGCATGGACCGGCCGCTGGTGCTGACCTCGGTCTTCGTCGGTTGGCACTCCGACGGCCACGGCAACCATCAAGTGTCCGGCGAGATGACGCAGCTGGCCTACAAAGACGCCGGCAATCCCAAGATGTTCCCGCGGCAGATCGCCCGCGGCCTGCGGCCCTGGACGCCGCTGAAGGATTTTGCCCGCGTGCCGTTCGGCCTGATGGCCGGTGAGTTGAACCCCAAGGGCATGTGGGATTACGCCAGCCAGAGGTACTATCCGGCCGGCGTCTTCGATTACATTACCGGGAAATTCCAGCCCGGGGCGGTGAGCGTGAGCGTGCGGCTTCCGGTCGGCCAGTTCGCCCCGCTGTTGGGACTGAACTATTCCCAGATTTCGCGCCTCGGCCTGAGCTTCCAAAAGTCGCAAAACGGCGGCATCGGCTTGCCGGAGGCGGGACGCCAGACCAGCGAGTACCACCTGTTCGCCTCGCGGGTGCCGGTCCCGGCGGTGGAGAACTCGCTGTTTCAGGGCATTGACACCTCCCTGCCCGGCATCGCCGACCTGGCGCCCGGGCCGGCCGCCGCGTTCCTGCGCCCGGCGCTGGAGACGATCAACGCCGACGTGGATACGGCGATGCGGCAGTTCGATCCGGTGCATCCGGAGCGCATCGCGCCGGTGCTGGCCGACGGCTACCGGCGGATGAATGCGCTGGTGAACCGGGTGCAGGCCAGCGCCATCGCGCCGCTGGCGAAGTACAACGTGCTGTACGAACTGCACATCAAGCAGGCGCAGTTCAACACCGCCCTGGTGCAGGCCCTGGAACTGAACCTACAGGCGACGGTGACGACGCCGAAACCGCCCAGCGGATTGTTCGCGATGTTTTTCGGCACGCCGGCGACCTTCACCACCGCCATCCGCGGGCAGCATTTCTGGGTGAACGTTCATTTGGTGGCGCAAGGCCGGACGCCGGTGCGGCTGACCGGGGTGGACCTGCGCGGCATCAATGGCCAGAGCTGGGATGCGATGGCGCACGGCCCCGTGGCCGGGACGCTGGCCGGGAACCGGCCGGACAATCTGCGCTTCTCCGCCACGGTGCCGGAGAACGCCCCCTACACCCGCCCTTACTTCTCACGGCCGAACATTGAGCAAGCGTATTACAACATCCGCAACCGGAAGTACATTGACCGTCCGCTGGCGCCGTATCCGCTGAAGGCCTGGGCGCACTTCCGCTATCACGGCGTGAACCTGACGATGGGCGAGGTGGTGCAGTCGGTCAGCCGCATCACCGGTCCGGGATTGGTGCTCAATCCGCTGGTGGTGGCGCCGGCCATTTCGGTGACCATCCGGCCGATCGCCGGCATCGTGCCCCTGGGCGCGCGCAGCTTCCGCCTAACCGCGACCGTGCACAGCAACGTCAAGGGTCCGGCGCGGGGCGCCGTGCGCCTGGAGCTGCCGGCGGGCTGGCGGGCGGAGCCAGCGGTGGCCCACTTCGCCGCGGCGCATGACGGCCAAGACCAATCGGTGGATTTCCAGGTCTTCCCCGCCAATCTGCGGGTGCGGCCCTACCGCATCCAGGCGGTGGCGGACTATGACGGGCAGCATTTCGGCCTGGGCTATGTCACCGTCGGCTATCCCGGCCTGCGGCCGTACAACTACTACCGCCAGGCAATTTACCGCACCAGCGGCGTGAACGTGAAGGTCGCGCCGGGGCTAAAGGTCGCCTACCTCATGGGCAGCGGCGATGAAGTGCCGCAGTCGCTGGTGAACCTGGGCATCCACGTGCATTTCCTCAACGCCCAGGACCTGGCCAGCGGCAACCTGGACAAATACAACGTGATCCTGCTGGGCGTGCGCACCTACGCGGTCCGCACCAGCCTGCGCACCTACAACAGCCGGCTCCTGCACTACGTGCATCAGGGCGGGGTGGTGATCGTGCAGTACAACACGCCGGAGTACGACCACGACTACGGTCCGTATCCCTACCGCATGGGCAAGGACCCGCAAGAGGTGACGCATGAGGACTCGCGGATGGTCATCCTGCATCCGCACAATCCGGTCTTCACGTGGCCGAATCAGATCACGCTGAAGGATTTCCAGGGCTGGATCGAAGAGCGGGGATCGAAGTTCCTGCGCAGCTGGAGCCCGAAGTACGAAGCCCTGTTGTCCACGCATGATCCCGGCCAGCCGCCGCAACGGGGCGGCTTCATGTATGCCCGCTACGGGAAGGGCGTGTACATCTACTGCGCGTACGCCTTCTACCGGCAACTGCCGGACGGCGTGCCGGGAGCGTACCGGCTGTTCGCCAATATGCTGAGCCTGGCGAAAAACCCCGCGGTGTTCCCCGCCGCGGCGGCCAGCGGCGGGAAGTAGCCGCCCCGGTTCCGCGCCCGGGTTAGGCGATCGCCATCGCCGATCCCGGGCGCGGGTCGGCCTGCGCGCCCAGCCCGCGAGCTGAAGACCCGAAACCCGCGAAAGCCGGGCGGCAGCCGCCGCTGGGGCGCGGTGTTTCCCTGTACCCTGTTAGGGATGGAGGTCTTAGGGCTCGGCAACAGCTGCGTGGATCACCTATTGACGGTGCCGCGTTTCCCGGGACGGGGAGGCAAGCTGCCGGTGCGGCACAGCGCGCTCCAGCCGGGAGGCCAGGTGGCCACGGCGATGGTGGCGTGCGCGCGGCTGGGATTGCGGGTGGGGATGTGCCTGCGCACCGGCGCGGACGTGTACGGCGAGATCCAGCGCCGGGCGCTGGCGGCGGCCGGCGTCGGCCTGGACTATGCCCGCATCGTGCCCGATGCGCCCAGCGCGGTGGCCTACATCTTGGTGGAGGAGGCCTCCGGCGACCGCTCCGTGATCTGGAGCACCGACCCCCGCCTTGCGGTGCGGACGGAGGAGCTGCCGGCGCTGGGCGAAGGAGCGTTGCGGGACCTGCGCGCCGTCTATGTGGACGCCAAGGACCCGGAAGCGGCGCGCGCCTTGGCCGCGGCCGCGCGCGCACGCGGCCTGCCGGTCGTTTCCGACATAGACTTTCCCGAGGCGAATTGCGCGGCGCTGATCGCCGAGGTGACCGACTTCATCGGCAATGAGGAGTTCGTCTCCGCCTACACCGGCTGCGGTCCGGCGCTGGAAGACGGGCTGCGGCGGCTGGCGGCGCAAGGTCCAGGCATGGTCTGCGCCACGCTGGGACCGCGCGGGGCGCTGGCCTTCGACGGCGAGGCGTTTCACCCCGTGGCCGCGTTTCCCATTCGCGCCGTGGACACCACCGGCGCCGGCGACGCCTTCCGCGCCGGTTACGTGTATGCGCTTTTGGCCGGATGGGAGCTGCCGGCGCGGCTGGATTTCGCCAGCGCCACCGCCGCCCTGACCTGCACGGGCGCGGGGGCGCAATCGGCGCTGCCCACCCGCTCTCAGGTCATCGCCTTGCTGGCCACGCACCGCCGCTCGGGACCGTGGGATGCCCTGCCGGCGGAGACGCCGGTCCGGGCGGGTTAGCTCCGGCAGCTGGGCGCCGGGAACCGAGCGTTGCATCCCCCGGCCTGCGCCCGCCTGCAGTCCGGCGGCCCGCGCCGGCGGTGTGGCGGGCGCTGCGGCAGGCTTAGGGCCGCAGCGGCGGGGCGCAGGAATCCCGCACCATCAGCTGCGTGGGCAGCGTCTGGGTGGCGCGGTTGCGGGTGCGCTCCTCGATGGTGTCAATCAGCATGCGGCCCGCGGTCATGCCGATTTCCCGCGCCGGCTGCCGCACCATGGTCAGGCGCGGCCGCAGCAGCGTGGACCAAGCGAAATCGTCGAAGCCCAGTAGGCTGATCTCCCGCGGGCAGGCGCGGCCCAACTGCTGGATCGCCTCCAGCGCCCCCAGCGTCATCGTGTTGTTGGCGCAGAAAATGGCCGTCGGCGGCTTGGCCTGGGTCAGCAGTTCGATCGCCTGGCGCGCGCCGCCGGCCATGTCCAGCTCGCCGTTGCGGATGTATTCCTTGTGCATGGAGCCGATGGCGCGCAGCGCGCGCTGATATCCCTCCAGGCGCTCGGCGGCGGTGCGCGTGGTCGTGGGGCCGCTGATGATGGCGATGCGGCGATGGCCCAGGCTGATCAAGTACTGCGTCGCGTCCATGGCGGCGCGGGCGTTGTCCACCCCCACCCAGGCGGCGACGGGATGATCCGCCTCCGGATAGCGGTCGGCGTAGACCACGGGGATAGTGCCCAGCACCTGCGCCGCCTGCGAGGCGTTGCCGTCGCCGGCCGGCACCCGCACCACCCCGTCCACCCGGCGGCGGTGCAGCATCTCCAAAAACAGCTTCTCCTCGGCCCAGCGCTCGCGGCTATCTCCCACCAAGACGGTGTAGTTGGCGGCGGCGGTGTAGTCCTTCATGCCGCGGACAATCTCCGCGTAGAACGAGTTAGAAAGATCCGGCACCACGATGGCCAGCGTATGGGTACGGCGCAGGCGCAGGCCGCGGGCAAGATCGTTGGGGCGGTATTGCAGCTGCTGCACCGCCGCCTCGATCTTGGCGCGCATGGCAGCGGACACATAGTCGGTGCCGTTCAGCGCGGCGGAGACGGTGGAGATGGACGCGCCGACCGCCCGGGCGACATCCCGGATGGTGGCGTGCTGCGGACGGCGGGTGCGCCGGGTGCTGCGCGATACCGGTTTCGGGCTCAAGCCGCTATTTTGCTCCCGCCGCGCGGTCGCGTCCAGCCGCCGCCAGCGGCCATTGCCGCCGCTGCCACGCCCAAAGGCCATAAGCCGCCACCCCGGCCAAAGCCAGCAGCAGGGTCGCGCCCAAATAGTGGAACTGCGCCGGACTGGAGGCGACATAGATCCAGCCGCCCAGCGCCACCAAGGCCGGGAGAGGATACAGCCACATCCGGAAGGGCAAGGCGATGCCGCGGCGGAAGCGGCGGATGGCGAAGACCGCCAGGATCTGGGGAATGAACTGAAAGACGATCTGCACGATCATCTGGGCTTGAATCAGCTTGCCAATGGGCAGCCAGCAGAGCACCAAGGCGGCGCCGTTGATGGCCAGCAGGGCGACGGTGGGAAACCGCCCGGTGCGGTGCACGCGGCCGAAGACGCGGAAGAACTGCCCGGCCTCGCCGGCGGCGAAGAGAATGCGGGAGTAGCCCAAACTGAGCGCAAAAATGCCGCTGAAGGTGGCCGTCAGCACCAAGCCGGTCATCAGGTCGGCGGCGCCCCGCCCATACAGCCGGCCGATGAAGTCCGAGATCACGGCGTTGGAACTGACCGCTTCCTTCCAGGGCATCACCCCGACGACGCTGATGCTCATCAGCAGATACAGCGCCGCCACCACGACGATCGAGAAGACGATGGCGCGGGGAATATTTTTGCCCGGGTTGCGCACCTCGGCGCCGAGAAAGGTGACGTTGTTGTAGCCGCCGTAGTTGTATAGGGCGAAGAGCGTCGCGCTGGACAAGCCGGCGAAGAAGGAGCCGTCGAGGCGGAACGCGCCGGGAGGAAAGGCGAAGGCCTGGTGGACATTCATGTGCACCAGCCCCGCCACCACCACCCAGCCGATGGCGGCCAGCACCAGCCCCAGCATCCACACGCTGAGGCGGCCGACGCTGGCGATGGGGCGGTAGAGCAGGATGGTGATGGCCACGGCCACGCCCATGGCCAGCAGCGTCACCCCGACATGGCCCAGCCCGGGCAGCAGGTATTGCGCGTAATCGCCGAAGCCGACACAGGCGGCGGCCATGCCCAGCGGCCCGGAAAACAACATTTCCCACAGGAACAAAAAGGAGAACAGCAAGCCCCAACTGGCGGGGTTGAAGGCTTCGCGGAAATAGACGTAGGCGCCGCCAGCGCCGGGCAGCGCCGCTCCCAACTCGGCATAGACCAGCCCGTCGCAGACCGATAGCAGCGCCCCCAGCAGCCAGCCCAGCATGGCCTGCGGACCGCCCATGTACCCGAGGATGACGCCCAAGGTGATGAACGGCCCGATGCCGATCATGTTGAGCATGTTGGCGGCGGTGGCCTGCAACAGGCCCATGCCCCGCACCAACTCGGTTTGCGTGCCGGGTGGAGTTGCGGCGGGAGGCGCCGCGGCGGATTCGGGTTCCATGGATCGAGCCATGATAACGGACGGGCCGGCCGCGCCCCGCGCGCCGCCTAAAACCGCCGGCTCCACTCCTTCGGCCAGCGTTCCACCACGACTTTTTTATCGGTATAGAAATCCACCGCATCGCGGCCCTGCGCGTGCAGATCGCCGAAAAAGCTGTCCTTCCATCCGGTGAAGGGAAAGTAGGCCATCGGCGCCGCGACGCCCAGGTTGATGCCGATGTTGCCGGCGGTGGCCTGATGGCGAAACTGGCGCGCCGCGGCGCCGCTTTGCGTGAACAGGCAGGCCATGTTGCCGTAGGACTGCTGGTTGACGAAGGCGATCGCCTCCTCCAGCGTGGCGGCGGCAATGACGCTGACCACCGGGCCAAAGATCTCCGTCTGCGCCAGCCGCCCGCCCGCGGGCACGCCGTCCAGCACCGTCGGCCGCACGAAGTTGCCCTGCTCATAGCCGGAGACGCGCGTCCGCCGGCCATCCGCCAAGGGACGGGCGCCCTCCTCGATACCGGCGGCGATCAAGGCTTCGATGCGGGCTTGGCTCTCCGGCGTAATCACCGCGCCGGTTTCCACCTCGGGATCCAAGCCGAAGCCCACCTTGCGGGCCTGCGCCGCCTCGGCCAGCACGGGCGTGAAGGTGCGGCGCGCCTCGCCCACCGCCAGCACCACGGAAACCGCCAGGCAGCGCTGGCCCGCGCAGCCAAAGGCGGAGTCGGAGACCACCCGCGTGGTCACCTCCAGATCGGCATCGGGCAGCACCACGACGGGGTTTTTCGCGCCCCCTTGGCATTGCGCCCGCTTGCCTTGCGCCGTCGCCCGGCCATACACGTAGCGCGCCACCGCCGTCGAGCCGACAAAGCTGATGGCCCGTACGCGGGGATGGTCCAACAGGGCGTCCACGGCGGCTTTGCCGCCGTTCACCAGCGACACCACGCCCGGCGGCAGCCCGGTGGCGGCCAGCAGCCGCATCAGCTTGCCGGCGGTGATGGGCGTGCGGTCCGACGGCTTGAGGATGAAGGTGTTCCCGCAGGCGATCGCATAGGGCAAAAACCACAGCGGGATCATGGCGGGAAAATTGAACGGCGTAATCGCGGCGACCACGCCCAGCGGCTGGCGGATCATGATCTCGTCAATGCCACGGGCGATGTCCTCGCTGTTGTAACCCTGGAGCAACAGCGGCATGCCGGCGGCCAGCTCGACGTTCTCAATGCCGCGGCGCAGTTCGCCGGCGGACTCGGCATAGGTCTTGCCGCATTCCAGGGTGATGGTGCGGGCCAGCTCGTCCAGGTTTTCTTCCAGCAGTTGCTTGTATTTGAACAGGTATTGGATGCGGTCGCCGGCCGGAGTCAGCCGCCACTCCGGGTAGGCCGCCGCGGCGGCCGCCACAGCCTGCTCCACCTCGGCCGGACCGGACAGGGGCACCTCGGCCAGAATCTCCGCCGTGGCGGGATTGCGCACCGGCTGATGCCCCGTTTCCGCCGCCACGAACCGCCCGCCGATCCAGTTGGGAAGCCGCTCTACCGCCGTTGAAGCCGCCTGCGCCACCGTAATCCCTCCTAAACGCTTCGCCGTACGCCGATACCGAAACGTATCGCCTAAATTAGCATGGCCGCCGCCGCGGTTCCAACCGGCGGCGCCGCCGCTCCCCGGCGGTGCGCACCGTTGGCCACTCGGCCAGTGTGGGGGGAAGCACGCCCGCGGCGGTTTTTCTCCTGCCAGGCCGCCTTTTTCGCTATACTCAAGCTCGAATCGTTTTGGCTGCCCGCATGCCTATTTCCATTGGTCTTATCGGCGCCGGCGAAGTCGCAACTCTGCATGCCGGCATCCTTGCCGCCGACCCGCGCGTCCGCCTCGCCGGGGTCTATGACAACGTGCCGGAACGCGCCGAAGCCTTTGGCCGCCGCTTTGGTTGCCCCTCCCAGCCCAGCCTGGATGCGGTGCTGGCGGCCAGCCAGGCCGTCTACATTTGCACGCCCAACACCACCCACGCCGAATTGGCGCTGGCGGTGCTGGCCGCCGGCCGCCACGTCTTCTGCGAAAAGCCGTTCGCCATTCAGCTGGAGGACGCGCGCCGCGTGCATGAGGCGGCGGCGCGGACCAAGGTGGTGTTTCAAGTGGGCCATAACCGGCGCTTCGCCCCGGTCTACCAATTTCTGAAGGAGGCCATCGCCGGCGGCCGCCTCCAGCCCCACGCGGTGCACGCGCGCATGAATCGCGGCGAGCTGCTGCGCCCGCCTTGGGTCTGGAACTCCCGGCTGACCGGCGGTTTTCTGTATGAGACGCCGGTGCACATGTTCGACCTGATGCGCTTCTTTTTCGGCGAAGTGCAGTGGGTGCAGGCGGCGGCCCAGGCCCGCGAGCACGGCGAATGGGATGACTTCTCCCTGCTGCTGAACTTCGCCGCCGGCGTGCACGCCACCATGACCACCTACGGCCATGCCACGTGGCATTTCCCCTTCGAGCGCTTCGAGGTTTTCGGCCACCACGCCACCTATGAAACCTTTGAGATGGAACGCATCGCCTATACCACGGCCCTGGACGCGCCCACGACCACGCTGGACTATAGCCAGCTCAGCCGCAATGAGCGCTGGGGATACGCCCAGGAGGACCGGATGTTCGTGGACGCCCTGGAAGGGCGCGGCACGGCCCCGGTGACGCCGGAGGACGGCCTCAAGGTGGTGCAATTGATTACGGCCTGCTACGCCGGCGCACGGAGCGGCGAGCGCATCTACCTGCAACCGGAGGCGGTGGCGATCCCATGACCAGCCACGCCCCATCCGCCTTCCGCTTGGCCACCGCCCCGGTCAGCTGGGGCGTGCAGGATCAGCCCGACGTGGCCTGGGAACAGCCGTTCGAGAGCGTGCTGGACCAAATGCTGGCCGCCGGCTACGAGGGCACCGAGCTCGGCCCCTACGGTTTTTTTCCGACCGATCCCGAAACGTTGCGCCACGCGCTGGAGCGCCGCCGGCTGGCGCTGCTCTCCGCCTTCGTTCCGGTGCCGCTCAGCGAAGCGGGCGCCGCGGCGGCGGTGCTGGCCCAGGTGCGGCGGGTCTCGCGGTTGCTGGCCGCCGCCGGCGCGCCCATCATCGTCATCGCCGACGCCCAATCGCCCCAGCGCTCGCGGTTGGCCGGACGCATCCCGGTAGACGGCCGGGCCTCGCTGCGCGCCGGTGATTGGCGGCGCGTGGGCCGGCTGTGCGTCGAGGTGGAGCGGGCGGCGGCGGAATTCGGCCTGGGAGTGGTCTTCCATCCCCATGCCGGCACCTACGTGGAGACGCCGGCGGAAACCGAGCAGCTCTTCGAGGCCGTCGGCGCGACGCGGATCGGGCTCTGCCTGGACACCGGCCACTGCGTGTACGGCGGCGGCGACCCCGCCGAGGAAGCGCGCAAATACAGCTCCCTATTGCGCTACGTCCATGTCAAGGACATCAATCCCCAGGCGTTGGCCCGGGCGCGGAAGCAAGAACTCGACTTTCCGGGCGCGGTCGCGGCGGGCGTCTTCACCCCCGTGGGCCAGGGCTGCATCTACTTCCCGGAGTTCTTTGAAAGCCTCGCCGAAGCCGGCTACGCAGGCTGGCTGGTGGTCGAACAGGACGTGAAGTTTGGGCAGGAGGACGCCCAAGCCAACATGGCGACCAGCCACGCTTATTTGGCCGAGGTCATCGCCGCGCTGGAGCTGCCGCTGGCCGCCGGGCCGGCACTGGGCCCGTCCTTGGGCGCCAGCCCCAACGCCGCGCCGAACGCCGCCTCATAGGCCGACAACACCGGCGCGGCCGCCGCGGGTCCCACCAGCGGGTTCAGCTCCAGCGCCTCCAGCGCCAACTCCCGCCGCCCAGTCAGCGCCGCTTCCGCGACCAAGCGCTCATAGCGCTTGACTTGCAGCAGCAAGGCGCGCACCGCGTCCGGCGCGGCTCCCGGCTGCGCCGGCCGCACGCCCCGGCGGGAGACCTGGCAGAGCAGTTCCACCGCATCCGCCGGCGCCAGGTCGCTCAATGCGGCCGCGCCGCCGGCGTCGTTGCGCACCGTCAGCGGCACCATCCTCGCCTCCTCCGAGGCCAGCGCCGTCAACAGCAGCACGGCGATGCGCTCATAGCCGGCGAACTGCGAATATAGCGGGCGGTCGTCTTCCCGCCGCTTGCCGCCGGTGGCCTCGATGCTGAAATAGCTGGCGTTCCGCCGCCGCAGATAATCCTCATACACGGCGATGAGCTGCCGCTCGGGCGTATCCGCCAGCTGGGCGAACAGCTCCCGGTTCAGCACTTCGATCGCCGCGCCGCGCGACGTCCGGCTTTCCTGGGTGTTGCGCCGCGCCTGCTCGGGGAAATAGTAGAAATACAAATACTCCGTCGGCAACACGCCCAGCCGCTGCAAAAACTCCGGCGGGAACAGGCCATGGCGGTAACAGCGGCGCAGCCGCTCCGGATCGGCCAGCAACTCCGGCAGCAGGTCGGCGCCCTCCGGGCCGCCCTCGCGCACGGCGCGAATCCAGCCCAAATGATTGAGGCCCAAGTAATCGAACCACAGGCCGAAGGGATCGCGGCCCAGCGCGTGCGCAATCTGCTCGAAGGTCTCCAGCGGGGTGTCGCAAACGCCCAGGATGCGCACCCCCAGTTGCAGCATCGCCTGGGAGACGATGCCCACGGGATTGGTGAAGTTGATCAGCGTCGCCGCCGGCGCCCGCTGCAGCGCCAGGCGGCCATAGCCGAGCATGGCGCGCAGATTGCGCAGGGCGCAGGCGCAACCGCCGGCGCCGACCGTCTCCTGCCCGACCAGGCCATGCTCCAGGGCGATGCGCTCATCCTGCGCCCGCGCGGCGATGCCGCCGGCGCGAATGCTGGTGATGATGTAGGTGGCGCCGTCCATCGCCGCCTCCGGGCGCGGCGCGGCCGTCAGCCGCGCGGCCAGCCCGCGCTCGGCGGCCATGGCCCGCACCACGCGCGTGATCAGCGCCAGCCGCTCCGCATCCGGGTCGTACAGGCCGATTTCGCTCAGCGGCAGCGTCGCCGCCGCCTCCGCCAATCCCCGCGCCAGCAGCGGGGTCCGCACCCCCGCCGCGCCAATCACCGCCAGTTTCATGCGTTCCTTTCCCGTGGCCGCCGGCCGTCGGCGCGCGTCAGCGCCGCCAGCCCGGCCGAGCCGCCGGCGGCCGAAGCCGCCCGCGCGCCGCACAGATTTCCCAGCCGCAGGCATTCGCGCCAACTCCAGCCGCGCAGAAAGCCAAACAAAAACCCGCCGTCGAAGGCGTCACCGGCGCCGGTGGCGTCCACCACGCGGGTCTTGCGCGCCGCCGCCCGCAGCAGCCGCACCGCGCCGCTGGCCGACCGCGCGGCCATCACGCTGCCGTCGCCGCCGCATTTCACCACCGGCCAGCGCACCCACTCCGCCAGCCGCAGGCAGGCGCGCGCGGGATCCGATTCCCCCGTCAGCGCCGCCGCCTCCGCCGCGTTGGGCAACAGCATCGCCAGCCAGGGCAGCAGCGGGCGCAGGTGTTCCAGCGAAAGCGCATCCGGATTCCAGCCCATGTCGGCGGAGCAGGTGACGCCGTGCGCCGCCAAATCCTCCAGCACCGGCCGGATCCGCGCCGGCTGCCGCAGCGCGCAGGCGAAGTGCACATGCCGCGCTTGGCGCATCAGCGCGATCGCCGGCCGCCGCCGCAACACCGCCTCCAAATCCTGGTTGATGGGATCGTGGGTGATGATCATCCGGTCACCGTTGAAGGCCACGCAGGCCGACCGCGCCGTGCTCATCCCGCGCCGCACCTCGACGGCGTTGGCGTCCACCCCCGCCGCCGCCAGCATCCGCCAGGCGGGATGCGCCGCGGCATCCGGTCCCACCCGGGTGATCATGGCCACGCCGGCCCCCAGCCGCCGCGCCGTCAGGGCCGTGGTGGCCACGCCGCCGCCGGGCGCCTCGGTGTACTCCTGGGCCCGCACCTCGGCGCCCCAGGCGGGCGCCACCCCGAGCCGGCAGAAGACCAGATCCAGGTAAAACTCCCCAAAAACGACCAGTTCCGGCCCCCGGCCGCGTCGCGCCATGGCTCTACTCTAGCCGAATCCCCCGCCATGCCGAAACGTTTTTACCTTCGCCCCCGCCGCGGTTCCACCTTGCCCGCCGGCCCGCGCCTGCCGTTAAATAACATCATGCCGCGGCCCCCTTGCGACGCTCCGAACGCGGGCGGCCGCCCCGTGCCCCTGCGGGCGGCGCCGCGCGGCTGCCGGCGGCGCCGCGGCGGC
>DAHVCP010000026.1 GCA_027314025.1 Acidobacteriota bacterium
GCAGCGGCGCCGCGCGCCGCGCCGCCGGAGCGGCCGGCTCGCGCAGCAGGGGTACGGGTTGGACGCGGCATAGGACATTCCTTTCTGTGCAGGGAAATGGAGATTTACGCCAGGCGCGTGATGCGCACGGCCAATTGATCGCCGGTGACCTCGAACTCCGCCCAGCCGATGAGTTGGCCGTTCACCCGCAGGGGCACGTCCTGCCCCTTTTGCCACCGGGTGTTGATCACCGAGCGCGGTTCCAGTTGCAATAAATGCCGGACGGTGAAACGCGGGATGGCTAGGTCTACCGCCATCTCGACCGGCAATTGCAGGCACTCGCCCCAAGCGTCGGCGTCGCCGGCTTCGGCGGGGTAAGAGGGCAGAGCGGGGTTGGTAGCCATACTGTCTAGTGCTGAATCAGGAAATCGGTGAGGTAAATCGTGCCCACGCGCAGCGTGGGCGCCTTCTCGCGCAGCATCGCCAGCAGCTGCTTTTTGAGCTGCGTCTTCCCATCCGGCGCCAGCAGTTGGGCGGAGGTGCGGGTGGTGAGCGTCGAGATGATGCCGTCGCGCGCGGCGGCGATGGCCGGGCCCGCGGCGGCGCCGGCCGGTGCCGGCGCAGTCAGACCCAAGGCGATCTGCACGCGCAGAAAGCTCATCCCGCCCGGGTCGGCGAGGTTCACCAAAAACGGCTTGAGCGTCAAGGACGCGGTCACGGGCCGCTTGCCCGCCGCTTCCGCCGTGGAGGCGTGATGAAAATAGGAACAGCCGCCCGCGGCGAGCAGAAGCACAAGGCTTCCCGCCAGCCAGGGGCGGCCGTGAGGGGAACGATGGGGGCGTCGGGCCATTACGGCCCTGCCTATGCAATCCGCGGGCCGAAGGCGAAATACGGGCATTCGCGGCGAAACGCCGCCGCCGCCGCGGCCCTGGGTTAGAGTTTTCTCGCCTCTTTTCCCGCGGCTGTTAACTGCGCCTAACCCAGCCGGGGCGCGCGGGCGGAGCGCCGGTTTGCGCCCCGCCCGCCGTTTCGCCGGCCGCCTTGGTTACGGAATCAGGCTGATCGCCGCCTGCTCCACGTTGTTCATGGTGGTCACCGCGCGGGAGTTGGCCTGATAGCCGGTCTCGTCCTGAATCAACTGCGTGAACTCGGTCGAGATGTCCGCGTTCGACTGCTCCAGCGAGCCGCCCGCTACCGTGCCCAGACCGCCGGTGCCCGGCACGCCGAGGTTTGCCGCCCCAGAGCCGAGCGTGGACGTGTAGGCGCCGTTGCCGTCCCGGATCAGGCCTTGCAAGTTGGCGAAGTTGGCGAGCGCGATCTGTCCCAGCGCCGCCGACCGGCCATTGCTGAAGGTTCCCTCCACCGTTCCGTCCTGCTGCACGCTGTAGCTGGACAGCGTGCCGCTGGCGTAGCCGTCCTGAACGTTGGACAGCACCACGGACGGGCTCGCCACCTGCGTGATCGCCGGGGCGCCGCCGGAAGCCAATTGCCAGTTGAACAGCGTCGCCGGCACGGTGGCGCCATTCGCCCAGGTGTCGCCGGCGGGCATCGTCACCGCGACCGGTCCCGTGGTGGTCAGCTGCCCGCTGCCATTGAAGTTCAGGGTTCCGCTGCCCAGCGTGACCGGATTGGTGGCGGCGCCGGCGATGTCCGATTGCGGCGCCGTGATGGTGTAGCCCCAGCCGTTGGCGGCGGTTTTGGTGAAGGTGAAGGTCAATTGGTGGCTCGCCCCCAGCGCGTCGTAGATCGTCACCGGCGCGCTGTAGCTCGCGCCCACCGCGGCGCTGGCGTTCAGGTTCATGCCCAGCGTTACGTTTGCCGTGGCGTTGGGCGGGCTGGTCTGTCCCGCGCCCATGGCGATCGGTCCCAGCACGCCGTTCGGGTTGATCACCCCGTTCACCGCCGGATAGCCCATCACCAAGCCGCCGCTGCTGGTCGTCAGGTATCCCGCGCTATTGACGTTGAAGTTGCCGTTGCGCGTATAGCTGGTGACGCCGTTACTGTTGACCACGAAGAAGCCGTTGCCTTGGATGGCCACGTCCGACGGCACGCCGGTGCTTTGCGGGCTGCCGGTCGCGAAGTTCGTCTCCGTGCTGCCGACGGTGGAACCGTTGCCGACCTGAATCGGGTTGCCGCTTCCGGTGCTGCCCAGTTGCTGATAGAACAGGTCGCTGAACTGCGGCGTCTCGGTCTTGTAGCCGGTCGTGTTCAGGTTGGCCAGGTTGTTGGAAACGGCCGAGAGCGCAGAGGAATAGGCGTCCAGGCCGGACAAAGGAATTGAAAACGCGGACATGGCGATCTCCCTAGGATTGAACGGCGCCGGAGGCGGTCTTCGCGCTTCCGGTGGTGGCCGGTGTCGTCCCGCCGCCGGCGGCGGGACCGAGTTGCTGCGTGAGGACTTGGTTGATGCTCATCAGTTGTTCCAAGCTGTTGAACTGCACCAGCTCGGTCATCATTTGATTCGGGTCCAGCGTGCTGCTCGGCGTCTGGTTTTGCAACTGCGCCGTCAGCAGTTGGATGAAGGAGTTGGGTCCGAACTGGCTGTTCGGGCTGCTCGCTCCACCGGAGCCGCTCCCGCTGGCGGCCGTAGCCGCCGCGGAGGGCGGCGCGCCGGTATTGGTGATATTCAGGCTCATCATTTCCCTCCCGTGAAAATAGTCATGCGCGCACGCTCAGCCGGCCCGGCGCGGTTGCCGCCGCCGAATGGACATCTCGGAGCACGCCGCCGGCATGGGGCTCGTCCGCCGCCGACAGCGCGCGGTGGACAGCCTGCGTTCCGCCCTGCTCCTGCCGGCTCTGCCGGCCCCTGTCTTGGGCGTTCGACCCCAACGCGTTTTGGCCGCCGGCGCTATTGCCGGTGTTGCCGCCGTTGCCGCCGCTGTTGTTGCTGTTTCCGGCGCTGCCGTGATTTGCCGGCGCGCTGGCCACGGTCAGCGAGCCGACGCGAATGTTGTGCGCGCTGAGCGCTTGTTGCAGCAACGGCAGATCCTGCCGCAGCACCGTCTGGGTCTCCGCGCGCGAGGCTTGAATCGCCGCCTCCAATCCCGCGGGACGCATCGTCGCCCGCACCGCTACCGCGCCCAGGGCGTCATTCTGGATCTCGACCTTGAGCTGACGGCTGTTGCCCGTCGGCGCGAGCTCTTGCGGCGGCGCCGCCGCCGCCGTCAGTTGCGACGCCAAGTTGCCGCTGGGCACAGCCGCGTTGCTTCCGGTTGCCGCCGCGCCGGCGCTGGCCGGCACCGCCGCCGCCATCGGCGCCGTTGTGGACGGCCCATCGCTCGCCGTTGCGCTTGCCGCCGAACTCCGCGCGGTGGCGGTCGTCGCGCTATCGCCGCGGCTCTTCGCCGCCGCTGCGACGTTCGCGGTCGCGGCGGTTGATTTCAAGAGGGCAGCCGCCGTTCGGGGCGATGCCGCCTCGGGCTGGCTATTTCCACCGTGCTTTCCGCCGCTGGCATCCGCGCCGCTGCCGGCGCCTCCGTGCGGCGACGGGTTGTTGGCGCCGGGGGATGCGCCGCCGCCCGCGTTTGCCGATCCCTGTATCGCCGTGCCAGCCGGCGAGCGGAGCGCGGTGGCCGCCGCTGCTCCTGCCGGCAGCGAGTTGCCGCCGCCGGCCGGCGCCGACGGTCCGTTCGCCGCCGTCGCCATTCCGCGGCTGGCCGCCGCGCCTGGTGTCACGCTTGCCCCGGTATTGGGTGCGCTGGCTGCGGCGCCGCTTGTCGTGCCAGCGGGCGAAATGGATGGCGCGCCCGGCGCCGTAGCCAACGCCACGTTCGTTCCGTTCGCCGCGGGAGCTACCGTCGTTTCGCTTTGCGCCGCCAAGGCCATTGGATTCGCCGCCGCTTCATTCCCGGCGCCCTGCGCTGCCGGCGCTAAAAGAGCCGCGGCGGCCGTTTGCACGGTCCCTCGGTGCGCGGCCCCCGGCGTCGCGCGCTCCGTTCCGTTCGTTGCTGCTCCCGCGTACTGGGCGGCGATTGCCGCGCCGTGGCCAGGGCCGCCGCTCTGCACCGCCGCATCGGAAGTTGTCACCAGCTTCATCTCATCGCGTACTTGCGCGGCGCTGGCGCCGGCGGCCGGCGCTTCCTTGGCGGTTCCCTGGACCTTGGCCTTGGCGGCGTCTGGTCCTGCCGGCGGCGGCGACGACCGGCCGCTGGAGCGCGGCGCTGCGGCGTTACGGGCCGAAGGCTTTCCGCCGGGATCCGCTGCGCTGCCCGCTTGGTCGGGTGGCGCGCCGCCGAGTTCCGCGGCCAGTGCCCTCACCGCCGGCGACCCCGCGAATCGCGGCGGCGCGGTGCCCGTGCCCCCGCCATTTGCGGTCGCCGCCGCCCGCGCCGATTTGCCGGCGAGTGTGCCGCCAATCGCAGTTCCAGGGCCGGGGCCGGCTTCCCGCGGTGCGCTTCCGCGCGGCGCGGCTGGAGCCGCGCTGTACGCCGCTAGGTGCGCGACGGATGGGCGCTGGGGGTGCGCGGGTGCATGGCCGCCCGGCTGCGACGGCTTGCCATTCCCGCATGCTTCGTGCTCCTGGCGGCTTGGCGCCGGATTGGACGGTGAGGGCGCCGTCTGTCCCGCCGGCGTCTGCGCCGCGGCCAAGTGCTGGGCAAAGTCCGCTGTCGCTCCACCGGTCGCTTCGCCGCTCGCATTTCGCCGGCCCATCCCCCTGGGCGCGGGGGCGCCGCCGGCCGGGTTGACCGGCGGCGCCGCGATCGCGTTGGCAATGGCCGCAAGCATCACGCCGCCTAGGAAGCACTTCGCCCGCCATCCGGCGCCGCGGCCCTAACCGGCGTCTTTTCAGCATCGTTGGCTGACAGCCCGCCGGGCATTCACGCCCGCTCGGCAAGACCTGCCGACCGCGCTCGGCAAAACGGACCGGGCACGGTGCGCGCGGGCCGTGATGCTGCGGCGTCCGCGCGCCCATGGCGGAAGCAGCCGCACCCAGCCGCCCGACAGCGGCGAAGATCCCGCGGGCCGATCACGGAGGCTTGCGGAAAGGCGAGCGGACGGCATAGATTTGACTAGCCGGCTAATTCAGATGAACTCCCGCCAACGGCGCTGCCGCACGACGAGCCAGGCTCGGAGCCGCATCCTCGCCGCCGCCATCCGGGAATTCAGCGAACGCAGTCTCCACGGCGCCCGCATGAGCCCCATCGCCGCCGCCGCGCGCGTGAACCCGGCGCCTCTCTATTGCCGCCATCGCGCAATGAGTTTCGTGGGCCGTGCCCGCGGCGAACGGGTCGCGGGCAGCGTGCTGGCCGCCACGCCCATGCCGGCCGGCGCCGTCCCGCGGAGGCGGAGGGCATGAAGGCCAGCACGCGCATCTTTCTCGTATTGGGGGCGACGTTCCTGCTCGCCCTGGGCATCTATTACTTCACCACGAGTCACACGCAGGGTTTGATGCTGGTGGGCACGGTGGATGCGCATGAGGTCATCGTCAGTTCCCGCATCCAGGGCCAGATCGCCTCGCTGGACGTCGTGGAGGGGGATCGTGTCCGTGCCGGGCAACTGATCGCCACCATCGCCGCGCACGATCTCGCAGCCCTGCGCCGCGCCGCCCTGGCCACGGTGCATGGCGACCGCTTCAAGGTGGCCGAGTCCCGCGCCGCGCTCCTCCAGGTCGAACAGGCCACGGCCAGCCAAGTCCTGGCGGCCCAGGCTCAGGCGCGGGCGGCCCGCGCGGCCGTGGTTCAGGCCCAGGCGCAGTACGCCCGGCAAAACGCCGACACCCGCCGCGCCGTGTTGTTGGCGCGCGCCGGCATCTTCAGCCAGCAAACCCATGATGAGATGGTCGCCGCCCTCAACGCCGACCGCGCCGCCATCCATTCCGCCCGGGCCACCGCCGCGGCGCAGGAGGCGGCGCTGCAAACCGCCGAGGCCAATCGCTACCAAGTGGAGATGGCGCGGCAGACCGTCGCCGCCGATCAGGCCCAGCTGCGCAACGCCGAGGCCCTCGCCGCTCAGGCCCAGGTTCAGCTCGGGTACGCCCAGATCCACGCGCCGGTGACCGGCGTCGTCAACCTGCGCGTCGCGCTGCCCGGCGAGGTCGTCGCTCCCGCCGCGCCCATCGTGACCATCGAGGATTTGTCCCGCACCTGGGTCTACGCCCCGCTGCCGGAGACCTATGCCGACTCCGTGCGGCTCGGCGACAAGCTACGCGTCGTCATGCCGAGCGGCGCCGCGGTGTGGGGCACGGTGATCGCCAAAGCCGCCCTGGCCGGCTTCGCCACCCAGCGCGACGTCAGCCGCCGCAAGCGCGACATCAAGACCGTGCAGCTCAAGCTGCTGATCCCCAACCCGGGAATGCGGTTCGTGCCCGGCATGATCGCCGACGTCTTCATACCCTCCCGCCAACTGGTGCATCCGTGAGCGCGGCCGCCCCCGGCCCGCCGCCCGCCATCGCGGTCGAGAATATCGTCAAACGCTACGGGGATCTCGAGGTGGTCAGCGGCGTCACGTTTCAGGTCGCCGACGGGGAAATCTTCGGACTCCTCGGCCCCAATGGCGCCGGCAAGTCCACGCTGATCCGAATGATGACCACGCTGATACCGGTCACCGCCGGACGCGCCCTGGTCGCCGGCCACGACGTCGCCCGCGAGCCGGACGCAGTGCGCAACCTGATCGGCGTCATCCCGCAGGCGCTGACCAGCGATATTGATTTGACGGTGGAGGAAAACCTTTCGATCTACGCCAAGCTCTACAGCGTTCCGCGCGCCCAGCGGGAGCGCAACATCACGCAGCTGCTGGAGGCGGTGGATTTGACGAAATGGCGCGGCGCGCAAACCAAAACGCTCTCCGGCGGCATGCGGCGGCGGCTGGAGATCGCCCGCGGCTTGGTGCACAGTCCGCGCATTTTTTTTCTCGATGAGCCCACCACGGGCCTGGATCCAGTCTCCCGCGTCGCCGTCTGGCAGATGCTGGAGCGGTTGCGGGCCACCATGAAGCTGACCATCCTGATCACCACGCATTACATGGATGAGGCCGACAATCTCTGCGACCGCATCGCCATCGTGGATCACGGCAAGCTGGTGGCGCTGGATACGCCCCTCGGCCTGAAGGCGGGCGTTCCCGGTTCCAGCGTCGTGGAAGTCCGCTTTCAAGGCGACCGGCCCGAACGGGAGCGGCGGCTGCGGGAGTTGGCCGGCGTCTCCGGCGTCGAGGCGCATGGCAGCGGCACCTACCGGCTGATGACGGCGAACGGTCCGCTCACCACGACGCAACTGGTCGAGCTGGCGCAGCAAACCCAGGATCCCGTGACCGCGCTCAGCGTTCAGAGCACCACGCTCGACGACGTCTTCGTGTATTACACCGGGCGCCAGTTGCGCGACGAAACCGTCAAGCCCGTCGGCTTCCTAATGCCCGACCGGCCGGGGGTTCGCCCATGAACCGAATGTGGGCCATCGTCGAGCGCGAGCTGCGCAAGTTCTTTCGCTCCCCCACCTTGATGCTCATGTCCATGCTGCTGCCGCTGGTGCAGCTGGTCATTTTGGGCAACGCCTTCGGCGGCAAGATTCGCAACGCCCGGCTGGGGGTCGTCAACCTCGACCATGGGGAACAGTCGCTGAAGTTGCAGGAGGCGCTGCAAGACGTCGCCGCCAATATCCGCACCTTTTACGCCATTCCCTACCCCGACGCCGACGCCGCCAAGGTGGCGGTGCGCACCGGCAAGCTGGACGCCGCGGTCATCATCCCGCAAGACTATTCCCGCCGCGTGCTCACCGGCGATTCACCGCAAATTGGCTTGGTCGTCAACAACTCCGACCCGTTCGTGAGCAGCGCCGTGGAAGGCGAGATGCAATCGCTGGTGGAAGCGCTCAACGCGCCGCGGATTTTGCCGCGGGTGTTGCAGCCGATATCCCTGGAGGTGGTGGAGCTCTATCCCTATGTGGCCTACATGAAGTTTTTGCTGGCCGGCACCATCGCCCTGGCGCTCTATGTCTCCGTGATGATCGGCGGCGGCATGCTGTACATAGACGACAAGGCGCGCGGGGTGCATGAGGGATACCTGGTCACGCCCATCACGCGCTGGGAGCTGGTGCTGGGCCTGAACGTCGCCGGCGCCATCAAGGCCGTGCTCTCCGGCGTCAGCCTGACGGTCATCGGTTCGCTCATGGCCGGACTGGGGGTCATCTTTCACGTGGGCGCCGTGGCGGAGCTGGCCCTGTTGCTGGTGGCGACCGCCATCGCCTTCAACGGCATGATGTTCCTGCTGATGGTGCGCGTGAACGATCCGCTCGTGCCCCGCGCCATGTTCGGCGTGCTCAACACGTTGTTGTTTTTTCCCAGCGGCGCCATCTACCCCATCGAGGCGTTTCCCCGATGGCTGCGCGCCATCGCCGTCGTGGATCCCTTTACCTACGCCGTCCAAGGCCTCAAGGAGATCTTGATCAAGGACGGCGGCTTCGCCTCCATTGAGCGCGATCTGTTATTTCTGGTCGCCTTCGGCCTGGGCTCGCTCCTGCTGGCCACCCCGCTGTTCCGCCGCACCCTCTAAAGCCGCCGCTCAGGCCGCCGTTCGCCGCGCCGTCGCCGCGGTCATGGAGTTCCCGTCGTCCAGCCTTGAAGCCCGCGGCGGCGCGGTAACCGGCCTTGGCCGGATAGCCGCGGGTGTACGATGACCGGGTCAGGCCAATGAAGGGCAGGCTAATGAAGGGCAGGCCAATGAAGGGTATCCGCGCCGCGGCTGTTTCCGCCGTGCTGGCGGTGGGCGCCGTTGCCCAGGTTGCGTCCCAGCCACAGGCTTCCCAGCCCATCCACCGTGCGGTCAATGAAGTGATGGTGGACATGGTGGTGACCGGCGCGCATGGGCGCATCATCAATCACCTCAAGCCCAGCCAAATCGAACTCTTCGACAACGGCCGTCGCCGCGCGATCACCAGCTTCCGCCGCGTCTCCCGTTCGGTACACCTTCCCGAAACGACTTTGCGCCGCTTTGGCCTGGGCCGCTTGCCGCGGGATCAGCGCCCCCAGCCGTTCAATCTGATTTTCCTCGTCTTCGGCCACGTCACCAGCCTGGGGCGTTCGCTGGCCCGCCAGTCGGCGCTCTGGTTCCTCCAGCATGAGTTCGTTGCCGGCGATTATGGCGCCGTGCTGGATGCCAGCGCCGGCCTGAGGGCGCTAACCCCCATCACCACGAACCGGGCGGTGCTGGAGCGTGCGGTGGAGCAAGTCAGCGGCGGCAGCAGCGCCGGCCGGCAAAATGTCCTGACCGCCGAGCAAGCGATTTATCATGGCGCCGGCGGGCCGGCTCAGGCCATGCCCGAGGCCGAGCGCACGCAAAGCGCCCGGTTTGGGGCGACGTACCCCGCTGGCGGGACCGGGGCCGCGGCGGCCGCGGGCGCGTCGGCCTTGGGCAGCGCGGCCATGCAGGCGGCCCTGGCCGCGGTCATCAACCACTCCGCCGCCGCCGCCAACGCCGCCTCCAGTTGGTCCAGCCTCACGGCGCTGCGGGCGCTGGACCGGGCGCTCGGCAGATTGCGCGGCCGTAAGGAGGTTCTCTATTACACCCAGTGGCTGGACGTGAATCCGACGACGGTCTTCCTGTTCCGCGCCGTTATGCACGACGCCAACCGCTACCACGTCAGCTTTTATCCCGTGGATCCCGCCGGGCTGACGCCGACCTCGTCCAACGACCAGGTGGCGAATGCGCTGCTGCGCGCCGGGCAAGCGGCTTCCATGACGGCGGGGTCCTACTATCACACCGCCGCTGGGAACATCGAGAACGTCGCCTACGCCGGCCGCCTTTCTAGTCTCCGGGAACTGGCCGCCGCCACTGGCGGTTTCGTCGCCGCGCGGACCAACGACCTGAATCCCTTCATGACCAAGATCGCGGACGACATCCACGATCATTACGAGCTGACCTATAATCCCGGCCGGCTCGGCGCGACTGGCGCCTTCCATACCATTACCATCAAGATCCCCGGCCATCCCCATTGGCGTGTGCGGGCGCGCAAGGGATATTACGTTCTGCCGCGGCTGCCGTCGCCGCTGCCCGACCGGCTTGATCCGTTGGTCGCCGCCCTTTACGCCCGCCAGCCGCCGCGGGACCTGGGGATGGCGACGCGAGCGTTTGTCTTTCCCCGCGCCGCCGGCGGTTCCCATCTTTGGCTCGCCGCGCAGGTGCCGCTTGGCGATCTTCCTGCCGGGCCGCTGCCCCCGGCCATGCTGAAACAGCATCCTCAGTTCCGCGGCCGGCAACTGGTGCAGTTTGCCTTGCTAGGAGCGGTCGAAGACCGCCGCCAGCGGATCGTCGCTGACGCCGGCAAGGAGTTCGGCTTCGCCGTGGCCGCCGCGCAGCAGGCGCATGCCACCGTGCCGCTTGGGCCGGCCATTGGACGCTGTCTCCGGGCGCCTACACCGTTCGCACGGTACTGTATCAGCCGGAGATGCGCCAAACGTCGGAGTTGGCTCTTCCCGTCGTCATCCGCGCCGCTCCGGTGCGGCTCAGCACCGTGGCGCTGGTGCAGGGCGTGCGTCCGGCGCCGGCATCGTCCGCCGCCGCGGATCCCTGGCGCTATCAGCACGCCGAAATCGTCCCTAACCTGTCCGGCATGCTCGCCGCCAGCCAGAATCCTAAGTGGACAGTGGGCTTTTATTTCCTCGCGGCCGTGCCGCCCGGCACAAAGAGCGCCACCGTGCGCATACGATTTGCCCGCGCCGGCAAGATCTTCCAGCGCACCCCGCCGTTTCCGCTGCCCAAACCGGACAGCCAGGGGCGGATCCGCTTCCTGGCTCATGTGCCAATCCGCATCTTCCCGCCCGGCGCTTACACCGCCACGGTGATCGTCCTGGCTGCCGGCCACGCCGCCGCCGCGGTCACGGACTTCCGCGTGGTCGCGCCTTGACGCCCGCGCCGGCGCCCGGCACAACGGTCGGTGGGGCCGTCATCGGCGGCGCTTCCCGCCGCCGCGGCGGCGGACTACGCGCTCCGCCCGTGCCGTGCGCGCATCGCGAACAGTTCGTCTTGGGCGGCTTGCGCCCGCCGGGCCTGTTCCGCCTCATACGCGGCGCGCTGCTCGTCGCGCAAGGTCTCGATGGCCATTAAATCCCGCCGCGCCCGCAGGTAGGCCGCTTCCCGCTCCTTCCGCACCGCCTCCAGCTCGGCGCGCCGCTGCTCCAAAGCTTCCTCGCGGCGGGCGAAATTCCGCTGACACGCCGTGATGAATTCGAGTTCCGCGCCGCTGCCGCCGGCACGCAGCGCCTCGGCGTTCTGCCGCCGGAAGGCCAAATGCTCCGCGCGGCAGGTGTCCAGCGCCGCCCGCGCCTGCATGAAATCCTGATTGGCGGCTTGCAGCCGCGCTTCCTCCCGCCGCGCCAGGCTGTCCCGCACGCGCAGCACCGCCGCTAAGGTAAAGCGAAATGCCATGGCTTCGCGTTAGGCGCCGGGCAGGGAGAGCAAGCGCGCCAGGCCGTCGGCGAGCGGCGCCGGATCGCCGGGCTTTTGCCGCAGGTATTCCAAAATGGCGGGCCGGAGCGCAATCGCCCGGTCCAGCAGGGGATCGGCGCCGGCTTGATAGGCGCCAATGCGGATCAAATCCTCCGAGCGCTGATAGCAAGCCAGCAGCCGCTTCAATTGTTGCGCCTTTTCCAGATGCGCCGGGCTGGCCACCGCGGGCATCAGCCGGCTGAGGCTGTCGAGAATCGCGATCGGCGGATAATGCCCCTGGGCCGCCAACTGCCGGTCCAGCACGATGTGGCCGTCCAGCAGCGACCGGACCGCGTCCACCAGGGGATCCTGCTGGTCGTCGCCTTCCATCAGTACGCTGTAGAACGCCGTGATGCTGCCCCCATGAAACTGTCCGGCGCGCTCCACCAGCCGCGCCAGCAGCGAAAACACCGATGGCGTATACGCCTTGGCCGTCGGCGGCTCGCCCGCCGCCAGCCCAATTTCCCGCTGCGCCATCGCGAAACGCGTCAGGGAATCCACCACCAGCAGGACGTGCTGACGCAGGGAGCAGAAATATTCGGCGATCGCCGTCGCCGCCAGCGCCGCGCGCAGGCGCAGCAGCGGCGATTGGTCCGAGGTCGAAACCACCACCACCGACCGCCGCCGCCCTTCCTCGCCCAGCGTCTCCAAGAACTCTTGCACCTCCCGGCCGCGCTCTCCCACCAGCGCCAGCACGGTGAGGTCGGCCGCGGTGTTGCGCGCCATCATGCCGACCAGCGTGCTCTTGCCCACGCCGCTGCCGCCGAAAATGCCCAAACGCTGGCCCCGGCCGCAGGCGACGAATCCGTCCAGCGCCCGTACCCCGCAACCCAGCGCCTGGCGGATCGGCTCACGCTCCAAGGGCAGCGGCGGAGGGTGATCGAACGCGCGGCTGCCGGCGCTGGCGAATGGCGGCCCGCCATCTATCGGCGTTCCATTGGCGTCCAGCACCCGGCCCCGCAGAGCTTCGCAGACCGGCACGCCGGGCCGCTCCCCCCAGGCGGTGATGCGGTCGCCGTAGCGCAATCCGTCCGGCTTGGAGATGGGCATGGATAGGACCGTCCGGCCGCGAAACCCGATGACCTCGCCGGGGTACTGCTTGCCGTTCCGGTCCTCGATCAGGCAGCGCTCCCCCACCGAGCAGCACGGCCCTTCGGATTCGACCACGTTGCCGACGGCTTGCACCACGCGGCCGGTCCAGCGCGTGCTCGGGCCCACGCCCAGGCGCTGCAAATATTCCGCGAGATATCCCTCTCCCGCCGGGGATGCGGTCACCGGCCCAGCGATGCCGTTGGCGCCGCCTGCGCGGCGCGCCGCCGCGCTGCTCACGCCGTCCGATCCTGCGCCGTTTGCTCCTGGGGGGCGCTCGCCGGGGCGGCGCTGGGCGCGCGCCGTGGCGGTTCGACGGGAGTGTCCAGAGTTTCTCCGCGCGCGGCCAATACATCAAAGAAGCCCTGCTCGATTTCTTGCAGCTGATCGTCCAGGTTGCAGCGCGTCTCGCCCAGGGAGGTCTCCAGCACGCATTCCTCGCCCCCCAGCGCCGGATCTTCCACGACCGCCGGCGCCGCCGTTCCCGGCGCCAAGCCCTGACCGCCGGCAAACGCTTCGGACCACAACAGGCCCCGTCCCGCCGGCACCCGCAGCCGCACCTGCGTGTTCGCCTCCAGCCGCTCCAGCGCCAGCCGCACCGCGCCGCGCAGCAACAGCGGGTCCATCTGCGCCTCGCGGTGCAAAATCCGGCGGGCGATGGCCAGCGCCAGCCGCACCACCTCGCCCTCGACTTGCAGAAAATATCCTGCCCGGGCCCGCGCGAAGCCGGCCACCACCATGCCGATGGCCGCGCGTTCGGCGTTCATTTCGGCCATCGTTTGCGCGCGCATTCGGCTCATCGCCTCGCGCTGTCCGGCGATCCGGCCCTGTTCAAAGGCCTGGTCCCACGCCGCCGTTGCGGCGGCGCTCGCGGCGTCCGCGGGCGCGGGGAGCATCCCGGCGCCGGCCGCGCCGCCGCTCGCCGCACCCGGCTCGCCGGAGGCATCGGCCAGGGATGTCGGCGCGGCCACCGCGGGATACTCGAACGCCTCGGCCGAATGCAGCCGCCGCGCAGTTCGCCGCCATGCCGCGGGCGGCGCCGATAGGATGGCGTCAGACGACATAATCATCCGTGTCCTTGAGCGCCAGCTTGCCCTCCGCTTCCAGCTTCCGCGCCAGGGTGACAATCTCCTGCTGGGCGTGGGAAACCTCGCGTCCCCGGACCGGCCCCATCGCCTCCATGTCCTCCCGCATCATTTCGCTCGCGCGCGAGGACATGGAGGCGAAAAGCTTCGCCCGCAGCTCTTCCGAGGCCCCCTTGAGCGCGATCGCCAGCATCTTTTTGTCCGCCTGCGCCAGCAGCTCGCGCAGGCCGGCTTCCTGGAGCCCGATCAGATCCTCGAAGGTGAACATCAGGTTGCGGATGGTCAGCGCCATGTCGGCGTCGTCCTGCTCCAGCGTCTGAAGAATCGCCTTCGCCGCCGCCGGGTCGGTGTGGTTCAAGATGTCCGCCACCGCCTTGACGCCGGCATACGCCCGGCGGCTCTGCTCGCCCATGGCCTGGAACTTCGAGTGCAGCACCTGCGAGATCTTGATCGCCATTTCCGGGGAAAACTGCCGCATCTCCGCCAGCCGCCGCACCGCCTGCGCCCGCACCGGCGCGGGCAGCAGGGCGAGCAACGCGGCCGCCTTGGAGCCCAAATGGGCCAGAATGAGCGCGATCGTCTGCGGGTGCTCGTCCTCCAGAAACTTGGCCAACTGTTGCATGTCCACGCCATGCAGCGTGTCAAAGTTGCCCAGCCGGGCTTCCCGCGCGATCTCCACCTGCTCCAGCAACCCGCGCGCCGCTTCCTCTCCGAAGGCCTTCACCAGCAGCTTGCGCGCATACTCGGCGCCGCCCTCGGAGACATAGCCTTGGGTGACCGTCAGCCGGTAGTACTCCTCGAGCACCTGGGACGCGACCGCGGGATCAATGTATCCGAGCGAGGAAATTTCGTTGGTGAGCTGCTGCATCTCCGGCTCCGCCAGGCCCCGGCAGATGTCGCTGGCGGCGTCGTCGCCGAGCAGAACCAGCAGCATGGCCGCTTTGCGCAAGCCGGTCATCGGCGGCGCGGGGACGCTCTTGCGCCCGGCGGCGGCGGCGTGCGGCGCGGGGGAAGCGGCGTCGCGGGCGGCAGGGGGCGCGGCGCTCATCCGGCGTTCTCACTCCGAATCCAATGGCGCACCAGCCGGGCGCTGGCCTCCGGCTCCTTTTTGACGGTCGCCATCAGCTGCTGCTTGAGGTCGTCCATGCGCTGCAAATGCTCCGCCGGCCGCGGCGCCTCCGCGGATAGCGGCAGTGCCGCCGTGCCGGCTGCCGGTGCGGCCGACGCTTCACCCGGCAAACCGGCCCGGGCGGCGTGGGCTAAGGCCGGCGCCGCCGGCTTGGCGCCCAATGCGGGTTCGCGCGACAGGCTCGCCACCAGCACCTTTTGCAGCGGCCGGAACAGCAACAGGTAGGCCAGCAGAAACAAGAGGAGCAAGCCCGCATAGCGCAACTCCGGCGCCCAATTGGCGCTGAACGCGTGCATGCGGTCGCTGAGATTGGGCGCCTTGGGCGCCGCCGCCGGCGGCAACTGGAAACGAATGTCCTGGACGGTCAGTTGGTCGCCGCGCTGGGCGCTGAAGCCGATCGCCGCCATCGCCAGGCTGCGGAGCTGGGCCATTTGGCTGGCGGACCGCGGCTGATAGGTCGTTACCGCGCGGCCCTTCACCATCCGCGTCTGGGAAACATCGTTGATCAAAATAGCCGCGGAGATGCTCTTGACCCGGCCCGCCGGTGTTACCTGGTGCGTGACCTCATGGCTGACCACATATTGGTCCGCCTCGCTGCTGCGGTCTTCTCCCTGGTTGGCGCCCACCGCGGCGATCGCCGCATAGCCATTCGGCGCACCGCCGGCGGCAGGGCCCGCGCCACGGCGAGCCCTGCCGCCGCGGCGGGCCGCGGTCGCGCTCCGGCCGCCACTCGCTTTGGCTGCGGCCGCTTGCTTCCCCGCGGCGCTCGGCCTGCCCGCACCGGCGGCCGACGGCGGGCCGTCCAGTTGCGGACCGGGCACGTTGCTGGCCGCGCCGGGAATGCCCACCGCACCCGGCAGGCTGGCGCTATCGCGCGTGACCTGCGACGACACCAGGACTTGGCCCGTCGGGTCGTAGGTCACGCTGTCGCTGTCCCGCGTGCTGCGGTGATAGGCCACCGTCACCTGCGCCCGCACATTGCCGGACCCCACCACGGGGGTCAGCAGCGCGATCAGGTTGTCCTTGAGTTCCCGCTGCAAACTGCTCCGCGGGCCGTAGGGCGAGGGCGATCCGCTGGTCAGCACCAAGCCGTCGTCGGCATTGATCACCACCACGTTCTTGGCGGACAAGTTGTCCACCGCGCCCGCCACCAAATGCTGGATCCCCGCCACCTGCTGCGGCGACAGGCCGCCCGAATCCAAGCGGACCACGACCGAGGCTTTGGCCGGCCGGGCTCGGCGGGTGAACAGGGATTGATGCCCCAGCACCAGATTGACCCGCGCCGCTTCCACATTGCTCAAGGTCAGAATGGTCCGCTCCAGCTCTCCCTCCAGCGCGCGCTGGTAATCCACCTGGTCGTCGAAATCGCTGCCCATCCAGTTGGGCTTGTCAAAGATCTCCCAGCCCATCTGGCCGCTGTGCGGCAGACCCTGCGCCGCCATCTGCATCCGCACGCGGTCCATTTGGTCCGCGGGGACACTCAGGCTGGCGCCATTGGCGCTCACGCGGAAGGGCACGTGTTCCACCGCCAGCCGTTGCGCCAGCATCTGTGCATCGGTCGGGTCCAGGCCGCTATAGAGGGTTTGGTACGGCGACGCCGCCATTAGCCGCGTGAACACCCACAACAGCCCCACCGCCAACACCACGCCGCCGGCCAGCAATAGCATCTGGCGGCGGCTGAGGCCGCGAACGAAGGGAGGCAGAGTGGCGAGCGGATTGGTACTCACGGGGCGAAGTGGGAAGGCGTCGGGTTAGCGGCCGTTAGAAGCTCATCTGCGAGACGTCTTGATACGCCTGCACGATCTTGTTGCGCACCTGCATCATGAATTGGAAGGCCAGGTCCGCCTTCTCGACGGCGATCATGGCGGTGTTCAAATCGCCGCCGCTGCCGTTCAACACGCCTTCCACCTGGGAATGCGCGCTGGTCTGCATCTGCTGCACCTGCTGGATGGCGTCCTTCAGGTTGCCGAGAAATCCCCCTTCGCCCTTTCCGTTGCCCGCGTTGGCGGAGCCGGGAGAGCGCAGGTCGGCGGGCAGGGGCGGCGGCGTGACGTTGGCGATCGGGTTCATGGCGCCTCCGGGATGGCTAAGCTAGAATCTGCAAGCTCTCCGAGATCATGTTTTTCGACGCTTGCACCGCCGACAAATCGAATTGGTAGGACCGGGCCGCGCCCATCAGGTCGGCCATCTCCTCCACCGGATTGATATTCGGGTAGGCGACGTAGCCTTGCGCGTTCGCGGCGGGGTTGGAGGGATCGTAGACCTCGCGCGCAGGCGCCGTGTCGGTGACCACGGCCGCCACCCGGACCCCTTCGGCCTGGGCGTTCACCACGCCGGCCTGGAAGCTGCCGGCGAAGCCGCCGTTCACCGGCGAGGCCGAAAAGATGACGCTGCGCCGCTGGTAGGGGCCGCCGCCGGGGCCGCGCGTGCTGTCCGCGTTGGCCAGGTTGCTGGCGACGACCTCCGCCCGTTCCCGCTCCGCCGCCAGGGCTGAGCCGCTAATGTTGAGCACGCCGAACAGGTTCAAAATGCACCTCCTCCATTGATGGCGGCTTGAATGCCATGGAACTCCTTGGTCAGGAGCGCAATGCCAAGGTGATACTCCAACTGCGTTCGCGCCATCAGCAACCCTTGCTGATCCATGCTGACGTTGTTGCCGTCGGGACGGGCGAGCAGCCCCGCCACCGGCGCGACCCGCGGATCGAGTTGCGCCCCGGCGGGGCCGGCCTCGGCTTCCGCCAGCGCCTGATGGAAGTTGAAGCCCAGCGTCTTGTAGCCGGGCGTGTCCATATTGGCGATATTGGCCGCGATCAGCGTCTGGCGCAGATCGTTGAGGCCCAGGAAGCTTTGCAGGTCGTGGACATAGCTCCCAGTCATCCAGCTCATAGCAGGTTCTCCGTGCACTGCGCCCGGGGGGGCAGTTGGTATTCGCGAATCTTGTTGCGGATGGTCCGCAGGCTGATGCCCAGCATGTCGGCGGCGTGGGTGCGGTTGCCGCCGGTGGCCGCCAGCGTCGCCGCGAGCAGCTGCCGCTCCGCCTCGCGCCAGGACAATCCCGCCCGCAGCCCGCCGGTGGCGGGCTCGGCGGCGGCCGGCGGCGGCGGCGGCGCCAGGGCAGCGGCCTCATCCCACTCCAGCGCCTCCAGGCCGAGCACCGGGCCGGTGGCCAGCGCCACGGCGCGGCGGATGAAGTTTTCCAGTTCCCGCACGTTGCCGGGCCAGGGCCGCGACTGAAGTTCGGCCACCAGCTCCGGCGCCAGCCGCGGCGAACCGGTTGCCGGCGCCGCGTAACGGCGCAGGAAAAACTCCGCCAGCGCGGGAATATCCTCCCGCCGCTCCCGCAGCGGCGGAATGGCCAGCGGCACCACGCGCAGGCGGTAGTACAAATCCGCCCGGAACCGCCCCTCCGCGACCAGCGCCGCCAGCGAGCGGTTGGTGGTGGCGATCACCTGCACGTCCACCGGCCGCGGGCGCACGTCGCCCAGCCGGTCCACCTCCCGCTGCTGGAGCACGCGCAGCAGTTTGGGCTGAAGTCCCAGGGGCATTTCGCCGATTTCGTCGAGCAGGAGGGTTCCGCCGTCGGCGAGCTCGAATTTGCCGGGCTTGGCCGCCGCCGCGCCGCTGAACGCCCCGCGGACATAGCCGAACAACTCGCTTTCCAGCAAGGCATCGGGCAGCGCCGCGCAGTTGACGGCCACGAACGGGCGGTTGCGCCGTGGACCGCTGGCATGCAAATAGCGCGCCCAGACTTCCTTGCCGGCGCCGCTTTCCGCCTCGATCAGCACGTCCGCTCCGGCTTGCGCCGCCTGGCGGGCGCGCTGCAAGCCGCGCCGCACCAGAGCCGAAGCGCCCTCCGGCGGGGCCGCCTGCGGCATTGTGGGCGCCGCTTGGCCGGCCTGCGCGGCCGCCTCGGCGGGGGCGGCCAGCAGGCGCTCCGCGGTGGCCATCAGGTGGGGGAAGGCCACCGGCTTCATCAGATAGTCGCAGGCCCCGGCGCGCATCGCCTGCACCGCTCCGGGCACGCTGCCGAAGGCCGTCAGCAAAATGACCGCGGTTTGGGGCGCCACCGCCCGGACGCCGGTGATGACGTCCAGCCCGGTCTCGCCCGGCGCGTCGCCATCGCCGCCGAGGCGCATGTCGGTGACCACCAGCGGCGCGGGATCCTGGCGGAATTTGGCCAGTGCCTCCGCGGCGGTATTGGCGGTGCGAACGTCCCAGCCTTGGCGCCGGAAATGAATTTCCAAACCCGCCCGCACGCCGGCGTCATCATCCACGATCAGCACGCGGTTCATGCCACTCCTCCCAGAGCTTGCGGCGCCGGCCAACGCCACAGGCGCAGCGTGATCACCGCGCCCTCCGCCGCCGCGGCGTTGCCGGCGTCCATCTCACCGCCGTGCTGGCGCATGATCTGGCGGCAGACGGCCAGCCCCAGCCCGGCGCCGCCCGCCCGGGAAAATCCCGGCGCGAAGAGGCGGGGCAAGGCATCGGGCGCAAACCCGGGTCCTTGGTCGCGGAGGGTCAAGCGGACGCGCCGTCCGCCCTCCACGTCGGCGGCGATGCGCAAAACGCCGTCGGGCCGCCGCGCCATCGCGCGGAAGGCGTTGACGGCGAGGTTGAACAGCACCTGCCGCAGGCGGTTCGCGTCGGCGGCGATCTCCACGCCTTCCGGGCCCGCCTCCAGTTCCATGCGCACGCCCTGTTGCTCCGCTAGGGGACGGAGAAAATCCACCGTGGCGCGCAAGAACTCATGCAGCGGCAGCGGCGCCAACCGCACCGGCGCCCCGGAGTGGAGCTGGAGCACGTTGTTCACGGTCGCCGCCATTTGCCGCAAGCCGGCCTGCACCTGGGCGATCCAATTTCGCGCTTCGCCCTCCACGCTGGTCTCCGCCAACAGCCCGGCGAAGAGTTCCAGGCTGGCGAGAGGATTGCGGATCTCATGGGCCAACACCGCGCTCATCTCCGCCAGCGCCCGCAGCTGCCGTTCGCGCTCCTCTTCCCGCCGCTGGCGCTGCTCGCCGGTGGCGTCGCGGACAATCCAGACTTCCTCGCCCTGTCCCAGAGGCGCCGCGCTGATGGCCAAATACCGGTCGCCGCGCAAGGCCAGCAACGCTTCCGCTGCGGAGGTGGTCCGCAGCCGCGGCGGCAATACGCTGCCGGCGTCCAGGTCCGGAGCGACCGGAGCCAAAAGCCGCCGCGCCGCGGGGTTGGCCGCGCGCACGGTTTTTCCAGCCGCCACGATCACACCGCACGGCAGTCCGGAAAGAATCTGCTCCAGGCGCGCGCTGAGGCGCTGATTTTCCTCGGCCCGCCGCGCGAGGTCGCGGTTCTTGCCCTGCAACTCCCGCCGCAGCCGCGCCACTTCCGCTTGCAAATGTCCGTAGGACTGCTGCAAGACGCCGGCGGCGAGGTTGAAGTCGCGGAACGCCGCCGCCAGGGCGGCGGCGCCGGCCGCGGCGCCGGGAGGGGGAGTTTGTTGCCCAGTGCTAGGCAAAGTTGCCATCGCCCTCAGGCCCATGCAGCTTGGGTGCCAATTCCACCCCAGGTTCGGTTAGCAAATTCTGAATCCGCGTGCCGCGGCGGCCGCCGCGTCGCGGCGCCGGCGGCCTCGGCCGCCGCGAAGCGGTGCAACGCCGCGGGCAGATGCTCCGGCTGAATCTCGCGGGCGCCGTCGGCCAGGATCATGGCCCGCTCCAGCGCGTGCTGCAACTGCCGCACGTTGCCGGGCCAGGGATACTCGGCGAGGCACTGGGCGGCCCGGGGCGAGAGGGCTTTCCCGCCGGCGCCGGTGCGCCGCGCCAAGCCGTCCATCAGATCCTGCGCCAGCTCCACCACGTCCTCCGGCCGCTGCCGCAGCGGCGGCAACTCCAAGGGAAAGACCGAAAGGCGATAGAACAGGTCGGCGCGGAAGCGGCCCTCCTCGACGCGCCGCTCCAGATCGGCGTTGGTCGCGGCCAGCAGGCGCACATCCACGCGGAAGACGTCGGGACTGCCGAGGCGCTGCACCTCGCCCTCCTGCACGAAGCGCAGCAGCTTGGCCTGGACGGCGAGCGGCAGCTCGCCGATTTCGTCCAGAAACAACGTTCCGCGGTGGGCGGCATGGATGCGGCCGAGCTGCGCCTGCACGGCGCCGGTGAAGGCGCCGCGGGCGTGGCCGAACAATTCCGCCTCCAGCAGGCTTTCCGGCAACGCCGCGCAGTTGACCACGACACACGGCTGCTGCCCGCGGCGGCTCAACTGGTGAATGCCCCGCGCCACCAACTCCTTTCCCGTGCCGCTCTCGCCGGTGATCAGAACGGCGGTTTCCCGCGGGGCCACCAGGCGGGCCAAGTGAAAGAGCTGTTGCATGGCCGGCCCGCAGCCGCGCATGCCGGGCAGGGGCTCGACCCAGGGCGATGGCTCGCGCCCGGCGCCGGCCGGCGGGGGTGCGGCGCCCGCCTCCCGCCGTGCGGCCGGAGCGGCGGCGCGAGGTTCGACTAACCGGACCTCGATCGCGGGATGCAAGCGGCGGATCATCGCCGCCAGTTCCGCGGCCTCCAGGTCCGGCAAGCGGCGGTCCAGCCAGACGGCGGCGGGAACGCCGTGATCCAGCGCCGCCAGGGCCTCGGCGCCGCCGCCGGCCTCGCGCGCGGTCCCGCCGGCCTCGGCGCATAAGAGGCGGCGGAATTCCGCGTCGGCGCTGGCGATGAGCACGCCGGCGCGGGGGGATGGGCAGGGATTGGTTGCGCAGGGGGCGGACGACGAAGTGGGCATGATTAAGTTCTCGCGGAAAAACAATGACAGTACCGGGAGAACCTAAAAATCGGCTTAGGATGCGGTTAAAACCGGATAACTTTAGGGTATTTCTAGTACAGGAATGCAAGTACGAACTGTCCTTCCCTTGGCGTAGAGGGCAAATGCCTGGCCACCGGGCCAGTGGCGGCGCGGCGGCCGCACCTCCTACAATGAGTTTCCGGCGGCCATCTCGGCCCGCGTCGAACTCCTATGCTCAAAGTGCTTGCCATCCAATTTGACCGTGCCCATTTGGCGCAACTCGAAGCGGTGCTGGGGCCGCAAGGCTGCGTCGTTCTTTCCCGGCCGGACTGCGCCAGCGCGGCGCAACTGCTCGGCGAGGAGCGGATGCACGCGATTTTTCTGGATCTGCGCTCGCCCGACCAGCGCGAGTTCGAGCTGGTGCGACGCGCGCGGCGGTCCTTTCTGCAAGCGGTGGCGCCGGTGGTGATCGTGACCGGGCGCGAGGACGCGGAGGTGATGCGGCTGGCGTTTCAAGCGGGGGCCAACTTCACGCTGGCCAAGCCGGTCACGGCCGAACGGCTGCGCAACCTGATGGCGGTGTTGCGGGGCTGCATGGTGAAGGCGCAGGTGTGGCATGCGCGCCTGCCGTTCCATGCCCCGGTCAAGGTGATTCGCGGGCCGCAGAGTTTTCAGACTCCGAGCGTGAACCTGAGCGAGAACGGCATGCTGTTGGACGGATCCGGGCCGGTTGGCGTCGGCGACCGGGTCGGGATCGAGTTCGCCCTGCCCAGCTCCAAGCTGCCGATCAAAGCGCAGGCGCGGGTGATTCGCCGCGACGAACAGGAACGCATCGGCCTGCACTTTTTCGAGTTGAAACCCGACCACCAGCAGACGCTGCGCCGTTTTCTCTCCGACCGCCTGGGGGCCTGAGGCGGCGCGCCGGGAGAGCGGGGTCGAACGAAGTTGGTCGTCTTGGATTGAGACGGCGGCCGGCAAAATCAGCGGGTTTTCGTCATCGTGCTGTTTGGCCTTCGCCGGGACGCCGCGGAGGGCGCTTTTCGCGTCGGCGATGTTGCACGGCCGATGCCGTGCGTTCAATCAGTTACGGCCTTAAATGCAACATTTTTCAGCCTCCGGATCGGGGGCCGCGGGGGCGCCGGCGAGACTGGGGGCGGCGCTGTCGGTGCCGCACCATTCGGCCCAGTCACAGAGGTGCTGGCGGGTGGTGGGATCGAAGGTGAGGCGGGCCAGGGCGTTCCAGTAGGGGAAGTTTTCGGCAGCCTTTGCGCGGGCCAGGGTGAGGAGGGCGCCGCCGTCCAGGACCAGGTCGCGGAGCTGGTTGGAGGCGAGCCAATAACGGAAGGCGGGGTCCTGGCGCCAGCGGTAGAAGGTGACGCGGTTGACGGGAAGCGTGGCGCAGGCTTCGGCGGGGGGCAGGCCGTCGGCTAGAAGGGCGAAAAAGCGGCTTTGCAGCGCGGTGGGGTGGAAGGGGGCCGGGGCCATGGCCGCGGGGGCGCGGCGGTTGCGCGGAGCGGGAGCGTGCCGGCGGCGGAGCGGGAACAAAGGCATGGCAAGTCCTTTCTGACTGTCTCAGTACAGTCAGATGACTGCGGCATGAGTGGGGTTGTCTGTGGAGGGCCGGATGCCGCGCGGATGCCGCCCGGGCGGGGCGCGCGCCCGGAGCTATGGGGTGATGCGTTCCAGGCCGGAGAGATAAGGGCGGAGGGCGGGGGGGATGAGGATGCTGCCGTCGGGCTGCTGGTAATTCTCGACGACCGCGACCCAGGTGCGGCCAACAGCCAAGCCGCTGCCGTTCAAGGTATGGGCCAGCTCCGGCTTGCCGCCGCCGGCGGGGCGGTAGCGAATGTTGGCGCGGCGGGCTTGGAAGGCCGCGAAGTTACTGCATGAGGAGATTTCCCGGTAGGCGTTTTGGGAGGGTAGCCAGACCTCCAGGTCATAGGTCTTGGCGGCGCTGAAGCCCAAATCGCCGGCGCAGAGGGCCATGACGCGGTAGGGCAGTTCCAAGGCTTGCAATACCGCCTCGGCGTCGGCGGTGAGCTGCTCGAGCTGGGCGTAGGATTGCTCCGGCGCGGCGATTTGCACCAGCTCGACTTTTTGGAACTGGTGCTGGCGGATGATGCCGCGGGTGTCCTTGCCATAGGAACCGGCCTCACTGCGGAAACAGGAGGTATGGGCCATGACCCGGGCGGGCAGATCGGCGGCCTCGATCGTTTCGGCGGCGAAGAGGTTGGTGAGCGGAACCTCGGCGGTGGGAATGAGCCAGAGATCGTGGCCTTCGCAATGAAAAAGGTCGGCGGCGAATTTGGGAAGCTGGCCCGTGCCGCGCAGGCTTTGGCTGCTGACCATGGCCGGCGGCAGGATCTCGGTGTATCCGCGGGCGGCGTGGAGGTCGAGCATGAAGTTAGCCAAGGCGCGTTCCAGGCGCGCCCCCAGGCCGCGGTAGACGGCGAAGCGGGCGCCGCTGATCTTGGCCGCCGCCTCCAGATCCAAGATGCCCAACTCCGCGCCCAGGGCGACGTGATCGCGGGGTGGAAACGGGAAGGCGCGCGGCGCGCCCCAGCGCCGCACCTCGACGTTGTCCTCGGAGGTTCTTCCCGGCGGCACGGTGGCGTGGGGCATGTTGGGCAGGGTCAGCGCCAAATCCTGAAACTCCTGATCGCGCTCGCGGGCGGCGGCTTCCAATTCCGCGATCCGCGCGCCGAGTTGGCGGGCTTCCTCGCGATGCGCGGCGGCGGCTTCGGGGTCCTTGCCGCCAGGTTCGCGCAGGCTGCGGCCAAAGGCTTCGGCGGAGGTTTTGCGCTGGTGGCGCAGCTCGTCCAGGGCGGCGATAGCGGCGCGGCGCTCGGCATCCACCGCCAACAGGCGGTCCAGGTCGGCGCCGGCGCCGCGCCGGGCCAGCATGGCCCGGACTTCATCAGGATGCTGCCGAATTAAGTTGGGATCGAGCATGAGAGTCCTGGGGGCCGGAGAGTGGCGCGCAAATCAGGCCGGAGCGCAGGCGGCCGCTAGCCGCCGTTCCGCGAGGAACGCGCCTTCTTTTTCCGCGCGGCGACCCAGCCGGGTTTATTGACCTGGCGCCCGCGGCCCAGGGCCAGCGCGCCGGCGGGCACGGAGTCGGTGATGACGCTGCCGGCGGCGACATAGGCGCCGGCGGCGATCTCCAGCGGCGCGACCAGGGTGGAGTTGCTGCCGACAAAGGTTTCCTCGCCGATCGCGGTGGGATGCTTTTGCTCGCCGTCGTAATTGCAGGTGATGGTGCCGGCGCCGATATTGACGCGGGCGCCAATCTGGGCGTCGCCCAGGTAGGCCAGGTGCATGGCCTTGGCGCCCTCGCCGATGCGGCTTTTCTTGACCTCGACGAAATTGCCAAGGTGGGCGCCGGGAGCGATTTCGGCCTGCTCGCGTAAACGAGTGAAGGGGCCGACGCGCGCGCCGGCGCCGATCTGGGCGCGCTCCAGCACGCAGTGCGGCAAGACCTCGACGCCGTCGTCCAGGCGACAGTCGGTGAGGATGGAATAGGCGCCGATGCGGCAGTTGGCGCCGAGGGTGGTTTGGCCGCGGAGCTGGACGCCGGGTTCGAGGACGCAGTCCTGCCCGGCGGTCACCTCGGGATCCACCGCCACGGTGGCGGGGGCATAGATGCTGACCCCTTGCGTCATCAGATCCTCGGCTTTGCGGCGGCGCAACAGGGAATCCACTTCGGCCAGCTCGATACGGTCGTTGATGCCCAAGATTTCGACCGGGTCGGGAAGAGGGTAGGCGCGAATCTTGGCGCCGGCCTGGGCCATCAAGGCGATGGTATCGGTCAAGTAGAACTCGCCGTGAGGATTGTTGGTGCCGAGCTGGCCCAGGGCGACCAGGAGGGGTTGCACGCGGAAGGCATAAAATCCGGCGTTCAACTCCCGGATCTGCTTTTGCGCCGGCGTGGCCTGGCGGTCCTCGACTATGGCGACGACTTGCTCGGGCTGCTTGCGGTCGCGCAGGATGCGGCCGTAGGCGCGGGGCGTGTCGGGGGTGGCGGTGGCCAGGACGGCATCGGCGCCGGCCTCCAGTTCGGCGCGCAGGCGGCTGACGGTGGTGGCGCTGACCACCGGCATATCTCCATGCAAGACAATGATTTGCGAGTATGCCACCAGGGCCGGAGCGGCGACTTGCAGGGCATGGCCGGTGCCGCGCTGGGGCTGCTGGAGGATGACGCGGACGCCGCTGGAGGCGACCGCCGCCTGCACCTGTTCGGCGGCGTAGCCGGCGACCACGAAGGTGTCGGCGGCGGGCAGTCCGGCGGCGGCGCCGGCGGCCAGCACGTGCGCCAGCAAGCTGCGGCCGCCGGCGTGGTGCAAGACCTTGGGCAACGCGGAGCGCAGCCGTGTTCCCCGGCCGGCGGCAAGTACGATCAGGGCAGTAGCGGCCATAATGTCAGGCGGCGCCGGGCCGGGGCCCGGGAGCGGCGCCGTTGCCGTTAATCGGGGTAGATTTCCTCGGTGAAACGGGGATCTTCCATGAGCGACTTGAAATCGGCGTCACTGCGCGCCAGCAAGCGATTGCGCGGATCGAGGGTGACGGCTTGCTTCAGGTGCTCGAGCGCATGGTCGGCGTCGTTGCGCTGGGCGTAGACGGCGGCCAGGGCGTATTCGGTATGCCCGGTCTTGCCTTCCAGCTTCTGGGCGCGTTCCAGATGCTCCTGGGCTTCTTCGTACTGGCCCAGGTTGAGCCGCCAAATCGCGGCGTTGTAATAATCCTCGGCGCTGCGCAGGGTGGGGCCGGAGGACTGGAGTTTTTGCTCGCAGACGGCGAGATGGCGGCCCGCGCGTTCGGCGACGTCGCGCACGGAGCCATGGGCGGCCTTCTCCAGCCAACTCTTGGCTTTGTCGAATTTTTGCTGGCTGAAATACTTCATGCCCGCCTCGTATTGCTCCAACGCGGCGCGGCGCTCGGCGTCGGGGGGATGAGCCGGGGTACGGTGACTAGGGGCGGGGGAATGGGATGCTGCGGTCATAGAAGGGATTCCGGCCCTGGGGACCCCGCCACGGCGGCGGTTCCGGGGGCAACTTCCAATTAGGCGGCAAAGCGGCGATGGCGTCAATAGCCGGGGGCGGAAGGCGGCGGCGCGGCGCGCACGGAGCGGGGGCGAGGCGGCCGGCGCGGTGACGCGAAATGCTGCCGTGGCGGGGCGCGCGTGTGTTATAACTGGCCCGAGTCCCTCGGAACGCCTGTGAGCACCATTAATCGCGCCGCGCGCGAAATCAACTGCAAATTGGTTTATTACGGCCCCGGTCTCGGCGGCAAGACCACCAATTTGCAGTACATTTTTGGGCAAGTGCCGGAAGAGCGGCGCAGCCAAATGCTGTCGCTGGCGACGGAAGGGGATCGAACGCTGTTTTTCGACTTTTTGCCCCTGGAACTGGGCGACGTACGCGGCTACCACACCCGCTTTCACCTCTACACCGTGCCCGGCCAGGTGTTTTACACCGCCAGCCGCAAGTTGTTGCTGCGCAACGTGGATGGCGTGGTGTTCGTGGCCGACAGCCAGGAGCCGCGGCTGGATGCCAACCTGGAGGCGTTGGATGATTTGGAGGACAACCTCCGCGAGCAAAAACTCGAGTTGGGCAAGATTCCCTACGTGCTGCAACTCAACAAGCAGGATCTGGGCAATGCGGTGGCGGTGGAACGCCTCACCGCGGAGTTGCGGCGCTACAACGAGCCGGTCATTCCGGCCGTGGCGTCCAACGGAACGGGCGTGCTGGAAACCTTGCGGGAATTGTCGAAATCCGTGCTGGCGCAACTCGCCGCCGGCGGCTAAGCGGCGCACCGCGATTTCCGCTCCCCTCGCGCTGGGAGGCAGGACGCATGTTTGAGGCGGTGCCGACGCTGTTGGAGACGCTGGTATTCGGGCGCAGCATCGAGCGGCGCTACAAATTCGCGCCGCTGATCAAGCCCGGGTTGGTGCGGCGGGTGCAGCAGGCGGAGTTCCAGGACACGGTGCGCTGGGCGGGACAGCGCAGCAGCTTCTATCGCGAGCGTTTCCAGGCGCTGGGCATTGATCCGCGCGGCGTGCGGCGGCCGGCCGATCTGGGCGATTTTTATACCACCAGCGCCGACCTGCGGGCGCGGGAGACGGAGGACTTCGTCTGCGCCACCGCGCAGGCCGGCTTCGAGACCACCGGCACCACGGCGCGCAACAAGCGGGTCTACTTCTCCAACGAGGAGATTCGGGACATTGGCTTTGAAGGCGCGGTGGGATTGTGGAATTTGGGCTTGCGGCCGGAAGACCGCGTGGTGGACGCCTTCGACTACGCCTTCTGGAATGCCGGCATCACGCTGCTGTATTCGCTGAACGCCATCGGCTGCTTCCATGTGATTGCGTCCAAGCTGCCGCCGGAGGATTTCTACGAGCGGGTCAAGGACTACCGGTTCAACGTCCTGATCGTGGATACGGCCTGGCTGGTGAGCCTGACCGAAATCGCCGAGCAGCGCGGCGTCTGGCCGGTGAAGTTCATCATGGCGGGCAGTGAAAACATGGCGGAGGCGACGCGGCAATGGATTGAGAAGGTCTGGCGCGCGAAGGTCTATCAAGCCTACGGCCAGACGGAGAGCTTGGGCGCGACGGGGGTGGAGTGCCCGGCGCAGAACGGCTATCACCTGAACGAAGTGAATTTCCAGTTCGAGATTCTGAATCCCAACGCCGAAGGCTACGGCGAGCTGGTGTTCACGACGCTGACCCGGCGGGTGATGCCGCTGATCCGCTATCGCTCCAACGACATTACCCGGTTCGCGGACGAGCCGTGCGGCTGCCGGTTGAGCTGCATGCGGCGCATTGGCAAGATCGTCGGCCGCGGGGACGAGATCATCTCCTGCGGCATGGGCATGATCAGCCCGTGGATTTTCGAGACGTGGTTTGGCGGGGCGGCGGGGCTGGCCGACGATTGGCAGGTGGCGGTGACGCAACCGGGGCCGCGGGACGTGCTGGAACTGCGGCTGGAGCTGCAAGCCAACGGCGATCCGGAAGCGCTGCGCACGGAACTGATGCAGCGCTTGGAGACGCAATTTCCCTATTACCACAAGAACCTGAAGATGGGGCTGTACGAACTGCGCTTCCGATTTCTGCCCCGGGGCGAACTGCGGCCCAGCGGCCCGCGGCGCAAGCTGCGGCGGGTGGTGGACGAGCGGCTGCCGGTAGGCGCGGGCGTACAAGTCTAAGGGCCGTGGAGGGCGGGGCGATAAGCGTCGCATAGCTTCGTTGGGCGTGCGCTCGGGCTCCTCCCGTACATCCCGGTACGCTGCGTCGCCCTCGCTTCGCCCGCCTCGCTCTGCTCGCTTCTCGCCCCGCTCGGAAGTTTGGGGGTGGGCCGGGGGAAGTTTTTGCCGCCAGAGGGGCGGGGCGAGCCGCGTCGCAGCGCTTCGTTGGGCCTCATTTGGCCTCCGCTGCGCTACGGCCGCCGCTCGGGCGCCTCAACCCCGCCGCGGTGGGACTGCATTGCCCTCGCTTCGCCCGCCTCGCTCCGCTCGCGGCGCCGTTTGGCTCTCCGCGGCGCAACGCTGCCCGGCCGGATCGCCGTTCCCTGCGGGGGGAGGCGGGACGGCGGATGGCCAAGCGCACGCCCTCCGCGGGCGTGGCTCGGCGCCAGCGCAGCGAGGCGCGTTCCGAACGAACTGGGCGGCGACGGGCGGGAGCGGCGGCATGCCAATCGTCGCGGGGTTTTCGCCGCGCGGCGCCCGGTTAAAAACGTTTAATGGTCATTTAACCACGGGTTAACTCGGCGGCAAGGACAATGCCGTGTTTGGAGGACTCTATGGCGCAAACGAAAGACCAGCCAGCGAATGGCGCCCGGCTGGGCGTGTTGACGGCGGGCATGGGCGCAATCGCGACCACGCTGATCGGGGGGGTGGCGGCGGTAAAACAGGGGCTGGCGAAACCCTTCGGGGCCCTGACACAAATGAGCCATGTCCGCGAAGGCGAGCGGCGGACGCCGCTGGCGGAGTACTTGGATCTGCCGCGGCTGGGAGAGCTGCGCTTCGGGGGCTGGGACATCTCCACTGGCACGTGCTGGGACGCGGCGCAGCGCGCCGGGGTGCTGGAGCCGATGCTGCTGCAGTCGCTGCGGGAAGAACTGAGCGGCATCGAGCCCATGGCGGGCATTCACGACCCGCAGTATCTGCGCCGCACCAAGGGGCAGAGGCTGAAGCCGCAAAGCAACAAGTTCGAACAGGCGGAGGCGCTGCGCGAAGACATCCGCGCCTTCCGCAAGCAGCAGGGCGTCGAGCAGGTGGTGGTGGAATGGTGCGGCTCGACGGAGGTGTTCCTGGCGCCGGGGCCGGCGCATCAGAACGCCAAGATCTTCGAGACGGCGCTGAAGCAGAACGAGCCGACGATCGCGCCGAGCATGATCTACGCTTACGCCGCGCTGAAGGAGGGCTGCCCGTTCGTCAACGCCACGCCGACGCTGACGGTGGACCTGCCGGTGATGATCGAGCTGGCGGAGAGCCATGGGGCGCCGGTCTGCGGCAAGGATTTGAAGACCGGCCAGACGCTGCTGAAGACGATCCTGGCGCCGGGGCTGAAACAGCGGGCGCTGGGCATCTCGGGGTGGTTTTCGATGAACATTTTGGGCAACCAGGATGGCGCGGTGCTGGATGATCCGGCGGCGTTCCGCAGCAAGGAGGAGAGCAAGCTGTCGGCGCTGAACCATATTCTGGAACCCGAGCTTTACCCGGACCTGTACGGGCAGATCTCGCATCAGGTGAAGATCAACTACTACCCGCCGCGCGGCGACAACAAGGAGAGCTGGGACACGATTGACGTGATCGGGTGGCTGGGATACGCGATGCAGATCAAGGTGGACTTCCTGTGCCGTGATAGTATTTTGGCGGCGCCGTTGTTGCTGGATTTGGCGTTATTGAGCGCGGCGGCGCAGGCGGCGGGGCGCCGCGGCGTGCAGGATTGGCTGGGCTTTTACTTCAAGAGCCCGCAGACGCCGCAGGGCCGGCCCGAGCACGACCTTTCGGCGCAGTACCGGCGGTTGCAGGAAGCGTTCGGGCAGTTGGCGGCGGCGCGCCGGGCCGGCGCGGCGGTTCGCTAACGCCGGCGGCGCGGCAGGAAGCGGGGCGGCGACGCCCCAGGCAACGAGGAAAAAAAGGATGGACGACCGCGCGTGAGCGATCTACAAGGCAAGACAGCGTTAGTGACGGGCGCGGCGCGCGGCATTGGCCGCGCCATCGCGCTGGCCCTGGGCCGCAACGGGGCCGACGTGGTGATCAATTACGTCACCAGCGACGAGGCGGCGAAACAACTGGCGGAAGAATTGCGGGGCATGGGGCGGCGGGCGGAGACGGTGGCCGCCGACGCCATCAGCCCGGAGGGCATCGCCAAGCTGTTCAGCTTCGTCGAGAGCCAGTTCGGGCACCTGGACATTTTCGTCAACAACGCGATTGACGTGGCGGCGTTTGGGCCGCTGATGCGGCAGAAAAAGGACGCCTGGGAGCACACGGTACAACGCAACACGACGGCGCTGCTTTTGAGCGCGCAGAAATGCCGGGCGCTGATGAAGGGGCGGCGGGGCAAGATCCTCAGCCTTTCCAGTCTGGGCTCGACGTATGTGATACCGGGATACGCGCCGATTGGGGTCACCAAGGCCTCGACCGAGGCGCTGACGCGGTATTTGGCGGTGGAGTTGGGCAAGGAGGGCATCAACGCCAACACGCTCTCGGCCGGCCCGATCGACACGGACGCGCTGCGGCTGTTCTCCACCTATGGCCAAATGAAAGAAGCCTGCGAGACGCTTTCCCCGGCCGGGCGCATCGGCACGGTGGAAGACGTGGCGGAGGTAGCGGTGTTTCTCTGCTCGGACGCCGCCAATTGGATCTACGGGCAGACGATTATCGCCGATGGGGGCCTGTCCCTCATGAGCTTGCGCTAGGCGGGCCGCGACGCCGCCAGCGACATTGAGAAACGGAAGGAAATACGCAAATGCCGCCAGTCAATAGCGCCGAGGAAGTTTTGCAAATCCGGGAGGCTGCCGACCGCGTGTTGGCCAGCCGCCATGATGAGATTCTGGCCACGGTGCAAGCCGCGATCGCCGAGGTGCTCGGATGCGAGGTGGAAGAGGTGAAACCCAACTCCAGCCTGATGACCGATCTGCACGCGGAATCGCTGGACTTTTTGGATCTGCTGTTCCGGTTGGAGTCGGCGTTTGGCATCAAGATTCCGCGCGGCGGGATCCAGAAGGCCACGCAGGGCTCGCTGAAGGAAAGCGAATTCCAGCAAAACGGCGTGCTGACCGAAGCGGCGCTGGAGCGGCTGCGGCTGCTGATGCCGGAGGTGGATCCGCAGCGGCTGCATCCGGGGCTGACGTCGCGGGAAATCCCGACGTTGTTTACCGCCGAAACGTTTACCCGGCTGGTGGCCTGGCGCCTGGGAGACGGCGAGGCGGCGAAGGCGCAAGTAGGGTAGCGCGGTGCGTTTCCTGCTGATTGACCGGATCCTGGAGCTGGAGCCGGGACGGTACGCGGTGGGCGTGAAGACGCCCAGCCTGGGCGAGGACTATTTCGCCGATCACTTTCCGGGCTTCCCGGTGGTGCCCGGGGTGCTGCTGGTGGAGGCGATGGCGCAACTGGCCGGGCGGCTGATCGCGTACTCGGTGCGGGCGGAAAGCGGCGAGGTGGTGCTGCCGGTGCTGCTGGGCATCAGCCAGGCGCGGTTCCGGCGCTTTGTTCGCGCCGGGGACCGGGTGGTGATCCGCGCGGAACTGCTGGGGCTGACCGACGGCGGCGGGCGCTGCAAGGCGGAGGCGCGGGTGGAGGAGCAGTTGGTGGCGGGAGCGGAAGTGATGCTGGGGTTCGACACCGGCCGGGGCGCCGGGGTGATCCCGATGGCGGCGCGCCAGAAGCTGGAATCGTGGGCCGATGACGTGAACCGGAACTTGCTGGGCGAGGAGCTGCACGCGCGGCTGACGGCGCCGCGGGCGCCGGAGGCGAAGGCGTGACGACGGGGGGCAATGGAGCGGGCCGAAACGGTGCGGGACGCCGCCGCCGGGTGGTGATCACCGGCCTGGGCGCGGTTACGCCGGTGGGCCAAACGGTCGAGGAGACGTGGCGGTCGCTGCAAGCGGGGCGCTGCGGCATTGAACGCATCTCGGTCTTCGACGCCAGCACCTTCGAGACGCAGATCGGCGGCGAGGTGCGGGGATTTCGCTTCGACCGGCTGGGCGCGCCGGCTGCGCTGGCGGAGGTGCTGGACCGCAAGAACAGTTTTGGCTTCGCGGCGGCGCAGCAGGCGATGGTGGATGCCGGGCTGGCGCGGGCGGACGCGGCGCCGGGTCCTCCGTCGGAGGAGCTGGTGGAGCCGACACGGTTCGGCATCAGCCTGGGCACCGAGGGGCGGCGGGACCGCCTATTGCCGGAGCTGCGCAGCCGCAAGCTGGCGCCGGCGGGCTTGGAGGCGCGGCGCCAGGCGCTGGCGGAAGTGCCCGGGGATGAATACCTGCGCTACTCGCCGTATGGGCTGGCGTACCTGCTGAGCGGGACGTGGGGCGCGCGGGGGCCGATCACGACCATTTCCACCGCCTGCACGTCGAGTTCGCAGGCGCTGGGTTACGCGCTGGAGAAAATCCGTTACGGCGATGCGGACGTCATGTTGGCGGGCGGGGCGGAATGCCTGATGGAGCCGACGATGGTGGCGAGTTTTATTTTGCTGGGCGCGCTGTCGAAGCGGAACGATTCGCCGCAAACGGCGTCCCGGCCGTTTGACGCCACGCGCGACGGATTCGTGCTGGCGGAGGGAGCCGCGATGCTGGTGCTGGAGGATGCCTGGCACGCCTACCGGCGCGGGGCCCGCATCTACGGCGAGGTGGCGGGCTTCGGCTGCTCGATCAACGCCTACCGGATCACGGATTCGCCGCCGGACGGGGAAGGGCCGTTTTTGGCCATGCGGGCGGCATTGGAAGACGCCGGGATTCGCGCCGAGGACGTGGATTACGTCAACGCCCACGGCACTTCGACGGTGCAGAACGACGCCAGCGAGACGATGGCGATCAAGCGCTGCCTGGGCGGGTACGCCCAGCGGGTGCCGGTGAGCTCGACGAAATCCATGACCGGGCACATGGTGAATGCGGCCGGGGCGATCGAGGCGGTCATTTCGACGCTGGCGATTCGGGACGGTTACATTCCGCCGACGATCAATTACGAACATCCCGACCCGGCCTGCGATTTGGACTGCGTGCCCAACACCGGGCGGCAGCAGCCGGTGCGGACGGTGGTCTCGAACTCCTTCGGTTTTGGCGGGTCGAACGGCTCGCTGGTGATCCGGGCCTATGTCGCTTGAGATGGAGGCGGGAGTGAACGGGCGGGGTGGCGGACGGCGCGTGGTGATCACCGGAGTGGGGCTGGTGTCGCCGCTGGGCAACGATGCCGAAACGTTGTGGCGCGAGCTGGCGGCGGGGCGGTCGGGGCTGGAGCGGGCGGAGGAGTTCGCCACCGGAGGGTTCCGCACGCAGGCCTGCGGCCGGGTCCGGGAGTTCAACCCGCGGAAACTGATCGCCGACGCCAAAACGCTGAAACTGATGACCCGGCCGGTGCGGCTGGGGGTGGCGGCCTTGGAGCTGGCGGTGGCGGACGCGCGGCTGGATTTGAGCCACGTGGATCCGTTTCGCGTCGCCTCCTACGTGGGTTCGCCGGGGCACGCGGGCGACCGCGACGAGCTGCTGCCGGCGCTGGAGCGGGCCAGCCGCGGCGGGGACGACGGGTTGGACTTGCAGGCGTTTGGCGCCGAAGGCATCGCCACCATCAATCCCTTGTGGCTGCTGAAGAGCCTGGCCAACATCGTGCTGTATTTCGTCAGCATGAAGGTGGGGGCGCAGGGACCGAACGGCAACATCTGCATGAGCGGCGCCGGCGGCGTGATGGCCATCGGCGAGGCGTTCCGCTGCTTGCGGCGGGGGGCGGCGGACATCGCGGTGGCGGGGGGATACGAATCGCTGCTGGAGGAGGAGCGGCTGGAGAGCTTCGAGCCGTCCGGGCTGCTATACCTGGGCAATGGGGTGGCGGCGCAGGCCAGCCGGCCGTTTGATCGCGACCGCGCGGGGTTCGTGCCGGCGGAGGGCGCGGCGTTCGTGGTGCTGGAGGAACGCGAGGCGGCGCTACGGCGCGGAGCGCGAATCTACGGCGAAGTCACCGGCTACGGGCTGGGCAGCCCCGGCTGCGTGGGACGGCCGAGCGAAACCGCGGAGGCCTTCCTCGGCGCGATGCAGGCGGCGGTGGCGGACGCGCGCCGCGATCCGTGGGAACTGGACGCGATTTCGGCCTACGGGCTGGGGACGGTGCAGAGCGATCGGGCGGAGGCCGAGGCGCTGAAGGCGTTGCTGACGGCGCGGGCGGCGTATGTGCCGGTGACGGCGGTGAAATCCGCGACGGGCAATTTTTCCGCGGGCTCCGGGCCGCTGGAAGTGATCGCCGGCTGCGGCGTGTTGCAGGGGGCGATGCCGGGATTACCGGCGATCTTGAACTGCGAGCATCCCGATCCGGATCTGGGGCTGGATTACGTGCGCGGCCGGCCGCGGGCGGGCAGCTATCGCCGCCTGTTGGTCAATTCCGCCAGCCTGTCCGGGGCCGCCGCCAGCGTGGTGCTGGAAAGCGGCGATCCGGCCTAGCGCCGCCGCGGGCGGCGCCGCGGGGGCGGGAGCCAATTGGGAATGGGAGCAGATGGGCAAGGCATGAACCGCTTACAAGGCAAATTCGCATTGGTCACCGGGGGCAGCCGGGGCATCGGGCGGGCCGTCGCCTTGCGCTTGGCGCAGGAAGGCGCGCGGGTGGCGGTGAACTATCGGGCCAACGCCGGGGCCGCGGAGGAGGTCGTAGCCGCCATCACCGCCGGCGGTGGCCAGGGACAAGCCTTTGCCGGCGACGTCAGCCAGCCGGAGGCGGCGAAAGCCCTGGTGGAAGGGGTGGCGCAGGAGTTCGGGCGGTTGGACATTCTAGTGAACAATGCCGGCATGGTGCGCGACGGCCTGCTGCTGACGATGGATGACGCGCAGTGGCGGCAGGTGCTGGCGACCAATTTGGACGGGGTGTTCTATTGCTGCCGGACGGCGGCGCGGATCATGTTGCGGCAGCGCTATGGGCGCATCGTCAACATGTCGTCGGTCGCGGGGGATACGCCCAACCGCGGGCAGGTGAATTATGCCGCCTCCAAGGGTGGCATCAACGCGCTGACGAAGGCCTTGGCGCAGGAGCTGGCCAGCAAGAACATCACGGTGAACGCGGTGGCGCCCGGCATGATCGAGACCGAAATGAGCCAGGAGGTGCGGGAACTGGCGGGGCCGGAAATTCTGAAGCATATCGCCCTGAAGCGCTACGGGAAACCGGAGGACATCGCCGCGGCGGTGGCGTTTTTGGCTTCGCCGGACGCGGACTACATTACCGGCCAAGTGTTGCGCGTGGACGGGGGCCTAGCCGGGTGAAGGCGGCGGCGGAACGGGAACGCGAAGCGGTGGTGACGGGCAGCGGCGTGCTCCTGCCGTGGGGCGTGGGGCCGGCGGCGCTGGCGGCGACGGGCGCGGCGGGCCGCATCAGCAGCTTCAATCCGCGCGAGTACATTCACAATGCCAAGGCGCTGCGGGCCATGCATCGCGGCTTCCAGTTGACGACGGCGGCGGCGGCGATGGCCCTGAGCGCGGCGGGATTGGGCGGCGACGCGGAGGGGCTGGCGGCAGCCGGGCTGGACCCGGAACGCGCCGGGGTGGTGATCGCGGCAGCGGACATCCAGCCGGTGACGCCGGATTTGCTGGCGGTGCTGGCGGCGCGGGAGGACCGCAGCGAACCGGCGGGATGGGGGGATGCGGCGCTGCACGGGTTGCACCCTTTTCGCCGGCTGCACCTCCTATCGAACATGGCGGCGGCGCATGTGTCCATTTTGTTCAATTTCCAAGGCCCGAGCTTGACGCTGACCAGCGGGGCGGAGGCCGGGGCGCAGGCGCTGGAGGAAGCGGCAGGGCTGCTGGCCGAGGGGCGCGCGGACGTGGTGCTCTGCGCGGCCAGCGACTGCCCGGAACAAACCCTGACGCCGGGGGAGGGGGAAGCGGCGGTGGCGCTGGTGCTGGAGGCGCGCGGCGTGGCGCAGCGGCGCGGCGTGCGCGGCGCGCAAGACTGGCGGGGCGGAGACCCGGGCGCGCCGTGGGCGCAAGGGTGGCCGCAGTGCGCCGCGTTATTGGCGGCGTCGCGCGCCGCCGCACGGGTGGAGGCGGGGTAAGGATGGCGCGGCGGCGGGAGGTCTGGATCAGCGGCGTGGGGGTGGTGAGCGCGCTGGGCGTGGGCGTGGCGGCGCACCGCGCGGCGCTGGCGGCGGGCCGGGGAGGAATCAACTGGATCCGGCATTTTCCCAGCACCGGTTTTCCGGTGCGCATCGCCGGCGAAGCGCCGGCCGCGGGGCTGCCACCGGGTCCGGGGCGGCTGCACTATTTCGCCGCGGTGGCGCTGGCGGAGGCGCTGGACCAGGCGGCGCTGCCGCGGCCCGAAGGGGGCGACGACGCGGCGCGAGCGGTGGTCTGGGCGGTGGGCAAGCCGGCGCTGCCGGTGGACGCATTGGCGGGCTGGGCGGCGACGGGGAAGGGGTGGGACTGGAGCGAACTGCGGCGGCGTTATATCCGGAGCTTGCAGGAAAAGCAGCTGACCCCCGCGGATCTGCTCCAGCGCTTGGCGCGCGCCGGCGGGGCCGGGGGGCGGCGGGTGGCGTGCTACACCGCCTGCGCGTCGGGCAACGACGCGCTGGGCATGGGCAAGCGGATGATTGAGCGCGGCGAGGCCGAGGTGGTGCTGGCCGGCGGAGCGGACTCCCAGGTGGACCCATTGAGTTTGCTGGAATTTGAACTATTGGCGGCGCTGGCCCATCCCGCGCCGGGCGAGGATCCGGCGACGGTGTGCCGGCCGTTCGACCAGCGGCGCAGCGGTTTCGTGGTGGGCGAGGGCGCCGGAGCGCTGGTGTTGGAATCGGAGGATCACTTGCGCCGCCGCGGTGGGGAGCCGCTGGCGCGGCTGGCGGGGTATGGCAGTTCGCTGGACGCCTTTGGCCTCACCAAATGCCATCCGGAGGGCCGGGGCGCGGCGGCGGCGATGCGCGCGGCGCTGGCCGACGCGGGCGAACCACCCGCGGCGGTGGATTACATCAACGCGCACGGCACGGGAACGGTGCTGAACGACCGCGCCGAGGCGGCGGCGATCCATCGGGTGTTTGGCGCCGCGGCGCGGGAGGTGGCGATCAGCAGCACCAAGGCGATGACCGGGCATTTGATCGCCGCGGCTTCGGCGGTGGAGGCGGTGTTGTCGGTGCTGGGGTTGGAGGACGGCTTCATTCCGCCCTCGCTCAACTATCGCGACCCGGATCCGGAATGCGACCTGAACGTGGTCACCGGCGCCGGGCGGCGGGGGGCGGTGCGGATGGTGCTATCGAATGGGTTTGGATTTGGCGGACAGAACGCCTGCGTGGTGCTGGCCAGGGCATGAACGCGAGAAACCATGGGACAGCGGGCCGGACGCGCGGCGCGGGCGGGAGCGCGGCCGGGGCGAGGTATGCCATTGTGGAGGAAGGGCCATGCTAGAGGGCATTTTCGATTTTCTCGACCGCCGCTTCCTGCGCACGCCGGAAAACCGGCTGTGGATGGCGCAGCGGCTGCCGCCGGGGTTGATTACGCGCTTGCAGGCGGGCAAGTTCGCCGCTACGGTGCGCTATGCGGCGCAGCATTCGCGGTTTTACCGGGAAAAGTTCCGCGAGCACGGCATTGACCCGGCCCAGGTGCGCACCCATGCGGATCTGGGCGACTTCTTCACGACGCCGGAGGACCTGCGGGAACGGCCGGTGGAGGATTTTCTCTGCGCCAAGCCGGAGTTCGGGTTCGAAACTACCGGGACCTCGATGGGGATCAACAAGCGCGTGTATTTCTCCTACCAGGAGATGTTCGATTATGGGCGCGACGGAGCGGTGGGGTTGTACAACCTGGGGCTGCGCCCGGAGGACGTGGTGGCGGACGGGTTTGACTACTCGTTTTGGAACGCGCCGTTCACCGCCTATTACTCGATCATGGCCATCGGCGCGTTTCACGTCATCGGCGCCTTCGTCGAACCGCAGGAGTTTTACGACCGCATCAAGGTGTACAAGCCGAACGTGATCATGGGCGTGCCGACGCACCTGGTGCGCGTGACCGAGGTGGCGGAACGCTGCGGCACCTGGCCGGTGAAGCTGGTGTTCCTGGGCGGCGAGAACCTGAGCGAGCGCACGCGACAGTACATGGAGGGTGTCTGGCGCGGGGCGAAAGTGCATCTGAGCTACGGCCAGACCGAAGCCTTCGGCATGAACGGGGTGGAATGCCCGGAAAAGGGCGGCTATCACCTCGGCGCCTTGGCGCTGACCAGCGAGATCTTGCACCCGGATGAGGAAGGCTATGGAGAACTGGCGTACACGACGCTGAACCGCACGGTCATGCCGCTGATTCGCTACCGGTCGGCGGACATCACGCGCTGGGCCAGTGACGGGGAATGCCACTGCGGGCTGCGGATCATGCCGCGGATCGGCAAGATCATCGGCCGCAGCGACGAGCTGATCAACTGCTCGATGGGCAACATCAGCCCGTACTGGTTCGAGGAGATGCTGCGCGGAGTTCCGGAGGTGACCGATGACTGGCAGGTATTCGTGCGGCGGGGCGACCGCGACGACCGCATCGAGTTCCATTTGGAACTGGTCAACGGTGCGTCTCCGGAGGAAGTGAAAAATCTCATTTTCCGCAATATCGAAAGCCGGTTTCCGGATTGCTGGCGGTATTATCAGAAGCGGTTTTTCGAATTCGATTTCCAGTTTCACGCGCCGCGGACGATTAGCGAAGGCCGCAAACTGAAGCGGCTGATTGACGCGCGGCGGGACGCGTGGAATCAATAAGCGGAGCCGCCGTCGGCCGGGGCTCACCAATTGCCAGGAAAGGCGGAGAGATCATGCCCACACTAGCCCAGAATGGCGGCGCCCGCGCCGTGCCCGCGAATGCGGCCAAGACCTATTGGCCGGTGGTCACGCCGGAGGACAAGCGCGCCGTGGCCGCGGTGCTGGACCGCAACGTACTGTGGGCGATGACGACGCTGGAAGGGCTGAACTGCCCGGAGCAGGATGCGCTGGAGCGCGAGTTCGCGGCCTTCCTGGGAGCGCGGCACGCGATCGCGGTGAACGGTGGCACGGCCGGCCTGCACATGGCATTGGTGGCCAGCGGTGTGCAGGCGGGCGACGAGGTGATCACCAGCGCGTATTCCTTCCTGGCGACGCCGGCGGCGATCTTGCACGCGGGCGCGATTCCGGTCTTCGTGGATATTGACCCGCGGACCTTCAATTTGGATCCGGGCAAGATCGAGGCCAAGATCACGCCCCGCACGCGGGCCATCCTGCCGGTGGACATTCACGGGCTGTGCGCGGATTACGACGCCATCGAGGCCATCGCCAAACGGCATGGCCTGCTGGTGGTGGAGGACGCCTGCCAGGCGCCAGGAGCGACGTATCACGGCCGCGGAGCGGGGCGGCTGGGCCGGGCGGCCGGCTTCAGCGTCAACGGGACCAAGAACTTCTCCGTGGGCGAAGGCGGCTTCATGGTCACCGACGACGACGAGGTGTACTACCGGGGCAATTGGCTGAAGCAGGTAGGCGAAACGTTGCCGGCGGACGATCCCACCATGCGGCAGCAACACCTGCTGGCCTGGAACTACCGGGTGCAGGAGATGCCCTGCGCGCTGGCGCGGGTGCAACTGCGCCGCCTGGCGGAGGTGAATGAACGGGGACGGCGCAACGCGGCGATTCTGGATGGATATCTCCAAGACATCCCGGGCCTGCGGGCGCCGTACATTCCCGAGGGTTGCGTTTCCGTGTATCACAAATACCGGGTGACGCTGGAGCCGGAGGCGTTGGACACGCCGCCGCGGGGACAAGCGCTGCGCGACGCGTTCATGGCGGCCTTGACCGCGGAAGGCGTGGACGTGGACCTGTGGGGTACGGCGCCGCTGCCGGCGCATCCGATGATCAGCGCCCGCCACGGCTTTGGCCGGGGCCTGCCCTGGAGCTTGCATCCGGAGGTGGACTATAGCGACAGCGCCGACCGATACCCGATCACGCAGCGCATGTTCGCCGAGTCCTTTTGCCTCGGCAACGATGAGTATCCGATCTACGCCCAGAGTGAGAGCCTCATGCACGCCTACGGCGAAGCGTTGCGCAAGGTCGCCCGGCATGCGGGCGAGTTGCACGCCGCGGCGGCCTGGCAAACCGCGACCTAGGCCGGCAGCATACGGTGCGGCCGCGGCGGGACCGGGCCGGCGCCGGGAATTGCAACGCCGCGGGCCAGGGCTTCATCTCCTTATTAGGAGTATCGCCATGGCCAGTCCTGCCCGCGTGCCCTTGAACCCGCAGCGGCGTGGACCGCAGGCCGAACGGCTATACGCCGCGCTGCAAAAGCGCATCGTGGGCCAAGACGCCGCCCTGGGTCCGGTGGTGGACGCGGTACAGACGTTTTTGGCGGGAATGCAGGCGCAAACCCGGCCGGTGGCAAACTTTTTATTTTTGGGGCCAACGGGAACGGGCAAAACGCACGTGGTGGAGTCGCTCGCCGCCGCGCTGTTTCAACACCCACGGGCGGCGATCAAGGTGGACTGCGGAGAATTCCAGCACGGCCATGAGATCGCCAAGCTGATTGGCTCGCCGCCGGGATACCTGGGACACCGCGAAACGCATCCGGTGTTGACGCAAGAAGCGCTGAAACAGCACCACACGGCGGAAATGCCGCTTTCGCTGGTGCTGTTCGATGAAATCGAAAAGGCCTCCGATGCGCTTTGGCAGTTGCTGCTGGGGATTTTGGATAAAGCGACGCTGACGCTGGGCGACAATCGCCGCACCTCGTTCGCCCAAGCCTTGATCTTCATGACCAGCAACCTGGGAGCGGCGGAGATGAGCCAATTGCTGACACCCGGATTGGGCTTTGCTCCTCCGGGACGGGGCGACCTGGAACGGCGGCTGGTGACGGTGACAACCGAGGCGGCGCGGCGAAAATTTTCTCCGGAGTTCTTCAACCGGCTCGATTCGGTGGTGGTGTTCCATCCCTTGGACGGCGGGCAGCTGGAACGAGTGCTGGATTTGGAACTGGAGTGGGTACGGGAACGGCTGGGCCACGCGGGCGCGCCGGCGGCGTTCCACTTTCGCTGCACGGCGGCGGCTAGGGAGCTGCTATTGCGCGACGGCGCCGACCGCAAATACGGGGCGCGGCATTTGAAACGGGCGATCGAGCGGCTGCTGGTGCATCCGCTGGCGAATTTGATCGCCACGCGGCAGGTTTTGCCGCAGGACGTGCTGGTCGTGGATGTGGATGAGACGCGTACGGCCCTGGCCTTTGCGCGGGAGCAGGCCGCGCGGCATCGCGGGTAAGGGCTCCGCGGCTTACTGGATTGGGATGTAGGTGACCGCGCCGGCGGCGTTCACTTGGTTGCTGTCGGCGGGGCTGGACGGGGCCGAAGCCGCTTCCATAGCCGCGAGATCCATACGCGCCAAATACTTGCCATCGCCGCGCAGGGCCAAGCCGTAGATGGTGCTGTCGAGACCGATCATGACGGTTTCCGCTTGCGGGGCGGTGGCATTGGTCCAATCCACGCCATCCGGTCCGGCGCCGAGCTGCGCCCAGCGAATGGCGGCCGGTGCCGCCGGGGCGCCGGCGAAGGGGGCGCTGGGCAGGGTCGCCACCGCCAGACAGCCGCCGGAGTTGCCCAACCACGCCAAATGGCTGCTGGGCTCCAATTGCGCGGCGCGCCACCCTCCGCTACAGGCGCTGGTGACGCTGAACTGGGCCGCGGGGGCGGTGACGGCGCCGCCGGAGGCGGTGGCGGCGTTAAAGTTAATGGCCGTGTATTCGCCGCTGGCGGCATCGGCCAGCAGACCGAGCGAAGTGCTGGGATCAAAGGCGGCAGCGGTTAATTCCGACCCCAAAGTGAACCCAGCGGTGCTGGGCAGGGAATACGACTGGACGGCTCCGGTGGCGAGATTGATGACATTGAGGCCGGAGCCGCTGGAGGTGAAGTACGGAGCGAAGATGCGCTGGGTGGCGGAGTCGTAGGCGAAGTTTTCCGCCGCGGGAGCGGCGATGAGGCTGGAGGCGGCGCCGGTGGCGAGATTCAGGGTCAGATAGCCGGACGCGGTGTCGAGAATCGCCTCATTGCGGCTGGCGTCCACCACGGCGGCGCAGACGCCGCAGGTGAAGCCGTCACTGAAGGTAGTGGTGGCGCTGTTCGGGATGGCGTAGGTATTGGTGACGGTGTCGTTGGTCGCGTCCACCAGCACCAAGCTGTTGGTGGTGGCGCTGGTGACCGCGACGGTGCTGGTCTGGGGGTCAGCCGCCGCCGCGGTGGGAGCGAAGCCGCTGGGCATGGCGATGTCCAACGCCGCGCCGCCATTGGTCAGTTGCTGTCCGGTGTCGCCGTTGACCACCGCGACATGGTTGGCGCCGGCCAGGGGCACATAGACCTTATTGGCGAGAATGGGCGCGCCGCTGGAGTTGGCGCCGACGGATTCGATCAGATCCGCCAATGCGGAGGAGGCCGCGGGGCTGTCCGGTTCCACCACGACGTTCACCGGATTGGCGGGCGTGCTGTTGGGGCTGGTGATTCCGATCTGAGTCAAACCGGCGGCGTTCACCGTGACCGGGACGGTTAGCGACTGGAAGGGCGCGGTAGCGCCGCTGGGCGCGACGACCGCGCCGGCGGCGCCGCTGCTGATGGTGGCGACGGAATTGGAATATAGGAACTGGCCGTGCAACGTAAGGGTATAGCTGTTGCCCTGGACCATGGCCGGAACCGATTGCGGATTGCTGCCGCTGGTCTGCACCGTGACCGAAGTCAGCACCGGCGCCGGAGTGGTCAGTTGCACCTGGGCTTGGGCGTGCGCCGAACTCAAAGCCTGGGCGCTGACGGTGACGACAAAGATGTCGTGGGCCGGTGGGAGGGCGGGCGCGGTGTAAAGACCGGTGGAATCAATGGTGCCGTAGGGGGCAGAGCCGTCGGGCTCCTTGCCGCCAGGCAGGTCGTTGCCGCTCACCGGGTCCACGATGGACCAGCTGACTTTGTGATCGGAGCTGTAGTAGACCGCGGCCTTAAACTGTTGCGTTCCCGGCGAAATCTTCCCGCTGCTGTCCTCCGTGGCCAACGGAATGACCACGGGACCAAACCCGATCGGGCCCGCGGAGGGGTTGATGGTCACGGTGGGTTGGGGCGGCGGAATATAGTAATTCTGGCATCCGGCCAGCAGCGCCGCGAACGCCAAGGTGGAGAGGCAGAGGAGAAGTGGGCGCGGACGCGGAAAGGGCAAAAGCACCATCCAGGCTGGATTTTGCGGCGCCGCCCCTGATTCCCGGGCGGCCCAGTGGGTAAAAGGGATTATACAAGAGGGCTGGCCTACAAGGCAGCGGGCAAATGCCGGAGTTGTGGGCTAAAAAGCGCAATCACGGCATTGGGGGCGAACCCGCCTTCCCAAAGGGGCGAATGCGGGGCGGCTTTGCTGGTCGGGTGGCGCCGCGGCGACAGGCCTGGTTCGCCGGGCTCGCTAGGCGGCGCGGCGCTTCGCTGGTCGCGTCCTCGGCCATGCCCTCGGTCCAATGCAGCTTACTCGCCTGCAGCAGTTCCAGCACGAGCTTGGCGGTTTCCTGCTCTTCACGCAGCGTTTCCCGCAGCAGGCGGGCGGCATCCCGATGGCCCATTTGCTGCGTCAAAAAGCTGAGGGTCTCGTAGGCGGAGGTTTAGTAGCGCTCGATTTGCAGGGCCGCGAGCAGGGTGTTGAGATCGCGCAATTCGGGATTGAGGCCCTCGACTACGGCGCTGTGCACCCGTCCAAGCCGGGGCAATCCGTTTCCCGGGACCCGGCGCCGATGGCATGAAAGACGGCCTCCAAGCGTTGGAGATGGCCTTCGGTCTGCTTGCGATTCCGCGCGAAGGCGCGCTTGGCGTCGCCGCGTTGGGTGTCGCGCTCGGCGTCGGAGAGGACGGCGAGCAGCTGTTTTTCGGTGCTTTGGAGACGCTGAAGTTGATGGATCTAGAACGCATGCGCGGTTTGCATCCTCGCCCTCCAGGCATGGCGGCCAGCGAGGTTGGATGCGTCGGCCCGGGGCCGCGGCCACGCGCTTAGCGGCCGGAGGCCAGGGTTGGCAGCCGAAGGTGAAGCACGGCGTCGGCGGGCAGCGGCAGCGCCTGCAGGGCGCCCAGCCAACGGCGGCAGCGGGCGGCGAAAGCGGCCCGGGCGGAGGCGGGAACCGGCGCCGCCGGGGGCAGCTTGCGCCGCAGCCGCTGGAAGTTTTCGAAGCGCCCGAAATGGGTGATGCGGAAATCCAAGTGCGGCCCGGTGGCCAGGCCGGTCATGCCTACCCGGCCGATGGTTTGGCCCTGGCGGACGCGCTGGCCCACGTGCACCAGAATTTTCGAAAGGTGCAGATAGAGCGTCTGATAGCCGTTGGCGTGACGCAGCCTTATCATATCGCCGCCTTCACCGTCCCAACCGGCAAAGATGACGCGGCCATTGCCGAGGGCTTGCACCGGGGTGCCCATCGGGGCGCCGTAATCCACGCCCAAATGCGGACGCCAGATCTTCAAAATGGGATGGAAGCGGTCGTAGCTAAACGGGCTGGTGACCCGCAGGCGGACGAACTTCAGCGGCGAGCGCAAGAACTCCCGCCGCAGCGGCCGGCCGTCGGGACGGTAATAGGCGGGCAGGCCGGCGGCATCGGTAAAGCGCACGGCGCGATAGGCATGGCCCGCGTTCACGTACTCCGCCGCGAGGATGGGGCCATAGCCGCCAAAGTGGCCATGGCGGAGGCGTTTCTCCACCAGCACGCGGAAAGTGTCACCGGGGCGGGTATCGGTGTAGAAATCAAGGTCCCAGCCGAAGATTTGCGCTAACTGGAGGGCCAGAACGTCGCGCTCGCCGGCGGTTTCCACGGCGGCGAACAGCGAATGGCGCACGGTGCTGCTGACGCCGACCAATTCGGTTTGGAAATGCAGGCGGCGCAGGTGGGCGTTCCAATCGCTGGCGGGAGCGCCCGCGGCACGGGTCAGCACCAGGGCGTGCCGGCGGTCCACGCGATAGCGCAGCCGGCGCGGGGCGCCGCTGGGGGCGGTCCAGAGAGTCAAGCGGCGCCCCGCGCGGATGTGACCCACATCAAACACCGGACGGGCGGCGGCGGCCATGGCGCGGGCTTCGGCGTTGGGCAGGCTCCAGGTGGCGTGCAGGAACGCTACCCAGGTGGCGCCGGGAGGCAGGGAGGCCTGATCCCGTTTCTCGGCCGGGGGCTGGGGGTGGGGAGCGTGGGTTGAAGAGCGGGAAGGCGTCGCCGCCGCGGTATGGCAGGCGGCGCCGGCCAAGGCCAAAGCCAAGGCCAGGGCCAGGGAAATCGCGTCGGTACGAGCGGCTGGCCGCAGGCAGGGCATGAGTCGCATCCAGCGCACGGAGGCATTGTAGCCGCGTCGCGCCTATGCGAGCGACGGCTTTTTTACCGCAATGTCCGGCGGTACTGCCTTTCAGCCGAGCGGGGCAGTGGTGGATGGGGCCGGCGGGCGCCGTTGCTTGCGGGGAGCGGAATCGCCGCCGGGCAAACGGGGGATGGGTTCAGGAGCGCTTCTGCGCGGCGCGCAGCGTACGGCCCATGCCCGCAATGACCAGCTTGGTGGCCAAGAAGCCAAGGGAGGTGGTAAAGCCCGCCGCCAGCACTCCCGCCGTAACTTGCAAAACGCCTGACATGATGCCTTCGCCGGATTCGAACGCAATTTATTCTGCAAGTCGGTTGCCACCTTGGTGCGATAGCCGACAGGCCGGGGATTTTCCGCGCCGGCTTGGCGTCCGGGCGCATGGAGCCCGAAATGGGCGGCATTGGGGCAGGCGGGTAGTGGCGCCAAGCGGGTTCTTTTTACCCGTTTCACGGCAAGGATTACCAAGCGGCTGCGGAATCCGGGGCGATCCCAGTGGCCCGGGCCCCTGGCGGATTAAAATGGTGCCGTGGATGCGCCCGCGACATGGGGCCCGCCGTCTGCTCCGGCGCGCTGGAGCGACTGGCTGACGCCCGCCAACCTGGTGACCGAGTTGCGCCTGCTGAGCGTGCCGGTCATCATTGCCGCCGTATTGGACAGGGCGTTCGGTTGGGCGCTGTTATTGGCCGTTGCCGCGGGGGTTAGCGATGGGCTGGATGGCTGGCTGGCGCGGCATCGCCATGCGGCGGCGGTGTCCAAGCTGGGCGAGTATCTGGATCCGATTGCCGACAAGGTGCTGCTGAGCTCGCTGTTCGTGGCCCTGGCGCTGACCGGGGCGCTGCCTTGGGTATTGACCCTGTTGGTGTTTACCCGCGATTTAACCATCGTGGGCGTGGCGTTGACGGTATATCTGCGCACCGGATTTCGCGATTTCCGGCCCACCTACCTGGGCAAGGCCAATACGGTGGCGCAGATCGCCACCGTGGCGTTGGCATTGCTGAACCACTTCCATTCGGCGGCGTGGAGTTTGCGGCTGGAATGGCTGGGCTGGGGCACGGTGTTTGTCTTGGCCTATGGGTCCGGGATTCACTATGCCTTCGTCGGCGCACGCCGGTACCACGCATGGCGGGGACAGCCCCGTCGGCTCGCCGCCTAGGCAGAGGCGCGGGGGAACCAGCCGCGGGGGAACCAGCCGATTGCGGCCGCCCGGCATCCAACGCCGATGATGGCGCCGATTCCGAGTGCGGCTGGGTCCGCTGGTGGGCGGGCGCAGGCCTGGGCCCAGGGCTCCGGGCGCAAGCTAGAGGCAGGGATACGCGAATTCCAGCGCCAGTTGGAAGGGTTGCGAGCCGAGGGGCGGGAATGGCTGCGGCTGGGGCGGCGATTCCTGCGCCAGGTCCAGGAGCCTGGGGGCCGCCAGCGCCAGATCTTGCCGTTGTTGACGGTGGCCGCTGGCGCGGGTTGGTTAGCCGGCTTTCTGACCGGAAGGCGCCGGGAAGGGTAAGCGATCATGGGCACGTTACCGCTTTCCAGCCAAGAACTGGCCGCGGAGATGAACCAGCAGCGGGAGGCGATCGGCGACACCGTGGACCGGCTGCGGCTGCGCCTGCGGCTGCGGCGGGAGCTGAACCTGCCGCGGCAGTTGGCGGAGCATTCCGGCGTGGCGCTGACGGCGGCGGCGGTACTGGGCTTCGTGGCCGGACGCCTGATGCGGCGAATGCTAGCCTGAGGGTTCCTGCGTCGGCGCCGGCGGGAGCCGCCGCCCAGCGCGGGAGCGCTGCGTGACCGTCCGGAGGCTGCGCCCGCGGCGCGCCACCCGCGATGCCGCGCTCGCCGCCGAACTTCAGCCGCATGGACCGCTCCACCGACAATGGTCTTGCCGCGACATTGCGTCCGGCCCGCCGGGAGGACCGGGAAAAATTATGGGCATTGGATCAAGCCTGCTTTGATGCCCAGCTCGCATACACCCGCGACGAGTTGGAGGCCTACCTAGACTCCCCCGGCGCCTTCGCCCTGGTGTTGGAAACGGAACCGGGAAGCCCGGCCGCATTTGTGCTCGCCAGCGTGGGGCGGCGCGGCCAGGGCCACATTGTCACGCTGGACGTGCTCCCGGCGTTTCGCCGCCGCGGTTGGGGGCGGCGCTTGCTGCTGGCCGCAGAGCAGCGGCTGCGCGCCGCCGGCTGCCGCCAGGTGCGGCTGGAAGCGGCGGTGAACAATGCCGCCGCCCTGGCGCTGTACGGGCGCCTGGGCTATCGCGTGCGGCGCGTGCTACGCGGCTATTACCACGGCGGGCTGGACGCCTTGTCGCTGGCCAAGCTGTTTTCCGGCGGCGACGGTGGGCCATAATGGAAGCTCCCATCCCAAGGACAATTCGAAATGGCGCTTTCCGCGAACCAGTTGCGTTCCGGCATGGTGATTCTCCATGACAAGGAACTGTTTTCCGTTTTCAGCATCACCCACCGCACGCCGGGCAATCTGCGTGCCTTCGTGCAAGCCAAACTCCGCAACCTGCGCACCGGGGCGATGATCGAGCACCGCTTCCGCTCCGAGGACCGGGTAGACCGGGCCGTGCTGGATGAGACGGAGATGGAGTACTTGTACAGCGATGGCGGCGACTACCACTTCATGAACACGGAGAGCTTCGAGCAGATTCACCTCTCCGCCGACACGCTCGGCGACGCGGTGCAATATCTGCTCCCCAACCTGCGCATCAAGGTGGAGTTTTACGAGGGCAAACCGGTTTCCATCGCGCTGCCGGCGACGGTGGATCTGGAGGTGGTGGAAACCGAACCTGGACTGAAAGGCGCGACGGTGTCGAACGTGACGAAACCGGCGACTTTGGAGACCGGCCTGGTGGTCCAGGTGCCGTCGTTCATTGACATCGGGGAAAGGATTCGCGTGGATACCACCGAGGGCAATTACCTGGAACGCGTGAAGTAGGCCGGCGGCGGCCTCCCCCTCGATCTTGGCGTTCCTGCGCCCCGGCGGCGAACGCGTGGGCTGCCGCCACCGGCCGGCCGGACCGTATCCCCGGCGGCAAGTGCCTGACCGGCCGGTTGCTTGCCCCCCGGGCCCAATACGCCCACAATATCGCTAGGCGCATGGAGGCCGTAGCGCCGGGGGAGGCGATGCGATGCAGAGTTTAGCCAACGCCGCAGGTCTGGACCTGCTGGACGAACTCCAAATCGTATCCAAACAACTCCGCCGCGATCAGCCGCCGGCGGTGCTGGCCGAGGAGTCGCTGCGCCGGGGGGAAACGACCTTGGCGGCGAACGGGGCGCTTTGCGCCGAGACGGGCCGCTACACGGGACGGTCGCCGCGGGACCGGTTCATCGTGCGCGACAACTCCACGGAAGGGCAGGTGGACTGGGGCAGCGTCAACCAGCCGCTGGCCCCCCATCATTTCGACCAGATTCTGCGCAAGGTGGAGCGGTACGCCCGCGGGCGTGAGCTGTTCGAGCAGCGGCTCTACGCGGGCGCCGATCCGGAGCAGCAACTGTCCGTGCGCGTGGTCACCGAGCGGGCTTGGCACGCATTGTTCGCGCACCAACTGTTGCGGCGGCCCAGCGCGGCGCAGCGGGAGCGCTTCGAGCCCGAGATGACGGTGATGGTTCTACCCGGCTGCATGGCGGCGGGTCCGGAGGACGGGCTGCGGTCGGAAGCCTTCGTGCTGCTGAACTTCGAGCGCCGCGTGGTCCTGATCGGCGGCACGGAATATGCCGGAGAGATCAAGAAATCGGTATTTTCCGCATTGAATTTTCTGCTGCCGCCGCGCGGCGTGCTGCCCATGCATTGCTCGGCCAATATCGGCGCCGCGGGGGATTCGGCGCTGTTTTTCGGCCTGTCGGGCACGGGCAAGACGACGCTTTCGACGGACCCGGAACGGCGCCTGATCGGCGACGACGAGCATGGCTGGGGCCCGCGCGGCATTTACAACTTCGAAGGCGGCTGTTACGCGAAGTGCATTCGCCTGTCGGAGGCCGGCGAACCGCAGATTTGGCGGGCGATCCGCTTCGGCGCGGTGCTGGAGAACGTGGTGCTGGATGCGGCGACGCGCGAACCCCGCTATGACGACGCCCGGCTGACGGAAAACACGCGCGCCGCCTATCCGCTGGACTTCATCGAGACGGCGGTGCCGTCGGGCTGCGGTCCGCGTCCGGAGCACGTGGTCTTCCTCACCGCGGACGCCTTCGGCGTGCTGCCGCCGGTGGCGCGGCTGACGCCGGAGCAAGCCATGTATCACTTTCTGTCCGGCTACACCGCCAAGGTGGCGGGCACCGAAGCTGGAGTCCGGGAGCCGCAGGCGACCTTCAGCACCGGTTTCGGCGCGCCGTTCCTGCCGCTTTCGCCGCTGGTCTACGCGCGCATGCTGGGCGAACGCCTGGCGGCGCATCGCGTGCCCTGCTGGTGGATCAACACCGGCTGGTCGGGCGGCGGCTACGGCGAGGGAAGGCGGATTCCGCTGGAACAGACCCGCGCCATCGTGCGGGCGGCGCTGGCGGGAGAGCTGAACGACGTGGCCTGTGCCGTGGATCCGGTGTTCGGCGTGGCGGTGCCGGAGGCGGCGCCGGGCGTCCCCCGCGAACTGCTTCGGCCGCGGACCACTTGGCGCGACCCGGCCGCCTATGACGCCAAGGCGCGCGAACTGGCGGGGCGTTTCGCGGCCAACTTCGAGCGGTTCGGCGCCGTGGCGGAAAGCATCCGCGCGGCGGGACCGGCGCGATAAACCGCGCCGGCCCGTTCCCCGCGCCCGTTCGGCGCGGGGCGGCGCGCTGCGCGCGCCGCGGCTACCAGCCGCCTTGCCCGCCGCCTCCCTGGCCGCCCAGCACGCCGCCGAGTATTCCGCCCAGTGCGCCCATGCCCATCGCGGCTCCGCCGCCGCTGCCGCTGGTCCCCGCTTGCGCGGCGATACGGCTGACCAGGCGATCAAAGGACAGGGTTTGCAGGATGACGTCGCCCGGGCCGGTGAGCACGATGAAGAACAAACCCTCGCCGCCGAACAGCACGTTTTTGAAGCCTTTGACGAATTCGATGTCGTAGCTCATCCCGGCGTCGAAAGCCACGACCGTGCCGGTGTCAATGCGGATCTGTTCGCCCGGCGCCAGCGTCTTGCGAATGAAATGCCCGCCGGCGTGCACCAGCGCCGCGCCGTTGCCGGTCAGCTTTTGCAAAATGAAGCCCTCGCCGGCGAACATGCCGTAGCCCAGGCGGCGGGTGAAGGCCACGCTGACCTCCACGCCCGGGCTACAGCAGAGAAACGAATGCCGCTGGCAGAGCCATTCCTTGCTTCCCACCGGCAGGGGATGAATGGTGCCGGGATAGGGGGCGGCGAAGCAGACCTCGCCACCGCCGCTGGTGCTGGTGAAGCCGGAAAGAAAGAAGGAGGCGCCGGCCAGGGCGCGCTTGAAACCGGCGAACATGCCGCCGCCGGTATTGGTCTGCATCTGGACGTCGCCATGCATGTACAGCAGCGATCCGGGTTCGGCCAGCACTCCTTGTCCGGCGGCGAGCGAAAACACCGCCGCCTGCATTTCATAGCCGACCACGCTGTAGGCAACGCCGGCCAACTGCCCGGCGGCGCCGGCCGTGGCGGGTGCGGCGGAGAGCGGCGCGCCGCAGCGCGGGCAAAAGCGGGCTTCATCGGGCAGGGCGGTGGCGTGGCAGGCAGGGCAGGTAGACATGCCCCCACTGTAGCGCGGTTAGGATTTTCTTAGTCGTTAGGACAGTCTCTCGCTTATAACCGCCGCGCACGCCAACCAGCTTGATCGCTCTCCGCCGCCAGGCCACCATGGGGTTGACCCGTGCCCAACCTCAACCAACCCCCAGTGCCCGCCGACCCAGGAGCGGCGGGGGCGAAATCCGTCGCCCGGCTGGAAGCGCTACTGCGCTCCGCGTGGCGGGAACCGCGCCACCTGGATGAGGCGCTGGAGTCGCTGGCCGCCGCGCACGGATTGTCGGCCGCCGGGTTGTATCAAGCCGACGGGTTGGATTTCGTGCGGTATGCGGCCGGCGGCGCGGAGCATGGCCGGTTGCCGGCGCGAGTGGCCGTGCAGAGCGGCGGATTGTGGGCCGATGCGCTGCGCCATGGCGCGCCGCGCTTCTTGGCGCCGGGCGCCGAGGACGCCGCCGCGCAAGCGCGGGCGGCCTTCCCCGCCAAAGTCGGCCAGCCGCATGCGCCGGCGGCGGAATGGGTGTTGTACGCCGAGTCGCCGCGCGAGCTGGCGCTGGACGCCCGTCATGCGCTGCGCGGTTGGGCGGAGGCGCTGGCGGAAGCCGGGCAGAGCCGCGTAGCTCTGGCCGCCGCCCGGGCCGTCGGGCAGAATTGGGCGGGACTATTTCGCGATTCTCCCGTGTGGTGCCACACCGAGCACTCCGACGGCGCCATCGCCGAAATCAATCGCGCCGGGTTGGAGGTGCTGGGCCGGGAGCGGGACGAAGTCATTGGCCACCGGCTGGCGGAGTTTTGCGTGCCGCGCACGCCAGTGCCGCCGGCTGCCGCCGAAGTCCCGGCGGGCGGCGGCGGGGCGCTGACCCCGGTCGAGGTGCAGATCCTGCCCAACCACGGGACGCCCGTGACCATGCACGTATATCAGCAGCCGGCTTATGTGGATCGGGTGCTGACCGGGGGACGCAGCGTACTGCTCAACGTCACCTCGGAGCGGGAGATGGAGCGCCAGTTGGTGGAGGCGCAGAAGATGCAGGCGGTGGGCACGCTAACCGCCGGCATCGCCCATGATTTCAATAATCTTTTGACCACGGTGCTGGGGCAGATCGAGTTGTTGCGCCTGCGCCACGCCCGCACCCTGCCGGATGACGCGGTAGAGCGGCTGGGCCGGATGGAGAAGGCGGGGCGGCGGGCGGCAGGCCTGGTCAGCCAACTATTGGTCTTTTCCCGGCATGATCCGCAGCAAATGGGGCCGGTGGAGATTTGGGCGGCGGTGCTGGCCACAGTCGAGTTGTTGCGTCACGGGCTGCCGGAAAATATCGAGATCCGCCGCGACAGCCAACTGCCGGCGGCGCGGATTTGGGGCAGCCTGGGGCAACTCCAGCAGGCGCTGGTGAACGTCGCGGCCAATTCCTTGGCGGCGATGCCCGAGGGCGGAGCGCTCAGCCTGGCATTGTCGCTGGCCCCGGCGCCGCCCCGCGCCGGCCGGTCCGCGCCGGATGCGCCGGGATGGGCGGTGCTGAGCATCAGCGACACCGGGTTCGGCATGACCGAGGCGGTGCGGCAGCGGGCCTTCGAGCCGTTTTTCACCACCAAGCCATCCAGCGAGAACAGCGGCCTGGGCCTAGCCATCGTGTATGGCATCGTGCAGGCGCACCGCGGCCATGTCGAGATTGAAAGCTCCCCCGGCCATGGCACCACCGTGCGCATGTATTTTCCCCTGCTGCCGGCCAGCCAAACCAGCGCGCCCCCGCAGGTGGCCGAACCCGGCGGCGGCGAGCGGATTCTGCTGGTCGAGGACGACGCCGCCGTCGCCGACACCACGGCGCAGATGCTGGGCAGCGCCGGCTATCGCGTGGTGACCGCCCACCGTCCCACGCAGGCCTTGGAGTTGCTGCGCGCCGCGGCCGAACCCTTCGATTTGATGCTGACCGACGTCACCATGCCGGAGATGACCGGCTACCAACTCGCCGATCGGGTGCAAGCCGAGTTTGGTCCCATCCGCACCGTCTTCGTCACGGGCTATGATTTCCAGTCCACCCCGGGTTCCAGTTCCCGCTTCTTGCTGCAAAAGCCCATCAATTTGCGGGACCTCGCCGCGGCGGTCCGGCAAGCCTTGGCGGCGGAACTGCCATGACCGGGGGCGCACTACCCGGCGCGACGGGCGAGCCCATGCGCCTGCTGATTCATGCGCCCCAGCCGCTGCTGGCGCGGTTGCTGGCCGAATCGCTGGCCGCGCGCGGCTACCCTACCCAGGTGGAAACCGACCTCACCGCGCTGGCCGCGGCCGATGAGCGGCTGCCGGCCGGAGCCTTGCTGCTCACCAGTTCGGACGCGGCCCATGTCTGGCTCTCCGCCCAGCCGCCGGCGCTGCGGCGCAAATGTCTGGTGCTGGGCGACGGCGATTTGGACCGGTTCGCCGACCTGGATTGCCGCCTGGTTTCGCCCGCCGACAGCTTGGAGCGCATCGAAACCGAACTGCGCCATCTCGCCCCGGCCGAATCCGAGCCGCGGCAGAAGCTTCTGATCGTGGATGACGACCCCGACACCCGCGCCACCATCCGGGAATATTTTCAGGCGCTGGGCTACGACTGCCGCAGCGCCGCCAACGGCGCCGAGGCGCTGGCCCGCATCCGCGAGGAGACGCCGCAGGTCATTCTCCTCGACCTCAACATGCCGGAACTCGGCGGGCTGGATTTTCTCAAGATGGTCCGCCGCCTGGACAGCAGCTTCGGCATCGTGGTGGTGACCGCGCTGCACGACCCGCGCGTCGCCGCCCGCGCCGTCGCCGCCGGCGCCTTCGATGTGATCGAGAAGCCGATCAACTTCCAGCACCTCGCCTATCTGGTGCGAATTCAAATTTCCTACCGCGAAATGCGCGCCCGCTAGGCCGTGTCACTGCTCGCCGGCGGCGCACCCGCCGGAAACGGCCCGCGGAACCAGGCGCGGCTGGGATGCGCGGCGCAGCGCGCGCCGCCAACGGCTCGCGGCGGAGCAGCTAGCCGCGTTCGACCGCCATGCCCACCGCGTTGCCGCCGCCCAGGCAGAGCGCGGCGATGCCGCGGCGGGCATTGCGGCGCTCTAGTTCATAGAGCAGCGTAACCAGAATGCGGGCGCCGCTGGCGCCGATGGGATGGCCGAGGGCCACCGCCCCGCCGTTGACGTTGACCCGCTCCGGATTCAGCTCCAACTGGCGCGTGACGGCGACCGCTTGCGCCGCAAAGGCCTCATTCAACTCATACAGATCCACGTCCTCGCGCTTCCAGCCGGTCTTCTTCCACAGGATACGGATGGCCTCCACCGGCGCCATCATCACCCATTTGGGCTCGACGCCGCTGGTGGCCTGGGCCACGATCCGCGCCATCGGCGGCCGTTGCAGCTGCTCCGCGCGGCTTGCCGTGGTCACGACGACGGCGGCGGCGCCGTCGTTGACGCCGGGTGCGTTGCCGGCGGTGACGGTGCCGTCCTTTTTGAACGCCGGCTTCAGGCGGCGCAGCACCTCCAGCGAGGTGTCGGCGCGCGGTCCTTCGTCCTTGTCAATGACCGTCGGGTCGCCCTTTTTCTGCGGCACGGTGACCGGTAGGATCTGGCTGGCGAAGCGGCATTCCCGCATCGCCGCGATGGCGCGGCGATGGCTTTCCAGCGCGTAGGCGTCCTGCTCCTCGCGGCTGACGTGATAATGATGGCTGACCAGTTCCGCCGTCTGGCCCATGTGGTAATTGTTGTAGACCTCCCACAGGCCGTCGTGGATCATCGCGTCCACCATCTCCACGCTGCCCATCTTGAATCCTTGCCGCGCGCCGGGCAGCAAATAGGGAGCATTGGACATGGACTCCATGCCGCCGGCCACGACGATGTCGCTTTCGCCCAACCGCACCGCTTGGTCCGCCAGCGCCACCGCCTTCAACCCCGAGCCGCAGACCTTATTGATGGTCATCGCCGCGACGCTGGGATGCAGGCCGCCGAAAAGCGCCGCCTGCCGCGCCGGATTTTGTCCCAGCCCGGCCTGCACCACGTTGCCCATGATGCATTCGCTGATCTGCGCCGGCTCCAGCCGCGCCCGCTGCACCGCCTCGCGCACTACCATGGCGCCTAGCTCCGGGGCGCTGAGCGGCGCCAGGCCGCCCAAGAATTTTCCCACCGGCGTGCGCACGGCGGAAAGAATCACCGCTTGCTCCATCTCCGCACCTCTTTTCCCAGTATAGGCGCGGGTTCCGCGCCGCCCGCGCGGCGTGAATGCTATGGTAACGGGATGGCTGCGGTGGAGTTATTGAAGCGGTTTCGCCAAGCCTTCGCCGCGCGTTCGGCGGAGGCGGGCGAGCGGCTGCTGCCGCTGGAAGGTTCGCGGCTGATCGCCGAGGCGCTGCGCGCCGGCGCGCGCGTCGAGGCGGTGCTGTTCAGTCCCGCCGGCCAGGCCCAATTCGCCGCCGCGATCCGGCCCCAGCTGTCCAAACACTGCCGGGTGGAAACCGCCGGAGAACGGGAATTTCGCGCCGCCATGGATGCCGAGCATCCGCAGGGCGTGGCGGCGCTGGTGCGCTGGCGGGAGCGGACGGCGGAGGACCTGCTGCTTCCCCCGCCGGTTGGCGGCGCGGCGCCGCGGCTGCTGTTGGCCGCCGCCGGCCTGCAAGATCCCGGCAACTTGGGCACGTTGATCCGCGCCGCCGACGCCTTCGGCGCCGATGGCGTGGCGGTGCTGGCCGGTTCGGTCAATCCGTTCCATCCCAAGGTGCTGCGCGCGGCCGCGGGGTCGCATTTTCACCTGCCCGTGGCCGCGGATGTGGATCCCGGCGAATGGATCGCGCTCTGCCGCCGCCATGGCGTGCTGCTGGCCGCGGCCGCGGCGCACGCCAAGCTGTCCGCTCCGGACGCCGATCTGCGCCGCTCCCTGTGCTGGCTCATCGGCCAGGAGGCGCATGGCGTGCCGCGAGCGTTGCAGCGGGCAGCGGAGTTGACCGTGGCGATTCCCATGGCGCGGCAGGTGGACTCGCTCAACGCGGGCGTCGCCGGGGCCATCTTGTTGTATGAAGCGCGCCGCCAGCGCGCCGCGGCGCCGCGCCGGGAACTCAGTCCCGAAGGAACCCAGCCGCATGGCTTCGTTGTTTCCTGAACCGCCGGGAGCCGAACCGCGCCCCGCCAGGCCGGGACGCCCGCTGGCCGATCGCATGCGCCCGCGCGATTTGGATGAGATCGCCGGGCAGCGCCATCTGTTGGCTCCTGACCGGCCATTGCGGCGGCAGATCGAGCGGGACGAAATCAGCTCCATGCTCTTTTGGGGGCCGCCCGGCGTCGGCAAAACCACCCTGGCGCGGGTCATCGCCGGGCGCACGCGCCGGCGCTTCGTGCCCTTTAGCGCCGTCACCAGCGGCATTCGCGAGATTCGCGAGGTCATGGCCGGCGCCGAGCGCGCCTGGGAGGCGGGCGAGCGGACCATCCTGTTCGTGGATGAGATTCATCGCTTCAACAAAGCGCAGCAGGACGCGTTTTTGCCCTATGTCGAGAAGGGCGCCATCACGCTGATCGGCGCCACGACGGAAAACCCCAGCTTCGAGTTGAATTCGGCCCTTTTGTCCCGTGCCCGGGTTTGGGTGCTGCGCGCGCTGGAGGCGGAGGAGATCGCCGCCGTGCTGGCCCGCGCCGCCGCCGATGCCGAGCGCGGCCTGGCCGCCAGCTTCCCGCCCGGCGCCGCGCCGAACATCGAGCTGGCGCCCGAGCTGGCGCCGCGTATCGCCGTGTTCGCCAATGGCGACGCCCGCGTCGCCTTGGGCACGCTGGAGGCGCTGGCTTTGTCCGCCACGCCACGGGATGGCCGGCTGCGTTTGGGTCCCGATGACCTGGACGCCGCCCTGGAGCGCAAGACCCTGCTCTACGACGCCGGCGGCGAGGAGCACTTCAACCTCATCTCCGCCCTGCACAAATCCCTGCGCAACAGTGACGCCGACGCCGCCCTGTATTGGCTGGCGCGGATGCTGGAGGGCGGTGAGGATCCTCTCTACGTTGCCCGCCGCTTGGTCCGCTTCGCCAGCGAGGATGTCGGCATCGCTGATCCGCGGGCCCTGGAACAGGCGCTGGCGGCGCGCGATGCCGTGCATTTCATTGGCATGCCGGAGGGTGCGCTGGCTCTGGCCCAAGCGTGCGTATATTTGGCCCTGGCTCCTAAAAGCAACGCCTTGTATGCCGCCTACGGCCGGGTGTTGCAGGACGTCGAGCAAACCATGGCCCAGCCCGTGCCCCTGCACCTGCGCAATGCCCCCACGGCCCTGATGCGCGGCCTGGGGTATGGCCGCGGCTACCAATACGCTCACGAATTGGAGGCCAAGGTGGCGGACCTGGAGTGTTTGCCGGAAAATCTGCGCGACCGGCGCTACTACCAGCCCAGCGGCGAAGGCTGGGAAGCCCGCGCCCGCGAACGCTTGGCCGAGCTCGCCCGCCGCAAGCGCCCGCCAGAATAGCCGCTTGCGCCGCCCACGATCCGTGCGCCTAGCGTGGCGCTGGCGGCGGGACCGTGCGGCGGCCCGCGGCGGCTCAGCCGCCCGCCCCGCTATAATCCTGCCCTGATGGCCTATTCCGACCTGCGGGAGTTCATCGCCGCCCTGGAAGCGGCGGGCGAGCTGCGGCGCATCTCCGCCGCGGTGGATCCGGTGCTGGAAATCGCCGAGGTCGCCGACCGCGTTAGCAAGCGCGTGGGCCCGGCGCTGCTGTTTGAAAATCCCACCGGCTATTCTCGCCGCCCCTTGCTCATCAATCAATTCGGTTCACCCCGCCGCATGGCCCTGGCCTTGGGCGTGGGTTCGGTGGACGACATCGCCGCCCGCATCCGCAAATTCCTGGACCTGAAACCGGCGCCCGGGCTGCTGGACAAGCTGAAAATGCTGCCGCTGCTGGCCGAAGCCGGGGCGTTCTTTCCCCGCACCGTCCGCACCGGCGCCTGCCAGGAGGTGGTGAAGCGGGACAATTTTTCCGTTTTGGATTTCCCCATTCTCCAGTGCTGGCCGGAGGACGGCGGCCGCTACATTACCTTGCCCTGCGTTTTCACCCGCGATCCTCGCACCGGCCGGCGCAATGCCGGCATGTACCGCCTCCAGGTCTTCGACGGCCAAACCCTCGGCATGCACTGGCAGATCCACAAGCATGGCGCCGAACACATGCGCGAGCACATCCGCGCCGTCTCCGGCGCGGAGGCCGAAGAGTTCCTGGGCCGCGCCCATGCGCTGCCCACGGTCGCCCGCCCCGATGCCGCCGCCCCGCCCCTCGGCCGCATCGAGGTGGCGGTGGCCATCGGCGCCGATCCCGCCACCACCTTCAGCGCCATCTGTCCCGCGCCGCCGGGCGTGGATGAAATGATGCTGGCCGGCTTCCTGCGGCAAAAGGCCGTGGACATGGTGCGCTGCCAAACCGTGGATCTGGAAGTCCCGGCGAGCGCGGAGATCGTGCTGGAAGGCTACGTGGATTTGGCCGAGCGCCGCCGCGAAGGCCCCTTCGGCGATCACACCGGTTTTTATTCGCTCGCCGACGATTATCCGGTCCTGCACCTGACTTGTCTCACCCACCGCCGCGATCCCATTTACGCCACCACCATCGTCGGCGCGCCCCCCATGGAGGACGGCTACATGGGCCAGGCGGTAGGGCGAATCTTCTTGCCCTTGATGCAAATGCAGTTTCCCGAAATCGTGGACGTGCATTGGCCGTTGGAAGGCGTTTTCCACAACCTCCTGCTGGTCTCCATCCGCAAGTCCTACCCCGGCCATGCGCGCAAAATCATGAACGGGATTTGGGGCCTGGGCCAGGCCATGTTCACCAAATGCGTCGTCGTGGTGGACGAAACCGTGGATGTGCGGGATCCAGCGCAAGTGGCGTTGCATGCCTTCAACAACGTGGATCCCGAGCGTGACATCCAGTTCACCCTGGGTCCCGTGGACGCGCTCGATCATGCCTCCCGCTTGCCCAACTTCGGTTCCAAGATGGGCGTGGATGCCACCCGAAAATGGCCCAGCGAAGGCTTCCAGCGGCCCTGGCCAAAGTTCATTCGCATGGACCCGCAAACCCGCCGCCGCGTGGATGCGCTTTGGTCCAGCCTGGGGCTGGACTGAAGTTCGCTGGGCGGCGGCCGGGCTGACGCCGGACCGGCGCGGGAAGCCAATCTCGGCCGCCGGCGACTCTACCTCAACGGCGGCAACGTGGAGATGCCCGGGAGCCGGGCGCGCCTGCGTTGCCGGCCGCCACGGCTGGGCCATCCAGATCCGAACGGCTGCGCCGCCGGCGCCGAGAGAAGGTCTCCCCGATGTCCGCTCCGGAGCCACGCATCGGTTGTTCCGGGTTTTCGTACCCCCATTGGCGGGGCGGAGTGTTCTATCCTCCGCGCTGGCCGGTGAAGCGGGAACTGGAGTTTTACGCGCAGCAGTTCGACACCGTCGAGCTGAACAGTCCCTTCTACCGCCTGCCCAGCGCGGCGACTTTCCGCCGCTGGGCCGCCGGCACGCCGCCTGGATTCGAGTTCGCGGTCAAGGCCAGTCGTTATATCACCCACATGCTCCATCTCCGCGGCGCCGCCCCCGCGTTGCGGACGTTTCTGCAACGCGCGCGGCAGTTGGGCCCAAAGTTAGGCCCGGTGCTGTTCCAATTTCCCTCGTCCTGGGGCGTGCATCTCGACCGGCTGGAGGCGTTTTTGCCGGCCCTGCCCACGCGCTATCACTTTGCCTTCGAGTTCCGCCATGCCGCGTGGTTCACGCCGCCCGTCTACGCCGCGCTGCAACGGCGCGGCGCGGCTTTGTGCTGGGCCGTCCATCCCGGCCTGCCCCCGCCGCCGCTGGTCGCCACCGCCGCCTTCGTCTATTTGCGTCTCCACGCCGGCCGCGGGCGCGATGGCGGTTTCACGCCGGCGGAACTGCGGCATTGGGCCAAGGTGCTGTCGCAACAGCGCGCGGCGGGCCGCGCCGTCTACGCGTATTTCAATAACGATTCGCGGGGCTGTGCCGTGCGCAACGCGCGCTCCCTGCGGCGGCTCCTGTCCAACCACCAGCATCGGCGGCGGGCATAAGCTCGCTCCCGCGCGCGATCGCGAGGCTGCGCTGCAACCCCGCATCCGGCGCGGTCAATTCCGCTACAATCAACTGGCGGGAGCAACGGCGGCGCGGTGTGTTGCAGCGTACATCTCGTGGGCGCCGGTGCGCCATTGCAGCTGAACGTGGCGCCTCCGCGCGATCTGGTTTAGCGCCGTTTAATGCCGTAGAGGCCGGCGTTTGCCGGTCGGCGCCATTTTTGCTGTAGCTTTTTCATTGGCAATACGTTCTTACGCTAGAGGGAGCTTTGTGTTGCGCCGTTGGACATTTTGGGGGGCGAGCCTGCTGTTGATTCTCGGGCTGGCATGGGCCGTCAGCCGGGGCGCCGTCTCGGTTCGGGCCCAAGCGCCCGCGCAACCTTCCGGCGCCAGCACCTACATCGCCACCGCAAAGATGGGGCGGCTGGTGCGCAAGTTGCGCGTGACGGGCACTACGGAAGCATTGCACTCGCTGACCATCCGCGTACCCCACTTCCCCGGTCCCGGCGGTGCCCTGACCCTCACCTATCTGGTCAACAGCGGCGCCAAAGTGCAAAAAGGGCAGGTTCTGGCGCGCTTCGATAGCATCGCGGAGCTGCTGGCGGAACGCAACGCCTTGGCGCAATACGAAAACCTCCAGCGCCAAGCCGAGGACAAGGTCGCCCAGAACGCCAGCGCCACCGCCACCTTGGACTCCAATTTCCAGGCCGCCCAGGCGGCGCTAGGAACAGCGCGGTTGGAATTGCGCAAGGCGCCCGTGCTCAGCCACATCCAGGCGGAGATTGACCAGGTCAGCGTCAATGATGCCAAAGCCCAGATCGCCAGCCTGAAAGTCTCCAATCACGACCAGGAAGTCGCCAACGCCGCGGCGCTGAGGATTTTGCAATTGCAGGCCGACCAGCAAAAAGAAGAATGGCAACGGAACCACGATGCGGTCAACAAGATGACCATGCGGGCGCCTTTATCCGGCATGGTCGCGCTGTTGCCCTCCTGGAACAATGGAACCTTCGCCCCGGCGCAAGTGGGCGACACGCTCTACGGCCGCCATCCGTTGCTAGAGATCTTCGATCCCACCGAGATGGAGGTCAAGGCCGAGGTCAGCGAGGCGGATGGCGCGGTGTTGACGCCCCGCATGGCCGCCAACGTGTACCTCGACGCCTATCCCCACGCCAAGTTCACTGCCCACCTGATGACGGTGGATCCGGTGGCGACCGCGGCCATGGGCAGTCCGGTGCGGAGCTTCGCCGCTCGCTTCAAAATGGACAAGGCCGATCCGCGCATTTTGCCGGATCTTTCCGCCGCCGTGGACATCATCGTGCAAACGGGAGAGCGCCGCTTGCTGGTCCCGCGGGGCGCGGTGCATTTTCGCCAGGGCGCGGCCTACGTCATTCAGGTGCTGCCGGATGGCCGCCACCGCCAGCAGACGGTGCAGTTAGGCGAATTTGACGCCACCCACATCGTCATTGTCCACGGGCTGAAGGCAGGCGATCGGGTGCTGGTGCTGCCCCCAGGAGGTTCGGCGGCATGATCTCCCCGGCGCGCAAGCGCTCCCGTTGGCCGGCCATCGCCGCCGCCACGGCGGCGGTTATGGTTCTGGTTGCCGTGGCCTTGCCCCGTACCGCGCGGGCCGCCAGCCGCAAGGTTCCCACCGCCGTCACCCGCCAGGGCCGGTTTCTGGTCACGGTGACGGCGCACGGCGCCTTGGTGGCGCGCAAGTCGGTCAATTTGGCCGCGCCCCGGGTCCCCGGATTGACCATCACCTGGCTGGCGCCGCCGGGCAGCCGCGTCAAACCCGGTGACCCTATCGTCCGTTTTGACGCCAGCAGCACCCGGGCCGATTTCAAGGCCAAGCTGGCGGCGCAGGAACAAGCCGCCGCGACCGTGCGCCAAACGGAAGCCCAAGCCAAGATCACCGCCCAAACCGATCAGCTCACCGAGGCCGAAGACCACGCCGCGGTGCAAACCGCCAAGCTGACCGTCATCAAGGATTCCATTCTGGGCCAGATCCAGGGCGACGAGGCCAAAATCGCTCTCCAGACGGCGCGAGAACAGTTGAAGGTCCAGGAGGCGAAAACGCACCTGGATGCCACCTCCAACGCCGCCAAAATCGCTGGCGCCAAGCGCTTGTTGGCGCAGGCCGCCTTCCTTACGGATCTGGACCGAACCTATCTTTCCCACATGGTGTTGCGGACCCCCAGTGCGGGCATCGTCACGCTGATGATGAATCGCTCCGGGGGCTGGATGAATGAACAGCCATTTCAGGTCGGCGATTCCGTTTGGCCCGGCGCGGTCATCGCCCAAATCCCCGATCTGCACAGCATGGCGATGGAAGGCCAGCTGAAGGAATTGGATCGTGGTCGCGTCGCGGTCGGCCAGCCGGTGCGCATTCATGTGGATGCACTGCCGGAACATGCCATCCCGGGCCGGCTGATCGCGCTTTCGCAGCTTACCGAGGTGGACTTCAGCGGGGGCTGGCCGCCAAAGCGAAACTTCCACGCCTGGGGCGAACCGATCGCCTTCAATCCCGCGCTGCGCCCCGGCATGAATGGCTCGCTCGATATCGTCGTCAAGGAAATTCCCAACGCCGTCAGCATTCCCGCCCAGGCGCTCTTTACGCTCAACACCCAGCCGGTCGTGTATGTGCAAAGCGGCAGCGGCTTTCAGCCGCATGTCGTCAAGGTGCTGGCGCGCAATCCCGGCTCGATCGCCGTCAGCGGAATCCCTGCCGGCGTCAGCGTTGCTTTGGTCAACCCCAATCACCACGCCGCCCATTCCTCCGGCGGCCGCTAGCTAGCTGATCCTGATGGCCGTCCTCGCCCCCCAAACCGCCTTACCCCCGCCGGTGCACCGCCGCCGCCACTGGCTGCCGCTGGTGGTGAAGGTCGTCGTCCTGCTGGCCGTGCTCGCGGGATTGGCTTGGCTGGCGGAATGGGGCTACAACCAAATCACCAATCCCGCCGCTTCCATCATTCCCACCGCGCGGGTGCGGCGCGGCACCGTGACCATGCGGGTGTACGCCGATGGCCCGCTCCAAGGCAGCCGCACCGAGGAATTGACCGCTCCCCATGTCGCCGGCGGCCAGTTGAGCATCACGACACTCCTGCCTCCAGGCACTTTGGTCAAGCCCGGCGAAGTCGTCGTCGCTTTCGACACCTCCCAGCAGCAATACAACCTGGAGGTGGCCAAGAATAGCCTGGCCATCGCCCAGCAGAACGTCATCGAGGCCAAGGCCAACGCCGCCGCCACCGAACAGGAAGACCGTTACGCCATCGTCGCCGCCAAGGACAATGTCCGCAAGGCGGCATTGACCGTGCAGCAGGATCCGATCCTGGCCAAAATTGACGCCGAAACCAATGTGCTAGCGCTCGGTACCGCGAAGGCCACTCTCGCCCAGCTCGAGCACAACTTCGCCAGCCAGCAATCCACTGATCAGGCCACCATCGCGATCCAGCAAGCCGCCGTCCGCGCCGCCCGCGTGCAGGCGCAGATCGCCCGCCGCAATATCGCCGCCATGACCCTGCGGGCCAAACAGGGCGGCTACATGCAGATCATGCCCAACACCATGGAGCGGATGTTTTTCCAGGGCATGCCGCTTCCCGATTGGCAAGTGGGCGACACTCCTCATCCCGGCATGATGATCGCCGAGATCCCTGATACCCAGCATTGGCAGGTCATGGCCACCATCAATGACCTGGATGTCGGCCACCTTCGTCCCAGCCAGCCCGCTCGTATCCAGTTCGTCGGCCTGCCCGGCCGAGTCTTTCGCGGGCGCATGCTGTACCTCGGCGGCATGAGCGGTCCTCCCTGGAATCGCCATGTGGATGCGGCTATTCAGCTGCGTGGGAATTCGCCGCAACTGCACGCCGGCATGACCGCCAAGGTGATTGTCACCACCGCCGTGCTGCACAACGTCCTCTGGGTGCCGGCACAAGCCGTGTTTCATGTGCAAGGCGGCGGCGGCTTTGCCACCGCCCCCGGTCGGGGCGGTAAGCCCGGCGCGCACGGCCGCTTCCATTTCCCCGGCGCCGCCGGCGGCGGGTTTCATCCCGGCGGGGGCGCCAAGGCCTTCTCCACCCAGCGCGGGGGATTCAAGCCGGGCGCGGCGGGGGCCAAGTCCTTTTTCGCCAAGCGCGGCGGATTCAAGCCTGGCGCCGCCGGAGCCGGCGGCACGAACGCCCCCTTCCATGGCCCCATGCAGTTTGGCGCCGGCCGCCGCGGTTTGCCGTTCTCGCCGCAACCACATGCCCCCGGCAGCGATTACGTCTATCTGAAGACCAGCAATGGCTTCGTCCGCCATAACGTGACGATCCTGCGGGAAAGCGAGAGCAAGGTGGTGCTCTCCGGCCTGCACGTCGGTGATGTCATCGCACTGGCCAACCCGGAGCAGAATGGCGGTTCCGGCACGGCCAAAAAGAAACCGGCCAGCGCCATGCAAGCCATCAGTGGCGCGCACGGAGGCCGCCCGTGAGCGCGGCGATTCACCTTGCCGGCAGCGCTGGTCGCCATCGCGGGCCGGCCGCGAACGCCGAAAGCCGCGCGCTGCCCCTAGCCGCTCCCGGCCGCTGTTCCGCTTCCAGCCGGGCTGCGAGGCCGATGGCCGCCCGCCGCCAGAGAGGTTTCCGCCGTTGAGTTCCCTGACCGCGTTGCCGCCGCCTGCCCGTCCGCGCCGCCGTGAGCCCATCTGGCGCCGCTATCTTGCCGATTGGGTGCTGGCCGCCGCCAATCTCCGCTCGCAAAAGACCCGGACCCTGCTCACCGCCCTGGGCATGATCTTCGGCGTTGGCGCGGTCATCGGCATGCTCGCGATCGGCGCGGGCGCCAAACAGCAGTCCCTGGCGTTCATTGAGCGCCTCGGGGTGCGCAACCTCCTGATCCAATCCATCCCCGCCACCAGCCAGCAGGCGATGCAGCAGCGCCGACAGATATCCCCTGGCCTGACCCTGCGCGACGTACGCATCATTGAGGCGAACGTCGTCGGCATCCAAGCGCTTTCGCCCCGCCGCGATCTGACCCCCGCCGCCACCCTGCCGCAGGCCACGGGGCAAGTTCCCACGCTGTACGGTGTTCTGCCCTCCTATCAGAAAATTCACGATCTGGTGCCGCGCGAGGGACGCTTCTTCGATGCTCTGGATAACGCCGCCAGCGCTCCCGTCTGCGTGCTCGGCGAGTCCGCCAAGGTCAGCCTGCTGGGCTACGGCCGGGCGGTCGGGAAATACATCAAGATTGACAGCACCTGGCTGCGCGTCATCGGCGTGCTCGGCCAGGAATTGTCCGCTTCCGCCGCCGGCGGCGCGGGCTCCTCGGCTCCCGGCGTGAACAATGTCGTCTACATTCCCCTGAATACCTTCGACTATCGCTTTTACGACCAAAGCATGCAGTTGAAGGATCAGTTGGATGGCGTGGATATCCGCTTGCAGCCCGGCGTCAGCAGCGTCGAGACCGCCAAGGTCGTCAACGCCATCCTGACCTCGACCCACCATGGGGAGCACGACTATCATGTGCTGGTGCCCGCCGACCTGCTGGCGCAGGAGCAGCAAACCCAGCGCATCTTCACTTTCGTCATGGTGGCCATCGCCGGCATTTCCTTGCTGGTCGGCGGCATCGGCATCATGAACATCGTCTTGGCCACGGTGCTGGAACGGACGCGCGAGATCGGCGTCCGCCGCGCCATTGGCGCCCGCCGCGGCGATATCATGCGGCAGTTCCTCACCGAGTCGGTGCTGATTTCGCTCTCCGGCGGTATTTTGGGTATTGTTTTCGGTTATCTGTTGTCCTGGACCATTGCCAAGGCGGCGGCCTGGACCACCATCGTCACTACCGGCTCCATCGTGGTGGCCTTCGGCGTTTCCGTGGCGGTCGGCGTGATTTTTGGCATTTATCCCGCTCGCAAGGCTTCACGGATTGACCCCATCGAAGCCCTGCGCTACGAATAGCTGTTCGGCCGGCCGCCCGCGGCGGCCCAGAGTCTTTTCTCGATATGCGACACCGAGTCTTCGGCAGCCTGCTGATCCTTTCGTCGGCCCTCTTTTGCCTGGCCCCAGCGGCCCAGTGCCAATGGGTCCATCACTTTCATGCGCCCGCTCCGCGCATTCAGCCGGTCCAGAGTCTGAAGTCTTACATCTCCGGTGGCAAGCTGCGCCTCCGTCTCGAAGCATTTCTCCGCCTGGCCTTGTTGAACGACACCAATATCCACATTGACAAGCTGAGCATGTATTCCGCCGAAGCCGGCATCCTCAGCGCCCGTTCGCCATTCGATCCCACCTTCACCATGGGGTTCGGCGCCACCCGCGATGTCACGCCCCAGTCCTCTCAAATCAGTGGCGCCCAAACCCTGAGCAATCTCTCGCAGAACGGCAATATCGGCTACAGCCAAGCTCTGTCCACTGGCCAGGATTTCACCGTCGGCTTTAGCTCCAATCGCCAGTCCACCAACAACGCTTTCAGCTTTTTGAATCCGAGCATTGCCACCGGCCTCAACTTCAGCGTCACGATGCCGCTGCTGGAAAACCGCGGCAACATCCAATACCGCACGCCTCTGGAACAGGCCCAGATCGGTTACATGGTCACCACCGACCAGACCGACGCCACCGTCGCCAACGAACTCGTTACTGATGCCGATCAATACTGGGCCACCGTTCTCGCTCGCGATGAAATCACGGTGCAGGAGCAGGCCCTAGCCCTGGCCGAGAAATCCTACCAGCACGATGCCCTGGCGCTAAAATTGGGAGCCTTGGCGCCCGGCTCGATCTACCAGGACGAATCCCAAGTCGCCGCCGACAAAGTAAGCCTGGTGCAGGCCCAATCCCGCTACCAGCAGCAACTGGTCCTGTTGCGCCGCATCATCGGCGCCGACCTAAACCCGGTGACGCGCAGCATGCCGGTGGAATTGGAGGAGGACCCCGCCGAGCTGCCCGTGACGCCGCCGCCGATGCCGGTCAGCCAGGCCATCGCCCTCGCCCTGCGCCGCCGCCCGGAATTGATTGCCCTGCACCGCCAGGCGGTCTCCGACCAAATGGGCGTGCAGATGGCCCATAACGCCCTCCTGCCCCAGCTCAACCTCACCGGTTCGTACGGCGCTTCCGGACTGGGCGGCGATCAGATCCCGGTCACCAGCAGCCTGGGGACCTCCGGCCAGTTCGTTCCCGGCGGCCTGATGAATTCGTTCCGCCAGTTGTTCGGTTTCAGCTATCCCACCTACGGCTTTAATCTTCAGTTCACGCTGCCCATCGGCAACAGCTCCAATGAAGCCCGCCTCACCAACGACTTGGTTTCGGTCGCCCATGACCGCTACGGCATTCGCCTGGAGCGGCAGCAAATTATCCAAGACGTGCGCCTGGCCGATACCCAATTGAGCATGGCCGTCAAGCAGGTCAACTCCGCCAAGATCGCCCTCTCGCTTTCAAAGAAGAACGTCGCCGCGCAGCAACAAGCCTACCTGCTCGGCACCACGACGATCTTCGAGCTGTTGCAAGCCCAGCTGCAGATGGCGCAGGCCCAAGACAGCCTGCTCAGCTCCTACATTTCCTACCAGGAATACAAGATCGCCTACCAGCGCGCCAACTGGACCCTCCTCAGCCACCTCCACCTGGCCATCTCTCACTAGGCGGCGGCCGGCCGGCGCTTCACCTCCCGCGCCGCGCCTCCAGGCCGCTGAGCGCCCACAGCAAACCAAACCCGACCACCAGCGCCAGCGCCGCCACCGGCAGCGCCGCGCCCAGGCCGTAGGTGGCGAAGCGGTCATACAGCAAAATGGAGATCACGCGCGGGTTGTAGGCCAGGATGATCAGCGCTCCAAACTCGCTGACCGCGCGGGCGAACATCATCACCGCCCCGCTCACGATCGGTCCCCGCGCGAGCGGCAAGCTGACGCGCCAAAACACCGCTCCCGGCCGCCGTCCCAGCGTCCGCGCCAACTGTTCGTGCCGCGGATCCACCGCCAGGAACCCGTCACGGCAAGCATGGATCAGATAGGGGCAGGCCACGAACACCATCGCCGCGGTAATGCCCGCCGCCGTGCCCACCAGATGGAGCCGCACCACCGCCAGCGCCCGTCCCGCCAATGTCTCCCGCGCGAAGACGAGCAATAGCGCGATGCCGACCACCGGATGGGGGATCACTAGCGGCAAGTCCAGGAACGCCCGCAGCGCCCGCTGTCCCCAAAACCGCCGCCGCGCCAATAGGTATCCCAGGGGCGTGGCCAGCAGCAGTCCCATCCCCGTCGCCGCCGCGGCGGTCAGCAGCGTGATCAGCAACGACCGTTGCACCGCCGGCGCCAGCAAAGCCCCGGCCAATCCTGGCGCTCCCGCCCACAGCAGGCGCAGCACCGGAAAGGCCAAATACAGCACCAGAATCGCCGCCGGCAGAACCATCCAGCGCAGCGGCAATCCCGCCGTGGACGCGGTCCGCCGCGCCGGCCAGGCGGGGGCCTCGATTGCGGGCGCTGGTCCCGGCGTGCTTACCGGCATCGGGGCCATTGCCGCAGCCATCGCCGCACGCCCTGCGGCGCGCGTGCCAAAGCCCCACCCCAGCAGGGCGGGTGCAATGCGGTTTGGTCGCTTGCCGCCAGCACCGCCTGTCCCGCGGGCGAAGCCAGCCGCCGTAGGAAGGCCAGCGCTCCGGGGATGTTCCGCGCGGTCGCGGGAATGGTGATGGCATAGCGGATCGGCCGTCCCCGCTGCCGCACCGTCTCTCCCGGCGCCTTCCCCGCCACCCGCACGCTAGCCCGCGCGTATGCCGCCGCATCTTGCGCCGAGCCCAAATTGACCGCCGCCGGCAGCGGCACGTATTCCAAGCCGTGCTGCCGCGCCACCGACCGGTATTCCCAGGCGTAATCTATCTCCCCGGCTTCCAGCAGCGCCAGCAATGCCACCGACTGCGGCCGCTCTACCCCGCCGGGCGCCGTCCGCAGCCGCCGGTATAACCCGGGCTGGTGGTCGAGCCGCTCCGTCAGCTTCCACGCCAGCAAAGCGTTATAGCCCTCCGGATCGAGATTGGGATCGGCGTAGCCGAATCGCACCCCCGGCCGCAGCAAGATCTGGGGCCAGTTTTCCGGGTTGATCTGCCCGGCATACTGCGACCGCGGCGTATACGCCAGCACCAGTTGGTTGCCGGCGAACTCCAGCCACCAGCCGATTCGCCGCGGATGCGCCGCGAACAATCCAGCGTCCGCCACCGCCAGCAGATCGAACCGGGCGTGCAGGCTGAGCAGCTTGCGCAACAGAAATCGGCTGCCCGCGCTTTGCTGCCGGAACCGCCATCCCGGCAGCTTCCCCGCCAGCCGGTCAAACGGCACGGTCAGCGTCGCCGCCCGTCCCACCACGACCGTCTTCCCTCTCGCCCCGCGCGGCGCAGCCGCCCCGAGCAACCTCGGCGCCGCCGTCTTGGGCGGAACCCCGGAGGCCGCGCGAGCCGGCCGCGGACCCAGGAGCGCCAAACCACAGGCCGCAACGGCAGCGGCGGCTACACGGGCATGTCCCGCCCAACCGCGGCCGCCAAAACCAAGGCCGCGCGACGGGGAACTCGAACCGGTCCTCCGGGGTGGTGGCGGCGCCGGCGCCGCCGTTCCAAACCGCCCTGACGAACGGCCTGGACCCCGGCGCAACCATTCCCCGCGGCGCCTATCGCACCGCCCGTTCATCGCATCACCATCACTTCCGTCGCTTTAATCAGCGCCGTTGCCGTCATGCCTTCGGTCAGCCCCAGCGCCTCCACGGCCTCGGTGGTAATCACCGCCTGAATTTGCTGGTCCCCGATCGCCAGGGTTACCGCCGCCAGCAGCCCATCGCGCCGAATGCCGGTGATCACGCCCCGCAGTTGGTTGCGCCCGCTCACCTGCAACCGCATGCCCGCCGTCTGGCCTCGTTCCGCGCCCCAGCGCTCCAGCTCCGCCGGCGCAATGCGGTAATGGCCTCCGGGCGTTTTCACCGCCCGCAACTGGCCCCGATAAATCCATTGCTTGACCGCCGGATAGGACACCCCCAACTGAGCTGCCGCCTGCCGTGGCGTCAACAGGTTCATGATGGCTAGTTTATGCGTCTATATGCGTTTGTACATCACAAAAACGCTGGAATCGCCTACAGGTCTGGATCAGAATTGATAGATACTCGCTCATATTTTCCTTGACAAAGTAACGCTCAATCACGCATAAAGGTAGCGTACCCATCGGGGTGAACTCATATGAGCAAAATCATCGGCATTGATCTCGGCACCACCAACAGCGTTGTGGCGGTGATGGAAAACGGCGAGCCCAAGGTTCTGCCCAACTCCGAAGGCGGGCGCACCACCCCCTCGGTCGTGGCCTTCACCAAGGCCGGCGAACGCCTCGTCGGCCAAGTCGCCAAGCGCCAAGCCATTACCAATCCGGAGAACACCGTTTACTCCATCAAGCGCTTCATGGGCCGCCGCTACAACGAGGTCAATGAGGAGATGAAAATGGTCCCCTACAAGGTCGAGCAGGCCGGGGATCACGTCGTGGTCGTCGCCGGCGGCAAGAAATACACCCCGCCCGAAATCAGCGCCTTCATCCTGCAAAAACTGAAACAAGCCGCCGAGGATTATCTCGGCGAGAAGGTCACCGACGCGGTGATCACCGTTCCCGCTTACTTCAACGACGCCCAGCGCCAGGCCACGAAGGACGCGGGCAAAATCGCCGGATTGGACGTCAAGCGGATCGTCAATGAGCCCACGGCCGCCGCCCTGGCCTACGGCCTCGACAAGAAGAAGGACCAGACCATCGCCGTCTATGACTTCGGCGGCGGCACCTTCGACATCTCCATCCTGGAGGTCGGCGAGGGCGTGGTCGAAGTCAAATCCACCAACGGCGATACCCACCTCGGCGGCGACAACATTGACCAGCGCCTGGTGGATTGGCTGGTGGATGAGTTCAAAAAGGAGGAAGGCATTGACCTCCGCTCCCGCGGCAACGAGATGGCCTTGCAGCGCCTCAAGGATGCCGCCGAAAAAGCCAAGATGGAGCTCTCCACGACGGTGGAGACCGAGATCAACCTGCCCTTCATCACCGCCGACGCCAACGGACCCAAGCATCTGCTGAAAAAGCTCGGCCGCGCCCAGTTCGAGCGCATGGTGGAGGACATTTTGCAGCGCACCGTCGGCCCTTGCCAGCAGGCTTTGCAGGACGCCGGCGTCGGCGCCGACAAGATTCATGAAGTCGTCCTGGTCGGCGGCAGCACGCGAATTCCCCGCGTGCAGCAGATCGTCAAGGACTTGTTCGGCCGGGAGCCCAACCGCAGCGTCAACCCCGACGAGGTCGTGGCCGTGGGCGCGGCGGTGCAAGCCGGCGTGCTCGCCGGCGAGGTCAAGGACCTGCTGCTGCTCGACGTGACCCCGCTCTCCCTGGGCATTGAAACCATGGGCGGCGTGTTCACCAAGCTGATTGACCGCAATACCACCATCCCGACCCGCAAAAGCGAGATCTTCTCGACCGCCAGCGACAATCAGACCTCGGTCGAGGTGCATGTGCTCCAAGGCGAACGCGCCATGGCGGCGCAGAATCGCACCTTGGGCCGCTTCCATCTCGACGGGCTGCCGCCCGCGCCGCGCGGCCTGCCGCAGATCGAAGTGACGTTTGACATCGACGCCAACGGCATGGTCAATGTCAGCGCGCTGGACAAGGGCACCGGCAAGGAGCAGAAAATCACCATCACCAGTTCCAGCGGCCTGTCCAAGGAAGAGGTCGAGCGCATGACCCAGGACGCCAAGGCGCACGAGGCCGAGGACAAACAGCAGCGCGACGCGGTGGAGGCCAAAAACCAGCTTGACAGCCTGGTCTATAACTCCGACAAGCTGCTGAAGGAGAATCGCGAGAAGATCTCCGCCGACGACGCCCGCGCCATTGACGAAGCCTTGGCCGAGGCCCGCCAGGCGCTGGAAAAGAACGACGTCGCGGCCATGACTGCGGCGCGGGACAAGCTCACCAGCGCCACCCACAAATTGGCCGAGGCCATGTACCGCCAATCGGGTCCGACTCCGGGCGCGGGCGGGGCCGCGCCCGGCGCCGATGCGGGCCAGGCTGCGCCGCCTCCGGAAGGCAACGGCCAGGCCAAGGGCGACGTCATTGACGCCGAATACGTGGACGTGGACAACGAAAAGAAATAACCCGGCCGCGGGCAGCGGCCGGGGATCCGGCGGCGGGCAGGCGCGCGCGCCTGCGGCGCCGCCTGTACACTGAACTCGCATGGCGACCGCCGCCAAAGACTATTACGCCGTCCTCGGCGTCAAGCGCGACGCTGGCGCCGAGGAGATCCGTAAGGCCTACCGCCGCCTGGCCCGCAAGCTGCATCCCGACGTCAACCCCAACAACAAAGCCGCCGAGGAGCGCTTCAAGGACGTGCAGGAAGCCTATGACGTGCTCGGCGACCCCAAGAAGCGCGAGTTCTTCGATCGCGTCGGTTTCTATTCCGATCAGGCGTTTCAGCAAGGCGCCGCCGGCTTCGAGCCACCGCCCAGCCCCAGCGGACAGGGTCGCCGCCCTCCGCCCGGCTTCGATTTTGGCGGCTTCGATTTCGACCCCGCCGCCGCCGGCGGCGGCCGCCGCGGGGGCGCCAGTTTCCGCGACATCTTCTCCAACCTCTTCCGCGGCCAGGCCGAGGAGCCGGAAATCGCCGCCAGCGATCTCGAGTTCCAGGCCACCATCGGCTTTTGGGACGCCATCCGTGGCGGTGTGGTGCGCCTGCCCATCACCCGCCAGGACAAGTGCCCGCAATGCGGCGGCAGCGGCGTCGGCGCCGGCCGTGGAGTCTGCCCGGAATGCGGCGGCAAAGGCCAAGTGACGCAAAGCGCCGGCGGCATGAAGTTCAATCTCCGCTGCGCCAGTTGCGGCGGCAGCGGCAAGGCCGGCACCGTCTGTCCGCGCTGCCACGGCGAGGGCCGGGTGCCGGTCAGCGAAACGCTGGAAACCCGCATCCGTCCCGGCACGCGCGAAGGCGCCCGCCTGCGCATTCCCGGCAAGGGCAACTGGGGTCCCAACGGCCCCGGCGACTTGTACCTCGTCATCCACATCCAGCCGCATCCGCTCTTCCACCGCCGCGGGAACGACATCCATATCCAAGTGCCCGTCACGCTGACCGAAGCCGCCTTGGGCGCCACGATCGCCGTGCCCACCATTGACGGCCGCGCGCTGTTGAAGCTGCCTGCCGGCACGCAAAACGGCCAGCGCCTGCGCCTGGCCGAGCGCGGCGTGGCCAGCAGCCAGCATGCTGGCGTCCGCGGCGATCAATACGTCGAGGTGCAGGTGCAGGTTCCCAAGGTTACCGATGAGCGCGCCCGCGAGTTGCTGCGCGAATTCGAGCGCCTCCACCCCGAGGACGTGCGCGCGCAAATTCTCAGCGCCGGCGCCGAGGGGGCGCGATGAGAAAGCGGGGCCGCGGCGCCTACATGATCTCCGCCGTTGCCGAGCAGTACGGCGTGCATCCGCAGACCCTCCGCCTGTATGAGCGCGAAGGCTTGCTCAAGCCCTCCCGCACCGAGGGCAACACCCGCCTCTATACCGATGAGGATCTCAAGCGCCTGGAGATGATCCTGGTCCTGACCCGCGACATGGGCGTCAACCTCGCTGGGGTCGAAGTGGTGCTGGACCTGCGCCAAAAGATCGAGGCGTTGCAGGACCACATGCGCCAGCGGGAAGAGGATATGCATCGCCAGATGCAAGCCTTCGTGGATTTCGTGCAGCGTGAAATGCTCACCCGCGCCCCGCAATCCGGCCCCAGTGAAGCCCTCATTCCCCTCCGCCGCCCCCTAGCCCGCAAGCCCTGATCCGCCGGGCCGCCGCGCCGCTCCCGGAGCGCCTCTCCGCTCTCAAGCGATCTCCGCCTCCGGGAGCGCACCTACAACACCGTCCGCCCTTATCAGGCCCTGGGCTGCCCCGATACAAGGAGCCGAACTGTAACGCGATCCCCTGGACGAGCACAGCCAGTGGACATAATGACGCCATCATGTTATGTCTTGATGCATGCGGACGACGGTTCGCCTCGACCCCGGCCTGTTGGCGGACGCCAAACGTGCGGCGTTGGAGCGCCGTATCAGCTTGACCGCGCTCATCGAACAATCGCTGCGGGTCGAGCTCGCTCGCCAGCGCCAACCTCGGGCGAAGGTGCTCCTGCCCATCTCCGACGGCGGCGAGGGTGTTCAGCCCGGAGTGGACCTGAACGACAGCGCCGCGCTCTTGGACTATATGGACGAATGGGGCCGGCGTGATCGCGGCTGACGTGAACGTCTTGGTCGCAGCCTATCGTCCCGACGCGGAGTTTCATGCCCCCTGCCGCGCCTGGTTGGAGGCCCGCCTCGCCAGCGATGAGCCGCTCGCGGTCAGCGAGCTCGTGCTGAGCGGATTTTTGCGCGTGACCACGCATCCGCGCATCTTCCGGCCTCCCGAGCCGTGGCCGAGGGCTCTGGCCTTTGCCCAGGCGGTTCAGTCCGCGCCGCAGGCGATACCGCTGACGCCGGGCCCGCGCCACTGGGAGATTTTCGTGCGGCAGTGCGAGGCGGTTCAGGCTCGCGGGAACTTGATCGCCGACGCCTATTTCGCCGCGCTGGCGATCGAAGCGGGCTGCGAATGGGTCACCCTGGATGGCGACTACGCCCGCTTTCCCGGCCTGCGCTGGCGCCGGCCATTCTGAACGCCCCGCCAGTAAAATGGAGCCATGCCGCCTCCCGGGCCATCGGCGCCGCCGGCAAACACCGCGTTGCCGCGGGCGGAGAAGCGATCCATCCGTATCGCCGCCGCTCCCTATCCCCGCGACGCCGGCATTCTCGACCAAGTCCAATATTTGTGCGCCATCGGCGGTCCCATTGGCTTCATTCCCTGGGTTCCAGCCACCTGGGCTTCGCTGGTCACGGCGCTGATCTGGTGGTGGCATCCCTTGGCGCCGGCCGGCGTCGCCCTCTTTACCGCCGGCGCGCTGTTGCTGGGCGGCGTTTGTTGTGGCGCCGCCGAGCGCCTGGAGGGCGTGGGCGATCCGCGCAACGTGGTTTGGGATGAAATCACCGGCCAAACCCTCACATTTCTCTTCGTCGCGCCCCAGAGCGGACTTCTGGCGCTGGCCGGCTTCGCGCTGTTTCGCATCTTCGATATCTTCAAGCCCTTTCCCGCCCGCCGCCTGGAACATCTTCCCGGCGGCTGGGGAGTTATGCTGGACGACGTCGCCAGCGGCTTGTGGGCCGCCGCGGCGCTCTGGTTGCTGCACGCCGCCCTGCCGCATGGCTTTTGAACGCGAGGTGCAATGCCCGCCCCCGCCCCCGCCTCCCCCGCCCCAGTAGCCGAAGACCGGTCGCGCTGGGATGATCCGCATGGGGCGGCCAACGACCCGCGCGTGCTCATCATCGGCGCCGGCTTCGCGGGCCTCTACGCCGCTCTGCGCCTGCGCCACGCCCGCGCCCGGGTCACCCTGGTGGACCGCCGCAATCACCATCTGTTTCAACCCCTGCTTTATCAGGTTGCTACCGCCGGTCTCTCGCCCGGCGACATCGCCTATCCCATCCGCGCCATCCTGCGCCGCCAAGACAATACCCGCGTGCTGTTGGCCGAGGTCACGCAAGTGGACCTCGACGCCCGTCAGCTTCATCTCCGTGACGGCGTTCTCGACTACGACTACCTGATCCTGGCGGCGGGCTCCAGCCACAAGTATTTTGGCCATTCCGAGTGGGAACCGCTCGCTCCCAGCCTGAAATCGCTGGAAGACGCGCTGGAAATTCGCCGCCGCATCCTCCTCGCTTTCGAACGCGCCGAACGCGAGCCGGACCCGGGCCGCCGCCTGATGCTGCTGACCTTCGTGGTCATCGGCGCCGGCCCCACCGGCGTCGAGTTGGCCGGAGCCATTGCCGAAATTGCCCGCGACGTGATGGTTCGCGATTTCCGCCACATTGATCCCCGCGAGGCCCGTGTCATCTTGGTCGAGGCTGGCGCCCGCATTCTGCCCGCGTTTCCCCCCGATCTCGCCGCCAAAGCCGGCGCCGAACTCCAGGCCAAGGGCGTCGAGATCCGGACCGGCGCCGCGGTCACCGCCATCGAGCCGCAACAGGTCTGCATCCGCGGCGCCGCCGCTTCCCTGGATTGCATTCCCACTGCCACCGCTCTCTGGGCCGCCGGCGTGGCCGCCTCGCCCTTGGGCCGCCAAGTCCATGGCCATCCCGAGCCGGAACTCGACCGCTCCGGCCGGATCGTGGTCCGTCCCGATCTGACCTTGCCGGGCCATCGCGAGGTCTTTGTCATCGGCGACCTGGCCGCCTGCCATGACGCCCGCGGCCGCCTCCTGCCGGGATTGGCGCCGGTGGCGATGCAGCAAGGCAGGGCGGCCGCGGACAACATCCGCCGCGCCAGCCTCGGCCGCCCCCTGCGCCCCTTCACCTACCGCGACAAAGGCCAATTGGCCACCATCGGCCGCGGCGCCGCTATCGCCGAGATCGGCCCCTTGCACTTTTCCGGAGTGCTGGGCTGGTGGATCTGGGCCACCGTCCACATCCTCTACCTGATCGGCTTTCGCAACCGCTTCGTCGTCGCCTTCGAGTGGGGCTGGTCCTACCTCAACTTCTCCCGCGGCGCACGCCTCATCACCGGCCGCCTGGAACCCGAGCCCGGCGAGCGGCGCTAGCCGGCGCGCCGCTGCTATGCTCAAGTGCATGCTGGCACTAGTGGCGCAAGGCGCGATGCCGAGCGGCCAAGTTCTGCGCAGATTTGGCAGCCAGCCCTTGGGCGCCTGGCTTTGGGCCCGGGGGCTGCGGGTGCTGATCATCGCCATCGTCGCGCTCCTGCTGATCTGGATGCTGCGCCTGATGAGCCGCCGGATCGCCACCATGGCCGCCGGTTCCGCCGGCCATAACGGCAGCGGCCGCGAGCAGCAAATCCACACCCTGGTCGCGGTTCTGGACGGCGCGTTCACCACCGCCATCGTCATCATCGCCCTGTTCCAAATCCTGGAGCAGTTGGGCATTGCCATCGGCCCGCTGCTGGCCGGCGCCGGCGTCGCCGGTTTGGCCATAGGCTTCGGCGCGCAAACGCTGGTCAAGGATCTGATCACGGGCTTCTTCATCCTGCTCGACGACCAATACCGCGTCGGCGATTCCATCAAAGCCGCCTCCGTCCAGGGCAAGGTCGAGCGCTTGACCCTCCGCCGCACCGTCCTGCGCGATGCCGACGGCACCTTGCATTTCATTCCCAACAGCGCCATTCAGGTGGTCAGCAACCTGACCCGCGATTGGAACGTAGCCGTGCTGCGCGTCGCCGTGCACTATCGCGAGGACAGCGACCGCGTCATCGCCGCCCTGCGCGCCGCCGGCGATGAGGTCTGCCAGTCGCCGGCGGTGCACGATCGTGTCCTCGGCGAAGTGACGGTGCCGGGCATTGACCGCATCAGCGGGGACGAGGTGGATTACCTGCTGCAGTTGCGGACTCTCCCCGGCGCTCAGGCGGATGTCCTCCGCGCCCTCCGTGCCGCCGTCAAGCGCCACCTCGCCAGCGCGGGCGTGGAGGCCTGGTATCCCCAAATCAACCTCCCCAACGCCAGCGCCGCCGCCGGCAGCGCCTAGCCGCACGGGTCGGCTAAACTAGTAGGGATGTTCGATAGCCTTTCCGATCGCCTCCAGCGCGTTTTCAAGAACTTACGCGGCGAAGGCAAGCTCACCGAGGCCAACATGGCCGAGACCCTCGGGGAGATCCGCATCGCCCTGCTGGAGGCCGACGTCCACCATCAAATCGTGGATCAGATGGTCGCGGCGGTGCGGGAAAAGGCTCTGGGACAAGAGGTTATGGCCTCCCTGTCCCCGGCGGAACAGGTCATCAAGATTCTCCGCGATGAGCTGTTGGCGGTCCTCGGCGGCGGCGACGCCGCCCGCTTCAACGCCAAAAGCTCCCAGCCGCCGGCCATCGTCCTGATGGCGGGCTTGCAGGGTTCCGGGAAAACCACCACCAGCGCCAAGCTGGCCCTGTTGCTGCGCAAGCGGGGCCATCGCCCCATGCTGGTGTCGGTGGATGTCTACCGTCCCGCCGCCCGCGAGCAGTTGGCTATCCTCGCCCGCGACGTGCAGACGCCGATCTTCGCCGGCGAGGACATCATGGCCGCCGCCGGCGCCAAGGCGGGCAGCGCCGCCGTATTGGCGCTCGCCAACGGAGCGCGGCGCGACGCCTACAACGCCGGCTGCGACGTGCTGATCGTGGACACCGCCGGCCGCCTGCACCTGGATGAAGAACTGATGGCGGAGATGCGCCAGCTCAAAAAGGAACTCGCCCCCGCCGAGATCCTGTTTGTCGCCGACGCCATGACCGGCCAGGACGCCGTCAACTCCGCCGCCGAATTCCATCGCCAGCTCAGCATCACCGGCGTGGTCCTGACCAAGATGGACGGCGATACCCGCGGCGGCGCCGCTCTTTCCATCCGCCGCATCACCGGCCAGCCGATCAAGTTCATGGGCACCAGTGAGCGCCCCGACGGGCTGGAGGTCTTTCATCCCGATCGCATCGTCAGCCGCATTCTCGGCATGGGTGACATCCTCAGCCTGATTGAACGCGCCGAGGAGACCGTGGACCGTCAGAAGATGGCGGAACTGGACAAGAAGATTCGCGGCGATGGCTTCAGCCTGGCCGATTTCCGCGACCAACTGCGCCAGGTCCGCAAAATGGGCCCGCTGGACAGCCTGATGAAAATGATGCCCAAGGTGGGGCCCTTCCAGAATCTGCGCCAGGCGCGGCCGGACGTGGACGAAAAGGAATTGACCAAGGTCGAGGCCATCATCAACTCGATGACCGAGAAAGAACGGCTGCATCATCAGCTCATCAACGGCAGCCGCCGCAAGCGCATCGCGCGCGGCAGCGGCACCTCGGTGCAGGAAGTCAATCAAGTGCTCAAGCAGTACATTCAAATGCGGAAGATGTTCAAATCCGTCGCCGCTTCGCCGTTCATGGCCAAGCGGCTGATGAACATGAAGCTGCCGCAGGAAAAAGCCTAGGAGAACCTATGTTGGCGATTCGTTTGTCCCGGGTGGGGGCGAAAAAGAACCCCCATTACCGGGTGGTGGTTTTGGAAAAGAGCGCGGCGCGCGACGGCCGAGCGCTGGAGATTCTGGGACGCTACAATCCTTCCCCCAGTCCGGCGGAAATCGCGATCAACCGCGAGCGCGTGGATTATTGGGTCAGCCGCGGCGCGCAAGTTTCCGCTACCGTCGCGCACTTGCTGCGCCGCCAGGGTGAGCGCGCCGCCGCGGCCCCGGTGGCGGCAGCCGAAGCCGCTCCGGCCGCGGAACCGGCCGCGCCGGCCGAGGCCTAGGCCATGGGCGAACTCATGGCGGCCCTGGCGCGGATGATCGTCTCCGATCCCGCCGCGGTGCAGGTCGCCGCGGTTCGGGAAGGAGGCACGACCGTACTGGAAATGCGCGTGGCCCCGGACGACGTGGGCCGCATCATCGGCCGCCAGGGCCGCACGGTGCGCGCCTTGCGCCAGGTATTGGCCGCGGCCTCGCGCCAGCAACCCGAGCCTCACCAATTGGAGATCCTGGAAGAGGATTAGGCGGCCCATGCCGCAGCCGCTGGAACCCGCCGCAACGCAGGGCGATTGGGTCGCGCTGGCCCGCATCGTCAAGCCCCAGGGCCGCCATGGCGAGATGGCGGCCGAACTGTTCACCGACGGCGTCGAACGCTTCTCCCAACTCCAGCGGGTCGTTTTATTTCCGCTCACGGGCGCCCCGGAGGCATTCCCTCTGGAGCGCGCCTGGCCGCATCAAGGGCGCGTGGTGCTGGCGCTGGCCGGCATCGGCGACATGGACGCGGCGCGCCGCTGGGTGGGCGCGGAGGTCCGGATTCCTCGTGCCGAGCGCATCGTCCCCGCTCCCGGCCGGTATTTCATCAGCGAATTGCGGGGCTGCGCCGTCTACGATCATGGCCGCGCCCTGGGCCCGGTCAGCGGATGGACGGAGCTGCCGGGCGCCGCGCCCCTCTTGGAAGTCGCCGGTCCGGACGGCGAAATCCTGATCCCCTTCGCCGCCGCCTATCTCCGCCGGGTGGACCTCACCGCCCGCCGCATTGATATGGACCTGCCCGCCGGCATGGCGGAGGTCAACCAGCCCGATCCTCCGGCGGCCGGGGAATAGATTTCGACCGCCGTCAGCCCATCAGAAAGCCATCCGCGCGTGCGTTTCGACCTCCTCACCATTTTTCCCGAGTTCTTCCACGGCCCGCTGGAGTTCGGCGTGGTTTCCCGCGCCGCCCGCTCCGGCGCCATCACCGTTGCCGTCCATGACCTTCGCGCCTACGCCTCCGACGTGCACCGCACGACCGACGACCGGCCCTTCGGGGGCGGCGAAGGCATGGTCATGAAACCGGAGCCCATCGCCGCCTGTCTGGATGACCTGCTGGGTGATGCCGCCCGCCCCCACGGCCCCGCGGATGCGGTGATTTTGCTGTCGGCTCAGGGCCGGCGCTTTGATCAGGCCGCCGCCCGCCGCTTTGCCGGTTACCAGCGGCTGGTGCTCATCTGTGGCCGCTATGAAGGCGTGGATGAGCGCGTCGCCGAGTTTATGGCCGATGAAGAGCTCTCCATCGGCGACTTCGTCCTCAGCGGGGGCGAGTTGGCGGCGGCCATCGTCATGGACGTCATCGCCCGCCTCCAGCCGGGAGTCCTGGGGCATGAGCAATCCGCCGTGAATGAATCCTTCAGCGCCGCCGAGAGCGCCGGCCGGGAGACCCTGTTGGATTATCCCCACTACACCCGCCCGGCCGAATTCCGCGGTTGGGGCACGCCGGAGGTGCTGCGCGGCGGTGACCACGCCGCCATCGCCCGTTGGCGCAGTGACGCTGCCCGCGCCAAAACACTCCGCAACCGCCCCGACCTGCTGGCGCCCGTTGCACGCCAGGAGTAAGCCGCGGAGCGTTCGTACCGGTTAGCAGGGCCGCAAAGGCCCGCGGGCGGCTGCAACGGGGAGTCGCAGGTTTTCCGCTCTAAATGCAGATTTAGATTTCTGACGGAAAAGATCTGCAAGATTGCGATCCGCTGGCATCGTGGAAATGGCCGCCGCACGCGTGCTGCACCACGGCCCGTGCCGCTTGGCCGTTCCCTGCGTAGTCAGCGGTTATTCGTGCAGTGCTCTTTGAATGCACCGTTCCGCCACCGGCGCCAGCAGGGCAAATCCCTTGGCGTTCGGGTGCAGACCGTCAATGGAATAGCCGCGGCGGAAAAAGCCGTGTGCGTCCACCACGGTATGGTAGTAATCGCAATACACCGCTCCGGTCCGGCGCGCGTAGCTTCGGATCCAGCGATTGAGCCGCAAAATGTCGGCCGGCGGCCGGTCGGTGGTTTGCACGATGCCGACGTAGTTGCTCACCGGCGTCAGCGAGCACAGGATCACCCGAATGTGGTGCAGCTTCGCCAGTTCGGCGATGGCCTGAATGTTTTGTTCCACCATCCGCGCCGTCTGCGGCCCGGTATTGGCGGCGATGTCGTTGGTCCCGCCCAAAAAGATCATCGCCGCGGGATGCAGGTCAATGACGTCGGGGAACATCCGCGCCAGCATCTGCACGGTGGTCTGCCCGCTAATGCCCCGGTTGACGTAGGGCTTGCCGGGAAAATACTTGGCTAGTTGCCAGATGTCGGTGATCGAATCGCCCAGAAATACGACCCTGCCGGGCACGGGCGGTGCCGCCTCCAGCCGCAGATCGTCGGCATGGTAGCGGGAAAGCTGGTTGAAGTCCGTCAGCTCGTGGGTAAAATGCTGCGCCTGAAAGAGCAGGCAGCATCCCGCTTTGATGGGCTTATAGGTCTTGACCAACTGAGCCGAAGCGCCGAGGGCCAGCAAGGCCGTCAGCGCCAGGACCGAGAACAGAAGCCGAAGTGCACGCAAGGCAGTTCCTCCGGCCAGGAATATACCACGCCAACCAGCCCCCGCCCGGGATACCGCCGGGGAGCCGTTGTTCGCGATCAAACGTGGCGAAGAGGTATTCGTCAAGCCTATAATCGAAAGGAATGGTTATCCGCTAGTCTGTTGCTTATAATGCGGTCACTGCGGTGCTGACGTCCGTGGGCAAGCGATCAGGGAGTGTTTCAGGTATGAATCGGCGTCTCGGCGGCCTGATCTTAGTAGTAGCGTGGTACATAGCGGCGGCTGGGACGGTGTCCGCTCGCTCCCAGGTAAAAAACCGAACGAGTCCAGCCGGGGCTGGAGTTGGCAAAGAATTTCTGTCCGAATTCGCAACGGTCAAGAGAGCCACTCTTCACTACGTTCGTGGGGGTAAAGGGCCAGCCATCGTCCTTATCCACGGCTTTCCGCAGGACTGGTCCGAGTGGCTCCCAATCATGCCCGCCCTAGCGGAGCATTTCACTGTTGTCGCGATAGATCTGCCCGGAATAGGCCGCTCAACGCCAGCGTCGAACGGCTACGACGCGGCCAATATGGCGCAAGATATCTACCAACTGGTTTCGGCCCTCAAGCTGAAGCAGGTCTATGTCGTCGGGCACGACATCGGCGGCCAGGTGGCCTATGCCTTCGTTCGCCGTTTTCCGCAAGCCACCCGCGGCGCCATGATCCTGGACACGCCGATTCCCGGAATCGAGGGATGGGAGGAGGTTCAAGGCGCCCCTTACATGTGGCACGTGCACTTCATGCAAGTGCCGGGGCTCGCCGAGAAACTTGTGGACGGGCGACAAGAGGCATATCTGGGATATTTCTTTCAGTTTGGAAAATTCACAAAAGCAGAGACCGCCCATTACTTGAAGGCCTACGGCACGGACGCGCAGCTGCATGCAGCATTCGAAATGTACCGCGCGTTTCCCGCCAACGCGCAATTTAACGCAGCACAACGTGGGCCGATGCCGATCCCATTATTTTTCGGCACAGGTGATCGATCGCCGTTTGCCACGCTGGTTCCTAAGATTGCAGAGGGCCTGCGGGCCCATGGATGTACCCATGTCGAAACGGGCCTGATCCATGGCGCAGGGCATTATTTGGTAGAGGACCAACCGAATCAGGTCGCCGAGCTCATTGAGCGATACGCATCGGTGCCGCACTGAGCGGTCCCCCGCCCTTTCAGGGCCCCCAGCCGCCCTCTTGGATTGTCGGCGTTACGGATCCTGGGGGCCAGGAGGCCGATAGCCACCGAGATGCCCGCTGTGGCAGCCCGCGAGTTCACCTTCAGAGGCAAGCAGCCAAGCCGAGCGGGAGGGCCGAAGCGCAGCGCAGGCCCGGCAAAGCCTGCGACATTCCGCAGGGCGGCCCGCGCACCAAATTGCCCGCCTGCCACGCAGGCGCCCGAAGTTGAGGGACCTGACCATTGTGAGCTTTGCGCCGTCCTTGGTGAATCGGCGTTCGCTCCTTCGCTTCGCCGCGGTGGGATCGTCCGAGAGACCTTCCGGTAGGGAATACCGGGGCAGCAATGGCCGATAATGATTCCTCCTGGACGCGGGGGCTCCCGCGCCCACCTGCCACAGCACGGGCAGGGCGGGCCAATCCCGTTGCCGGCGGCCTCGCGACGGCACGGTCGGCCGGCGCGCAGCCTCGTGACGGCGGCGCTGTTCTAGCCGGGGTTAGCGGCGGCCCTTGCGGCGTTTTTTGGCGGAGGGAACGCTGGCGCGCGGCTTGGGGGCCGCGGGCGAGGCGGCCAGTGTTGGGCTTGGGGTGGGCGGCTCCGTTACCGGCTCCGGTACACTGGGCGCGGTGCGCAGCGCCGGGGCTCCTGGAGCCGTGGCGTGCAGGTCTTCCCAGGCCAGCCAGGCAATGCCGATGCCGAACATGCCGTCCGGTATGGCGACCCACCATTGGCTTTCCTTGGCGAGGACTACCGCCAGGACAAAAGTAAGAATGCCGAGGCCGACGAGGATCCAACGCATGGCGATATCCGCCTATTTTCGCACGTCGCGCGGGAACAAGAAACCCGTGTTCACCGGTTGGGCTCATGCTGGGATTTGCCCCGCAGCCGGAAGCGCACCCGCCACAATACGTCCCCGTTAGCGCGGCTGAAGGCGACCAGCCGGCCGCCATCCCAGGCCAGTACCGCTGGTCCGGTCAGCGCCGCTGGTTCATAGCGGACCGCGTGTTGCCACCACCGCACCTGGCCGCTCGCTCCGTCCAGCCACAATAGATCGCGGGGCGCAAACAGCGCCAGTCCCGGCGCCTCAGCCGCTGGTCCAGGATCCATCATCGCGGCCACTACCCGCACGGGAAGCCGGCGGCGAAAGCGCAGACGCCCGTGCGCTAGGCCGAATAGAGTCAATAACGTGCCTTTCTGGTCCCGCTGCCAAACGATCACGGAGCGCCCGAACAAGCGCAAGGTGGGGTCGCCCTTCATGGCATGGGACCAGACCGCGCCTTCATACCGGCCGCCACTGATCCGCTGTTGGCGCCCGCGCGCTTGGCTCACGGCGAATCCCCAGCGGTTGGTGACCGCGTCCGGGAAGCTGCCTGGATCCGCCGCCGGGGTAGGGGCCGGAGCGGCAGCGCCGAGCGGGTTGATGAACCGCCCGGCCTGCGGCGCGTACCAGAGCACGCCGGCGCCCGGCCCATGAAAGGCAAAGATGATCCGGGCAAACTGCTTGACGACCACCCGCTTCATGGCCAGGGAAAATGCCCACAGCCGGCTGCGCCGCGGTTGCGCCGTGTACACCGCGACCCCGTTGCCGGGCAGCGCGACCATTTCCCCGTCGGGCGTGCTGCCCAGGCTGTGGAGATGACGGCCGCTGCGGGCATCGTAGAGGTCCACGTGTTCCGGCTGCTGGATGTACAGCAGCTTGCCGCTGGCCGACAGCTTGGCGCCCAGCGCGTCCAAGGCGTCGGCGCACCACCGCGGACGGCCGTTGGCCGCGCGCAGGCGGCAATACCGTGTCCAGCGCCAAGAAAAACTGGAGTCTTGTTCGCGGTGAATGACCGCCAGATAGGAAACGATCAGCAGGCCGCGCCGGTTGCTGAGCACCTGGCCGCCATAACGCGGCGTCCGCCACTGCACCTTGCCGGTCGCTGCGTTCAGCGCCACGCCGGCCTGCGGCAGGTACACCAGATCCGGGTTGACCACCACCAGGGATTGTTGCGCCGCCGCCGGCGCTGCCGCCAGCATTAGCCAGAGCAACGCGGCCATGGCCCGCGCGGAACCGCTCCACCGCACCCCTCACCTCGCGGCACCAGCTTACGCTTCCAGCTTCGCCTAGGCAAGCGCCGCGAACGGGCGGTCGTGCCGCCGCCGGCGGATCGCTAATAGCGATAAAATCCGCGGCCGGATTTGCGTCCCAGCCAGCCGGCCGCCACCATCTGCCGCAGCAGCGGACAGGGGCGATATTTGGGGTCGTTGAAGCCGCGCAGCAGCACTTCCATGATGTCCAGGCAAACGTCCAGGCCGATAAAGTCCGCCAGCGCCAGCGGGCCCATGGGATGGTTCATGCCCAGCTTCATCACCGTGTCCACCGCCTCGGGTTCGGCCACGCCCTCGAAGACACAAAAGATGGCCTCGTTAATCAGCGGCATCAGCACCCGGTTGGAGACGAAACCGGGGAAGTCCCGCGCCTCGACCGGCGTCTTGTCCAGCCGCGTCGCCAGATCCCGCACCGCGGCCACGGTGGCGTCGGAGGTGGCCGCGCCCCGCACCACCTCCACCAGTCTCATCACCGGCACGGGATTCATGAAGTGCATGCCGATGAACTGTTCCGGCCGTTTGGTCGCGGCCGCCAATTCCGTAATCGAGATCGAGGAGGTATTGCTGGCGAACAGCGTCGCGGGCGGCGCCAAGCTGTCCAGCTGCGCGAACAGGGAGGTTTTCAACTCCCGGCGTTCGGGGATGGCTTCGATCACCAGTTCCGCCTGCGCGGCGGCCGCCAGTTGCGTGGTGGGACGAATGCGCTCCAACGCCAGCCGCGCCGCCTCGGCGTCCAGCTTCTGGGCGTCGACCTCGCGCTGTAGGTTCTTTTCAATGGCGCCGCGGGCGCGCCGCAGCAAGGGCTCGCTCACCTCGCAGAGCGTAACCTCCAGCCCATGCCTGGCCAGGACGTGGGCGATGCCATTGCCCATCGTGCCACCGCCGATCACCGCGACGTTTTGCATACTGCCATCGTATCGCGGGGACCGCGCCGGCTCTAGGGAGTGCGGGACGCCCCGCCGCGGACGGGGCTGGGGGCCGCGCCGATCAACGCCCGCCGCCGTGGGACCGGCGGCGGACGAATCGCGCGACTACGCCTCGGCGGGCGTTGCCTCCCGTTTGACCTCGACCTGCAACTCGGCCGTGACGCCCTGCTGCAAATGTACCGGCACCTTGACCGTGCCCAACGCCTTGATCGGCTCCGGCAGCGCGATCTTGCGCCGGTCCAGCTCGACACCCTGCCGCGCCAGCTCCTCGCCGATATCCATCGAGGTCACCGAGCCGAACAAGGTGTCCTTTTCTCCGGCGCGGCGGGCGAAGACCAATTGCAGCGCGTTCAGCTTCGCCGCCAGTTCCTGGGCCGAAGCCCGGTCGTGCTCCTGCTTGCGCCCGGCCGCCGCGCGCATCTGCTCGATATTGTTGCGGTTGCCCGGCGTCGCCACGATCGCCAACTTGCGCGGCAATAGGTAATTGCGGGCGAAGCCGTCGGCCACCTTCACCACGTCGCCCTTGCGGCCCAGCTTGGCCACGTCGTCTTTAAGGATGATTTCCATGGCCATGGGCTATACCTCCGCCGCGAAGGGCAGCAGCGCGATGTTGCGCGCCTGCTTGATCGCCCGGCACAGCCGCCGCTGGTGCTGCGGGCAGGCGCCGCTGATGCGCCGGGGAATGATCCGGCCGCGCTCGGCCACGAACTGTTGCAGCAGCCGCGTGTCCTTGTAATCAATGCGGTCGATTTTTTCCGCGCAGAATTTGCAGACCTTGCGGCGGCGGAAATAGGGGCGCTTGCCGCCGCGGGAATCCCCGCCGCGCGGTCCGGAGTGCGGGCGCCGTCCTTCTGGACGGCCCTCGCCGCGGCTCTCGCCGCCGCCCTCGTGTTTGGTTTCTTTGACTGGATCGGCCATCGTATTTACCTCGTAATCTCGCTAGCTGGCATCGGAAACTGGGCCCGCCGCCTCGGCCGCGGGCAGGGATTCGGCGCTGCTCGCTTCGCTCCCGGCGGAAGCGGCGGCAGGCGCCGGTTTGCGCGCGGCGCGGCGTTCGCGGCGGCGCTGGTCGCGGCGGAAGCGCCGCTCGATTTCGTCGGTGCGCACCACCAGGAACTTGATCACCGGCTCGGTGACGTGCAGCCGGTGCTGCAATTCATGGATCGGTTCGGCGCCGCCCTCCAAATCCAAGCGCACATAAGTGCCGTCGGCGAAGCCGCGCACCCGGTACGCCAGCCGCCGCCGTCCCATCCGGTCGGTGTGGCGCAACTGCGCCCCCGCTTGCGTCGCCGCCGCTTCCAGACCGGCGATCAGCTTTTCGCTCTCCTCTTCCGGCAGGTCCGGACGGAGAATGAACATCACTTCATAAGTCCGCATGTTGGCTCCCATTCAATTTCCTCTTCGCCGCCGGCCTCAGCCGCCGGCCTCCGCGCCGGGCCGCGCGTTGTAGACCGACATCGCCTTGGCCATGCCCTCGCGCGGAATCATCTCCAGCGCGTCGGCGGCGCGGTCCAGAACTTCGGCCACGACCTCCAACTCCTTCTGTTTCCACGGCGTCAGCACGAACCGTTCCGCCGCGCCCCGCGCCGGCCCAATGCCCAGTCGCAGGCGGGGATACTCGTCCGTGCCCAGCGCGCCAGCGACCGAGCGCAGCCCGTTGTGCGTGCCCGGCGAACCGTGCTCCCGCAGCCGCAGGGTTCCCAACGGCAGGTCCAGGTCGTCACAGGCGACCAACACGTCGGCTGGTTCGTAGCCGTACTTGGCCATCAGCGCCCGCACCGCCACGCCGCTCAGGTTCATAAAGGTCTCGGGCTTGGCCAGGCGCACCTCCGTGCCGGCCAAGACGGTGCGCGCCGTGAGCGCTTGGCATTCCCGCACGCGGAAGCGCGCATGGCCGCGGTTGGCCAGTTCGTCCAGCAGCAGAAAGCCGAAGTTGTGCGGGGTAAACGCATATTCGATACCCGGATTGCCAAGGCCCACGATCAGTTTCAGCATGCCCAGCGTCAACCTGACGATGCACCGCCCGGGCGGAACGCCTAGGCCTTCTTCTTGCCCTCCTTGGCAGGGGGCGCCTCCTCGGCCGGAGCCGCTTCGCCCTTGCCCTTCTTCGCCACTTCGGGTTCGGCCGGCGCCGCCGCCGCCGCCGCGGCCTCCACCGGAGTCGGCGCCACTTCTTCCCGCACCGACACCACGTGCGCCACCACCCGGTCGGGCGCGGTCACGACGCGGATCCCGGCGGCCAGTTTCAGGTCGCCCACGCGCAGGTTCTGGCCGATGCCCAGTTCGGAAACGTCCACCACGATGTGGTCGGGAATTTGGTCCGGCAGGCACTCCAACTCGATTTCGCGCGTGACCACGTCCAGCACGCCGCCCTGCACCTTCACCCCGACCGGATCGCCCTGGCTGCGGATCGGCGCCTTGACGCGGATGCGCTGATCCATGGAGATGCGCTTCAAATCCACGTGCAGCAGGCTGCCGCGCACCGGGTCGCGCTGCCAATCCACGATCATGACGGCGGATTTTTCGCCCCCATCGCCGTCCATCACCACCTCGAAGACGGTGTTGTGTCCGGTTTCGGAGCGCAAGATGGCGGCCAGCGCCTTGGGATCGATGGACAGCGCCACGGCCTCCTTCTTGCCGCCGTACAACACGGCGGGCACCTGGCCGGCGCGGCGCAGCCGCCCGGCGGCTTCTTTGCCCAAGCCGGTGCGGCGGGCGGCGGGAACGGAAATTTGCAATGCCATAAGTCCTCGAATCTCTGCCTTACAAGAACAGCGAGCTAACCGAAGTCTCCTCGTGAATGGAGCGGATCGCCGCCGCCAGCAGCCCGGCGATGCTGCGCACCTGAATCCGCGCTTCGGCGCGGGCGGCGGCCGACAGCGGAATCGAATCCGTCACCACCACCTGCTCCAGCGGGCTGGCGGCGATGCGTTCCAGCGCCGGCCCGCTCAGCACTGGGTGGCTGGCGCAGGCCAGCACCCGCCGCGCGCCATGGTTCACCAGCGCCTCGGCGGACTTCACCAGCGTGCCCGCGGTATCAATGATGTCGTCCAAAATGACCGCCGTCCGCCCCGCCACGTCGCCAATGACGTTCATGACTTCGCTGACGTCCATGGCCACGCGCCGCTTATCAATAATCGCCAGAGCACCGTCCATCTTCTTGGCGAAGAAGCGCGCCCGCTCCACCCCGCCCGCGTCGGGCGAAACCACGGTCAGGTCCGGCAGGTCCAGCTTGTGGAAGTAGTCCACCAGCACCGGCGAGGCGAATAGGTGATCCACGGGAATGTTGAAGAATCCCTGAATTTGCGGCGCATGCAAATCCACCACCAAGGCCCGGTTGACCCCGGCGGTGGTCAGGATGTCGGCCACCAGCTTGGCGGAAATCGGCACCCGCGGCTTGTCCTTGCGGTCCTGCCGGGCATAGCCGAAGTAGGGCATGACGGCGGTGATGCGCCGCGCCGACGCCCGCTTCAGCGCGTCGGTCAGCAGCAGCAGGTCCACCAGATGCCGGTCCACCGGATCGCAGGTCGGCTGCACGATGAACACGTCGGCGCCGCGCACGTTCTCCAGAATCTGCACGTAGCTTTCGCCGTCGGAGAAGCGCGTCAGCTGGCACTGGGCCTTGGGCTGGCCCAAGTGGCGGCAGATGTCCTCGGTCAGCTGCTGGTTGGCGCCGCCGCAGAAGACCTTGAGCCGTGGATCGGGCCGCGGGGTGCGCGTCCGCGCCATCGGATTCGACTCCGGCGTGGCCGTGGCGCTGCCTTCCCCGGCGCCGCTGGCGGCGCGTCCCTTGGTGCGGATTGCGGTGCTGGCCATGCCCGTTCCCTCTCCCACTACCCATTCCGGCCGGCCAACGCCGCACCGGCTTGCCGGCCCCGAATGGCTGGCTGGGGCGTCAGGACTCGAACCTGAATACCGTGCTCCAAAGGCACGTGTCCTACCGTTGGACGACGCCCCATTCGCAAAACTCGTCTCGCGGACGGACAAACCGCGCCGTCCAGGCGTGCGCGCTCGCGGGCAAGACTGCCCGCGCCGCGTCCGCCGCCGCGCGGCTGGTGAACAAACCATACTGCGCCGCGCCGCTACCGCTCAGGCTGACCCAAACGGCGCCGGCACGTCCCAAGGCACGGCGAATGGAGAGAAAGTCCGGAGAAAGAGGGAAGACGGCTTCGTGGAAGTCGTTTTCGATTCCGGCTCGGACTCTCGGCTCCGCCTGCGCTGGGCCGCGGTCCCGCCTGGGGCGGGACGCCGGGGCGGCCCGCTTGCGCGAACCGCCGACGTAAGCTCGGCGAACCGAACCTACGGCATAGGTCCGCCGCAGCGAACCTAGCAAGCAATCAATGCTAGCGGAGTTTTCCTCCGCGGTCAAACCAGCCGACCGGCCGGCATGCAGCTGATCCCAGCGCGCATACGCCTCCGCCGTCGCCACCGCCACCCCGGCTGGCGCCGCCAGCAGGCAATACCAGGCGGGGAGATCCGGCAAGCGATAGCATTCCTCGCCCCGGCCCAGCGCCAAGACGGTGCCCCCCAACAGGAGAGCCGGAACATCGGAGCCGAGGGCGGCGGCCAAAGCGTACAGCTCCGCCAGCGCCGGCGGCCGCCGCGCGCGGGCCGCGGCTACCCGCAGCACCGCCGCGGCATCCGCCGAACCGCCGCCCAGCCCCGCTCCCAACGGGATGCGTTTATGGATGGCCACGCCGATCTGCCCCCGCAGCCCGAACTCCTCCCGCGCCAGCAGCGCCGCCCGCACCGCCAAGTTCTGCCCGTCGGCCAGTTCCGGCCAGCACACGCCTGGCGCGACCCGCACCGCCTCCAGCCGCACGCCCCGGCCCGGCCGGAAGGTCAGCGTCAGCGTGTCGGCCAGGGAAATGGTTTGCAAGACCGAACGCAGTTCATGGAAGCCATCACTGCGCCGCCGCAAGATCCGCAGGCCCAGGTTGAGTTTGGCGAAGGCGCGGGCGCGAACGGTGGTCATGGGGTTGCGGGGTGGGGCGCGGCGCCGGCCGGCGCCATAGCTCAGTGGCCGCCGGACGCTGCATGCGCCAGCTCCGCCAGCACAGCCAGCAGGGCCGGTTCTTGCTCCTCGGCCACGGTGCGTGGGTCCAATAATACCCGGCCTGCGTGAATACGGGCGATCACCGGCGGGGTGGCGGCGCGCAGCCGCGCCTCCAGTTCGTCCGCGGTCCATTCCTCCGGCGCCAGCGCCACGGCAAACGTCGCCAAACTTTGGCCCGGCGTCGAACCGCCGCCGACCACCGATTCCGCGGCCACCACCTCCGCCCGCCAAAACCCGTCTTGCGCCGCGTCCAGCGCCGCCGCCCAGCGCCGTGCGCGGGCCTCCAAGTCGCCGGCGAAGATCATCCGCAGCGCCGGAATGTCCGCATACCGCTGCCGCGCGTAGGCGCGCAGCGTCGCCTCCAAGGCGGCATAGGTCAGCCGGTCCACGCGCAGCGCGCGAAACAGCGGGTTGGCCCGCAACCGGTCGAGAATCGCCCGCCGTCCGCTCAGCAGCCCGGCCTGCGGCCCGCCCAGCAGCTTGTCGCCGCTATAAGTGACCACGGCCACGCCCGCCGCCAGGCTATCGCCCACCAGCGGCTCGCGCGGCAACCCCGCCGGCGACAGGTCGAGCAGGCAGCCGCTGCCCAGGTCCTCGGCCACGGGGACGCCCATTTCCGCGCCTAGGGCGCACAGCTCCGCCAGCGCCGGCTGTTCAATAAACCCGCGCATTTCGAAGTTGCTGCGGTGCACCCGCAGGATCAGCCGCGTGGCCGGCGTGAGTGCGCGGCGGTAGTCTGCAATCCGCGTGCGGTTCGTCGCCCCTACTTCCACCAGCCGCGCCCCGCCCCGCGCCAGCACCTCCGGAATCCGGAACGAACCGCCGATTTCCACCAACTCCCCGCGTGAAACCAGCACCTCGCCCGGCGCCTCACCGGGCGTCTCCGCCGCCGCCAGCGTGTTCACCACCAGCAGCACCGCCGCGGCGTTGTTGTTCACCACCAGCGTGCGTGCCGCTCCGGTCAATGCGCAGGCCAGCGCTTCCGCATGCACGTCCCGCCGCCCCCGCCGCCCGGTCGCGAGATCGAACTCCAGATTGGAATAGCCGGCGGCCAGCTCCGCGACTCGCGCCGCCGCCTCCGCGCTCAGCGGCGCCCGTCCCAGGTTGGTGTGCAGAATGGTCCCAGTGGCGTTGATGACCGGGCGCAGCGACCAGGCCAGCCGCGCCGCCCCCCGCGCCCGCAACTCCGCCGCGATCGGCTCGGCCGTCCCGCCCCCGCCCTGCCGCCAGTTCCGCCGCCGCGCCTCCAATGCTTCCCGAATCACCGCCCGCGCCCAGGCCGGCCCCAGCGCCTCCCACAGCGCCGCCAACTCCGGCGCGCGCAGCAGTTCATCCACGGAGGGCAGCGCGGGCATGGTCCGCGAAGGCGCCGCCGCCTGGCGTTCGGCTTTCACGCAAGTTTCCTCATGGGGTCACGAACCGCCGGAATCACGCCGGCGGCCGCGGCGCGCCGCCGGGCTTAGGCCTTGACCGGCTCGGCAGCCGCTTCCTTCAATTTCTCCGCCTGGTCGTTCGCCGCCAGCGCATCCACGATCTCATCCAACCGCCCGTCCATCACCTCCGCCAGCCGGTGCAGGGTCAGCCCGATGCGATGGTCGGTGACGCGGTTCTGCGGAAAGTTGTAGGTGCGGATCTTTTCGCTGCGCTCACCGCTGCCCACCTGGGAGCGCCGCTCCGCCGCGATCTGCTCGTGCTGCTTCTGCTGTTCGATCTCCAGCAGCCGCGACCGCAGCACCCGCTCCGCCTTGGCCCGGTTCTTGATCTGCGATTTCTCGTCCTGGCAGGACACCACCAGTCCGGTTGGCAGATGCGTGATGCGCACCGCCGAATAGGTGGTGTTCACCGACTGTCCGCCCGGGCCGGAGGAACAGAAGGTGTCGATGCGAATGTCCTTGGGGTCAATCTTGACGTCCACTTCCTCCGCTTCCGGCAGCACCGCCACCGTCACGGTCGAGGTGTGCACGCGTCCCTGCTGTTCCGTCTGCGGCACGCGCTGCACGCGGTGCACGCCGCTCTCATATTTCAGCCGGCTGTAGGCCCCTTTGCCCTCGACGATGGCCACCACTTCCTTCAGCCCATGCACGCCGCTCTCGCTGGACGACATGATCTCCACCCGCCACCGCCGCTGCTCCGCGTAGCGCGTGTACATGCGGAACATCTCCGCGGCGAACAAGCTGGCCTCGTCTCCTCCGGTCCCGGCCCGCAACTCCAGCACCACGTTCTTTTCGTCGTTCGGGTCTTTCGGCAGCAGCAGGCGCTTCAGATCCTCTTCCACCTCGCCCCGGCGCCGCTCCAAGGCGGCGAGCTCCTCCTCCGCCAATTGCCGCATTTCGCCCTCCGCCCCTTGCAGGATTTCCTGCGTGTCGGCGATGGACTGGCGAATCCGCCGGTATTCCCGGTACCGCTCCACCGTCTCCATCAGCTCGGAATGCGCCTTCGCCACCTTGGGGTAGCGCGCGGAGTCGGCCAGCAGTTCCGCCGAGGCGAGCTGTTTCGTCAGTTCCTCGTACTGGGCTTCGATGTGTTCCAAACGCTCAAACATGGCTTCCTCGGCCGCGCCGCTCGCGGCTCTTCTTACCGGACTTGGCCTCTGGGCCGGATTCTAGCGCCGTGCGGCGCGAACTCGCGCCGGCCCCTGCCCCCAGCGCGGGCCGCACGGGGTCACGCGATCACCAACTCCCCGCCCTTGGCTTTCTCCAGCTCCATGGTCTCCTCCAGCGCGCGGATGGCGCAGGCCAGTTGCCCGGCGTCCGGCTCCCGCGTGGTGATCCGTTGCAGCCACAGGCCGGGCCGCGCCAGCAAGGCGAACAGCGACCGGCCATGCCGCGCCGAGAAGCGGATCATCTCATACCCGCCGCCCACCAGCAGCGGCAGCAGCGCCAGCCGCAGTCCCAGCTTCAGCCAAAATCCATCCAGCGGCAGGAACATGTACACCACGATCGCCAGCAGCAAAATCACCACCATGAAGCTGGTGCCGCAGCGCGGGTGCAGCCGTCCGCAGCGCCGCGCGTTCTCCACCGTCACCGGCGCGCCGGACTCATAGTTGAACACCACCTTATGTTCGGCGCCGTGGTATTCATACACGCGGCGAATATCCGGCAGCAGCGCCAAGAGGGCGACGAAGCCGACGAACAGCGCCAGGCGGATCAGCCCGTCGGCCAGGTTGAAGGCCCATTGGCTGCGAAACGCCGGCGAGAGCCGCTCCAATCCTGTCGCCGCCAGCAGCGGCAAAAACTTGTAAAAGGCGATGAAGAAGGCCGCCGAGGCGGCTACGCTGAGCCAGATGCCGATCGAGCTCTCGCCTTTCTTTTCCGTCGGCGGTCCCGCCGCCGGTTCCTCGCCCAGCGCCGCCTGCCCGCTGAAGCGCAGCGCCCGCACGCCCAGCGCCATGGCCTGGCCGAGCACCGCCAAGCCGCGCAGCACCGGCCAGCGCCAGAACCGCCGCTTCTCGCTGGGCCGCGACCAGGGTTGCCGCGTCGTCGCCAGTTCGCCATCCGGCCGCCGCACCGCAACCGCGTAGGCGTGCGGCGAGCGCATCATCACGCCCTCGATCACCGCCTGCCCGCCGATCAAAAATTCGGCGTCCGCCGCGTGCAGCCACGCCTGCAACAGCACCTGCTGCCGCAGGAACCGGCGCACGCCGGCGCCCAGGGTGGAAAATCGCATGCCGGACATGGCGGTGATTGGCGGCGCGCCATGGGCCATAACACCGGGCCTTAGCGCCGCATTATCTTAGCTTTAAGAATAGCAGAGAGGCGAAGCGCGCGCCCTTTCGCCTGGCCGCTGCCCGCGCCGGCTGGCGAGACAGTCACCGGCAGGCGCGAAATCCCGGCGCGACCGCGCCGCCACGCTTGTTCCGTGCTTGCTCCGTTGCGTTCGCCGTGGAATCCAGCACTTCGCCCCGCCCGCCGCGTGGCTAGCTGTAGCGCAGCCAGCGCATCAGTTCGGGCAAATTTGGCCGCTTGCCGGTCATCAAAATCCCCACCCGGTACAGCCGGCTGGTCACCTTCATGATGAGCCACACCGCCACCGCGCAGAGCACCCAGGACAGCACGATCTGCCATAGCGGCGGGTTGGCGATGGGGATGCGCATCATCATCAGCACCGGAGCGAAGAAGGGGATCTCCGACAGCACCACCGCCAGGATCGAGTTCGGCGTGGTCAGCACGGTGAAGCCCATCAGCAGCGCCGCGACCAACAACAGCGTGATCGGCATCTGCGATTGCTGCGCTTCCTGTTCGCTGCTGACGATGGCTCCCACCGCGGCGTACAGGCTGGCGTAGACCAAAAAGCCCAGCAGGAATAACACCACGAAGGAAACGTACACCATCGGCCCCAGGTGTGGCACCTGTTTCATCCAGCCCGCCTTGCCGGCGGCCAGCGATGCCGCGCCCGCATAGGCGGCGAACAGCGCCAGCGAGACCACCCAAACCAGCGCCTGCGTCAGCGCCGCCCCGGCCACGCCGATCACCTTGCCCATCAGCAAGCCGAACGCGTCCACCGACGCCAGCACGACCTCCGCCACCCGGTTGGTCTTTTCCTCCACCACGCTGCGCATGAAGGTCACGCCATTGATGATCAGCACGAAATAGAGCAGGAAGCCGAGAATATAGCCCAGCACCACGGCTCCGCCGGTGTTCTTGCTCTCGCCGCTGGCGGTCACCTTCAGCTCGTGCAAATGAAAGGTAGCGAAGAACTGCGGCAACTGCGCCCCGGCAATGCCCGCGTTCTTCAGCCGCACCCGCGTCACCGCCGATTCCAGCCCGTGCTCCATCGTTCCGAGCAGGTTGAAATTCGCCACGTTCTTGGCGTGGTACTGCGCCAGGTTGGATTGCAGCACGTCGGCGGGAATGACGAGAAATCCGGTGTATTTTCCCGCCAGCACCTGCTTGCGCAGCCGCGCCTCGACCGCCGGCAGCGTCGCCGGCGTCGCCGCCACCTCCTCCAGCCGGAACTGCCGCTGCCCGTTCGGCAGCTTATCGCTCAGTTCATGGCGCAGCGCCGGGAAGACCTGCTGCGACAGGTCCACCACGGCCAGATGCGCCTTGGCGTTGGCCCCCGCCTTGCTGACCACCGCGACGATGAAGAAAATGTAGCCGCCGATGATCGCCGGCAGCAGCACCGTGAAGATGACGAATCCCTTGGTCCGTACCCGTTGCAGATATTCGCGCTTGGCGACGATCAGGGTCTTGGTCATGGTTGCCCCTTCCGGCTACCGTCCCTCGCGGCTGCCCGCGGCGGCCGGCGCCGCCGCTTCGCGTCCGCCCACGGCCTGCAAAAAGACTTGGTTCAATGTCGGCTCTTGGAGGGCGAAACCGGTCACGTCAATCCGCCCGGCCAAATAGCGCAGCAGCGCCGCCGCATCGGCGCCGGGCGCCAGCCGCACCTCGGCGTAATTGCCGTAATCGTCCACCTCCGCCACTCCCGGCGCGGTGCGCAACACGCCGCCGTCGCCGCGGTAATCCACCCGCGCCGAGCTTTTCCCCGCCGCCGCCCGGATCGCCGCCAATTCGCCGTCCAGCACCTTTTCGCCGCGGTGGATCAGGCAAATGTGGTCGCAAAGCCGCTCCGCTTCCTCCATCCGGTGCGTGGACAGCAGAATCGTCTTGCCCCGCGTCCGCAACTCCAACAAGATCTCCCGCAACAAATTGGCGTTCACCGGGTCCAATCCCGACGACGGTTCGTCCAGAATCAAGATCGGCGGGTCGCCCAGCACGCTGACGATGAACTGGATCTTTTGCTGCATGCCTTTCGACAGCTCATTGATTTTTTTGTCCCGCCACTCGGCAAGTTCCACGCGTTCCAGCCAATCGTTGACGCGCCGGGTCGCCTCCGCCTTGCCCAGCCCCTTGAGCTCGGCGAAGAAATGCAGCAGGTCGCCGACCTTCATCTTGGTGTACAGGCCGCGCTCTTCCGGCAGATAGCCGATGGCGTCCTTGCTCTTGGCGTTCGCCGGGCGGTTCTGGATCTCGATCCGACCGGCATCCGGAACCAGGATGTTCATGATCATGCGAATGGTCGTGGTCTTGCCCGAGCCGTTCGGGCCCAGCAGGCCGTAAACCGCGCCTTCCGGCACGGCCAAATCCAGCCCGGAAACCGCCCGCACCGTCCCATACGCCTTGCTGACTCCCGTCAGCCGCACGATCGCTTGCCTTGGTTCCGCTTCGGCCATTTCCGCTCCTGGGCGACGCGGCCGCCGCCGGGTGGGACGGCGGCGCTGCCGGCGGGTGGGCCGCGCGCTTCCGCCGGCTGCGCGCTCGAGTCCCTACGGCCAAATGCCCGGCCACGAACTCGCCGCCACGAACCGGCTGCCGCGAACTGCCTACGCCGAGGGCCTGCCCGCCCTGCCGCATCGCCCTAATTTACTCGAAACCGGAACCGCGCGGGGCCAGTCTTATCAGTAACGGTGGCCGTTCCGTGGTTCCGGCTGGTGTCGTGGCTGGGAATCTCGGAGCGGCAAAGCGGCGGCTGAGGTCCCCATTCCTCCCTCAGCCGCCGCACTGCCTTAAGCGCGGAGTGCAACGCCTGGATCGCCTGCGGCGCTTACCGGGCAACCGCCCGCGGGCAGCAATGGGCACAGTACTTTCCGCCCGTCGCGCCGCGGCGCATTCCTCCCTGCCCCCATCGCAGGCCATTGCAGGCGCGGGGGTGTACCGCAACGCACGATTGCCTGCCCCATCGCCAAGACTAGCCCCTGCCCAACGTTCGTCCCCTCCCGGGCATCTCTACAGCGGCGATGCATGAGTTCGACCTGATCCGGATTGAGACCCGCCCCCAGGAGATCGTCTCCTCCCAATCCCGCACCGTCCTGATCGCCGACCGCGAGGGCTGGCTGAGCGACCTCAAGCTGCACGGCTTGTTCATCCATGAGACGCGCGTACTGTCGCGCTACGTCTGGCGCATCAACGGCGACCTGTATACCGTCGAAGCCAGTCCGGTGCATCAGTTCTCCCGCCTCAGCTATCACATCGGCAGCCCCCGCCGTGTCCGCCGCGCCTATTCGGGCGACAAGCAGCCGGGCCAGACCGCCAAGGACGCGACCGAGGAGACCATCGAATTAAAGCTCTCGACCTTGATCTCCGACGGCATGTTCCAAACCGCCGTCATCCGCAACTACACCACCCAAGCTCAACCGCTCGACTTGGAGATTCTTTACGCCGCGGATTTCGCCGACCAGGCCGAGGTGCAAACCGGCACGCGGCAGCAGAGAGGCTCGCTGCGGCAAACCGTCGCCGTTAACGGCGGGGAAGTCCAAATCGGGTGGCGCTACCACGCCAGCCGCCGGGCCCACGGCGAGCGCGTGCGCATTGACCGCGGGCTGGATCTGACCATCCGCGGCTTGCCCGTTCCGCCGCGCGCGAATCGCTCCCGTGCGCGCGCCCGCTTCGAGCTGGCCGCCGGCGCGGCGGTCACGCTTGAAGTCGAAGCCGTTGGCTATATTGACGGCGTCGAGTTCCGCCCCATCTATCGCGGCCACGACTTCAACGGCGGCGGTACCGACCGTGACCGCCGCATCGAGTTGTACCAGAGCCGTTCCACCGTTATCGAAGTTCCCCATCCCGCCCAGCGCACCCTGGAACGAGCGTTGGACCGCACCATCCAGGATTTGATTTCGCTCCGCATGTTCGACCTGGATCGCGGCGAACAGGCGTGGGTGCCGGCGGCCGGCATTCCGATCTACGTCGCCACCTTTGGACGCGACATCCTCACCGCGGCCTGGATGTCGGCCATGTTGTCGCCCGCCATCCTCGCCGGCGCCCTCCAGGTGCTCAGCGAGACGCAGGGCGCCAAGAACGACCCTTGGCGCGACGAAGAGCCCGGCAAGATGCTGCATGAGGCCCATACCGGCCCCATCCCCGTCCTCAACTACCGTCCCCAGGGCCGCTATTACGGCTCCTTCACCACTTCGCCGTTCTACGTCATCAATCTTTCGGAGTTCTATCACTGGACCGGCGACAAGGCCGCGACCGAGAAGTATCTGCCCGCCGCCGAAGCCGCGCTGCGCTGGGTGGAGCGGTACGGCGACGTGGATGGCGACGGCTTCTATGAATACCGCACCCGCTCCCGCCAGGGGGTGAAGAATCAGGCGTGGAAGGACTCCGGCGACGCCATCATCTATCCCGACGGCGCCATCGTCCCCAATCCCATCGGCACCTGCGAGGAGCAAGGCTATGTTTATGAAGCCCTGCTGCGCATGACCGAGCTACAGTGGATCACCGGCCGCCGCTGGGACGCCGCCAAAACGTTTCGCCGCGCCCAGGAACTGAAGAAGCGTTTCAACGCCAAGTTTTGGCTGGCGGAGGAGAATTTCTTCGCCATGGCCAAGGATCCCAAAAGCCGCTTGGTTCGCTCCATCGGTTCCAATCCTGGCGACGCCTTGGCCACGGGCGTCATCGCTCCGGAGTTGGCGGAAGCCACCGCCGACCGCCTCCTCCGCCCCGATTTGTTCTCCGGCTGGGGCGTGCGCACGCTGTCTTCCGAGCACTTCGCCTACAACCCCTACAGCTACCATCGCGGCTCGGTCTGGCCGGCGGAAAACGCCGCCATCTGCGTTGGCCTGCGCCGTTACGGCATGATCGAGCGCATGAACCGCCTCGCCGTCGGCTTGCTGGGCGTCGCCGCCATCTTTTCCCAAGACCGCCTGCCGGAAGTCTTTAGCGGCCACCCCAAGGACGCTGCCCATCCGTTTCCCGCCGTCTATCCCAAGGCCTGCTCGCCGCAGGCCTGGTCGGCCGGCGCCTTGGTCATCCTGCTGCAAATGATCTTGGGCCTCTACCCCTACGCCCCCCTGCATGTGCTCTTCTCCGAGCCCGCCCTGCCCGAGTGGCTGCCGCAAATCACCGTCCGCAATCTCCACGTCGGCGGCGCCACCGTCGCCATCCGCTATTGGCGCGACGACCAGGGCCGCTCGCAGTTCGAGGTGCTGGAAACGCAAGGCAAATTGCGCGTCCTGCGCCAAGCCTCCCCCTGGTCCCTCTACGCCACCCCCCTCTCCCGCGCCGAGGAACTCATCACCTCCCTGGCCGCCTAGCCCTTGCCGGTCGCCGGAGCCCCGCGACCGGGCCCCTGGATTCTGGCCCACCGCAGCGCGCGGCTGCGGTGGCCGGCCCGTCAAGGTAGAATCGTGAGTCGCTGAACGCAGTGACTCGCCGATGCACCTCTTCGAGCGCCATCTCGCCGTAATGCCGGTGCGCCTGGTCATGCGCTTGGATTGGGCGGAGCCCCTGGCGTGGGCAGACCTCTAGCTCAATCCCAGGCGGCTTCGCGGCAGCGACTTCTTAATGCGCTGGTCTCAGGGTGTATGGAGCGAGAAGCGGTTGATTGAGGCCGTCGAGGAAACAGGGAAATATTTTGCACTGGCCTACGGCCCGAGCGGGGTGGCTCCCGATCAGGATCCACGCGCATTCGAGCTCTATTTCGAGCGTTTGGAGGCAGCGGGGCTCGGCGGCGTGAAGCGTCCCGATCTGCTCGTGTTTCGTCAATCCGACCGCGCGGCCGTTGATCGCGCCGTACGCCAAGCCGGCGGGGCCTCGGAATTACCCTTCGTTCCCGAGGCGCAACTCAAGGAAATCCTCCGCCGCGCGATAATCGCAGTCGAGTGCGAAAATAGTCTCTGGAAGGCGTCGAGGATGCCGAAATTCGGCGCGCAGTTGACCCCGCAACGGCGCCTGGGCGGCCGGGCCGGCCTGCCGAAATCGGCCGTCGCGCCCACCATCATCTTGAAGCGTGAGGACCTTGCGCCGCTCGCGGAATGGCAACGCGCATCCGGAATCCCCATCCACATCTGGCACGTGTTCTACGACCTTGCCTACGGCATCGCCTTGGACCGCGCTTCCAAGCTCATTGCGGACGGGGATATTGCCCCCACCGAGCAGGTCTTCCAAGCCCCTGGCGGTGCGACCACCCGTAAGGCAATTTACAAGGTCTATTACCAGCACGCGTACCCGGTAGGCGGGGCTCTTTCGGAGCCGGCGCTCGTCGCGGATTCCATAGAAGATAAGAACGGGCACATCCTGCCTTACGTTAGATTTCAGGGTGGCCGCCTCGCAATGGACCCGCTGGCTGTGAAGGTGATCGACCAGGCGTCGAGCACGCGGGGGAAATAGAATGGCGTCCCGCGCCATATCATCGGCCCGCGCGGCTCGCGAGTCGCAACGGCAACGCGGACAATTCTGGACCCCGGACTGGGTGGCCGACGCCATGGTCCGCTACGTCGCGGAGGGCGCCTCTGGCGAAATCTTTGACCCGTCTGTAGGGGCGGGAGCCTTTATCCTCGCGACGCGACGCACGCTGGGTGCTGGCGTGCGGATTAGAGGGTGGGAACTCGACCCGCAAGCTCTTGAAGAGGCAAAGCGTGCAGGCGTGCCGGACCGCGACCTCGCCTCGGTTACGCTAGGCGACTTCGTGCTCGCGCCGCCAACGGGCCCACTGCGGGCCATCGTGGCCAATCCGCCGTATATCCGCCATCACCGCCTCACCTCGGAGGCGAAGGCAGGGCTAAGCGCGCTGTCGTCCCGTGTTCTGGGCCGGCCACTAGACGGAAGAACCGGTTACCACGCTTATTTCCTCTTGCGGGCGCTGACGCTCCTAGCCGATGGCGGCCGATTGAGCTTCATCCTTCCTGCGGACACCTTTGAAGGAATTTCGGCTCCCCAGTTTTGGCGGTGGGTGGCCCGCAACTATCGGCTCGACGCGGTAGTGACATTCGCTCCCGACGCGACGCCGTTTCCCGGTGTTGACACCAACGCGGTCATCATCATGCTGCGCCGGGTAGCACCCGAAGTCGAGTTTTACTGGGCGGCGTGCATGCGCGAGGGCCGCCCGCTCCTCGCAGGGTGGGTCGAGTCCGGTTGTGCCGCGCCGTTTGCCGGCATCCGTGCCGTCCGGAGGAATCTTGCCGAGGCAGTCGAAACGGGCCTCTCTCGCGCGCCGACTCCGCGGCCGCGCGGCGCGAATACTTTGCTCCTTGGCCATGTGGCCTCCGTGATGCGCGGCATCGCAACTGGATGCAACGACTTTTTCTTTCTGACTGGCGCGCGCGCCGAGCAACTTCGGATTCCTGCCGCGTTCCTTTTGCCCGCGATCGGCCGGACCCGCGACGTGGCTGGTGAGGAGCTGACCCCCGATGGAATGGCCAGGCTTGCGGCCGCCGGTCGGCCCACGCTGCTTTTTGCGCCCGACGGGCGGAGTCTGGATGATTTCCCGGCCCCGGTCAGTAAATACCTACGCGCGGGCGAGCGGGACGGATTGCCAGTTCGCCCGCTGATCGCCCAGCGCAACCCCTGGTACCGAATGGAGCGGCGACGCGTCCCGCCCTTTTTGTTTGCGTACCTCGGGCGGCGCAACTCGCGCTTTATCCGCAACCTGGCGAGTGTCGTGCCGCTGACCTGTCTGCTGTGCATTTATCCCAGGGTGGACACCGCTGAATCCGCGGCCGCGCTATGGGCAGCACTGCGCGATCCCGAGACATTGCGCGGCCTTGCCCTGGTTGGCAAATCATATGGCGGCGGGGCGGTCAAGGTCGAGCCCCGGGCCTTGGAGCGCTTACCGCTGCCGCCGGCGCACGCCGCGGCGCTGCTCAGTTCCGGTGCCCGACCGCCAGTGCAGCCGCAATTGGGATTGTGGGGCTGAGAGTCCATTGAGGCGGCCTCCGACCCTCCGCGGGACGGCGGCGGCGGGCTGCCCCGACGAAAAGACCCGAACTGTAACGCATCCACTGGACGAGTACAGGGGCTTGCGCCCGGCGGGCGAATGGCTATAATGGGACATGTTCAGCACCCGCCAGTCCATGTGTTGTTGTCCATTCCTGGCTGGCCGGTGTGTGAGCTGAGGCCCTAGTTACCCCCTAGGCTTCATTCGCGCCCGCCATGGCACCCCCCGTGGCGGGCGCTCTCTTTTTCCGGCCCGTTTCTTCCCGACATGCCTGAGACCACCGCCCAAAAAATCGAGCGCCTCAAAGCCGAACAAAATCCCTGGGAGGAGCTGCCCCGGCTGTTCGAGCAATTCCGCGCCGGCTTCGGCGCCATTCCCGCCGCCGACTTGAACCAGCGGCTCAAGTGGTGGGGGGTCTACACGCAGGGCGATGGAGATGGCGCGTTCGGCGGTGCGGCGCCGTATTTCATGCTCCGCATTCGCATCGCCAACGGCCTGCTGACTCCGGCGCAAGCCGCGGTGATCGCCGGGTTGTCGCAGCGCTATGGCCGCGGCCTGGCGGACATCACGGTGCGGCAAAACATCCAGCTGCATTGGCTGGAGGCGGAGGATTTGCCGGACATTTTTCATGCCCTGTGGGACGCCGGCCTCACCAGCCAAGCCGCTTGCGGCGACGACACGCGCAACGTCACCGGCTGCCCGCTGGCGGGCGTGGATCCGGAGGAATGGACCGACGCCAGCGCGCTGGCCCGGGCCATCGGCCGCGAGCTGATCGCGCGGGAGGAGTATTACAACCTGCCGCGCAAATTCAAGCTTTGCGTCACCGGCTGCCGCCAGTGGTGCCCCAATCCCGAGATCAACGACGTCGCCTTCACCGCCTACCGCCATCAAGGCGAGGTCGCCTTCGGCCTGCGTGTCGGCGGCGGCTTGTCCGCCGCCCCGTATTTGGCCATGGCGCTGCCCATCCGGCTGACCCCGGACGAGGTGCTGCCCGTGGCCCGCGCCGTCTGCGAAATCTTCCGCGACGCCGACGAGCTGCGCCACAACCGCGCCAAGGCGCGGATGAAGTTCTTGTTCCTAGAGCATCGCTGGACGGCGGAGCAGTTCGTCGCCGCCATTCAGCATCGCCTGGGCCGTTCGCTCCCCTCCGCCCCGCCCGATACGCCTCCCCCAGCCGAGTTCCGCGATCATATCGGCGTCCATCCCCAGCGCCAATCCGGCCTCTTCTACGCCGGAGTCAGCGTGCTGCGCGGCCGCTTGTCGGCCGACCAGTTGCAGGCGGTGGCGGAGGCCGCCGGGCGATTCGCCCAGCCCGGCGACGCCATTCGCCTGACGGCCATGCAAAACCTGGTGCTGACCGGCGTTCCCGCCGCCCAGGTAAAGGATTTGGGGCAGATGCTTGCGGCCGCCGGACTTCCCATCGCCGCCTCCAGCTTCCAGCGCGGAACCATCTCCTGCACCGGCAAGGAGTTTTGCAAACTGGCCGTCACCGAAACCAAGTCCCGCGCCGCGCAACTGGTGCGGGCGCTGGAGGCGCGCCTGCCCGATTTCCCCGAGCCGGTGAAGATCAACCTGAACGGTTGTCCCAATTCCTGCGGCCAGCATTGGATCGCCGACATCGGCTTGCAGGGCATTTTGGTGAAAACGCCGCAAGGCCCGGCGGAAGGCTTCGACGTCTTTTTGGGCGGCGGCTTGGGGGCCGGCGCCGGTCTGGCGCGCAAGACGCTGGCGCGAGTGCCGGCGACGGAACTGGCGGACCGGTTGGCCGCGCTGTTGCGCTTTTATCAGCGCCACCGGCAGCCGGAGGATACGTTGCGGGATTTTGTTCGCCGCACCTCGCCGCAGCAGTTGGCCGCGGTACTGGGCCAGGCGCCCGCCGCTCCAACGCCGGTGCGCACGCGGGAGGAACTGGCCCGCGCCGAGGCCCAGGCGTGACTCGGGGTTCCATTACCGGCCGCGCCGGCGCAACTGTTGCGGCCGGCCAGGCGCCGGCGGAGGATGCCGCCGCCGGCCGCGGCAAGGTTTACCTGGTCGGCGCGGGCCCGGGAGACCCCGAACTGCTCACGCTGAAGGCCCGCCGCGTCCTGGGCACTGCCGATGCCGTGCTCTATGACGAGCTGGCCAATTCCGCTATTTTGGATTGGGCCCCCGCCGCGGCGGAGCGCCTCTATGTCGGCAAGCGCGACCGTTGCCACAGCCTGCCGCAAGGCGAAATCCAGCGCCATCTGATCGCGCGCGCGCGCCAGGGCAAATGCGTCGTGCGGCTCAAAGGCGGCGACCCGTTTCTATTTGGCCGCGGCGGCGAGGAAGCCGCCGCGCTCACCGCCGCCGGCATCCCCTGGGAGGTCATTCCCGGCGTCAGCGCCGGCCTGGCCGCGCCCGCCTTGGCGGGCATTCCCCTGACCCACCGTGGCCTTGCCGCTCAAGTCCTTTTCCGCAGCGGCCATGCCTGTGGCCTAACCGCGCCGTCCCGGCCCACGCAGGTCATCTTCATGGGCCTGGGCCGCATCCGCGCCGTGGTGGCGGAATTGACCGCCGAGGGCTGGCCCGCCGCCACTCCCGTTGCCGTCATCGCCCAGGCATCACTGCCCGGCCAGCAGATCGTTCGCGGCCGGCTGGAGAACATCGCCGCCCGCGTCGCCGCGGCGCATCTGCCCAATCCCGCGCTGATCGTTGTCGGCGATGTGGCGGCTTTCGGCGCGGCGGAGCGGGACGCCGCAGCGCAAGGCCAAGACCAAGGCCAAGACTTGGGGACGGCGGCGGCGCAGGCTCCGGCGATTGCGGCCAACTCCGGCCTGGTCGTTCTTGCGCACGGCTCGTCATTGCCGCAATGGCACGCCAGCGTGCAACGCTTGGTCGCCGCGCTCGCTCCCGGCGCCGGCGGCTGGGCCCGGGCGGCCTATCTGCCCCCGGCCGCTCCGGCTCTTGCCGCCGTGGCGGAGGAAGCCGCCGCCGCCGGCCTGCGCCGTTTGGTCGTGGTTCCCTACTTTTTAGCCGATGGCCTGCACGTCACGCGCGACATTCCCGCCTTGGTGGCCGCGGCCCGCCAGCGGCATCCGGCTTTGGACATCCGCCTCACCGCGTCGCTCGAAGGCCACCCCGCCCTGCGCACCGCCGTTTACGCTCGCGCCGCCGAAGCTGCCGAACGCCGCTGCTAACCCAGGCTCCCGCCGTTCGCTCGGGCACGGAAGCCGGGACGGCTGCCCTAAAACGCAACACGAAGCCGGCGAGACGCCGGCGCTCCCGGCCGGCTGAAGCCTGCCGCACACAGGCTGAAGCCTGTTCCACAGGGCGGGCGGAAATCGGTTGCATGGTCGGGGCGCCGCATGGGAAGGCGCCCTTGACCAGAAACACAGTCGCTCCCGAGGCGGCTATTTGCCGTGATGGGGCAGATTGACGCAGGCGGCGATGGCGCTATTGGGATTGATCGCCGTGTTGCCGTATTGAATGTGGCGGATGATTCCGTGCCGATCCACCAGGATGGTGGTGCGCAGCGCCCAATGGAAGGTCATGCCGTCCATTTTGTTCGGCTGCAAAATGCCGTAACGCTCCATCACCGTCTTGTTCATGTCGCTCAGCAGCGGAAAGGTCACGCCGATTTGCTTCGCGAAGGCGTGGTTGGCCGCCGGGCTGTCAATGCTGATGCCCCAAACTACCGTGTTGGTCTTTTTGAGTTTGGCCAAATCACCCTGATAGGCCTTGAGTTCCTGCGTTCAACCCGGGGTGAACGCCAGCACATAAAACGCCAGCAGGACGTTGTGCTTGCCCAACTCGCTCTTGAGGGAAACCGGCTTCCAGTGGTCGCTGAGCAGCGTGAAATCCGGCGCCTTCTCCCCCACCTTCAGGTGAGTGCGGACGATCGGCGACGTGGCTGCCCGCGCGGGCATCGCCAAGCCGCAACTGAATGCCAGCGCGGTCACTAGCGCCAGGGCCCAAGAAGCGTAGCGGAGCTGCTTCATGCCTGTCACCTTACTACAACCGGGCGCTTTTTGCGATCCAATAGGGCCAACAACTCCCGCAATTCCTGCCGTACGGTGCGCAAATGCCCAGCGGCAAGCCCGCCGCCGAAAGCCAGCCCCGGCTGCCGCGCCTTGCGCTGTTGCTGCAGCTGCTTCCGCGCTCCGGCGATGGTGAAGCCCTGCTCGTGCAGCAGCGACTTGATGGTCAGCGCCAATTCCACCTCGCGGCGGCGGTACAGCCGCTGGCCATGGCTGCTTTTTCCTGGCTTGAGGGCGGGAAACTCGGTCTCCCAATAACGGAGCACGAACGGTTCGACATCCGCCAAGCGCGCCACTTCGCCGATGCGGAAATACAGCTTGTCGGGAATATGGGGCGGTGCCGAGGGCATGATCATGCTGCGCTAGCCGTATCGTAGGCGGGTTGCGGAATGCGGGTCAAGCGGTTCGCGTCCCGCCTTTTGGGCTCTGACGGCGGAGCGGTGTCTCTCATTCCCTTGCGCCGCTAACTCCCACCAGATCAGCGCCGTGTTCCTCCTAAGACACTGATCTTTGGCCCAGTTTTGAGAGTCGCATTTGCATCCCTGGCGCCAGACCGCGAGTGCACCGCAGAAACCAGGTGACGCCAAGGTCGGGCGCGGGGCCGCGGCGAAGCGCTAAGAAACGAGCGCAGCGCAGGCGGAAGAGAGCCCGCGAAGTTTCCCCGGGGCCCCCACCCGCCGGCGGCACTCGAGCGGGGCGAGAAGCGAGCCGGGCGAGGCGGGACGGGTCGAGGGCCCGCAGCGTACAGGCCCGCAGCGTACAGGGATGTACGTGAGGAGCCCAAGCCCCAGGCAACGAAGCCACGCGACGCCTATCGCCCCGCCCGCTCCCCTCCGCCGCCGCGCCGGCATCCGAGGGGTATCATCAGAAGGCGGGCGAGCGGCGCGGAAAGGGTCACGGGGATTGCAACGGCGGGCGGTGATCACCGGCATGGGCGTGGTCAGTCCCAACGGCATTGGCCGCGAGGCGTTCTGCCGCGCCACGCAGGAGGGCATCAGTGGCGTCCGGGTGATCCCCGCGTTTTGCCAGGCCGGCCGGGCGGCGCAGATCGGCGGCGCGGCCGAGGAGTTCAATCCCCTGGCGTACATGGACGCGCATGAGGCGGCGCAGGTGGGTCGCGTGGTGCCCATGGCCCTGGCGGCTGGCGCCGAAGCCCTCACCGACGCGGGCCTGGAACCGGAGCGCATGTCGCTCGAAGATCGCCGCCGCACCGCCGTGCTGATTGGCAGCGGGGGCGCGGCGCTGGAGTTCGTGGAGCGCCAGTTCGAGCTGTACTTTGCCGGCGAAGCCAAACGTTGCAGCGTCTATACCATCCCCTCCGCCACTCCCGGCAATCTGGCCAGCGAATTGTCCATGCGTTTTGGCCTGCGCGGCTTCAGCCACCTGATCTCCACCGGCTGCACCTCCTCCACCGACGCCCTGGGTTATGCCCGCCAGCAGGTGCTGCTGGGCGCCGCCGACGCTGTGCTCTGCGGCGGCGTGGATGCGCCCCTGGCGCCGCTCATCGCCCGCGCCTTCGGGCTGATGCGCATCCTGACCAATGCCTGGAATCACGCCCCGGCCCGGGGCTCGCGGCCTTTTTCCGCCGACCGCGACGGCTGCGTGCTGGGCGAGGGCGCTTGGATGTTCGTGGTCGAGGAGGAATCGCGCGCCCGGGCCCGCGGCGCGCGGCCGTACGCGCTGCTGGCCGGTTATGGTTCCACCTGCGACGCCCATCATCGCGTCCGCCCCGCCGAGAGCGGCGAGGAGCCCGCCCGGGCCATGCAGCTGGCGCTGGCCGACGCCGGCCTGCCGCCGGAGGCCATCGGCTACGCCAATCTGCACGGCACCTCGACGGTGCTCAACGACCGCATTGAAACCCGGGCGCTCAAGCTGGTCTTTGGTTCCCACGCCTACCGTATTCCCATGTCGGCGCTGAAAAGCCTGATCGGCCATCCGCAGGGCGCCAGCGGCGCCGCGGGCGTGGCTGCCACCCTGGCGGCGCTGCGCTCCCAGCGCCTGCCTCCGACCCTCAACTTGGATCATCCCGATCCGGAATGCGATCTGGATTACGTGCCGCATCAGAGCCGCGCCCACGGTTTCGCCCACGCGGTGTGTAACTGCATCGCCTTCGGCTCCAAAAACTCCGCCTTGGTGCTCTCGGCGGTGTAGGCGGTTATGCGCCAACGGCTGGGGCGGGAATGGCTGGATGAGGATGCCGGATCGGCGGAGGCGGTTCGCGCCAGCCTGGCGGATCTGGCCTGGATTCACCATCACCTCGGCGGCGAGGCCGCATTGCGCCGCCTCCTGGCCGCCGCTCTGCCGCGCCTTGCGCCCAATGCTAACGCCGCCGCCGCTCCGGGCCGGCTGCGGCTGCGGATTCTCGACGTTGGCGCCGGCGCCGGCGCGGGCACGGCGGCGATGCTGAGATGGCTACAAGGCCGGGGCTATGATTGCCATCCGGTGGCCCTGGACCGTCGCCCCAGCCATCTCCTCGCCGGCCGCCCGTGGCCGCCGCGGGTGGACTTGGCCGCGGGCGATGTCCTCGCCCTGCCCTTTCCGCCGCGCAGCTTCGATCTCGTGCTCTGTTCGTTGTTCCTGCACCATTTCCATGGCGCCGCGGCGGTCGAGGTGCTGCGCCAAATGGCGCGGCTCAGCCGCGGCGTCGTAGTGGTTCAGGATTTGGCGCGCAGTTGGTGGGGCTATTGCGGGTTTAGCCTGGTGGCGGCGGTCCGGCTCAGCCGGATGACGCTGCACGATGGCCGGGTCAGTTTTCGCCAAGCCTACACCGCATCGGAGATGGCGGCGCTGGCGCGGGCGGCGGGTTGCGTGGATTATCAGGTCTCCGTACCGGGCCGCTTTCGCCTGGGGCTGACCATTTGGCCGCATGGTGAATCCAATGGCGCATGAGCCTGCACGATCCGTCGCCGCGTCCGCCGCGTCCGGAGCCGCAGCCGCCTGTCGGTCCCCCGACCATTCCTCCCCCGCGAACGCCCCCCGGACCCGTCCCTCCGGCGCCGTCACCGCCCGTGCCCGGGCCTGGACCAGAACCGCCGATCACCGAAGGCAGGCCCCAGCGCGGCGGCGGGTAAGCACCCGCGCCTCCCGGCGCCCGTCTGCGGCCGCGATGGCCTCCGCCGCCGGACCGGCTGGGGCCACGCCCGTCATTGGTTGCCGCTGGGGCCGGAAAGCGCGGCCGGTTCCCAGCCCGCGCCGGGGTTGACCCGAATGGCGGCTAGCGGCAGCGAGCGCGTCTGGGATGCGGCGGTTGCCGGTGGCGGCCCGGCCGGCGCGATCGCCGCCTGGCGGGCCGCCCGCCTCGGTCTGCGCGTGGTGGTGCTGGAGCGGAGCCGTTTTCCCCGCGACAAGGTCTGCGGCGAATTCGTCTCCGCCGAGGCCCTGCCGCTATTGGCGCAGGCGGTGCCGGAGCTAATGGCCGCCGCTCCGGAAATCGCCGCCGCCGAGTGGATCACCCTCTCCGGCCGCCGCTACGCCTTCCCATTGGCACCCGCGGCGCGCGGCATCTCCCGCTGGCGCCTGGACGCCCAACTGTGGGCCGCGGCCGGCGCCGCTGGGGCGGAAACGCGCAGCGGCGCGATCGTCCGTGCTTGGCGGCCCGCGCCGCGCGGCGCCGGCGAATTGGAGTTCACCGCCGCCGGCCATACGGAGCGTCTTCGCGCGCGCGCCCTGATCGTAGCCGCGGGCCGCTGGTGGCGCATCGCGGGCATGCCCGTCCCATGCGTGACGCGGCGGCGCGCATGGGTCGGCGTCAAGGCGCATCTGGCGGGCATTCCCGCCGGCGCGCTGCAAATGTTCGCGCTGCGCCATGGATACTGCGGCCTGGCGCCGGTGGAGGACGGCGGCGTCAACCTCTGTGCGTTGGTTCGCCCAGATGCCCCCGGTCTTAGCGGCTGTCGCGACATCGTGCACTGGCTCTCCGCGGCCGCGCCGCCGCTGGCCCGGCGTTTGCATCGGGCGGCCATGGCGCGTCCGGTGCAGGTCACGGCTCCGGTGTATTTGGGCCGTGGCGCCGCGCTCCCGGCGGGCGCATTTTTCGCCGGCGACGCCGGCGGCTTCGCCGATCCCTTTACCGGCGCCGGCCTGGCCCGGGCCATGCTCGGCGGCGCATTGGCGGCGGAAATGGCGGCCGCGGCGCTGGCCGGCGACGGAGACGTGGCCGCCGCCGCCGCCTGTCACGCGCTGGCGGTGCAGGCGGCGACTCGCCGGGCGCGGCGCTGGACCGCCTGGCTGCGCCGCTGGCTGACCGCGCCGCCGCCCTGGCAGGACTGGGCGGCAGCCGTCTTGGCCCGAGGGCGCGCCGGACAGGGTCTGGCCGCCCGCACGCGCTGGCAACCCCCCCAAAACTTTAGCGCGTTAACTAACGACTATTGGTAATGGCGCGGGCTCGGCATTACTGGTTTAATCTCCGCGTGCATATCGCATCTCGCCATCCCAGCGGCCCAGCGGACCGGAGCACCCGAACGTTCGTCCTGATCTTAGCCGCGGCGCTTTTGTTTGCCCTCCCAGCACGATGCTGGGCCCAGAGCGGTTTAGCCGCGGTCAGCGGCGTCATTGCCGACGCCAGCGGCCGGCCGGTCGCCGGCGCGGCCCTGCGGCTCACCGCGCTGGCCACCGGCGCCACCCGCCGCACGCTCGCGGACCACGCCGGTCAGTATGTTTTTCCCGCGCTGCCGCCCGGCCGGTACATCCTGGCGGTGACCGCCAAGGGCCTGGCCGCGCCCGCGCGACGCTTCACCCTGGAGGTCAACCAGCAGCTGCGCCTGGATTGGCGGCTGCAGCTGCGGGCCGTGGCGCAGGAGGTGACCGTGGTTGGGGGCGCCCAACTGCTGCGCACCAACAGCGCCAGCTTGGGCGAGGTCGTGGGGCCGGAGATGGTCCGGCGTTTGCCCCTGGATGGCGGCCATCTGCTCGACCTGGCCCTGCTGGCCCCGAGCGTGCATGCCGGGTCCGGAGCGGCCACCGGCACGGCCAATCCGCTCTATTGGCGGCCGCTGCAAAACTCTGCGCTTTCCGCTGGCGGCGCCCGGCCCAATGCCAACTATTTCATCCTCGACGGCGCTACCGACACCGATCCCACTTTCAACACCCTCGCCCTCAGCCCGGCGACCGACGCCGTGCGCGAATTCAAGGTGCAAACCGGCAGCTATTCCGCCGAATTCGGCGGCGGCGGCGGTGCGCAGATCAATATTGTCACCCGCTCGGGCGGCGCCCACTGGCATGGCGACCTCTACGAATACCTGCGGAACAGCGCTCTGGACGCCCGCGCCTTCAATGAGCCCAGCCGCATCCCCCACCTGTCGCAAAATCAGTTCGGCTTCTCCCTCGGCGGCCCCATTCAACCCCACCGCACCTTCATCTTCCTCAATTACGAGGGCTTCCGCCTCAACCACCAGATCGTCCAGTACGATACCGTGCCCACCCTCGCCGAGCGGGCCGGCAACTTCGCCGGCAGCGGCTACACCATCTACAACCCTGCCACCACCCACGCCAACCCCAATTACAACCCTTCGCTGCCCACCAGCCCCTCGAATCCCGCGGTCCTGCGCGATCCTTTCCCCAACGATCAGCTGCCCTCAGTCAATCCCGTCGCTGCCCAGGTGCTGGCCACCGTGCCGCTGCCCAACATCGCGCAGACCGGCCGCGACAAGAACAACTACCTGGATGAACGCGCGCAGACCGGCCAGGAAGATCAGGGCACGCTGCGCCTGGACCATGAGCTCGGCGGCGGCGACAGTCTTTTCGCCCGCTATTCGGTCGAGCACGAGCGGGACTTCGTGCCGCAAAACCTGCCGGGCTTTGGCGCCTACGACAACAACCTGGCGCAGAACTTTACCGCCTCCTACACGCGCATCATTTCGCCCGAGACGGTGAACCGCGTCTGGGCGGCGGTTTCGCGCCTTTCCATGCACCGCTATTCGCAGAACAATTTCACCCGCAACTACGTCAAGCAATTGGGAATTCAGGGCGTCGGATTCGGTGGTTATGGCGCCTGGGGCATGCCCTGGTTCACGGTGCAGGGCTATACCGGCTTTGGCGACAGTTTTGCCGCTACTCCCGTGCAGGATTGGGATACCGTCTTTCAGGTTGGCGACGTGGTGGACCACGAGGTGGGAAGGCACGACCTCAAATTCGGCGGCGACTTCCGCTATTTCGATTGGCCGATGTGGGGTTTTTTTGAGAATCGTGGCTATTACCAGTTCACCAACGGCTTCACCACCCAAACCGCAACCAATGATGGGACCGGCGCCGCCCTGGCCAGCTTTGAGCTGGGCCTGCCCGTGGTCCGCCAGCGCCAAGCCGGCATTCCCTCCATGGACTTGCGCCAGTGGTACGCCGATGGCTTCATTCAAGACACCTGGCGGGTAACGAATTCCACCACCGTGGACATGGGCCTGCGCTATGAGTTCATGAGCCCCATGACCGATGGCGTGGCCCAGGGAACCAACGTCATCTTCCGCCACGGCCAGCCCTATTTGTTCATCGGCGGCCAGTCGGGCATGCCTGCCGGATTGATGTACGCCAACAAGCTCAATTTCGCCCCCCGCTTCGGGTTTACCCAAGCCCTAGGCGGGGGCTGGGTGCTGCGCGGCGCCTTCGGCGTATTCTTCACGCCGGTGGACATGAACACCTGGTGCAACCAGCGTCACAATCCGCCACTGGTGTTCCAGGAGAGCGACCAAAGCGACAACTTCAACCCCAGCTTGTCAGGCTTCAACTTCGCTCCGGCGGTCTTCGGCCAAACTCCGGTGAGCGTCACCGCCTTCGATCCCCACTCCCCCGCGCAGCAGATCCACCAATGGAGCCTGTCGCTGCAAAAAGCGCTGGGGCAGGACACGGTGATTGAGGCCGGCTATACCGGGGCTCGCGGTTACCACCTGCAACAGATGGTCCTGGTCAACAATGCCCCGCCCGGACCCGGCCCGCTGGGCCCGCGGCGCCCCTACCAGACCTTGACGTTTTTGCCCGGCACGCAGTTTCCCGCCGGCTTCCCCATGACGAGCATGGCCACCCCGGCCGGGGGCATCAACATGCTGGAGAACAGCGCCAGCAGTTGGTACGATGCCGGCTGGCTGGATGCGCGGCGGCGCTGGTCCCAGGGGCTGACCTTCCTGGCCAATTTCACCTGGTCCAAAAGCCTGACCACCGCCCCCGATTTTCGCTCCCCGATGATGGAATCGGCCCTGCCCCAGAACAACTCCAATTTGGCGGCGGAAAAGGGCCCCGCCTGCGACGTGCCGCTGCGGTTTGCGGCCAGCGCGGTGTATCAGTTGCCGGCATGGGCAGCATACTCATGGTCCCGGGCGGCGACCCGCGGCTGGGATCTGGCGGTCATCTACCAGGCGCAAAGCGGCTTTCCTCTCACCATCCAGGTCTTTGGCGATACCGCCAACGCCGGCACGCTGCTGGGCGAAAATCCCATTCGCGCCAATGTCACCGGCGCGCCGCTCTATCCGGCGGGCACGCACACGGCGGCGGAATGGTTCAACCCCGCGGCCTTTGCCGCTCCCCCTGCCTATACCTTCGGCGACGCCGGCCGCAACTCGGTGTACGGCCCCGGCTTGCAGGACATGGACCTAGCCCTGACGCGGGCCTTCGCGCTGGGCGAGAGTCAGCGCGTCGAGTTCCGCGCGGAGTTCTTCAACGCCCTCAACCACACCAACTTCGGCATGCCCAACAACTACGTCAACGAGCCGCAGTTCGGCACCATTACCAGTGCCGCCACGCCCGGGCGGGAGGTTCAGCTCGGCGCGCGCTACGTGTTCTAGGCCCTTTGGCCGGAGCGCGGAGCTACCGCGCCGGAGCCGCCGCCCGCTGCCGCACCACCTCGAACAGCACCACCGCCGCCGCCACGGAGGCATTCAGCGAGGCCGGTCCCGGCGCCAAGGGGATGGATACGGCGAAATCACAGCGCTCCCGCACCAGGCGATGCAGTCCCGCGCCTTCGGCGCCGATCACCAGCACCGTGGGTCCGCGGAAATCGTGCGCCCAATACGGCTGCGGTGCATCCGCGTCCAGCGCCACCGACCAATAGCCGGCGGCGGCGGTCTTCTCCAGCGCGGCGACGATGTTGGCGGTTTCCGCCACCGCCAAATGCTCCAGCGCCCCGGCCGAGACGCGCGCCGCGGTCTCGCCCAGCGGAGCGGATCGGCGCCGGGGCACAATGACGCCCTGCGCCCCGGCCCCGGCGGCGCTGCGCAGAATCGCCCCCAAATTGTGCGGATCTTCAATCCCGTCCAGCGCCACCAGCAATCCGGGCGCGGCCGTCTGTTGCAGCAGCTCCTCCACGCTCAGCCGCGCCTTGGCCGCCAGCACCGCCACCGCGCCTTGGTGCCGCGGCGAACCCGCCAGCCGTTCCAGCGCCGGCGGCGCCAGCCGCCGCACGGCCACGCCGCTCTCCCGCGCCAACTGTTCCAGTTCCCGCAGCCGCGCGTCCTGCCGCGCGTGGCTGAGCGCTAGATATTGAATCGGGCGGCTGCGCGCGCGCAGCGCTTCCCGCACTGCGTGGATGCCGGCGATCCGGTCGGCGGAGGGCACGGCTTAGTATTGCAGGACGGAAAATACTTCGTGCCCGCCCAGCTTGGCGCGGGGATGCAGAAACTCCAGTTCAATGGCGAAGGCCATGGCGGCGACTTCGCCGCCCAGCTTTTGCACCAGTTCCGCCGTCGCCGCCGCCGTGCCGCCGGTAGCCGCCAGATCGTCCACGATCAGCACCCGCTGCCCGGACTGGATGGCGTCGCGGTGCGCCGCCAGCTCGTCGCTGCCGTATTCCAGCGCATAGCGCACCGACACCGATTCGGCGGGGAGCTTCTTCGGCTTGCGGATCGGCACGAAGCCGGTTCCCAGCCGATACGCCAGCGCCGGCGCGAAGATGAATCCCCGCGCCTCGATGCCCGCCACCAAGTCAATCCGTTCCCGCCGGAAGCGCTCGGTGAGGATGTCCATTAGTCGCGCCAAGGCGGGGCCGTTCTTGAGCAGCGTGGTGATGTCGTAAAACAAAATGCCCGGCTTGGGCCAATCCGGAACTTCACGGATCAGGGATTTGAGATGGGCAATATCCTCGGGGGAAGCCGGTCGGGATGGCGCGGTGGTGGACAAGAACGGAACCTCCGCAAGCATTGTACGACGCGCCGCCCGCGCTCCTGCTCCCTCCGGCGGCGTGCGGCGACGCTCGCGTTGCCCGGCCGCGTCGCGTTCCCCTAGGGGGAACCCCCCCCAGAGGCGGCGCAGGCGTCAGCCGGGGCATCGGAACTAGGACGGCTTCTACACCGTGAACCGCAGATCGAGAGAGGTGAGACGCCATGGAGCATGTGGATGCGAAAGTCATTCGGGAGCGATTGAACGTGATCGCGCTCGCGATTACCACGCTGGAATCGAATGTCACGCCGGCCCAGGTCAATGCCATCTCCAGCGCCCGTCGGGCGCTCAAGGATGTCGCCCTCCTGGTCACCGGCGATGAACTCGACGAACATGGGCAGTTTGCTCCGCCCCACCTGCGCCGGGAGCGGGCCGAGTTGCGCCGCGAGGAGAACGCGCACGAATCGGCGGAGCAAGCCGACGGCGCCCGCGACGGAGCATTGGGCGCCACGGTGCGCTAACGGCCTCGCCCGCCCCGTGCTGCCGCCATTCCGCCGGCTAAGGCTGGGTGCGAGGGTGCGCGGGCGGTCCCACGATCGTTGGCCCGGGTGGCGGATCGCTGGCCGGAAATGATTCCTCGACCGCTTCGTCCCAATCCTCTTCGGAGGGTTGCGGCGAGGGAGCGCGAGAGGGTGGGCGCGGCGTCGGGGGTAATTTGGCGGGCATGGCTATTGGATGCCCGAATTGCCCTGCGGCGGCACGGCGCGGAATGGACGCCGATTCCGGTCGCAACCAAGCTCGTGAAACCAGGCTCGTGAAGTGCTGCGAATGCCCGCGGAAAATGCCCGCCGGGATGGTTCCATCCGTTCTTCCGGAGTGAGGCCAACAGCCGCGCCTGGGTCCGCATCCCATCCGCCAAATTCCTCCAATAAGGAGCGTCGTTCGATGCCTACAACGGAAATGGATCGGTATCTGCTGCACCTCAACCATGCCTTGTCCATGGAAGCCGCTCTCGTGGACCACTTGGAAGAGCGGGCGAGCGAGGTGGAAGACCCCAAAATCAAGCAGCGGATCCAGGATCACCGCACCCAGACCATGGACCATCGGGACACGGTGAAGGGGATCATTCAATCGTTGGGTGGTCAGCCCACCGCCGCCAAATCCAACGTGCAGCCGCCCATCACGCCCGGCGTCGTCGGCAAGGTGCGGGAGGCGATTGAGGTCGAGCGCCCCGATCAGGCGCTGGCCAAGGCGTTGGCCGATTACTCCGTGGAGCATTACGAAGCCGCGACGTACCTGGCGCTGGGGGAAATCGCGCGCAACGTCAATCACGCCGAGCACGTTCCGGAGTTCGACCGAATCCGCCAGGAAGAAGAGGAGATGGCGCAGTTCGTGCTCAACGCGATTCCAGAAGCGGTGGAGCAAGCCTTTCCATCGGCGGGACGGCGCGCGGCCTAACTCCGGGACGCGTCTCTACGTCCGCCGCGGTCCGCCTAGCCAGCCGCGGCGAGCATGGGCGGGGCTTCGCGCGGGCGGGGCTCGTCCCTAGCCGAGTCGGTTCCGAGGCGCTGAAGGCGGCCGCGTTGCGGGGATGCGGAGCAGCCCATTCGCCCCGCGAACGCCGCAGTTTGCCTCGGTAGCCTTGGACTCGGAGCCCGGCCGCTAGGGCACGGAGCCGGCTTGGCGAGGCCGCGGGAAGGGGCCCCGCCTGGACAGGGTAAAACGGTCGCTGTAGCACCGCGAATGCTAGGCCCTAAAACATTCGACTTTAGCGCCGGGACCCGGCCGGGATGGCCCGGAACCGGATTGGGAACGTTGGCCGCCGGCGCTGCCGGCATTCCTCGGTCGCTTGCGCCTCTTCCCAGTGTGCTGGGCCGGCGGCCCCGCGCCGCGATGGCCCGCTAGACCGCGCGATAACCCGCTAAACCGTGAGAACTTCCTTCTCCTTCGCCGCCGCGGAGCTCTCCAGCTTTTCCAATTCCGCGTCGGTCAGCTTCTGGATGTCTTCGTGCGCCCGCCGCTCCTCGTCTTCGCTGATTTTCTTTTCCGCCTTCAGTTTTTTCACCCCGTCGTTGCCGTCGCGGCGGATGTTGCGGATCGCGGTGCGGTGATCCTCCAGAATCTTGTGCAAATGCTTGACCAGCTCCTTGCGGCGTTCCTCGTTCAGCGGCGGCACCGGCAGGCGGATGAGCTTGCCGTCATTGGCGGGGTTCAGCCCCAGGTCGGCGGCGCGGATGGCTTTTTCGATCGCCCCCAGGGTGCTGGCGTCGTAGGGCTGAATGGTGATCAGTTGCGCGTCGGGAGCATGCACCGTCGCCACCTGGTTCAGCGGCATCTCGGTTCCGTAATACTCGACGCGTACGCCGTCCAGCAAATGGATGGACGCGCGGCCGGTCCGCACCGACGCCAGCGCGGCGCGGAAGTCGCCCACGGCTTTCTCCATGCGGCTGGTCAGGTTCTGAAAAAGTTCGCGCAGGGCCGGCACGGAGGCAGAGACGACAGGCATGAAGACCTCGCAATCAAGAGTGGGCGGCAACAATACCTGCCCATCGTGGATTATAGCGAATGGCGCGGGACGGATATCCGCTCGCGGCGACCGCGCCCACCATGCGGCACGGTGGGCGTTGCGGCCTCCGCCTAGCGGGATTCGCCGGCCGTGGCGGCGGGCGCGGCGGCGATGCGTGAGCCGACGTTTTCGCCGCAGACCACGCGGCGGATGTTGCCGGCGCGATGCAGATCGAAGACGATCACCGGCAGCTGGTTGTCCTGGCACAGCGAGACGGCGGAGATATCCATCACGCGCAGATTGCGGGCGATGAACTCCCGGTAATCAATCGTCTCGAAGCGATGCGCGCCGGCGACCTTGACCGGATCGGCGTCATAGATGCCGTCCACCTTGGTGCCCTTCAGAATGACCTCCGCCTTGATCTCCATGGCGCGCAGCGCGGCGGCGGTGTCGGTGGAAAAATAGGGATTCCCGGTGCCGCCGACGAAGATCACCGCCCGTCCCTTCTCCAGATGGCGGATGGCGCGGCGGCGGATGAACGGCTCCGCCACCTGATGCATTTGGATGGCGCTCATCAGCCGCGTGCTCACGCCGCGGCTCTCCAGGGCGTCCTGCATGGCCAGACCGTTGATGACCGTGGCCAGCATGCCCATGTGGTCGGCCGCCACGCGGTCCATTTGCCGCGCCTGGAGCGCCACGCCGCGGAAAAAATTGCCCCCACCCAGCACCAGCGCCACCTGCACGCCGATTTTCTGGACGCCGGCGATCTCCGCCGCCAAGTCCCCCATCCGCGCCGGATCCACGCCAAAACGCTCGCCCCCGGCCAAAGCCTCGCCGGAAAGCTTGAGCAGAACCCGGTGGTAGGCGGGCGTGGACATGGGACTGGGGCCGCTAGGACTCCTCGCCGACCTTGTAGCGGGCGAAGCGGCGAATGGCGACGTTTTCGCCGAACTTGGAGACGTGGCTGGCCACCAATTCGCCCACGCTGACCTTGTCGTCCTTGATGAAGCGCTGGTCCAGCAGGCAAAACTCCTCGTAGAACTTGGCCAGCTTGCCCTCGACGATCTTCTCCACCACGGCGGCCGGCTTGCCTAGGCTCTGCACCTGCGCCCGGTAGATCTCCTTCTCCTTCTCCAGCACCTCCGGCGTCACCTGTTCCCGCGACAGAAACCGGGGATTGGCCGCCGCGATGTGCATCGCAACGTCGTGCAGCAGGGTTTGAAAATCCTCGGTGCGGGCCACGAAATCGGTCTCGCAGGCGATCTCCACCAGCACGCCGATCTTCCCGCCGGCGTGGATATAGGCGCCCACCGCGCCTTCGTTGGCGGCCCGTCCCGCTTTCTTGGCGGCGGCGGCAATGCCCTTCTTGCGCAGGATGACCTCGGCTTGGGCCAGGTCGCCGCCGCCCTCGACTAGGGCGTCGCGGCAGTTCATCAGGGGGGCCCCGGTGCGGTCCCGGAGCTGCTTAACCAATGCGGCGTTGATTTCCATGGGGCAACAAAAAAATGGGCGGCAAAATGTCTGGTCGGCGCCGGCGGCCTAGGCTTCCGCCGCGGGCGTGGCGTCGTCCTCGCTTGCGGGCGGCTTGGCCTCCGTCACGGGCTTGGAGGTCTCTTCGCCTTCGGCCGGCTTCGCCGCCGCCTCGGCGGCCGCGGCCTTCGCCGCGGCGTCGCCCTCCTCGCCTTCCTCCTCATAGCCGCCGTACTTGCGGTCGGCTTCGTATTGCGCGACGTACTCGGCGATATCCGGCGCCGCTTCCTCGCCTTCGGCCGGAGCGCTCAGCTCGCCCGCGGTGAGCGGCTGGCCCGCCGCGTCCATCATCTGCCGGCCCTCCAGGCAGGCGTCGGCGATGCGCGACGCGAACAGGCGAATGGCCCGCAGCGCGTCATCGTTGCCGGGAATGATGTAATCCACTTCGCTGGGGTCGCAGTTGGTGTCCACCACGGCCACGACCGGAATGCCCAGCTTGCGCGCCTCCCGCACGGCGATCTGCTCCTTGTTGGAATCAATGCAGAACAGCACGTTGGGCAGCCCCGGCATATCCTTGATTCCGGCCAAGTTCAGTTGCAGGTGCTTGCGCTCGCGCTCCAGCTTGATGACCTCCTTCTTGGGCAGCATCTCATACCGCCCATCAGTGGCCATTTCCTCGATTTCCTTGAAGCGCTTGATGGATTTCTGGATCGTCACCCAGTTGGTCAGCAGGCCGCCGAGCCAGCGCTGGTTGACGTAGAACATCTGGCAGCGGGTGGCTTCCTCCGCGATGGCGTCTTGCGCCTGCCGCTTGGTGCCGACGAACAGCACGCTTTTGCCCTGGGCGGCTTGTTCCTGCACGAAGCGCGAGGCGTCCTTGAACAGCTTCAGCGTCTTTTGCAGGTCCACGATGTAGATGCCGTTGCGCTCGCCGAAAATGTAGGGTTTCATTTTCGGGTTCCAGCGCTTGGTTTGGTGCCCGAAGTGAACCCCCGCTTCGAGCAGCTCTTTCATGGTGATGGTGGCCAAGCAACCTCCTCGTCAAGTTTGCAATCCCGGCGCCCGGGATTTGTTGTCCCCGCAGGGAAAGATAAGCCAAGCTACCGCTTGGAGAACTGGAACCGCTTGCGCGCGCCCTTTTGCCCGTACTTCTTGCGCTCCTTCATCCGCGAATCGCGGGTCAGAAAGCCCTCCGCGCGCAGCCGGCCGCGCAGGTCGGCGTTGTAATCCAGCAAGGCGCGGGCGATGCCCATGCGCACCGCGCCGCTTTGGCTGGTGATGCCGCCGCCGCTGACCCGGATCAGCAAATCGAACTGGCTGCCCAGCTCCAGGGTTTGCAGCGGCTGGCGGGCGGCGGCGCGCAGCGCGTCGCTGGGAAAGTACGTCTCCCAGGCGCGCCCATTGACCTTGGATTGGCCGCTGCCGGGGCGGAGGATGACGCGGGCGACGGAGGTTTTGCGGCGTCCGGTGCCGCGGTATTGAACCAAATCGGCCATGGTTATTTCGACTCCTGGGCGGCCGCGCGGGACTTCACCAACCGCGCCGGCTGGGGTTTCTGCGCCGCGTGGGGATGCTGCGCGCCAGCATAAACGTGCAAATGGTCGGCGAGATGCTTGCCATGCCGGTTCTTGGGCAGCATGCCCTCAATCGCATCTTGCACCACGCGCTCCGGATGCACCGCCATGCGATGCCGCATCTGTTGCGTCCGCAGGCCGCCCGGATAGCCGGTGAAGCGGTGGTATTGCTTGTCTTGCAGCTTCTGGCCGGTGATCTTGACCTTGGCGGCGTTGATCACCACGACGTGCTCGCCGGTGGACAGAAACGGGGTGAAGCGCGGATTATCCTTGCCGCGCAGCAGGCGGGCGACCCGGGACGCCAAACGCCCCAGCACCACGCCCTCGGCGTCCACTACATACCAAGATTGGCCGAGCTCCGCGGCTCGGGGAAAATACGTGCTCATTCTCTGGTTGTCTCCCGATCGGCTCCCGCCCACGGCGGAATCCGCTAGAGGCCCCGCGCTAGCCAGGGCGGCCCTTGCCCGCGCGCACGAACTGCTCGGCGAACGCAGCAGGGCAATTTCTAAGAGTAGAAGAGCCGGCGGGGCTTGTCAACGCGCCCCGCCGCCCGGCGCGGCGCGGGCAGCGGTCCCCCGCGTGGCGGTTCCCGTTCCCGCCGCCCGCCCTAAGCCGCCAGCAACGGCGCCAGCGCCGCCCTATCCTCCGCCGTCAGCTCCCAACCGCCGGCCGCGGCGTTTTGGCTGACCTGCTCCGGCCGGGTCGCGCCGGCAATCACGCTGGCTACCTGCGGCCGGGACAGCAGCCAGCTAAACGCCAGCTCCAGCAGCGTATGCCCGCGTTCCTGGGCAAACCCCTCCAGCCGGGCCGAAAGCTCTAAATTGCCAGGGGTTAAGTACCGCGCCGCCAATCCCTTGGAGGTTGCCAGCCGGGTGCCTGCGGGCGCGCTTCGTCCAGCGTGGTACTTCCCGGTTAATAACCCATTGGCTAATGGAAAGTAAGGCAACAGGCCCATTCGGTAGGCCTCGATCGCCGGCAGCAGCTCGGCTTCGAGCTGCCGCACCAATAGGCTGTACTCGTATTGCCCGCTGGCGAATGGGGTCAGCCGCCGGTCGCGGGCGGTCCATTGCGCCTCCACCATCTGCCAGGCTGGCAGGTTGGAGCAGCCGATGTAGCGCACCTTGCCGGCGTGAATCAGGTCATCCAGCGCCCGCAGCGTTTCTTCGATCGGCGTCAGCGGATCGGGGTAATGGATCTGATAGAGGTCAATCCAATCGGTTTGCAGGCGGCGCAGGCTGGCTTCCACGGCATGGACAATGTAGCCGCGCGCGGCGCCCTTGAGCCGGCCGGCGTCATCCATCGCGCCGCCGAATTTAGTCGCCAGCACGATCTCCTGCCGGCGGGCACCCAGCACCTTGCCCAGGACCGTCTCGGAGCCGCCGCGCCCGCCATAAATGTCGGCGGTGTCGAACAGCGTGATGCCGGCATCCAACGCGCGATGAATGACCGTGCGGCTGGCCTCCAAATCCAAGCGGCCGCCAAAGTTGTTGCAGCCGAGGCCGATGGCCGACACGCGCAGCCCGGAAGCGCCGAGGTTGCGGATTTGCATGGGTGGATTCTCCTTGCTGGGCGGCGCCCCGCTGTGTTGCGGCGGCAGCGGGTTCGCCGGCGCGGGGGCCGGCGGGCTCCCTGCTTCGAATGTAGCGCGAAGCGGCGGGTTGTGACCGTTCGGTTAGACGGCCCTTCAGGCCCGGGGCATAGAATGAAGGCGAGATGGCGGCGAAGGAAGTGGTGATCGTAGCCGGCGCGCGCACGCCCATGGCGCGCTACATGGGCGAGTTGAAAAAAATATCGGCGCTCGAGCTGGGGGCGGTGGCCGCCGCCGAGGCGGTGCGGCGTTCCGGCGTGGCGCCGGAGGATATTGACCACGTGGTGATGGGTAACGCGCTGCAAACCAGCGGGGACGCCCTGTATGGCGCGCGCCACGTCGGCTTGCAAGCCGGGCTGCCGGTCACCACGCCCGCCTTGACCGTCAACCGCATCTGCGGCTCCGGCGTCCAAGCGATTGTCACCGCGGCGCAAATGATCCAATTGGAGGAGGCGGCGCTGGCGCTGGCCGGTGGCATGGAGAGCATGTCCCAGGCGCCCCATGTCATCCGCGGCGCCCGCGAAGGGTTTCGCTTGGGTGAAGGGCGGCTGGAAGACGCATTAATGGTGGCGCTGTTGGACAGCTATTGCGGCCTGACCATGGCCCAGACCGCGGAGGGGCTGGCGCAGGACTTGGGCATTGGCCGCCCGTGCCAGGACGCCTACGCCCTGCTCAGCCAGCAGCGGGCCGCGGCGGCCCAGGCGGCGGGAAAACTTGCCGCGGAGATCACCCCGGTCGCGCTGGGCAAGGGCAAGACATTCTCCGCCGACAATCATCTCCGTCCGGACACCACGCTGGAAAAATTGGCCGCGCTGCCGCCGGCCTTTTCCCAGGACGGCGCCGTCACCGCCGGCAATGCCAGCGGCATCGTGGACGGCGCCGCCGCCGTCGTCATCGCCAGCGCCGAGGAGGCCCGCAAGCGGCGCCTTCAGCCGCTAGGGCGAATCATTTCCTGGGCCGTCGCCGGCGTCGAGCCCCGCCGCATGGGCCGCGGTCCCGTGCCCGCCTCGCAAGCGGCCCTAGCCAAAGCCGGCATGCGGTTGGCGGAAATGGATTTGATCGAGGTGAATGAGGCCTTCGCCGCGCAATATTTGGCCGTCGAGCGGGAGCTGGGCTTGGACCGCGAGCGGGTCAACGTCAACGGCGGCGCCATCGCCCTTGGCCATCCCCTGGGCGCCACCGGCACGCGTTTGGTGCTGACGCTGCTCTACGAACTGGCGCGCCGTGGCCTGCGCTACGGCCTGGCGACCGCCTGCATCGGCGGCGGTCAGGGCATCGCCATGATCGTGGAGCGCGCGGCCTAAGTTCCCGACGAGCTAGATTTATGCCTGAACCTGATCTCAAGGAAATCGCGGTCTTGGGGTGCGGATTGATGGGCAGCGGCATCGCCCAGGTCTGCGCCCAGGCCGGTTATGAAACCCATGTGCTGGAGACCAGCGAGGAACGGCTGAAGCCCGGCTTGGCGGCCATCCACAAATCCTGGGAAAAATTCGCCGCCAAGGGCGTGCTGACGGCGGAACAGGCCGCGGCCGCGCAGCGCCGCCTGCACCCCACCACCAGCCTGCGCGATCTGGAAAAGGCGCAGTTCGTCATCGAAGCCGTGGTGGAAAATCTTGCCGCCAAGCGGGAGGTCTTCCAGCAATTGGATGAGCGCCTGCCGCCCGCGGCGATCTTCGCCTCCAACACCAGTTCGCTTTCCATCACCGAGTTGGCGGCCTCCACGCGCCGGCCGGAGCGCTTCGTGGGCCTGCACTTTTTCAATCCCGTCCCGCTCATGAAGCTGGTCGAGGTGGCGCGCACCGTGGCCACCGATCAGGCAGTCTTCGAGCGGGCCGTTGCTTTCGCCCGCTCCCTCGGAAAAACCCCGGTGCGCACCGGCGACCGCACCGGATTCATTGTCAACCGCCTGCTCGTGCCCTACCTGCTGGACGCGGTGCGGGCGCTGGAAGAAGGCGTCGGCTCCATCGTGGATATTGACCAGGGCATGAAGCTCGGTTGCGGTTATCCCATGGGGCCGCTGACGCTGCTCGATTTCGTGGGACTCGATACCACCTACTACATCGCCGAGATCATGTTTCAGGAGTTCCGGGAGCGGCGCTTCGCGCCCCCGCCGCTTTTGAAACGCATGGTCCTCGCCGGCTGGAACGGCAAGAAAGCCGGACGCGGTTTCTACGACTACCGCCAAGGCGGCGAACCGCAACCCATGAACCTGGGCTAACCGCAAACGGCCCGCGCTTGCAGGCCCGTTGCGCGCGGGACGCCCCGCCCACAGGCGGGGCCGGGGCCCGCGCAAAACAATTCGAACCCCGCGCGAGCGCGCCAGTTCCGGCCGCCGCGGGCCATGGAGAGAGTTATGGAAAACGTACGATTGGAAATTCAGCCGCCCCTGGCGCGCGTAACCCTGGACCGGCCGGCGAAGCTCAACGCCCTCAACGCCCAAACCATCCAGGAATTGTCCCACGTGTTCGCCCAACTGCGCGATGACGATACCGTGCGGGCGATCATTCTGACCGGCGCCGGCGACAAGGCCTTTGCCGCCGGCGCCGACATCGGCGAGCTGGCGCGCCTGGAGCCGATCGCCGGCCGCGATTACGGCCTGCGCGGCCAGGCGTTGTTTCGCGCCATCGAGCTGTTCCCCAAGCCGGTCATCGCCGCCATCAACGGCTACGCCTTGGGCGGAGGCTTGGAACTGGCGCTGGCTTGCACGTTTCGCCTCGCCAGCGAAGCGGCACGCCTCGGCCAGCCGGAAGTCAAGCTGGGCATTATTCCCGGCTATGGCGGCTCGCAGCGGCTGCCGCGGCTGATCGGTCCGGGCCGGGCATTGGAAATGCTGCTGACCGGCGAGCCGCTGACCGCCGCCGAAGCCCTCGCTTGTGGCCTGGTGAACCACGTCCTCCCGGCCGCGGAGTTGTTGCCCAAGACCGAGGCAATCGCGCGCAAAATCGCCGCTAACGCGCCGCTGGCGATTCGGTTATGCTTGGAAGCGGTACGCCGAGGAATGGAGACGAACACGGAAGAGGCGCTGACGCTGGAAGCCTCCCTATTCGCCTTGCTCTGCACCAGTCAAGACATGAAGGAAGGCACGCGCGCCTTCTTGGAAAAGCGCGCCCCAGCGTTCCAGGGCCGTTAATGGCACGGGCCGGCCGTGAAGGCTCGCCCCCTCCGAGTGAATGGCCGCACCACGGCAACGCCGGCGTCACCCAGTCTAGGCTCGGCGCCTCTGTCCGCATCATGCCCACCGCCCGCCAGCCCCGGTCCCTGCGCACGCACACTGGCCATTTGCGCGCCGACGGGCTGCGGTTTGCCCTGGTGGTGAGCCGCTTCAACGAGTTCATCACCGAGCGGCTGCTGGCCAGCGCCGTGGACACCTTGCTGCGCCTCGGAGCGCGGCGGCGGGACTTGGAAATTGTGCGCGTCCCCGGCGCGTTCGAAATTCCCGCCGCGGCGCGAAAAGTAGCGGCGTCCGGGCGTTTTCAGGCCATCCTATGTTTGGGCTTGATTTTGCGGGGCGAAACACCGCATTTTGATTTCATCAGCCGCGAGGTGACCCGCGGCATTGGCCAATCGGCGCTAGACTCAGGCGTGCCGCACGGATTTGGCGTCCTCACTTGCGATACGCTGGAGGAGGCCATCCAACGAGCCGGGCTGAAGGCCGGCAATAAAGGCGGTCAGACCGCCTTGGCCGCCGTCGAAATGGCCAACCTATTTTCCGCCGCTGGGGACGCGCGGCGCCGTCTGCGGCGCTAAACGCGGAGGAAGCGGCCGATCACAGCGGCTGCCGGTCGTTCGGGTCCGGCGGCGCGGTAGGGGTTTATGAGCACCACGAGTAAACCGGTTGTAGCCGCTGAGGGAGCGGTAGGGGAGCGCCGCATCCTAGCGGCGGTCGAGGATCTGTTCTTTTTGGCCAAAATTCAGGAGACGGCCCGCCAATTGGGCGTCCGCCTGCATGTGGCCAAAACCGAGGACCAGGTCATGCAGTTGGCGCAGGAAGGTACGCCGCCGACGCTCATCATTCTGGACCTCAACGGCGCCGCCACCCATCCGCTTTCGGTCATCGCCAGGCTGCGCCGGGAACCGGGGCTGAAAAAAACCTCCCTGGTAGGCTTCGTCAGCCACCTGCAAGCCGAACTGAAGCTGCAGGCCCAGGAGGCGGGCTGCGATCTGGTCATGCCGCGTTCGGCGTTTTCCCAAAACCTGCCCTCCCTGCTCCGCCGCCACGGCCTGCCGGAACAAGCCTAGGCCAGAGCACGTCTTCCCGCCGCGCTGGGGCCCGCGCCAAGCAATCGTTGCCGGCGTTCGCAGCCCAGCCGCGGCTGCCACCGGCGTGGCCATCGCCTCCCGCCCCATCGCCCGGGCTGGTGCGCCCATGCGCAGTGATGCCCGTAGGCGGAAGCACGGATTCTGGTGGATTGGCGCGGATTGCGGGCTTTGCTAACTTGGGGCCGAATCCTGCTCCGTGAGGTGCTCGTGGCTGGCTTTGGAAGCTTACTGGATCCCTGGAAACGCGCCGAGGATTACGCGCAGGAACTCGCCCGCGGCGGCGGCCCCAGCCGGGATGACGCCGCCCAGGGCGTGCCGAGCGAGCTCGAAAGATTGCTGCGCCCGTCGTTCCAACGCGTGGTGAAACTAGCCCGGCGCTATGAGAACGCCAGCCGGAATGCGGCCCGCCGCCGCGTCCAACGGCCGGCGCGGATCGAGGAGCAGCGGGAAGAGCGGACGAGAGCCGCATTCATGCGCGCGTATTTGCGCTTTGAGAACACGCTCGTTGACGCGGTGGGCGATGACCGCATTGGCGCCGGGTCGGCGCGCAGGCTCTTCGCCCAGACTCCAGTCGCGGGGGCCGCGCCTTTTGCACGGGGAGCAAAGCGGGACGCGCGGCGGACCCGGGGCCCCCAACGCGCAGCGGTGCGCGTTGGGGTGGGCAGCCGCGCTGGGGCCCGCGCCAAGCAATGCGTGGGCCGCCGGTCACTGGAGTTGGCGGAGGCGGGAATGCCGCCGGCCGCCGTCGCCGGCCGCTTGAGCCCAGCCGTGGCGGCGCGCGAGGAGCATCCCGTCGCGGGGGCCCGCGGCCGGCATGCGCGCGGCCGCCGCGCCGCTGCCGTGGCGCGTGCGCGCCGGGCTCCCGGCGCAAACGCCTGATCGCGGAGCCGGTTTAGCCGCCCGCGGCGAGCGATTGCCGGTACCAGGCCACGGTCCGTTCCAGCCCCGTGGCGAAATCCACCTGCGGCTGATAGCCCAGGTGCCGGCGCGCCAAGGAAATGTCCGCCAGCGAGTGTTTGACGTCGCCGTTCCGGGGCGGGCCGTTCTTGACCTCGCCGCGATAGCCGGTCAGGTCCCGCAGCTGGGCGACCATCTGATTCAGCGTGACCCGCGCCCCGGTGGCGGCATTGAACATGCGCCCGGCGACCTCCGCCTCCGGCGCGGCCGCGGCCAGCAGGTTGGCGTGGACCACGTTGTCAATGTAGGTAAAGTCCCGCGACTGTTCGCCGTCGCCGTCAATGGTCGGCGTTATGCCCGCCAGCATCAGCGTGATGAATTTGGCCAAAACCGCGGAATACGGCGAGTGGGGATCCTGGTGCGGCCCGAACACGTTGAAATAGCGCAGCGCCACCGTCGGCAAGCCATAAACCGCGTGGAAGCTGCGCAGGTAGTATTCCCCCGCCAGCTTGGCCGCCGCATATGGGGACAACGGGTCGGGCAGCATGTCTTCCCGCTTGGGCAGCGTCGGCTGGTTGCCGTAGGCGGAGGAAGACGCGGCGTAGACCACGCGCGCCACGCCGGCATCCCGCGCCGCGACCAGCAGCTCCACCGTGGCGGTCACGTTGGCGTGGTGCGTGCCCGCTGGGTCGGCGACCGAGCGGGGCACGGAGGGAATCGCCGCTTCATGGAAGATGCAACGGACGCCGCCGCAAGCCGCCGCCGCGATTTTGGGGTTCGCCAGGTCGCCTTCCATCAAGTCGAGGCCCTTCAAGCCCGCCAGGTTTTCCCGCCTTCCGGTGGCGAAGTTGTCCACGCCGCGCACGGCATGGCCCTGCGCCAGCAAGGCGCGGGCGATGGCGGAGCCGATGAAGCCGGCGACGCCGGTGACCAAATAGCGGGGCTCACTCATGGAAAAAGGGTAACAGGCGGACGACGCGGGTCGCGCGACCCCGGCGGGTCAGGGTCGGCGCCGCGGAACGTAGAGAAAACTGCGGCGGGAATGGAATGCGAGACGATAATGGCGGGCAATCGCCGTGGCCAGGGAGGGAAAGATGGCCGGTCCAGTGACATTTTCGTAATACCTGACCGGCCGCATGAGTTCCACCGCGCTGAATTGCCGCCGGCGCACTTGCCCCAGCAGCGGGCGGGGGTCGAGCTGGTGGGTCAGCACGCGTTCGCTGGCGTCGAAGGGATCGTAGACGTAGGGCTTGCCGGCGCGGGCGCAGTAGAGCAGGTTTTCGCAGAGCGCCGCACCCGGGTGCTGGCGCAGAAAGCGCACCTGCGTTTGGAAGCGCGTTTGGCGGCCGGACAGTTTGAAGATGGCGGTGAAATGAAACTGCTTATGGGGAAAGCGCGACGAGCGCCGGTACCACGCCGGACCCAGGGACAGCAGCAGCACCAGGGGCACCGCGACCTCCGCCCTACGGCCGGCCCGCGAGGTTGCCGCCCACCGCTGCCCCTCCATCAGCCAGGGAACGAACAAAGCGCTGATTGTGGCGGTTGCGAGGAACCAGTCAAAATAGGCGTTGAACCACACCCCGTCGCCGCCGCCGAAGACAAAGCCCACCCCCAGCGCGCACCAAAACCACAGCGCAACCACCCGCGCCCGTCCAGGCCGCAGGTGAGCCAGGCTCCATAACGCGGCGGCGATCGCGGCGACTTCAATAGGCGCGAGGCTCCAGCGGAACAGCTTGAACCAGGCCTGCGCGAGGGAATATCGGCGTGCGGACAGCAGGTTGGCGACAAAGTAGGGGCCATTGGCCCAGATCTCCCAGCCGATCGAGACCGCCAAAAACGCCGCGCCCAGGACGATGAACTTGGCCGCCGCGCGGCGGCTCGTCAGCAGGAGGTCGAGCAGCACCGCCAGCGGAAAATCCACCAGGTTGTGCTTGATATTGCCGCCGATGAGGAACAGCGCCGTCACCGCCGCCAGCCGGCCCCAGTTTGGTTCGCCGCTGATGTAAACGTAGAATCCGGCGAGAAAGAACATCTGCGCCAGGATTTGCGGGTCATCCAGGCCGACGTAGGAACGGGCGGCGATGGCGAAGATGGCGAGGCAGAAGAGAGCGGCGAAGGCGGCGTGGCGGGCGCCCGCTCCCAACCGCCGCGCGACGCAGGCTACCAGTACGCAGGAAACCAGCAGCGCGCCAAGCGACAGGAAGCGGCCGGCGAACAGGGAGGAGGCGCCTAGGCCATGCAGCCAGGCGACGATGTGAAACGATAGCGCCGGGTAGTTGAAATCCGTCCAGGCGGGCGGATGGGCGTAGACCTTGCGCCCATGAAACACCATCCGCGCGGCATACACGTTCCAGCCTTCGTTAAAGCCGAAGCCCGTCAGGTAAAACGCCCGGGCGACCGGATAGGACGCGGCGAGCAGCGCAATGATTCCGGTCAGAATCGTGGGCAGCCACAGCCAGCCGCTCGGCCGCGCGGCGGGGGGTGCGGCAGGTGAGACCTCGGGTTGCGGCGGCGTGCTGGGGGCGGGCATGCGGCGGTTCTATTTTGCCGCCATGCGCAACGGTTCGGGCGCCAGGACCGCGGCGTTCCGGGGCTGAATCCGGGAGGAAGCCGGAGCCGGCCAGGTCAGGGTCGCGTTGGCAGCGAAGTTCCAACTGGAGGCCAGGCCAATCCCCAGCGTGAGCGCCGGCACCCAGCCGATCGCGGGCGTCAGCATCGCCACGGCAGCCGTGTTGAGCCCCAGGCCGATCAGGGAAAAGGCAAAAAAGCGAAAAAAGCGGCGGACCACGGCGCGGGCTCCGCGGTCGGCCTGGGCGGCGGCCCGGAAGGTGAAGGTTTCGTTTCCGGCGAAGTTGTTGGCGAGGGCCAGCGCCGCGGCCAGCGCCGCCGCGGGCGCCAGGGGGGCGTCCCAATGCCGCATGGCGGCGAAGGCGGCGAAGTTCACCACCACCCCGCTCAGCCCCACCAGGCCAAAACGGAACATTTTGCGAAGTTCGCCGGTGGCGGCGGCCAGGGCCAGCAGTTGCCGCAAGAACTGGGTGGCGACGCCGGCTCCCGCCTTGCTGCGGCCCGCCTGCCGGCGGGCAAACGTAAACGGAACTTCGCTGACCCGCGGCGGCCGGCAGCGCGCCAGAATCTCAATCAGCAACTTATAGCCCCGCGGCCGCAGCGCGCTCAGGTCCACGGCGGAGCGGCGGAACAGGAAAAACCCGGACATCGGATCGGTCAGGCCGGTCAATACGCCGGGCAGCAGCAGCCCGGCGGCCGCCGAGGCGGCGCCCGTCAGCACGCGCCGCAGCGCCGCGGCGCCTGTGTGCGCGGCGCCGGCGTAGCGGCTGGCAACGACCACATCGGCGTCCGCATCCCGCTGCCAGCGCACCATGGCCGTCAGTGTGGCCGGCGGGTGCTGAAAGTCGGCATCCATGCAGGCCAGCAGATCACCGTGCGCTTGCCTCCAGCCGGTGACGACTGCGGTGGATAGATCCCGCGACCGCGAGATCAGGCGCAGCCATGCCCGGCCCTCGGCTTGCAGCCGCTGCACCTCGGCGCCCGTGCCGTCCGGACTGGAATCGTCCACGACGATAATCTCGAAGCTTTCGCCGCTAGCGGTCAGCGCCGCCGCCGCCTGGTCTACCACCGCGGCGATACAAGGCCGCTCGTTGTATGTGGGAATGATGAGGGAAATCATCTGGGCGGGCCTCGTGGGCGGCAAGCAGAGCTTGAGGCAATCCGCGGGCCACCTGCCGCAGCTCGGCAGCCGTGGATAAGATCCTTGCCAACAGTGAGTTGCGGCATTCGCCCCGGAGGCGTTCGCATGTTTTTGTCGCCCCCTTGCGGCCATGGCGGCCACAATTTGTCAGCCGCCGCCGTGGCCCCCCTGGGCGCATGCGCCGGGCCGCGTCGGCGCCCGGCCGGATGGCGGCGCGGTCAGGAATTGTCAAGCTAACTCTCTGCTGGGGAAAGCATTTTCCCGCGACGGCAATGGCCTTCCCGCGCTCCTCTGCCGCTTGCCCGCCACCGGCCCTCGGGGAGCTCCACGATTGAGTCTGCAAACTCTTGCATTTGTTCATCTTGGGCACGCTTCCGCCGTCCCGCAGAGGGCCCGCGGATGTTTGGCCCACTAGCTGCTCTATCGGGAGAATGATGGCCACGGAACCACTCATTGCCTCGGCGGTGGGCAACCCGCTCCCTCCGGAAGAGGTCGTGTTTGGCGTCTCTCCGGCAATGGCTCCGGTCCGGCAGTTAGTCGGCAAGGCCGCCGGCGCCAACATCCCGGTGCTCATCCGCGGGGAAAGCGGGACCGGCAAGGAGATCATTGCCACCCTGCTGCATGAACAATCCCCGTGGGCCGCGGGTCCGTTGGTGAAGGTGAACTGTCCGGCGATTCCTGGTTCCCTGGTGGAGAGCGAGCTGTTTGGCTATGAGAAAGGCGCGTTTACCGGCGCCCAGGTCGCCAAGCCCGGACGCGTCGAGGCGGCGCACGGCGGCACGCTGTTTTTGGACGAAATCGGCGATCTCGACCCGTCGCTCCAGGCGAAGCTGTTGCAGCTGTTGCAGGACGGGAACTTCACTCGCATCGGCTCAGCCAGCGATAAACATGTCGAGGTGCGAGTGGTTTGCGCCACCAACCGTCCTCTCGAGGAGGAGATGGCCGCGGGTGGTTTTCGGCGCGATCTGTACTATCGCATCAACGCCATCACGATTCATCTCCCACCCTTGCGCGAGCGCAGCGCGGATATTCCCATGCTGGTGGAATACCTCCTCGAGTACTACACGCGCAAGTATAATCGCCAGCCCGCGCCGTTGTCGGCCTTGATCATGGGTGAGATGTGCCGCAATTCCTGGCCGGGAAATATTCGCCAGTTGGAAAACCTGATCCGCAGATACGTGATCGTGGGCTCCGAGGATGTGATCTTGGCGGAGTTATTGAGCCGCTCCGACGATTGGGCGCTGCCCGTGCCGAACGGGTCCTGCTCGCTCAAAACCGTGACGCGCGAAGTGGTCGCCAAGGTGGAGCGGAAATTCATCCTGCGAGCGCTACAAGCGGCCAATTGGAACCGGCGTCGCGCCGCGGGAGCGCTCAATATCAGTTATCGCTCCCTGTTGTACAAGATCAAGGAGGCGGGCATTCCGCCGCACCGCAGCCCGGTGCGCAACAACGTGCAGCGCGAAGAGGCGTAGCTCCGGCCGCGCGGGGACGCGGTTGCGGGCAAAAAAAAGGGAGCACGCACGGCGCTCCCTGAAGTGCAAATGTCTGGCGCGTTCGCGCCCTCGGCTAGTGCCCAAAAAAGTTCCGCGGGTTCGCCTCGTCGCGGTGGCGGTGGTGCGCAACACCTCCAATGCGCGCGTGCTGCTCTCCCCCTGGCGACCTCCGAGCGGCGGCAGCCTGGGCGATGCGAGGCGGCCGGCGCCGAATCTACGGCACGACCGCGGTGGCTTGGTTGGAATAGGCGCTCTGGACGCCGCCCGAGGTCACTGCCGCCGTCACGTAGTAGTAGGTGTTTTTCGCCTGCACCGTCTTGTCCGTGTAGGTCGTGTTCGTAATCGGCGAGCTGGTCAGCGCCTTGTAGGGTCCGCCCGACTTCGTGCTGCGGAACACCATGTAACCCGCCACGGAGGACGTGCTGGCGGCCCAGGACAGCGACACGGAATGGGTTGTCGTCGCGCCGCCGCCGTTACTGTTGCTGCTGGAAGAACTGCTGGAACTGGAGGCGAGTGACGCGGCGCCGCCGCATCCCGCCAAGCCGAGCAGCAGCGGGGCGGCAATCAGGGCAACGGTGAGCGAACGAAGGATTCGGTTCATAGGATCCCCCTACATTAGCTCCATGATGCGGTGTATGAGTCAATGACGCCATAAGGCGAAAGACCAGGATCGGGCCAGGTCAAAGCCAGGCTGTTCACAATTGAGACACGGCGTCAGCTAGGCGGCGGAGACCCGTCCGGCGCGTACCCCAGTTCGGCTTCCGTATCGGGCGTGGCATTCGACCACCGCAGCCACAGCCGATGATAGCGTTCGTCGCCGAGCACGGCCTGTAGGCTGCGGGCCGCCAGGCGCCGCAATCGCTGCCGGCCGAGCGCGGCGGGCTTGGCGGCAAGTCGCGCGGCGATATCAGCGGCGGTATCGTGCCGGCGGGCCATGTAGCGCCCCAGGACCTCCACTCCGGCCAGGACCCGGGGCTGGGCGCCTGCCTCCGAGGTGAACACTCGGGCATAGCCAGCCTCGGCGCACGCCGCCACGACGCTCCCGTTCCAGCGTCCGGCCGGCATGGAGATCTCGCTGACCTCCCGTCCGATCCGGTCTTCGATCACTTGCTTGGACCGGCGCAACTCCTCATGCAGCTGTCTGCGGTCGCAGGCGGGCAGAAACACATGCGACCAACCATGCGATTGCACCGAGTGCCCGAGGTCGGCGAGTGCCGACAGCTGGCTCCAGCTGAGAAATCCGGCCCGCGCCCCGATCCATGCCGCGGTGATGAATAACGTGGCCTTGGCGCCGCGGGCTTCCAGCCGGGGCAAAGCGTATTCGAAAATGGAGGCGTCGCCGTCGTCGAATGAGATCGCGGCGTCCGGGGGCAGGCGCGCGGCGGCCGGCGCCAGCACCTCTAAATGCGCCGCAAACTGTTCCGGCGTGACGGAATACAGGTAGCGCGCGGACTCACTGGGCCGAATCTGATGATAGGTGAGGTGGAACATCCGCGGCGGTTTTCCCCATCTCCATCTTGCCGGAAGGAGCGCGCCCGCGCTAGCCGTCCGGGACGGGCGCCGCGTGCGGCATGGAATGGGAAGCCGTGAGCGGATGGGGCGTGGTTCGGCCCGTGGCGGCGGGGAGAAATCCGCCTTCAGTGGGCGGCCAGAATGCGCTGCGCTTCCGGGCGTTGGCGGAGCGCTGCGTTCAGCCGCACTGCGGCGGAGAGCGCAACCCGCGCCTCCCGTTTGTGGCCGTCCGCGAACAGCGCCTCGGCTAAATGGAAATGGAACATCGCGTTTTGGGGTTGCTGCTCGACCGCCGGCCGCAGGAGCGCAATGGCGCTGGCGTTCAGGTGCATTTTGAGATAGACCGTAGCCAGCGTATCGGCGACCGTGGGCACGTTCGGCAGCGCATGCAGCGCCCGCTGCGCCAGCACCATCGCTTGCGGCAGGTCACGCCCCTGTTTCGCGTAGAGATAGGCAAGATTATTGTTCGCCACCCCGGAATCGGGCGCGATGGCCAAGGCGCGCCGGTAGTCGCGTTGCGCCTGAGCCTCGTCGCCGTTCTGCTCGGCAATCATTCCGAGCATGGTCCATAGGCCGGCATTGTGGGGATGGCGCCGGAGCGCGGCGGCGTATTCCGCCTCCGCTGCGGACAGCTTGTGGTCTTGGGCGTAGAGGCTGGCGAGGAGCAGATAGGGCGTCAGGCTCGCGGGAGACAGCCGCACCGCGCGTTGCAGCGTTTGCTCCGCGTCCTCGGTCCGGTGTTGCCGGGCATAGAGGCTGGCGAGCAGTTCATCGAGCGGCGCGGTTTCCTGCCGGCGGACCTGGCCGCGCACCAGCTGGAGAGCGGCGCCGGGATGGCCCTGGGCAAGCTGCACGTTGGCCAGCCCAGCCACCGCCGCGGGATCGCCCGGCGCCAGCCGAAGCGCTTGCTGAAACTGCTGCTCGGCGGCCGGATAGTCCCGTCCCCGCAAGTACGCGCCGCCGAGGCGTAGGTACGGTTGAGGAAGACGGGGAGCCAGTTGCTCCGCCTGACGCCAGTCCTTGGTGGCCGCGAAATTCTGGTGCAACTGGGCTTCCGCGTCACCTCGCACCAACCATGTCCCGGCAAATTGCGGCTGCCATGCGCTGGCCTGGGTGGCGTAGTCGAGCGCTTGGTTCGGATGGCCTTGGGCCAGCAGCAGCCGCGCCAGTGCGGCGGCGGCCAGCGCATCGCGGGGGTGGGCGCGGAGCGATCGCTGATAGGATGCGACGGCCTTCATGGGTTGGTGCAACTGGGTGTAGGCCTGTCCCAGCAGGTCATCCACCGCGGGGAGACCGGAATTGAGTTGATGCGCGGCGGTTAAGTCTTGCAGCGCCGCTTGGCTCTGGCCCAAAGCCAATTCGATCCGCGCCCGCAGCAGGCGCACCGCCGCTTGGTGGGGATGTTCTTGCGCCAACGCGTCCGCTAAGCTCCGTGCGCGGGCGGTGCGTCCCTGCGCGAAGTCAATTTCGATCCGCTGCAGGCGCGCGGGCAGAAAATTCGGCGCCGCATGCGCCAGCGCGGCATCAATCGCTTTGGCCTGCTGAGGATGCCCCTGGCTTTCCAGGAAGCGGGCCAGGGCAAAGCGCGCCGCTGGGGCGCCATGTTCCAGACGCACCACGGCGCGCAGGGCGGCCTCGGCGCGCCGCGGGTGATGCTGCTCCGCGTAGAACATGGCCAGCGTGCCGCGGGCTTGGGCGGAGCGGGGATGGGCCTGGACCGCCGCCAGCAGCTCCCGCTCCGCGGCCCCGGGATGGTGCTCGCTCAGATCCAGTCCGGCGAGCTCCCGCCGCGCCTCCAATGAGCCGGAATTGATGGCGAGCACCTGGTTCCAGGTAGCGCGCGCCCCGGCCGAATCGCCCCCCGCCAGCTCCACCGCGCCCAGCGCCAATAGTCCCGGCTGGAACCGCGGTTGGCGGGCGACCAACGCCCGCAGCAACTTCCGCGCCTCCGGCGCCTTCCCTTGCCGCGCCAGCGCCGCGGCAAGCAGGATGGTGGCATTGCCATCGCCGGGGTGCTGGGCCAGCACCGCCTGGGCGTCGGCCTGGGCCTTGGCCGTTTGCCCCGCGGCCAGTTCGATCCGTCCGGCCGCGAGCCGGGCCGCGGCGTCAGCCGGGCGCAACTGGACCGCCTGGCGATATTCTCTCAGCGCTAAGCCGAACTGCTCCTCGCGGGCGTAGGCGCGGGCCAGGCGGACGTGCAGCGCCGCGGACTGCGGCGCAATCCGCAGTGCGTTGCGGAGTTCGATGACGGCGGCGGCATACCGCCCGCTCCGCATGTCGGCGCGGGCTTGCGCCCGGAAGTGGGCTTCCCGCTGGGCGGGGCTGCTGCATCCGGCAGCGGCGGTGAGGAGAACCGCCGCCGCGGCGAGAAAAAGGAGATGGCGTTTCATACGGGCTCGTGAGGTTCGAGGCGCGCGGCGCCCGGCGGCGGTTCCAGTGTGCGCCGCGATTGTTCTCCGCGCCGCAGCCAAAGCAAGAGCGGCCACAGCAGAACTAAGGCGATCAGGAAGAAGACAAAGCCGCCCTCCCGGTGCAACCGGCCGTAGAGAAAGCCGCGATTCACATGCAAAGCCAGCAGGCAGAGGGTGCAGATGCGGATCGCGTTCTTCACCGCCGAAAAGGGAATCGCGACCAGCACCAGTACGGCGCGGCGCCAAGGCGAGCGCAAATAGAAATATCCAGCCAACAGGGCGGTGATGGCCAGGGCTTGGCTGGAGCGGATGCTGCTGCATTCCTTGGCGACGTGGATCGTAATGGTGGGAATAAAGAGGTCAAACCCTTGCCGGAAGACCGGCACGCCCAAGACGCCGAAGAACCAGGCGCACATGTGCGTCGAGCCCGCTTGTAGCCAAAAGATGGAACGGTCGAGCAGAAATGGCGGAAACGGGATGATGAGCAGAAGAAACAGCCAGGCAAACAGCCCGGCCTGGAAGACCCGGCGGCCGTATATGGCGCAGACCCCGGCAAAAAGAAACAGCACCAGGCTGAGGGCGAGCAGGCTCAGGTGATCGGCATACGGCACCCGCCCCGCCCATCCCAGGGCCCAGCCCAGGCTCAGGGCGCCAACGGCGGCGAAACTCGCCGCCGCCAGCCGGTCGCGGCCAGGGTGCGCGAAGATGGATCGCCGCTCGGTCCACAGCAGGTAAATGGAGACGAACGGAATCAGGGGAATGTAGGAACAAAAATCGTTGCCCAGGGCGAAGGCCAGCAGTTCGCGCAGGGGCTGCGCGAATAGGGCCAGCAGCGCCGCGAAATAAATTATCAGGGCGCGGCGCCGCCGCGGGTCTGCGGCGGTGCTGGCGCGGGAGGCGGAAGGGGTTTCAGTGGCGGGGTTCACGGCGAGGGGCGGTCTCAATGCTGGGGCGGTGGTACTCGCGCAGCTAGCGCGGAGACGAAGCGCCGGAGCGGGCGTCCACCATCGGGGCGGATGCCAGAGCCGGGGTGGTCGCCATCGGCCGCGCCGCCAGATAGTCGAGCCAGTTCTGGTACAACCGTACCGCATCCACCGCCCAGTTGCATTCGAGCTGCGCGGCGATGGGGCCGTCCGGGAACTCGGCGAGCAGCGCGGGATCGGGGCGCGCCAGCGCCTGCCGCTCGAATGCCGCCAAGGACCGCGTGGATTCGGGATCAAAGTAGTTGTGCGGCAGCGACGGGTAGTCCGGGCGCTCGCCGCGCAGAAAGCGCCGCACGTCGCGCCGGTATTCCTTGAGCAGCGTGGCGGCGTGATATTCCGGATGGCCCTGGAGGTGGACGAACAAACTGCGGCCGCGCGGCTTGACGAACAGGCCCGTGCCGGCCCCCGGCGCGTGGGTCAGGACGGTGTAGCCATGGAGCGCGAGATCGGCTTGCCGCAGATCATTCCAGCGCGAGTGGGGAAAGTAGACGGTGGGACGGGCCCCGCGCGTCAGCGGGTGCGTCTGCGCCACCTGCTCGGCAAACACGCCGATGCGCTTCCGGGCCAGCGGCTGGCGCGGGATCCCGCTTTCCTGCAAGACGGCGGCATGGGCCGCCAGGCAGGACAAAACCGCCGAGTGCGTGTGGCTCTCGGCCCAGCGCAGCAGCTCCACGAGTTCCGGCCAATACGCCTCGGCCCGCAGATCTGGCTGCAAGGGCTCGGCGCCCGTGATGATCACGCCGTCATAGCTGCGGTTGAGCAGCTCGGCAAGGCTGAAATACGCGTGGTCCAGCCGGGCTCGCGCCTCCGGCCCGCGCGGCACCGCCGGCAGATAGTGAAACGCCAGCTGCACCGGCCGCTCCCCGGCCGCCGCCGTGAGCAGTGCGGTGAACTGCTCCTCGGTGTCGGCCAACGCGGCGTCCGGCATGTTATTGACCAGCGCAATGCGGAGGCCGGCGCGGGCCGGGCCAGTGGCCCGCCCACGCGGGGTGGGGCGCGACGATGGCGGATGCTCAATGGCGACGGGCATGGCAGACTCGCTGGCCCCCTGCGAGATGGGCGTATGGGTGGGGTCGTCAGCGCGGATCGGGAGACCCGCCGCATGCCGGGAGACCGGCGCCCGGCCCGCAATCGTTAGTAAGCGCCGGAGACGATGTTGTGCAGCGGAGCGGATTGCAGATAACGCCGGATCTGGGCGGCGGCAAAGCGCATGGCGCGGACCATGAACTCCGGGCTGGATGCGGCGACATGCGGCGTAATCAGCACGTTCGGCGCCCGCCACAGCGGATGATCCGCGGGAAGCGGTTCCGGATCCGTCACGTCCAGGGCGGCACGGATCCGGCCCTGGCGCAGCTCGGCGACCAGCGCTTCGGTGTCAACCACGGCGCCGCGTGCGGCGTTCACTAACAGCGCCCCGCTCCGCATCCGGGCCAGCTCCGGCGCGCCAAGTAGGTGTCTGGACTCCGGGGTGAGGGGCACGGTCAGGATGACCACATCCGCCAGCGGCAGTAATCGGCGCAGCTGCGTGGCGGGCCAAATGCCCGGGCGAGCGCGGCGCGCAACCCTTAGGATCCGGGTGCGAAATGGCGCCAGGAGGCGCTCAATCTCGGCGCCAATCGCCCCGTATCCCACGATCAGAACGGATTTTCCGCGCAACTCCTCAAGCCGCACGGGCGGATAGCAGGGCGGTGCGTCGGGAAGTAAAGTCCGAAACCGAGTATCCGATTCTCCCCGGCGTTTCCAGGCGGCGTCCCGCTGGATATCTCCATAGAGCGGAAGATATTTCAGCGACGCCAGAATCGCGGTCAAAACCCATTCGGCTGTCGCCACGGTATGAACGCCCCGCGCGTCGCAGACGACAATCCCCGGGGGAGCCAGCGGCAGCAGCCAGTCCACGCCCGCGAGTACGGATTGAATGACCCGCAGGCCGCGCAGGCGCGGCAGGGTTATTTTGACGTCCTCGGCATAGGGCGGGGCAATCCAAAACTCGACGCGGACTGCCGTCTGCGGCGGGCATCGCAGCCGCCGTAGCTGGATGCCTGACGGGAGGGCGCTCAGCAGCGCGGGCGTGACTGCCGCGGAAACCCCAACCGCGAGTTTGCTGCGCGATGGCACCTTCCCCAAGCCGCCTAGCCTGCATGCGCCGCGGAAAGCAGCGCGCGCAGCGCCTCCTTGCGAATCTTGCCGGTCGGCGTCAACGGCAGGGCTTCGATCTCGATCATCCGCGTGGGCTGCTTGTAGTGGGCCAGGCGCGGCCGTAACCAGGCGGCGATTTCGGGCAGCGGTAAGGGGCTTTCAACGGGCTGGAGAAAGGCTAGAATTTCTTCCCCCCCCGCCGCGCCCGCCGTGGGTTCGGCCAGAACCGCGGCGCGCTGAATGGCAGGATGCTGCTCCAGCACGGCCTCAATTTCCGCCGGATAGACATTGAAGCCGAATCGGAGGATCAGTTCCTTGGTTCGGCCCAGCAAATACAGCAAGCCGTCTTGCCGGCTGCCCAGATCCCCGGTGTGAAACCAGCCGGCTTGGTCCACCACGGCGGCGGTTTCCGCCGGTGAGCGGTAATACCCCAGCATGAGGTTGGGACCGCGGACCCAGATCTCGCCGGCTTCCCCCTCCGGCAGCGCCCGTCCGGCCGAATCCGTGATCTGGACCTCGACGCCAGGGTAGGGCCGGCCAACCGAGGTGTCTTGGCGAGGCGTGTCCAGCCGCGTCGCGGAGATGCCCGGTGAGCATTCCGTGATGCCGTAGCCGTTATGGAGCACACGTTCGAGCAAGGCCTCGGTTTGCCGCTTGGTTTCGATCGGGAGCGGGGCCGAGCAGGAGGACAGCAAGCGCAGCCGCGGCGCTTCCACCCGTTCCAGACCGCGGTATCGCGCATATTCCACCAGTTGGGCGAACATCGCGGGCGCGCCGATCCAGACCGTAATGGCGCGTTGGCGCAGCCACTCGAGGGTGGTCACTGGCTCCGTGCGCGGGGGGATGTCCACGCAGGCTCCGGCTGCAAGCCCCGCCAGCAGCACCAGCGACAGACCGCTCGAATGGGTCAGGGGCAGGCCGCCCAGCAGACGATCCTCGGATTGAAAGCTCCGGATTTCGGCTGCCGCGCGCGCCGCGAAGATCAATCCGCCGTGCGAGAGCATGACGCCGCGCGGCGTTCCCGTGGTTCCCGACGTATAGAGGACCGCGCCCACGCGACTGCTGGGGTCCGCGGCCACCGGTTCGGGCGCGGCCGCCGGATCAAGCGGGCTGGCTGCGACCTCGCCCAGGGTTGCGACCGGATCATAGCGCGCATGGAAATGCTGGGCGTGCATCTCCGCGCGGCGGGAACGGGTGAAGACCATGCGCCGCGGACGGGCGTGCTGGGCGACGGCTTCGATTTCCGCCGTGGCCAGCCGGGCGTTGACCAATACCGGCCAGGCGTCGAGCCGCGCGGCGGAGAAGAGCAGGGCCACGTAGGCGCGGCAATTGTCACTGACCAGCAGCACCCGGTCGCCGGGCCGCACGCCCAACTCCGCCAGCCATGCCGCCGCGGCGTTCACGGCGGCGTGCAACTCGCCGTAACTCCATGCGCCGGCCGCGTCCGCTAGGGCGGGGGAGTCCGGGGCCGAATGCACCCAGGGATCAATGAGATCAGAGATGCGGTTCATGCCGGTGGGTTCGCCGCGGCGAGGGCCTGCTCCAAGTCCGCCCGGAGATCGTCAATATGCTCGATGCCCACGCTCAAGCGCAGCATCTCCGGCGTGACGCCCGCCTGGGCTTGCTCCGCGGGGGTCATTTGCCGATGCGTGGTCGAGGCGGGATGGCAGGCCAGCGACTTGGCGTCGCCGAGGTTGACCATTTGCCGGAACAGGCGCAGGGCATTGACGCATTTCTTGCCGGTCGCAAAGCCGCCCTTCACGCCGAAGGTCAGCAAGGAGCAGTCGCGGTCGCCAAGGTAGCGCCGCGCCAAGGCGTAGCTTGGGTGTTCGCGGAACCCCGTGTAGCTGACCCAGGCGACTTGGGGATGGCTCGCCAGGAACTCCGCTACCTGCCGGGCGTTGGCGACATGGCGCTCCATGCGCAGGGCCAGGGTTTCGATGCCCTGTAGGATCAAGAACGCGTTGAACGGCGCCAGCACCGCGCCGCCGTTGCCCAGGCCGACGGTACGGCAGCGGGCGGCGAAGGCCGCCTCGCCAAAGTGGTCGGTGTAGACCACGCCGTGATAGGCCGGATCCGGCCGACTGAACTGGGGAAACCGATCCGCGTGCGCCCGCCAGTCAAAGCGCCCGCCGTCCACGATCAAGCCGCCGAGCGTGGTGCCATGGCCGCAGAGAAACTTGGTTGCCGCATGCAGGACGATATCGGCGCCATGCTCGATCGGCCGCAGCAAAATGGGCGTGGCCACGGTGTTGTCCACGATCAGCGGTACCCCATGGCGGTGGGCAACCGCGGCCAAGGCGGCAAGATCGGCGACGTTGCCGGCTGGATTGCCGACGCTTTCGCAGAACACGGCGCGGGTACGGGCGTCCATCCGCCGCTCGACCTCCGCGGCGGCATCGCTTGCGGCGAAGCGCGCCTCGATGCCCTGTTGGGAGAAGACGTGCGCGAACAGCGTATAGGTGCGGCCGTAGAGCTGCGGCAAGGAGACGAAGTTGTCTCCCGCCGCGACCAGATTGGCGAGGGCGTATTGCACGGCGGTCATGCCTGAGCTGACCGCCACCGCGGCGACGCCGCCCTCGAGCGCCGCGACGCGCTCCTCCAGCACCGCATTCGTGGGATTGCCCAGCCGGCTGTAGATGTGGCCCTCGACCTCCAGGTTGAACAGTGCGGCCCCGTGCTCGGCGCTGTCAAAGCCGTAGGCGACGGTTTGGTAGATGGGTACGGCGACGGCATGGGTCGCCGGATCGCCGCCAAACCCGGCGTGCAGGGCGATGGTCTCGGGGTGGAGCTCGCCTGGTTTCCGCCCGGGCGCGTTGTCAGGATTTAGGGCCAAGGGATTGTTACCGTGCGGCAATTTGGACGTCACGAGGCCGGATCTGGCGCGCCCGTTCGAGTTCCAGCCGCAGGGCGGCGGCGGTTTCGGCGACGTACGGCTCCACCAACATCGTGGCGGGATAGAGCGGCAGAATGCAGGATTCGGCGCCACCACCAGCCAACTGCTGCCAATCCGCGGCGGCCTGCCGCAGACTGCGGTATTGCCATTTGGGCCGAAATTCGGTGATCCGTCCCGGATAGGGCAGGGCCCGGTACTCGGCGCAGGCGCGGTCGTTGGCTGCCCACACGGCAGGGAGCGGCGCGCGCGGGGCCTTCGATCCGGGAGCCCGCAGCCGGTCCCGCCACACCGGAACGCGGGCACGAAGGATCTTGACTTTTTCGCGCCACAGACGCCGCCGGTCCGAGGCATTGAGGCGGGCGAAGGCCTGCGCGTGAAAGCTCAACCGCTCCAGCTGCTTGCGGAGACGGCTCCAGGCCGTCGCTGGCGGGAGCGCGTTCCAGTTTCTGGTGTCGAGCAATCCGAGGAAAGCCACGGACTCGCCCGCGCGGGCGAGTTGCTGGGCCACTTCGTAGGCGATGGTGCCGCCGCCGCAGTAGCCAGCCAGATAATACGGCCCTGTGGGCGCGACGGAGCGTATCGCCGGGAGATATGCAGCCGCCATCGCCTCCACGCTTTGAGCCGGCTCGACTTCGCCGTCGAGGCCCGAGGCGCGGACGCCGTACACCGGCTGGTCGGGGCCCAGTCGCTGCGCGAGATGGCGGTAGCCGAAGACGTCGCCGCTCGCGTCGTGCAGCAGGAACAGGGGCGGCCAGGCGCCCGCCGCTTGTAGCGGAACGATGCGCGGAGGTAGGGCGGGGGCGCGATCCGCTAGCAGCGCGGCAAGCGAACTGACCGTTGGCGCCTCGAACAGAACCACCAAAGGCAGCCTACGCCCGAACTCCCGTTCGATGCGGGAAAACAAGGCCACCGCTAGCGAGGAATCGCCGCCCAGGTCAAAGTAGTTGTCATCGGGGCCGACGCTGTCCAGGCCCAGCACCTCGCGCCAAATGGCGGCGAGCCGGGTCGCGGCGTCCCCAGGCGCGCCGGTGGGCGTGGCCGGCGTCGAGCGCTCGAGGTTTGCGGGCATACGCTACGAATTTTGTCGGGCCGTTCCCGCCGGCTGGTGCGTGGCGCCCGCGGCGGGAACGACGTAACGCAACTGGTCGTCGTGGATCTCCGCGTACGCGATTCGGGCGCGCTCGGCCCCATCGCCCGCGATGCGCCAAGCGGCGCCGTCGTGGTGCAAGGTCATGGCGCGCCGCTGGCGCCACCAATGGCTGATTTCTCGCGGCAGGGCGAACCAGCGCTCGCCCTGGCGATGTTCCGCAGCCAGCATCTCCCCAAGACGTTGGAAGATATCCCGCGCCCGTTGCTCGATGATGTAGTCGGGATGGATCGAGAAACACATCACGCCGTGGGCGGCGGCGGTGGCGGCTAGCTGCTGTTCCCAGATTTGGGTGGAATAGTCGCCGAGCATGTGGAACAGGATGTAATCCTGCGCCGCCGTCCCCGGGATCTCGACCATGTCGCCCAGGAAGTATGGGCGAACCGCGCAGCATCCTCCCGCTTGGGGATGAAAATGCGCGCCGTTGGGCAGGGACATGTCGTAATCGAAGCGCAAGGCGCCGAACCAGTCCAAATTCCGGTAGAGCACCGCGGAACGAAAGCCCTGGGCCCCCCATTGGCGGCCATAGGCGTTGATGCGCTCGGCGCGGCGCAAAAACTCGTCGCGGCTGCTGAACAGGCGGCCGTCGTGGTTCAGGTCATGAACATTGATTTCAAAGCCGCGGTCGCGGATGCTCGCCAGCCACACCTCCGGGACGTCATACCGATGCTCGGGAATGATCTGGAACGAGGCTTTCATGCCGTAGCGTTCATCCAGATCCATGAGGGTTGGGGTGAAGTCGCGGCCGGCGGCGGTCTCCACGTCGTGGGTCATGGCGACCGCCGAGGAATGGCCATCGGGCCAAAACCAAATGAACGGAATCCGGTCCACGCCGCGGGCGCGCATGGCCAGCAGCAGCAGCGCTTCGAGCGTATGCTCGACCGTCGCATCAATCGGCCAGGCTGGGAAACTCGGCGCCGCATTCCGCTTGCGGCCCACCACAGAGCGCTGCAGATGCTTGCGGATGCCGACGGGCATTAGTGGCCGGAGGGTGTAGTAGGCCTGGGCCGCGGCCCGCTTCCAGACGGGGCCGGAGCCGGCGGGCTGTCCGGCGCCAGGATAGCGTTCGAAGAGCAGATTGCTGATGGCCTCGGCGGGATCGAACGGCAGACGGCATTCGCCGTCGCCGATCGCCACTGCTTTAAGCGCGTCCACGCGTGCGTCCTCGGGCCGCGGCGCCGCGCCGCCCGAAGCCAAGCCACCAAACAAGGTAATGTCCGGCCCGAGCCGGAAAAACCCCGCCTCGCCGGCGTCACCGGCGGGCGGGCGCAGGACGCCCATGTCATCGGGACATCGGAAGTGTTCTTGCAAAAGCCCCTTCATCGTAAGTGCAGGCCCTTCTTTAGCGGCATTGATCGCCGCCGGCGGTAAGTCCAACTGAAGCGGTGTTCCGTTGCTGATCGGCTTTGGCATGCCGGCTGTGCGCCGGCGTTAGGCAATATGCCGGTACAATAGTTCGCCGGCGGCAATCAATAACGGCTGCGGCAAATAGCTGGCTAACGCCAGTGCCGGTTTCCGCGCCAGCCGGCGCCAACGGGCGCGGTGCGGCGTGGCGAGGCCCGAACTCGGGAAGCGGAAATAGGTCAGCTGCTGCGGTTGGGCGTTCCAGTGCTGCTTAAACGCCAGCAACCCGGTGTTGTCCGTGGCCGAACGGCCCAGTTCCAGCGTGCGGGCGCCGCGCCGCCGGCCCTCTTCGATGGCCCGCCACATCAGCAGCGGCATGGCGCCCAGGGCATGCCAGGCCGCATCCGATGCCCCGTACTTGTAGGTCAGGCGCTCGCGGAATTGCAAGGTCACGATCGCCGCGATGGCCCTTCCCTGCTTGCGCGCGACATATACCGTCAGCGCGTCGCCACACGCCTCCGCCAAGTGGCGAAACCAGGCCCGCGGCTGGGGTGGCAGTCCGTGCCGCCGGCGGGTGAGCGCGTGGAGAGCAAAAAAGGCATCCAGCAACGCCGGCGACCGGCCCATCTCGACATCCAGCTGTTCCCGCTCCGCCCGGCGAATGCGGCGCTGCACGCAGTCCTTGTGGAAGCTGCGCAGCAGGGGCTCGCGTGCGCCGGCGATGGGCGCGATGTGCAGCGCATACTCCGCCGAAGGGCTCCATTCCCTATCGCCCGCGTCGTCCCCTGGCGCGCGCAAAGGACGAATCTCGATGTAGCCACGCCGGTCGCGGCACGCGGCGGCGATGAGCCGCTGCCAGCTGTTGCCTGCGTCGTTCGGGGCGCATGCCAGCAACGGCTGGCAATGGTCGGCGAAGGGAACGGAAACCATCCGCTCCCGCGTAAGCCAGGTGCGGACGCGGCAGAAGACCAGCCCATCGGACAACGGCTCGCCCGGACTGGCGGAGGTATAGGCGATGGGTTCATATCCATAGCAGGCGCGCAGCGCGCGCAACCACGCCGTGGTGTGGAAGACGCCGGCGTCGGGATGCCACGCCAGCAGTTGCTCCCAGCGCGGGTCGCTGAGAGGATCGATTTGCCGCGCCTCCCCGGCCGACGCCGCCCTGGCGACGGCGATGGGCGCCGCGCTGGGGGCTCCGGCGGCGGCGGGATTTCCGCTCAGGCTGGGGGTGGCCATCGCATCCATCGCTGGTGACTGCTTGCAAACGTCCTCGCGCTTAAAATCCGCGCTTGGCGAACAGATACGGCAGCAGGAAAATCTCGACCAAGCCCGGCCATGGATCGCGGCGGGAAAAGACGGCTTCAGTGTTGGCCCGGCGCAGGGAGCGCCAATAGGCGCTCCAGCGCTGCCGGCCGGCCCAGGCATCCAGCAGGCCGACGGGCAGATCGGTGGCCAGGCGCACCCAGCGGACGCCGGCGCGAGCGCGGCCCTGGGTGGTGGGCAGGCCGAGTTGATCGGCGAACAGCAGATAGGGAAAGTCCACGCCCGCCGCCGCTCCAAGGCTGTGATACCCCCACGTGCGGCCGTTCACGTCCAGCAATTTATAGCGGCCATCACGGGGATCCAGCTTGTACTCCATCTCCACCAGGCCGTAGTAGCCGATGGCGCGCAGGAACCGCTCGGAGACTTCCTCCAGGTGCGGTGCTTCCACGGTTTCCACATAGGTGCTGGCGCGGCCGAACTCGGGGGGATGCTGGCGCAGGCGGCAGACGGTCATGCTGCCCAGCGCGCGGCCATCCTTGAACATGGCGCAGTAGGCGAATTGCTGGCGGCCGTCACCGGGAATCAATTCCTGAATCATGACCTCTTCGGCGCCGACCTGCGCGGAGGCCCGGCGGAAGGCGTGGCGGAGTTCCTGGCGCGAGTTGGCGCGCCACGCCTTGACCCGGGTGGCGTAAAAGAAATGCTCCTTGATGGCGGGCTTGACCACATATGGCGGGTCGGCGGTGACGGCTTCCAGGTCGTCCTCGCTCCGCACCAGCCACGTGGCGGGGGCGGCGATATCGAGCTCGCGGGCGCGGGCGTAGGTGTTGCGCTTGTCCCAGATCCATTGGACCGCGTCCCACTCCGGCGTGGCCACCCGAAACCACGGCGCCAGTTCGGCGCGATGGCGGGACAGCGCCGCCACGGTTTCATCGCGGGTGGGAAACAAGACCCAACCGTCGAGGCCGCGGCGCCGGCCGAGTTCGAGGAGGCAGGCAATGGTGGCGGCTTCATCGCGCAAATTGGCGACATGGACGGCGCCCGAGGCGTAGCGGGAGTAGCGGGCGACGGAATGCTCATTGTCGAGGACCAGCACCGGCACGCCCCGGCGACCGAGGCTGCGGACAATGCCCAAACCCTGGTAATCGCCGCCGATCACCACCGCGCCGGTAACGCCCACCCCACCGGAGTTGGGTGAAGGCGCCGGCGCGGCGGCGGAGGGGCGGACCGGGGGTTCGGACACAGCGATCAGGCGCATTGCCATTGGGGCGCCAGCCGGGCGCGGTAGCGAGGCGCGAAATACGCCAACAGCGCCGGTCCGGCGTACCGGGTTCCGGAGACAAACTGCATGATGGGGCCCACCGTGCGCGCGGCGGGGGCGCCGAGGATGTGCAGACCGGGAACCGAGGTTTCAAAACCCGGACCCAGCACCGGATAGCCCTGGACGCGGCGAATCCGGCTGACGAGCTCCGGGGCAAGAAACGCGTAACGGGCGATGTCCACCTGGTAGCCGGTGCCGAGCAGCAGGTGATCCACCTGGCGATCGGTTCCGTCGCTGAGCCGCAGGGCGACGCGGCCGCCTTTCTCAGCGACCGAGGTTACCTCGTAGCCCAAGCGCAGGGGAACCTCGCGCAGGCGGTCCACCAGCCAGCGGGCGCCGGCGGGACGCACGGCGCGGCGCCAAAGGCGGTCGCGCAGGCCGCGCGGCAGGGTATTGAACAGGGCGGGGCGGGCCAGCAGTTGGCTGAGGCCGGCGGGGCCGACATCGGTGGGGGCATAGAGCAGCTTCGGCACCAGGGATCCCATTTGGTGATGAAACAGCTTGGAGGCGCGGCCTTGCAACCAGTGGATGACGCGGTCGCGGGCAATGACCTCGACTTGGGCGCCGGATTCATGCAGCAGCGCGGCCGATTCCAGCGCACTCTGGCCGCCGCCGACGATCAGCACGCTGCGGCCGGCGAAACGGCCCAAATCGGGATGCTCGGCGGTGTGCGAAACCAAATCGGGAGGGAGTTGGGTAAACCGCTCCGGGCGGCGCTCGAAGCCGCGAATGCCGGCGGCGACGATGACGCGCTCGGCTTCCGCCACTTCGCCGTCGGCGAGGCGGAGGCGGAAACCTTTCGGCGCGGCCTCGACGCTGGCAACCTGGCGCCGGTCCACGCTGGGTACGGCGCGGCGCTGGAACCACTCGCCATAGGCGATGAAGCGATCGAGCGGAACGGGAGAGGGCACCGCGCCCTCATCGGCGGCGAAAGCGTCTAGGCCCAAGCGCGCGGCTTGCGCGGCCGGCGCGGCGATATGCGTCGCGGGCCAATTGGAGCGCAGGAGCATGCCGCGCGGCATGCTGCGCCAAAACGACATGGGCTCGCCAAAAATGCGAACCTGCAACCCGGGAATAGCGGCCAAATGGGCCGCCGTGGACAGGCCGTAAGGGCCAGCGCCAACAATGGCAATTTCGCTCATGGGAAAATCACCCGGACAGGCGATGTAGCTCCGCCCTGTCAGTTCAGGCGGCGGGATCCAACTGCGGCAACGGATCCTCCGGGGGCGCGCGCCGGAAGCGGAATAGGGCTTGCAAGTGGTTGACCAACGGGATAGTTGCGGCGAACTCTTTGAAAATGCTTATCCTTTGGGCCGGGCCGTTGGGCCTGGGGGTGATGCGAGGTAACACCCGTGCTGTAGCGGGGAAAATGATTTCCCTTTACGGCATCGCGTAGACAAAAAATGGCAACGGCGCGGCGGTCACATTAAGCCGCTGGGCGTGGCGGAAGCGGAGAGCACAGGGGCCCGGGGACGGGGGGAACTTGGGAAGTACATGTAACATGTCCGATCCCTTGTTTTCAGTGGCTTGCAGACAAAAATGTTACGTTTTCGCATTCCGTGACACCGGGGTGGACCCGCAATCAACCGCTGCATAGCCGCGGGGTGACGCGCGGTGGATCAATGGAGCCGGCGTCTGCTGTGAGCGGCGGCTGTAGTGGTGGCGGTGCCGTGGTGGAAGCTTTTGGCATGCAGAAACGGCGTTCGGGGCCGTCGCCCCTAGCGGTCGTGCCCTGGATCTCGCCCCCGGGGCTAGCCGTAGGCGGGCGAAACGGCGCGGAGCATGCGTGGCCGGTTGGGCATCGTCGGTTAGGCATGGCCGGATGGGGCGCGCGGCGTAGCCGTGCTGGGGCAATAATTAGCGGCATAACGCGGGCGGGGCTGGGGGCATCGCGGGCGGTGGCAAGAGCCCAGACCGAGCTAATCACAGACAAGCGGGCGCAGGCGGGCGCGGGCCGGGGCTAACGGTCAATGCGTTCGTGGGCGGAATGGGAACCAGAGGCATTGCCGGACCCGACGCCAACCCCGACCGCCACGGCATAGGCCTGCGAGGCCGGGCGGCTGGAACGCCCGGTAAAGGCGCGATCGTAGGCGGCGAGCAGGTGCGGCACGGAATATTTCCACGCCAGGCTATCGTCGAGGCGGCGGCGGCCAATTGCGCCCATGCGCAGCCGCTCCTCGGGATGGTCGAGCAGCCATGCGATCTGGTCGGCGAAATCCTCGACGCCGCGGGCGGGGTCGGCATAGAGCGAGGCCTCGCCGGCGCTGACGCGGCCCTCGGTGGACTGAAATTGCACGATCGGCTTGCCCAGCGCCATATACTCCATGATCTTGATCATGGTCGAAATGTCGTTCATGCGGCAGGGCTTGTCGGGATTGGCGCAGATGTCGGCGGTGGACAGAACTTCCAGCATTTCGCGGTCGGGCAGGCGGCCTGCGAAGGTGACCAAATCGCCCAGGCCGGCGGCGGCTACCGTGGCCTTGAGCGCGGGCAGCGTGCGGCCGCCGCCGACCAAGGTGAAGTGCGTGTCCAGGCGGCCCCGAGCCTTGAACCGGGCGGCGACTTGCAGCAGCAGATCGAGGCCATCCTGCTCGCCCATGGAGCCGACATAGCCAACCATGAAGCGTTTGCCGAAGCGCCAGGCGGGGTTTTCGGGAACGGGAAAGACGCGGCGGGGGTCGGGGGCGTTGCGGACGACGAAGACCTGGTCCGGCGCGCGATGGCCGCGCGTGATCGCCAGTTGGCGGTAACTCTCATTGGTGGCCATGACCACGTCGCTGAGGCGGTAGGTGAGCCGCTCCAGGGCCACTTGGATGCGATAGGCGAAGCCGCGTTTGTTGTATTTGGCTTCGTACAGCTCCGGGGCGGCATCGTGGTGGTCGAAGATGTAGCGGACGCCGAATAGCTTGAAGGGCGCGGCGACCAGGCAGATGGTGTCGGGTGGGTTGCAGCCCTGAATGGCGCGGAAGCCGTGGCGGAGGAAGATCCAACCGGCGAGCGCGAGCTCGAGCGCCAGGGCGACGAGGTACTCCAGCATGTAGCCGCCACGGCCGCTATCGGCGGAAGGAGTCCAGTGATGGTAGACGCGAACACCCTCAGGCACGCAAACCCGCGGCGCGCGGGAATCGCGCGGGCAGATCACCGTGACCTGATAACCGGCGGCGGCGAGGGCGGCGACCTCGTTTTGCACGCGGGGGTCCAGTTCGAAGGCGGCGTTCTCGACGATGAGCAGAACCTTGCGCCGAGGGGCAGGCTTCGCCGGATGCGCGCGCGGCAGCACCGCTGCGGGGGCGCCGGCCTGGGGGTTACCAGCAGAAGCCGTCGTATTGGCCATTGAGGCTGCCTCGGTCGGCGATGCGAACGAAATCGAGCAAACGCTGGCCCGGCCGTAGCCGGCCGGGAACGCGCTCAAAGTCGGGGTCGCGGTTGGCGATGACCACGGTTTCGGCGTGGCCGAGAACTTCGTCCACGCTCGCGACCATCAGCTTGGAAATGTGGGGAATGCGGTTGAGGATGAAATCGCGATTGGCGCCGACCAGGCTGGCCAGGCGCACGTTGCGGTCGTAGAGGCGGAGGTCAAAACCCTTGCCGAGCAGGCGCTCGATGACCTCGATCACGGGGCTTTCGCGCAGATCGTCGGTGCCGCCCTTGAAGCTGAATCCCAGAATGCCGACCTTGCGATTGCCCTGGTCGGCGATCATGCGCACGCCGCGGGCCACCTGGAGTTCGTTGCTGGGGAGGATGGAACCCAGGATGGGCAGTTCCAGATCGCGGCTCTTGGCGGCGTAGGACAAGGCGCGCAGATCCTTGGGCAGGCAGGAACCGCCGAAGGCGAAACCGGGCTGGAGGTAGGCGGGGGAGATGTTTAGCTTGCGGTCCTGGCAAAAAATGTCCATCACGCGGTGGGAGTCGAGCTCCAGGCGCTTGCAGAGGACGCCGATTTCGTTGGCGAAGCCGACCTTGAGCGCATGCCAGACATTATCCACGTATTTGATCATCTCCGCCGTGGCTAGGTCGGTGCGAATCAGCGGGCCGGGCAGGCGGGCGTAGATCTCGGCCACCATATCCCCGCTGGCGGCGTCGAGGGCGCCGATGACGGTCTTGGGGGGATGGTGGAAGTCGTGGACGGCGGTGCCCTCGCGCAGGAACTCGGGATTATTGGCCACGCCGAAGTCCGCGCCGGCGCGCTTGCCGGAGAACTCCTCGAGCATGGGGACGACGATCTCCCGCATGGTGCCGGGCAGGACGGTGCTGCGGATGACCACGGTATGGCGGGCGGATTTGGCTTTGAGGGCGGCGCCGATCTCCTCGCAGGCATGGCGGACGTAGCGCAGGTCGAGGTTGCCGTTGGGCTGGCTGGGGGTGCCGACGCAGACCAGGGACAGATCGGTGGCAGCGATGGCGGCGCCGGCGTCGGCAGTGGCGCGGAGGCGGCCGGCGGCGGCGGCGGTGGAGAGGATGGGACCGATCTCCGCCTCGATAATCGGGGACTGGCCGCGGTTGATGAGGTCCACCTTGGTGGCGACGGGATCCACGCCGACGACTTCATGGCCGTCATGGGCCAAGCAGCCGGCGGAAACGACGCCGACATAGCCGAGGCCGAGGATGCTGATCTTCATGCTTCTCTCCAATTGTCTCCCGCCAGGGTCTCGGCAGGAATCCGGGGGTGAGCCGCCGCGTCGCCGCCGGCAGCGGCGGCGGCCGGCGCGGCCCGGGCGTCCCGCGGGAGCGAGGGCGGCGGCAGCAAGCGGCGATGCAAGGCGGCCAGGGCGCCGGGCAGGTCCGATTGCTGCACGGCAATGCCGATGACGCGCGGTTCGGCGGAGACGCCGGAGGCGAGGTAGGCGACGCCGGCATCGCGCAGGGCGGCGATGGCGCGGGCATGAATGTCCTCGACGGCGGGACCGCCGACCCCCGCGACCAACGCCACGCCGGGGACCAGGCGCAAGCGCGGATCGCCGGGCGGCAGGCGCAGCGCCCAGCGCCAAACGGCGAGAACCGCCGCGGCCTGCGCATCGGGCACGGCGATTTGGAGGATGCCCTCCCGCGGGAGGAAGCGAAAGGCGACGGCGTCATTGGCCAGGGCGGGCCAGGCCCGCGCCTGGAGCCGAGCGCGTGCGTCGCCGGTGGGATCGCGATAGGCCACGATGGCAAGATTGGAACGCGCGGCCAGGGCGAATGGGCCCGCCACCGCACCGGGGCGGGGCGATGCGGTCGCGGCGGCGGCGACTTGGGTGCCCGGGCGCTCGGGGCGAAAGGTGTTGCGAATCGAGAGCGGGATGCCGGCGGCGCGGGCGGGCTCCAGGCAGTTCGGGTGCAGGACCTTGGCTCCGGCCCGGGCCAGGAGGGCGGCGTCCTGATAGGACAACGCGGGGAGGACCTGGGCGGCGGGAACCAGGCGGGGATCGGCGTCGTGGACGCCATCCACATCGGTCCAGATGACGGCTTCGCGGGCGTGCATGCAGGCGGCGATGAGGGTGGCGGAATAATCCGATCCGCCGCGGCCCAAGGTGGCGGGGGCGGCGTCGTGGCGGCGGCAGATGAAGCCGGTGACCACGGGCAAGACGCCGCGTTGGAGCAGGGGGCGGAGGCGGGCGCGGCAACGGGCGGTGGAATGCGCCATGTCGGGCTCGCCCGCGGGGTTCAGGCTGATGAGTTCGGTGGCGGCGATGGCCTGGCTCCGGCGGCCGGAGGCGGCCAGTGCGGAGGCCAGCAATGGGGCGGCGAGGCGCTCGCCGAGGCCCGTGATTTCGTCGGACGCTCCCGGGGAGGAACGGGAACCGGCGAGATCGCGGCAGAGCGCCTCGGCTTCCGCCACCAGGGCGGCGGCGTGGGCGGCGTAGGCGCGATGGACGGGCGGGGGCAACAGCTCGGCGGCGACGGCGTCATGCCGGGCGCGCAACGCCTGCAGAATCTTCACGGCTGACCTGGTTTGGCCGCGGGCGGCGTCGGCGGCGCAGGCCACCAGCTGGTCGGTGGCGCCGGCGAGGGCGGAAACCACCACGATCAGTGGGGCGGGGTCATCCGTGCCGGTGACGATGGCGACCACGTGGCGGAGACAGGCGGCGTCGGCGACCGATGTGCCACCGAACTTCATGACGACGGGGCTGGCGGTGAGGCGAGGAAGGGCAAAGGACCGCCGGGACAGGGGTACCTTTTCGCCCGAATTGTTCCCGTTCTGCTGCATGTGCCGCGGCCGCGAAAGCAAAGCGCCCCCCATGGTTCGCCCCTTGGCGCGGCCAAGGGGTGGCATGGGCAAGCGATTTCTAATCTTGGGCTTTGGGAAGCACATCAAGGGCCAAATGGCCAGGTCTTGGCCGGGGCGGCGCGCGGGCGGGGCCTGGGGGGCGGACCGGGCCCCGGTCCCGCCCACGCGCCCAGCGGGGCTGGGGCCCGCGCCAGGGAAAAGCCGGACGCCCCGCCGCAGGCGGGGCTGGGGCCCGCGCCAGGAAATTTTCAGGCTCGGCTACCGATGGGCGGCGGTGCGGCGCGGCGAGGTGCTGCAAGGTTTTGCAGACAGCGGGAAGGCATTGGGCCACCCAACGGGGGCGGGAAAGCCGGGGGCCGCAGGCCCAGCCCGGCGCGTAAGCGGCGCTCCGCGCCGCGCCAATTAAAGCGGGACACCCCGCCGCAGGCGGGGCTGGGGCCCGCGCCCATCAGTGAATCCAGGGCCATTGCCGCATGGTTTAGGGTTTGGCCGAACCGTCGAGCAGGGCGAGATACAAGGCGGCGAGGGCGGAGAGCATGGTCGCCTGGCCCCAATGGAGCGTGGGGGTGCGGTTGACGATGCGTCGGGAATAGCGGCGGTAATAGAAATAGCCGGAGCGGTCCTGCATGTTGGCGATGGTCCAGCGGGCGACGCGGAGGGCGAGATCCAGGGCCTGCGGGTCACGGTCGGAGAAATACACCAGCGTGTCTATGGCCTGCGAGGCGCATTGGATGTCGAGGGGCAGCGTCTTGTTGTGGTAATAACGCGGCGTTCCGTCGGGCAGGAAAAATGTTGCCTTCCAATATGCGTAGCCGCGCTCGAGCTGGGGAGCGAAGGATGGGTCGCCGGTGGCGTCGGCGTAATGGCGCAGGGAATCCAGGACGTAGGCGGTGTGGAAGCTGTCAATCCAGTGGACGATTTCCGCTTCGCCGTAGTACCAGGCGCCGTCGGGAAGCTGGCGCTCGGCGGAGTACATGGCGGCGCGGCGGGCCAGATCGCGCAGCGCTTCCTCGCCGGTTTCGCGATAGGTTTCGGCGAGCAGGGCGGCGCCGAGGACGTTGGCGTTATGCACCTGGCATTCCGTGCCGACGATGTAGTTGATGCAGACCGCCTCGCCATGGGGATGGCGGGCGAGGTCGAGCTGGATGTGGCGGCAGGCGCTGACGGCGGCGTCGAGGTAACGGCGGTCGCCCAACTGGCGGTAGCCATCGAGGAAGGACAGGCCGATGAGCGAGGTCCAGACGATGGTGGGCGCGCCCTTGGGGAGATAGAAGCCGCGCGACTGATAGTCGAAGTGGTTGCCCCAGCAGACGCCGGAGTAGCCGGGGGAGGGATGGTCGAGGAGCCAGTCCAGGGCGGCGCGGGCTTCGGATTCCCAAGCTTCCCGTTCCGCGGCCTCGTGGGCGGCGGCGGCGAGGCGGAGATAGCCGCGCGCGATGAAGGCCTGGCCCTTGGTGGAACGGCTTTTGGGGATGCCGAGGAGAGGGCGAATGTTGAGGGGGAAGCGGCGGACGGCCTGCTGCAAGATCTGGCGGGGCAGCTTGCGCTCGAAGGTCAGCGGCCGCAGGTACCAGGCGCTGAGGCCGTCAAAGGTATCGTAGGCGGCGTAGTCGTGGGCGCGGAGCCAGGCGATGAGGCGGTCCAGGGACGCCCGGATTTCGGGCGCGGCGGACGTTCCGGCGGATTGGGGGCCGGGGGCTGCGGCGTGGGCCGGCGCCGCCGGCGCGGGCCGCGCGGTGGTATCCGTATTTTGCGTCATATGAGAATTTTGCCCTCCGGGCTCCGCAGTCCCACAATGATGGGAACTCTCTCCGCCTGGGAGCGCCGGCGTCCCGCCGGCCTGCTCCGCCTCTCTCAACTCCGCCCGTCCTCCTCCGTCCCGGCCGCCAATCCTAGCTTGGCACGCAGGCGGGCCATGTCCTCCCGGCGGCGAAAGGCGACAAGCTCCCGCGAGATAGGCCGCGGGGCGCGGCTGAGGGCGCCGCCCAGATATCCGGCACCGATGGCCAGCCCGCCGAGGCCGAACGGCGGCTTGGTCATCTGGTAGGCGACACGAAACGCCTCCCAGAGGGGATGACAGCCGAGGGCATGGTCTTTCTTGCCCATGCGGTAGCGCGCCTGGAGGCGGCGGCTTTCCGCCGTGCCCATGCGGCGGTGATGAATGACGCGAACGTCCTCGAAGGTGCGGGTTTTCCAGCCGGCGGCACGGGCCTTGAGCACGGCGACGTAGTCAATGCCGCCGCCGGCGATGGGCTCGTATCCGCCGATTTGCTCGAAGCAGTCGCGGCGGAAGAGCTGGCAGCCGCCCCAGACTCCGGCGGCGCTGGTATAGCGGTAATCGTAGAGCTGGCGGCCGCCCTCGCTGAAGGCCGGGCCGGCGACACCAAGGGCGGGGTCGGCGGCAAAACGGGCCAGCAGCGCGGCCAGGTCGCCGGGGGCGAGGGAGACGTCGGCGTCCAGGTTGCCGATGACGTCGTACTCCAAGCCCCGCACGCGCTCCATGCCGGCGTCGAAGGCCCGCACCTTGGCGGCGAAGTCGCGGCCCTGGCGGGACGGCATTTGCGCCACCTCGATCCACGGATAGCGGGCGGCGTAACGGGAGGCAAGTTCGGCGGTGCCGTCGGTCGAGGCGTCGTCCACGACGATCCATTTCAAGGGCGGGACGGCCTGGCGGGACATGGACTCCAGGGTCTTTTCGATCTGCGCCGCCTCATTGCGGGCGGGGGTCACGAGGACGTACTGGGGCATTTTGGTCTGAGAGGGAACTTTTGGGGCAACCCCGCTGGGGTCGGGTGACATCTTAGTGCTCGTGATTGCCATTGTCGTCAGTGGCGGGTCAGGCGCGGGCTGATCGGGTCCGACTCTCCGGATTCACGCAATTTTTGTGCCAAATTGGGACGGGGTTGGCGCCGGTCTGGCGCGGGCCCCGGCGCAGTTGCGCCACGCGCTCCTCCCTGTGGGCAGGCTTTCCGCAGCCTGGGGCCGCATCTGGGCTGCGGATTGGAACGAGAGTTGGGGACGGGTTGGTGTGCGGATGCTGACGGTCGAACTTGGGTTAGAGCCCCCACATTTTCAGCGGTTTGGCTGTCCCGGCGGGCAAAGGCCTGGCCAATTGGGCAGAAACATGCCAGCCCGGGCGGCATGACTCCGAGAAGACCATCGCACCAGGCGATTTTTTTTGCTGCGTAGTGCAATCCTCTGGCTGTAGGGGGGACTCATGTTGGTAAAGTATTGGCAATCAGTTTGCGCCCAGGCCCTGGACAGCAATGGGGCCGCGCTCGCGCCGCTTGCAAGAAATGCGCACCGGCAGGGGGAGTTGGGGGCCGGAGTGCGCCGCGGTTGGAGAGGGGAGAAGAAACTGATGAAACAGCGTGCCGTTCCGCCACTGATCTTTTGCCTTGCCGCCGTGCTTGCGCTGGCCGCCAGCGCCCCCGTGCGGGCCCATGCCCAGACCACGCCCCCTTGGACCGGCATTCTCGCGCCCAGCCGGGCGATTGACTGGTCGCAGGCGGGGGTGCCGGGCGGCATTCCGGCGCGGACCACCGTTTGCGCTTCGATCGCGCCGGAGGGCTCCTCCACGGCGCCGGTGGCGCCGGCGGACGTCAACGCCGCGATCGCGAGCTGCCCCGCGGGCGAAGTCGTGTATCTCCAGCCGGGGAATTTCTACTTTTCCAGCGGCATTGATTTCGCCAACCACAGCGACGTGACGCTGCGTGGGGCGGGCGCGGATCAGACGTTTCTTTACTTTTACGGTGATGCGTCCTGCGACGGCATGCAGGCGGACGTCTGCATCGAGAACGGGACGAACACCTGGGGCGGCAACAACGCGACCATCGCGAACTGGACGGCGGGCTATGCTCCGGGGACGACGCAGATCACGCTGGACAACACATCCGGCATCGTGCCTGGCAAAACGCTGCTAATCCTGGATCAGTTGAACGACTCGAACACCGACAACGGCGGCCTTTGGATCAACGATACCAACGGCGTCGCCGAGGACGACAACCCGAGCAACGGATATCGCCCCGGCCGGGCGCAGGGACAGGTCGTGCTGGCCACCGCCGTCAGCGGGAGCACGGTGACGATCTCGCCGGGGATTTACATGCCGAACTGGAGATCCTCGCAATCCCCACAGGCCTGGTGGTCCACGCCAGCGGTCACCGGGGACGGGGTCGAGGACCTGTCCATGGACAACAGCCACAGCAATGGGAATGCGATTGTCGTCGACAGCGGCTACAGCGATTGGGTCAGCGGGGTCCGGAGCTATCAGGAGGGCGGCATCCAGCACGTCCTGCTTTACCAATCTGCCCACTGCACCATCCAGAGCTCCTACTTTTATGGGACACCGAACGCGATCACGGAGAGCTACGGGTATGACGAGGTGATAAGCTCCGATGACCTCATTGCGAACAACATTTTCCAGCACATTGCCAGCCCCATTGTCGTCGACGGCTCCAGCAGCGGTACTGTCGCCGCCTACAATTACGCCCTAGACGATTATTTCGGCGGGGCCTCCTCGAATTGGATGGCGATAGCGTTCGAGCCCCACTCGGCGGGGATCGATTTCGAGCTGTTCGAGGGCAACGTCGGGGACGGCTTTGGCGCCGACGACATTCACGGGACGGGTAATCTCTGGACGCTCTTCCGGAACCGCCTTTATGGCTTTGATCCGCCCGACCCGGGCCGTACCAACGACACCATCGCGGTAACGGTGGACAGCTTTCACCGCTTCATGAACGTGGTCGGAAACGTCCTTGGCGATTCAGGGGTGACGACGACTTACCAGATCGTGGCGCCCGCCGGTGGTAACCAGGACATGATGGACGAGGCCTACAACCTGGGCTGGAGCAATTGGGCGGGTTGGCCCACGCAGGATTCGGTGACCGCCTCGACGCTGTTCCGATGGGGCAACTACGACGTGGTGAACAACGCAGCGGAATGGAATCCGCTGGAGGTTCCCAGCAGCCTTGCCCAGTTGGCGAACCCGGTCCCGACGACGGAGGCTTTGCCCGCATCCTTCTTTCTTGCTTCGAAGCCGGCTTGGTGGATAACGCCTTGGGGCACGCCGCCGTGGCCGGCGATTGGGCCCGACGTGACCGGCGGGACGGACGCCTCTGCGAATGGCCATGCGAACGCGATCCCAGCGCAGCTTTGCTACGAAAACAGCCCGGATGACCAGAACTATCCGCAGGACCAGTCAGGTCTGTACGTGAAGGTATTCAATGCCGGCGGCTGCTATGGCAAGCCGCCAGCGGCGCCGACGGGCCTAACGGCGACAGTGCAATAAGGCTGCTGGGCGGCGGGCGGCTGCAGCCCTTTCGGCGGCGGCGTCCGTCGCTGTTTGCGTCGCTCCGGTGTCGGTCGGGCGCCGGGCGGGCCGCCACGGTTTGGGAGGCGGAAAGCTGGGCTTCGGCCCGTGGCCGGTGGCCCAGTCCAAGATTGCGCTCGTTTGCCGCGCTTTTGCCTCCCAGGTCAGTCGCTCGAGGGCGTAGGCGATGCCGCCATCCCGCAGGCGCTGAAGCAGATCCCTGTCGCCGGCCAAGCGCTGCAGGATCGCGCCCATTTGCGCCGCCACATCGTGCGGGTTCGTAAGGGGCACCTTGAATCCGGTGCCCTCCCGGACGATGTCGGCGGGGCCCCCGAAATCGGCGACGATTGGCACGGCGCCTGACGCCAGCGCCTCGAAGACAGCGCCGCCGCCGAAGTCGCGAATGGAAGGAAAAAGCAAGACGTCGGCGCGGCGCAGCCGCGCCAGGACCTGCGCGTGGGGAACCCAGCCCGCGAACTCCACGCGCTCCGCGATTCCTAGCGATCGGGAGAGGCCCTCCAGCCGGCTTCTCTCCGGTCCGTCGCCGAGAATTGCGAGGCGCGCCCTCCCCTGCCGGGCGAGGGGCGCGACGGCGCGCAGGGCGATATCGCCGCCCTTAATTGGAACGAGCCCCGCGACAAATATCGCATTGATCTCCCCGTTCGCCGCGCCCGTTTCGAGCGGGCGGTGACATGCCGCGGCTTCGACGCCGTTCTCCGGGACGAAGAATAGCTTCTCTGAGTATCTTTCGAACTCGCTGCAGGTCCGGGAGGAGCCAGCTAGGATCGCCTTTGCGTGCTTGTAGGTCGAATGCGCAAATGGGGCGATCCGGCGCAGATTCCTGAGCCGTGAGATGCGCTCCCTCTGGGCCGCCGCTTGGGGGAACCCGGCGGGCCAGGGCAGGCCGCCGTTGACCGGCCCGATTAGGAACGGGATCGGCCCGTTCCGGAGGAGCCACGCGAACGGGCTCGGCACGGCAGCCGAGACCGGGGCCACGCGGAGCACGGCGTCGAACTCGCCTCCGCGGATTCGCGCGCGGTAGGTTCCCCATGCGTGGAATTCGAATGCGATGGCGCGGGGATAGCCGAGCAGGGTCCTCCACTGGCTGCTGTAATTGTTCTTGAGGACGCGCTGGAACCACCAGCGATAGGGGCGATCGAGCCAGGGCGTCCGGATCCCCCTCACTTCCGCAAACGGGGCGCCGGCGTTCCTTACGGACGGTTCGGCATCGCTCCGGACCGCGATGGTCACGTCGTGGTGCCTTGCCAACGCTGCGGCGTGGGAGAAGCTAACCAGGGCGGTGCTGATTCCGCCCGGATTGCAGTCGGGGCCGAGCACTAGGAGCTTGAGGCGCCTCACGCTACACCCCTCCCCGCTCCGCGGCGTGGTGGGGTGGCTGGTGCGATTTGGGGAAGGTCCGCGGTGAGCTCGGCGTAGCCGGCTGAGGCGGCGGCAGCTGCCGCGCCCCATCCGTACCGGCGCCCTGCCCAGTCCTCGATTGCCCGGCGGCGTTGCTGGCAATTCCCAGCGGCGCCGCCGGCGAAGCAGCGCTCGATGTCGGCGGCCAGGGCATTTGGATCGCGGGGCGGGCAGACGAAGCCGGTTTCGCCCGCGAGGATTTCCTCGCGCAATGCGCCGACGTCCGTTACGACCGCCGGGAGGCCGAAGGTGTAGCCGAGGATGAGGACGCCGCTCCAGGAGATGTCGTTGTAGGGGAGGACCATCAAATCGGCGGCCTTGCAGTAGATTTCGGTTTCTTCATCGGGAATGAACTTGAAGCGGGAAATGATGCGGCTCGCGAAGCCCGATTCTTGGATTGCAGTCTTGATGTCCGCGAGGTATTGCTCGTCGCCAAAGTGGGGTGAACCGGCGATGAGGAGGCGATAACGCGGGTCGCTGGGGGCCAGGAGGGCGAAGGCGCGGATCAGGTTTTCCAGGCCCTTGTAGGGGCGGATGTTGCCGAAAAAAAGAAGGGCGCGGTCGCCCGGGGCGAGGCCGAGGCGGGCGCGCGCGTCCTCGCGGGTCAGATCGGTATTGGGGACGTCGTTGTTGATGCCGAAGGGAATGACGGCGACTTTGGCTGGCCGGGTGCCGAACTGGCGGCAGAGCCTTTCCTTCATGCCGTCGTTATGAACGAAGACGCGGTCGGCGAGGCGGTATTGGATTCCGAGCGTAAGGCGGTTCCAGGCGGAGTCGTGGCCGTCGCGGGCGGCTTGGTTGATGTTGTGGGCGGTGACGACCAGCTTTTTCCCCAGCGTCTTGTAATAAAGCATCAGCAGCGTGCGGTCGAAGGCTTGGAACTTGTTGTTCCAGAGGACGTGGAAGATTTTCGGCCGCGCGGCCGCCGCGTAGCGCAGAAGGCGGAGGTAATAGAGGAGGACGCGACGGATTTTTGTGGCGGCGCTGGCGCGGGCGGCTTGGTCGCCGCGGAAATTCAGGAACCGGATGCGGGGATTGGCGTGGTATTCGGGGCAATCGAGGCGGTCGCCGCCGACGATCTCCACGAAAATACCCGCCGCGGCTAGCGCCGTCGCCAGGCCGAAGGTGTAGGGCTTGTCGAAGCCGCCGGTCAGGAGCGTGACGGAGGGAGCCGCCAGCGTCTGGTCGGTGGCTCGCGCGGGGGCCGGGGCGGCGGTCTGGGGCGCGGCGGGGGTCATGCGTGGCAGACGGGGACGTAATCGCTGTGGCGCTCGCCGGACATTGGCGTGCGCAGGGGGCAGTCCGGGGTGGGCCAGCGGGTGCGGTCCTCGTAAACGAATGGCTGGTGGATGGCGGGGAAGTCGGCCGAACCGAAGACGTCCACGCGGCTGAAGACGGCGCGGTATTTCTCGAAGTAATCCACGCCAGGGGCGCGGACATGGCCGGATTCCCGGGGATTCGGCGCGGGATATTCCACGGTTTTCGCGCAGACGACCGGCACGGGCAGGACCGCCATGCCGCCGGGCCTGAGCACGCGGCGGATCTCAGCGATGGCCCTGCGATCGTCCGGGACGTGTTCCAGGACGTGCGAGGCGAAGACGAAATCGTAGGTTGCGTCGGGAAACGGCAGGTTTTGGATGTCGGCGCGGTGGTCCACGTCCTTCATCCCGATGTCGGCGGTCTCATAGCGGCCGAAGCGGGCCGAGAGCCTGCGGCGAAAGAATTTCTCCGGGGCGAAATGAAGCATGCGCATGCTCTTGGTGTCGCGGCCGTCAAGGGAGCGGGCCAGGGCGAGATGCTGCAACCGATGCCGTTCCAGCGCGCCACAGCGGGGGCATTGCGCGTGCCAGCGGCGGCCGGCGAAATGTTCGAAATCGGCGAACGGTCCGCGATAGGCGCAGATCGGGCATTGGAAGCGCGGTTTCCGCGGGTGGAGCAGGCGGAACACCGGCGCCGGGGGCTTCGCCCGTTCTTTTATTATCCTAAGCGCTCGTGGCATTGCGGCGATCTCCTTGTCGTGGTTCGGCGGCTCGCGTGGCGTGGGCGGCTGGCGCGTGCGCCGCGGGCTTCGGCACTGGGCCCGGGCGGGTCGCCGGTGTTAGCGCCGGGGGCGATGGCGGCGCGGCTCGCAGGGGCGAGGTGGTATGCATTGGTCACGCGGTACCCGGCTGGGTGAGGCCCGTCTCCCGAGGGTTGCTGGCGTTCATGGCGCGCGGGGCGGTGCGGAACTCGGCGGCTAGGGAGCGCAGCTGGCGGAAGGGACCCAGGCCGCGGTGCAAGGCGATTACGGCTGAGGCGTAGAGCGCCGCGAACACCGCCGTGCCCCAAACCGCTCTTTCTAGGGCGCCGAATGCGCCGGGGGCGGCTGCGAACAGCGGGAAGCTCTTCAGCACGGAATATGAGGCGCCGAATGCGACGGCGGAGGCGGCGATATAACGCCAGACGGCGGCCGCCACCGTTCCGACGCCCAACTGAATGGGCTTGCCGGCATACCAGAAGCCGGGGATAGCCAGGAGGAAATAGGCGGTGGTCCAGGCGGCGGCGACGCCGCGGGGGCCGAAGGGCAGGGCGGCGACGAAGAGCCCGGTGGTCAAGAGCAGCTCCACGACGCCCCAGCGCAGCCAACGGTCTGCGCGGCCGATGGAGACGTGGATCCAGCCGGTTGCCGCGTAGAGGAGCATGACGCCGATGCCGGGACCGAAGAGCTGGAAAATGCGGCCGGCCTCGGCCCATTGCGGTCCCAATAAAAACCGGACCAAATCCCGGCCGACCAGGGTGAAATCGGCGGCGATGCCCATGCCGGCGAAGGCGACGACGGCGATCGCGCCCAGCAAATAGCGGCGGTATTGGGCCATTTCCTGCCGCACGCGGCTGAGCGTCGCGATGACGACCGACCAAATCGGGGCGGTCAACTGGTTGGCGGGCAGAACGAACATGTCATAGGCCTTTTTGTAAAAGCCCAGGGCCGAGGCGCTGAAGCGCCAGCCTACGAGCAGGTTGTCGGTGTTGTTCACCCCGTAGCCCATGGCGTAGCGGCCGTAGATCTTTAGACCGAAGGCCAGGCTATCGCGCGTTCCGGCTGCTCGCCCGGGCAGCCCCGGCAGCCAGCCGCAGGCGGCGAGCGAACCCGCCGCTCGTGTGATGCGATGGGCGAAATAGCCGGCCACGATGGCCCAATATCCCCAGCCCGCGAGCGCCAGCGCGATGGCGACGACGCCCCGGGCGGTTTGCGCCGCGACGCCGATGGTCGAGGCCCTGCCGAACCGCATACCACGCTGGAGGAGGGCCAGAGGCACGGTTGCGAGGCTATTGATGAGGATGACCCCGGCCATGGCCTCCGCGGCGCCGCGGACCAGGGCGTCATGGTAGAAGCCGGCGAGGAGGCCGCCCGCGCCGGCAAATACGGCTGCAAGGGCGATGGCCACGGTGACGTTGATCCAAAACAGGTTGCTGGCCAGGCCATGGGTGACGTCCTCACGCTGAAGGATGGCTTCGGTGAAGCCGGCCATGCCGAAGGCCTCCAACAGCAGGCTGAACGTCGCGACCATGGCGACGACGCCAAAATCGGCGGGGGTAAGCAGCCGGGCCAGGACGACCATGGCGCCGAGCTGGACGGTGAAGGAGATTCCGGCGGCGAATACGGTGGCGCCGGCGCCGCGGACGGCGGATCGGCGGAGACCGGCGCCGGGCTGGGCTTCCAGCCGGAAGCGGCCGTCGGCATCAAATGGCCCCACGCCATCTCTCCCCCGCCATCATTTCCGCCGGCGCCGACGTGGGCGCCACGGCTGGCGCCGATTCCGCGCTTTGTGCTTGAGTCGTGATGATTTGCGCCGAAGCGACGAACGCGAACAGCAAGAAGATCCACGCGGGGTCAATCATCCGGAAGCCGGCCTCGGTGATGTTGTAGATGACTACGGAGACAGCGTAGCCGACCAACAGCGCTCCCAGAGCCGGGTCGCGGCGGAAAGCGGCCACGGCGCGGCGATAGGCGGTCATCAGCAATAGGGCGATGAGGGCGACGCCGACCCAGCCGATTTCGGCGTAGACCTCGATGTAGCCGTCGTGGGACTCGTTGACCGACATGCCCGTTGGGAGGTGCCTCCAGACGCGGTAGATATTGCCGCCGGTCCAGAAGCTTTCGAAACCGACGCCGAGGATGGGGTGCGCCGCCGCCGTTTCCAGCACGCCTTTCCAGATCTCCGTTCTGCCCGACAGGCTCGTCCCGCGCCCCATTGCGTGCGTCACGTCCGCCTCGCCGCCCAACCAATAAACCGCGGCGCCCCCCAGGAGGACAGCGCAGGCGAGGAGGTGGACGGCGGCGGGTTTGCGCAGGACCGGGAGTGCGGTCAGGAGGAGGAAAAAGGTGCCGAGGGCCAGCGCGGCCATGGAGGTGTCGGAGTCGCAAAGCAGCAAAACCCAGATCCCGGCGCCTAGGAGCGCGAACTGGGCGACGAGGTGACGACCGCGGTGGGGCCAGGCCTTGTCGCGCAGAATGGCCATGAGGTGCCACACCACACCGAGCAAGATGACGAATGTGATCACGCCCATGGTGTTTTTGGTGCCGCTGACGCCGACATTCTGGCCCGCACCCCACACGTCGTAACCCCGTCCGATGCCAGGCATGTATCTGATGAGCACCACCGAGAGGGGCAGGAGTAGGAAGCCGACCCGGGAGAACAGGCGGCGCAGGGCTGCGCTGACGTCCGGCTCGGTGGCGATGATCAAGACGGCGAGGAGGTCGCCCCAGGATTTGAGCCAGCGCTTGACGGAGGCCTCGGTGTACAACGACCACAGTGTGCTCATTCCGCAGTAGGCGAAATAGAGCAGGACTGGCCAGGCGAGCTTGAGGATGGGCTTGACCTGCTCGCGGCGACGCCAGACGACGCGGAGAGCCGCGAGGATCAGCAGGCTAAACACGGCGGCGTCCGCAGGGCTGCCGGCCGTGATCTGCTGCTGACTTGGGTTTGCCGGGCCGACGCCGAGCCAGTAGGATACTGGCTTTGATCCGGCGATCGCGATCCAGAGCGCCGGGATCCAGAGCGCCCGCGTTACGCCCTTGGAGTCGCCGCGGTCGAGGTAGAACAGCCCAGCGACTCCCACCGCACATGCCAGCAATGCGAGCTGGGGGTTCATGGCTCGTGCCTCGGCTAGGCTTCGGTTCCGACGGGTTGCGCGGCGGGGTTGGCGCGGGGCATCGTCGGGCCCCCGTCCACGAAGGCGCGGTGCAGCAGCTCGAGGGACAAGAGGCGATGGATTTCTTCGGTGTAGTTGCGGTCGCCCTTCAGATGGCGGCGGACGATTTGCTCGACGGCGGAGCGGTTGAGGTAGCGGCGGGCGAGGGAGCGGGGATCGAGCAGGATCTCCTGAACGTAGCTCGCCAGCGCGGTACGGAACCAGATGCGGAAGTGGTAGACCTTGTGGCGGCCGAGCCAGATGCGTTCGAGATGCAAGGGGGCGAAGAGGTGATCTGCCGCGGCGACCCATTGCGGCATGCCGTAGTCGTAGGCGTATTCGGCTTTGAAGGTGAACTCCAGATAGGCGCGCTGAATGGTGGCCGCCAAGCCCCTCCCGCCGATGCCGCGGTCGTTGCGCAAGCGGCCGAGGGCAGGGTTGGCCTCCCTAGCGAGGCGGGGCCTGGGATCGAAATCGGAATCCGGCGCGCGAAACGCCACTTGCGCCGCCGCGTTGTCTAAAAACGGCGAGCGGATGGCCAACTGGGTTTGTTCCAGCCCCAGCACGCCGTAATGGTGCCAGGGGGACTGGCGAAAGGCGACGAAGCCGGCAGTGTTGCCTTCGCGGGCGCGGCGGTAGGCCGCCGCAGCCGCCGCGACGTGGGCCATGGCTTCGGGGGCAAATACGCCAGGTTCCGGCTCCTGCGGCTTGAACATGACGGCGCGGTTGATGATTTCGCTGCCATAGGTGCCAACCATGCGCACCGGAGCGATCCGGCGAGCCTGCTCGCTGACGTAAAGGTCCGGCACGCGGCGAGTGTCCACGCCGCCTTCGGTCAGGTACATCGTCCGTTCCGCGTAATCGGAAAAGCGGGAGAGAAATTCCTCGCCCACCGGAATGACCTGGTGGGTCTGGCCGCAGAGCTGCGCGACGCGACGGGCCAGTTTGACGTCCTGGTTGTCGCGGTAGGCGGAGCCGTAGGTGTAGCAGGGGAGCGCGCCGGGGGCGGCCAGCGAAGAGCGCATGGCTTGGGCCATGATGACGCGCGTGTCCCAGCCGCCGGTGAGGGAAACGCCGATTTTTTCCGGGCCTTGAAAATATTTGGGCAGGGCGGCGGCGAAGGCGTCGCGAAGCTGGCGGTAATATTCCTCCTCGGGCAGCGGTTCTTGGTCTTCCCATTCCCGCGGCTGGAAATAGTTGCCTTGCTCGACCAGGGGGCCGGCGCGGAAACGCCAGGCCGAGCCGGGGGGCAGGGCATGGATGCCAGGGAACAAGGTGCGGCCTTCGAGGACGCAGCCGCAGGTGATAAACTCGCCAAGGGCGCGGGGATCGAAGGCGCGCAGCTCGGGGCGGACCGCCAAGATGGCCTTGGCCTCGCAGGCGAAATAGAAGCCGTCCTGCGCCTGGTGGAAATAAATGGGCTGAAGGCCGAAGCGGTCATTGAAGAGGAGGGCGGTTTGGGTGCGGCGGTCCACGGCCAGGCCGTGAATGCGGCCGTTGAGCTGGCGGGGGAAGTCGGGCTCTTCTTCGCAGCGGTGGACGAGATAATCCGGGCCGTCGTCGGAGACGGCATGGCCGCGGCGGCGGAGCTGGGCGCGGAGGCCGGGGTCGGGATATTCCTCGCCGCCGACGAGGAGCGTAACGTCGCCGGTTTCATTGCGCAAGGGCATGCCATCGGCGAATGAGCCCTCGCGGGCGACCCAACCGACGTAGATGCCGAGGCCAGTGTCTTCCCAAATCCCGGAGCGGTAAGACGGCTCATGCAGCAGCGCGCGGCGCATGGCCTCCGCTTCGGCGCGGGCGGCGGAAGCGGGGCGGCGGGTGATGAGGCCGAAGATTCCGGGCATGGGGAGGGAACGGGCTAGGCGAAGACGGCGCGGTAGAGGCGGTCCAGGAACGGTGACGCAGCTCGCAGGCGGTCAGTCACCCAGACAGCAATATAGGTGCCGACGGCGGCGGCCAGGAACGTGGCGACGTGTCCGGCGAGGCCGAGGCCGGCGCGGTTCCAGAAGTGGGCCAGTACTTGAAGCGCTCCGATCTGGACGATGTAGGCGACCAGGGAGTAGCGGCCGAAGAAGGCAATGGGATTGGCGGGGCGCCAGTTGCGGACGAAGCGGGCGAGGGCGTAGATGAGCAGCAGGCTAAGCGGCACGCCGACGACCTGGAGAATATATGGCACTCCCCAATGGTTGATGGCGAGGGCATACGCGCCGTAGGCGACAACGATTGCCGGCCAGGCCTTCGCGACAAAGCGATCAATGCGCTCGGTGGGGATTGCGCCGAGCACGCCGCCGAGCAAGCCGATGGCGAGCAGCTCGAGGGTGTAGCTGTAGGTGCCGGCCAAGCCCAGGCCCACTACCCCCGCCCAGCACACCGCCAGCGCCGCAACGATCGGTTTGCGCCCGAGGCGCTTCGCCAGCACCAGGGGCGCAAGGGCAATCAGTAGGTACCCGATGGGCACCAGGATTCCGAAAGCGGCGACCTTATCGTTTCCTCCACCCACGCCGTGGCCGGTGAGCCAGATGCCGGCCATGGTGCGGGCGTCGAGGCGGCGGATGGGGAGGTGCAGCCAGAGGTCAGAGACGGCGACGCGGGCGACGTTGAGCGCGACGAAGACGCCGAGCAGCTTGAGGCCCCGGACCACGAGCCGCCGGGCCATGGCGCCGCGAATCGCGCCGTATTTGGAGAAATAGACGCCGGAGACGATGAAGCCGGAGATGCAGATGAAAGAGGGGGTCAGGAACCGGAGGTAGAGGAAAATTGCGCCGAAGTGCGAAATGAACGCGTCCCACCAGTGGTACACCACCATGAGCAGGACTAATGATCCCTTGGTGAAGTCCAACTCCCAAAGGCGTTTGGCCTTGTCGGCGGGCGGCCGCGCAACGGGTACAGCTAGGGCCGCGGGAGCGGCGTAGCTTGTGGGCCCGGGTGTCAGCGGGGCGGGGGCGGGCCGTGGGCCCGGTGGGCTGTCGCTCGTTGGCACCAGCGTTTTCCTAGCCCGTGGTCGCGGCGGCGTCGTACTTGCGCCGGTACCAGGCGGCGCGGGCGTCGCGGAGGCGGCCGGCGATGGATTCGGGGAGGCGGTCCTTCAAGCCGTGGTGGAGGCCGAGGCGGTAGGCGGCGGCGCCCCAGCGGGTGAGGGGCACGTAAAAGCGAGGGACGTCGATGCGCTGGAAGCCGTTGCGACGCTTGAACTCGCTGAGGCTGCTTTCCGCCTTCTTGCCGTAGGTATAGCTGCAATAGGTGAGGAAAGGGATCCGACGGCGCTCGCAGGCGCGGACGGCGTGGGCCAACAGGCCGTTAGTGGGCGCCTTGTCGCGGTGCGCCTCCAGGGAGAGGATGTGCATGATCCCAGCCTGGGTTCCGGCCTGGTTGGCGACGAGCTTGATGAAGCCAATCATGCGGCCCTGAAAAAAGGCGCCGATGAAGACGCTCAGATCCGGGAAGGTTGCGCTCATGCGCCGGACGGTTTCCAGGTCCTTGCCGTAGTGCGGGAAGCGGCGGCCCTGGCGAACGGGGGTCTCGTTATAGATTTCCCAGATGCCGCGGGCCTCAGCGTCCTCAAACGGGACCTCGCAGATCTCCACGCCGCGCCGCTCGGCCTGCCTGGTCTGGGTTCGTATTCGCGGGCTGAGTCCCCTTACCCACTCGTCGTGGCTGGTGACGCGCAGCGCGGCGAAGTTGTCCATTTCGAAGGGATAGGGAAACCTGGGCGCGGCGCCGGGGAGGGCCTGGATAAAGGTGAGGAGGTCGGCGGCCGGGCCGTGGGAGTGGAGGTGCTGGATGGCCTGCTCGGGCTTCCCGATGAACAGGAACCCGTCGCCTTCGGGCTGCGCGATGCGAACGAGGCGGCCGCTGGCGCGGAATCCGGGGAGTCCGCCCATGGCGGACGTGGAGAAGGCGGGTTGCGGGTCGCCGCGGCCCGTAGGCCCGATGTCCGCCGGAGACGAGCTGGCACTGGTGTTATCCATTGTGATCATTAGTGAGGTCGGCTCTGCCACGGGTATTGGCTCGGCGTCGGCGCTCGGGCTAGGCGCCGGCGCCGGCGGGGACGGCGCGCTCGGGTTCGGCGGTCTCGGGGGCGTGCTTGGCCGGCGAGCCGAGGTGGGCGGCGATGGCCGCGACGGTGGCGGTGATTTGGCTGTCGGTGAGCTGGGGGAACATGGGCAGGGAAAGGATGCGCTGGGCGGCCTGCTCGGTGCGGGGGAGATCGCCGGGGCGGTAGCCGAGGCCGGCGTAGGCGCGCTGCAAATGGAGCGGCACGGGATAATGCAGGCCGGTGGCGATGCCGGCGGCGGCGAGGGCGGATTGCAGGCCGTCGCGGTCCGGGACCTGGACGACAAAGAGATGGAAGACGGGGCGGCTGGCGGCGGGGACGTGGGGGGGGATCACGGACGGGGCCAGGGGGCGGAGGAGTTCGGTGTAGCGGGCGGCGTGGCGGCGGCGGGCGTCGTTCCAGGCGGCCAGGCGGCGAAGCTTGGCGGAGAGGAAGCCGGCTTGCAGGGCGTCGAGGCGGCCGTTGTAGCCCTCAAAGTCATGGAAATACTTTTTGGACTGGCCGTGGTCGCGGAGCATGCGGACGCAGCGGGCCAATTCGTCGTCGTCGGTGGTGACGGCGCCGCCTTCGCCGCAGGCGCCGAGGTTTTTGCCGGGATAGAAGCTGAAGGCGGCGAGGCGGCCCATGGAGCCGGCGGTGCGCCAGCGGCCGTCACGCGAGGAGTGGTATTCGGCGCCATGGGCCTGGCAGGCGTCCTCGATGACGGTGAGGTTGTATTCCTCGGCGAGCGCGAGGATGGGGTTCATATCGGCGCATTGGCCGAACAGGTGCACGGGGACGATGGCGGTGACCGGCCGGTTCGTCCGGCGATGGATGGTGCGGCGCAGGCGCTGATCCAGGACGCACTCGCGCTGGAGGAAGTCGCGCAGCAGCTCGGGGTCCAGGTTGAAGGTGCGGGGATCAATGTCCACGAAGAGGGGACGCGCGCCGGTTTGGCTGATGGCCTCGCCGGTGGCGATGAAGGTGTTGGCGACGGTGATGACCGCCTCGCCCGGGGCGACGCCGGCGGCGATGAGGGCGAAGCGCAGGGCGTCGGTGCCGCTGTTGACGGCGATGGCGTGGGATGCGCCGCAGAAGGCGGCGAATTCGCGCTCGAAGTCCTCGACCAAAGGTCCGCCGATGAAGGATGCGCCGCGGAGGACGGCGCGGGTAACGGCCAGGAGTTCTTCTTCCATTTCCAGATGGGGGGCGACGAGATCCACGAAGGGGACGCGGGCGGCTTCCATTGTTTTCTTTCTCCTTGGGGCGGCGGGCGACAGGCGGGAACGCGACAGGCGAAGACGCTTATCCTACTTTCGTTGGTTGACAGGCGAGGACGCCCGTCCTACTGCTTGGGGCGGGTCCAGGAAGCGCAGAAGCTTGGCGGGGTTGCCGGCGACGATGGCGCGGGGCGGGACGTCGCGGGTGACGACGCTGCCGGCGCCGACGATGGATTGCTCGCCGATGGTGACATTGGCCAGGATGGTGGCGCCGGAGCCGATGGAAGCGCCGGCCTTGACGAGGGTTTTCTCGACCTTCCAGTCGGCTTCGGTTTGCAAGGCGCCGTCGGGATTGACGGCGCGGGGATAGCTGTCATTGATGAAGACGACGCCGTGGCCGACGAAGACGCCGTCCTCGATGGTGACGCCCTCGCAGACGAAGGTGTGGCTGCTGATTTTGCAGTTGGCGCCGATGGCGGCGTTCTTCTGGATCTCGACGAAGGCGCCGATCTTGGTGTTGGCGCCGATGGAGCAGCCGTAGAGGTTGATGAACTTGGAGAGCTTGACGCCGGGGGCGAGGCGGACGTCGGGGGCGATGGCCAGCCATTGATTGGCGCGGGCCCCAGCGCGGCTGCGCCGCGCGTCCCGCTCCGAGTGATGGGCGCGGGCCCCAGCCCCGCCGGGGGCGGGGCGTCCGGCGCGCCCCAGGCGCTGGGCGGTGCGCGGGCGCGCTGGGCGTTGCGCTGGTTTTGCGTGGCGCTTCATTGGCGAAGTGCGTCGTGGCGCAAGGACTAGAGTTCGATGAGGCGGCCGCGCTGGCAGAGGGACTGATCTGCGGCGGCGAGCATGCGGACTACTTCCAGGCCAGCTTCGCCGCCGTTGTGCGGGGCTTCGTCGCGCTCCAGGCAGTCGAGGAAGTAGTTGAGCTCGTTGGTGAGGGCCTCGCCGGGCTCGACGCGCGGCGCCCACATGTCGCCGGAGCGGTAGCTGACGAGGAGCTGGTAGATGCCCTGGCGGCTGCCGACGTCCACGCCCTTGTCGTAGACCTTGACCTTTTCATCGGCCTCGAGGTCATTCCAGACGACCATTTTTTTTTCGCCGCCGATCAGCGTGGTGCGGACCTTCACCGGGGAGAGCCAGTTGACGTTGATGTGGGCGATGACGTTGTCGGGATAGTAGGCGGTGAGGTAGGCGACGTCGGCGTGGCCGTTGAGATGGTGCTGGCCAGTGGCGACGACAGCCTGCGGCGGACGGCCGATCAAGTGGGCCATGATCGAGAGATCGTGGGGGGCCAGATCCCAGAGGACGTTGACGTCATGCTGGAACAGGCCGAGGTTGACGCGGGTGGAGTCGTAGTAAAACAGCCGGCCGAGGGTGCCGTCGCGGAGCAGCTCGCTGATTTTGCGCACCGCGCCGGTGAACAAGAAGGTGTGGTCCACCATGATGTGGCGGCGCTGGCGCGCGGCCAGCTCGATCAGCTGCTGGCCCTGCTCGACGGTGGAGGTGAAGGGCTTTTCGACGAAGACGTGCTTGCCGGCCTCGAGCGCCGCCTGGGCCAGCTCGAAGTGAGTCCAGACCGGGGTGATGACCGCGACCACGTCCACGTCGGGGGAGGCGATCAGCTCCGCGGCGTCGGAGAGCAGGCGGACGCCGGGGTTGTCCTGCGCGGCCCGGCGGCGCGCCTTTTCGCTGCCGTCGCAGATGGCGACGACGCGGGAACGGTCCAGCTTCTGCAAATTGCGGACCACGTTTGGTCCCCAATAGCCGTAGCCGATGATGCCAAATCCAATTTTCACGATATCTCGCTCCGACCCCCGGATGCGCACGCTTGCGCCGTGCCGCGCTGGCCACGATGGTGATTTGCCCGGGCGAACAGGGCTGGGGACTTCATGCCCGCTCCATTTCCGGTCCGCAGCCGGTCCCGGGGGGCAACTCCGGGCGGCCCTGGAGCCGCCAGAGGATGCCATCCACCCGGCGGCGGGCGGCCAGCTTGGCCCCCGGCAGCGCCACCTGCGCCCGCTTCACGGCGGCCGCGCCGAGCGGCTTTAGCCACGCATATTTCCAGGACGCCCGCGGCAGTCGCAGGTCAGCGCCCAGCTCACGCGCCAACGCTTGCGCCTGCTCCACCAGATCCATGCGGTCCGGATAGAACGCGCCCAGCCAGTTCTGCAAATACGTGCGGCAGGCGGCGCGGGCCCGCGGGCCATCGTCCAGCGAGCGGACGTAGCCGATGGTGAGCTGCATGGAGCGCCACTGCGCCTCCATCTTGCGTTCCGAGCGGCCGATATACGCCAGACTGGCCGGGGCGATCCGATAATAGACCCTAGAGCCAGGGACGAAGCGCACGCCATCGCTGGCCAGCAGGACACGGGCGAAATACTCGCCGTCATCGTCGCCCAGCAGAGCGGTGTTCCAGGGGCCGGCCGCGGCGGTCAGCTCGCGGCTGACCAGCCAGCAAGCGGTCTGGAGGTAGGTGTTGTTCTCCAGCTTGCGGAGGATCCATTCGGCCCGGTCCAGGTCTTGGTAGAGCGGGTTGGGGAGGAAACGGGCCGCGGCGGGGCGGTAGAGAAACCGGCCCCAAGCGCAGGAGAAGAGGGCGCGGGGATTTGCCAGGCGCTGGGCCTCCCGCATCTGGCGCTCGATTTTGTCGGGCGAAAGCAGGTCGTCGGCATCCAGCCACTGGACGTAGTCGCCCTGGCAGAGGGTGAACAGGCGGTTTCGGGTGGCGGCGGCGCCCTGGTTTTCCTGCGTGAGGATGCGGACGCCGCGGGGCTCGAAGCCGCGGGCGAGGGCGAGGGTGCCGTCGCGCGAGCCGTCGTCAAGGACGATGATTTCCTTGCGCGGCCAGATCTGGGCAAGAGCCGACTCCAGCGTGGCCGGGAGCCATTCACCCGCGTTGTAGGCAGGAATGAGGATGGAAACCAGAGGCTGGCTCATGCGCGGCCTCCGAGGGCGGCGGCGACCGGGGCGGCGGCGGCCAACTCCGCGCGGAAAAAGGCGATGGTCCGCTCCAGGCCGTCGCGGGCGGCTACCTGGGGGGTCCAGCCGAGCAGACGCTGGGCGCGGCGAATGTCCGGGCAGCGGCGCTTAGGGTCGTCTTCCGGCAGCGGGCGGCGGACGATGCGGCTGCGGCCGCCAGCTAGCTCAAGGACCAGGCGGGCGATGGCCTCGACGGTCATCTCCACGGGGTTGCCGAGGTTGATTGGGCCGGACGCGCCGGGCGCCTCGGGCGCCTGCTCCAGGACCGCGATAATTCCGGCGACCAGGTCGCTGACATAACAGAGGCTGCGGGTCTGGCTGCCGTCGCCGTAGACGGTGAGGTCTTCCCCGCTGAGGGCCTGGACGATGAAGTTGGAGACGACGCGGCCGTCGTTGGGCCGCATGCGGGGGCCATAGGTATTGAAAATGCGCACGACGCGGGTGTCCACGGCCTGGCTGCGGCGGTAGGCGAAGGTGATGGCCTCGGCGAAGCGCTTGGCTTCGTCGTAGACCGAGCGCGGGCCGATGGGGTTCACCTGGCCCCAATACGATTCCGGCTGGGGGCTGACCTCGGGATCGCCGTAGACCTCCGAGGTGCTGGCGAGGAGGAATCGCGCTTGTTTTTGCCGCGCCAGCTCGAGGGCGTTCTCGGTGCCGCGGCTGCCGACGCGAAGGGTAGCGAGGGGATGGCGGAGGTAATCCACGGGGCTGGCGGGGGAGGCGAAATGGAGGACTGCGTCCACGGGTCCGATGACGTCGCAGCGCTCGCTGACGTCCACCTGCTCGAAGGCAAAGCCGGACTGGCGGGAGAGCGCGGAGACGTTCTCGGCGCGGCCACTCAGCAAGTTGTCCAGGCAGTGGACCTGGTGGCCAGCGGCGAGCAGGCGCTCACAGAGATGGCTGCCGACAAACCCCGCTCCGCCGGTGACGACGACTCGCATAGGATTCCTTGGTTAGCGAACGGCCTCGGCGAGCGCGGCCCGAGGATGGGCCGGGGCGGCGGCTTGAACGGGTGCGGCCGTCGGCGCGGCCGTCGTTGCGACCCCTGAGATGGCTGTACTTGGCGCCGCCTTCCTTGACGCGGCCGCTTTGGCGGCTTTGCCGATGCCGACGCATTGGATGCCGTGGGCGGCGAGGCCGGCGGCGGGAAGGGCGTTGCGGCCGTCGAAGATCAGCGGGCGGGCCATGGCGGCGGCGACGCGGGCCCAATCCAGATGCTGGAACTCCTTCCATTCGGTCAGGAGCAGGGCGGCGTCAGTCTGCTCGGCCGCCGCGTAGGCGTCAGCATGAAGGTGGATGGCGGGCAGCTCGCGCTGGGCCTTTTCCATGGCCTGCGGGTCGTAGGCATGGACTTCCGCGCCCTCGGCCAGCAACTGGCGGACGATGGCGATGGCGGGGGCGAAACGGACGTCGTCGGTCTCCGGCTTGAACGCCAGGCCCCAGACGGCGATCTTTTTGCCGGAGAGCGTCCACAGCTCGTCACGAAGCCGTGCGATGAAGCGGTCCACGCGGGCGAGGTTGATGGCCTCGACCTGCTTGAGGAGCCCGAAGTCGCAGCCGAAGTTCTCGGCGATTCGCACGAAGGCCTGAAGGTCCTTGGGGAAGCAGAAGCCGCCGAAGCCGATGCCGGGGCGCAGGAATGCGGCGCCGATGCGGCGGTCGCCGCCGATGCCCTGGACGACGCTGTCCACGTCCGCGCCAGCGGCTTCGCAGAGGTCCGAGACCATGTTGATGTAGGAGATCTTCATGGCCAAGAAGGAATTGGACGCGTGCTTGATGAGTTCCGCGCTGTTTGTGTCGGTGACGATGAAGGCGGCCCGGGCGCGGCCCGGCGGGCAGGCGGCGTGGACGGGGCAGGCGAAGGACTGCTCAAGCACGGGGCGGTAGATTTCCTCCATCAGGCGGCGGGCGCGGTCGGATTCGGCGCCGACGACGATGCGGTCGGGGTGGAAGAAGTCCTCGACGGCGGAGCCTTCGCGCAGGAACTCGGGGTTGGAGACAACGTCGTATTCCAGGCTGCCGCGGCCGTAGATTTCCAGGTGGCGGCGGAGGCGCTGGCCGGTTTGGACGGGGACGGTGCTTTTCTCGACGATGAGGCGGTAGCCCTGGGCGTGGCGGGCGATCTCGCGGGCGACGGACTCGATGGCGGAAAGGTCGGCATCGCCGGTGGCGAGGGGCGGAGTGCCGACGCAGATGAACAGAGCGTCGCCGTGCTCGAAGGCTTGGCCCGCGTCCACGAAACGCAGGCGGCCGTTGGCGCGGGCGGTTGAGACGATGCCGTCCAGGCCGGGCTCGTAAAACGGCATGCGACCGGATTCCAAGACGACAAGCTTGCCGCGGTCACTGTCGGTGCAGCGCACGTCGTGCCCGATGTGCGCCAGGCAGGCTGCGGTGGTCAGCCCAACATAACCCGCTCCGATGACGCTGATCTTCATGGCGATTTTCCTTCCGGTTTGCTGCTCGTTATGTTTTGAATCGCGCGCCGCGATCTTCCCGTGCGGCGGCTTAGTAGGCGCCGCTGCCGAAGAAGACGGCGCCGGGGGTGCGGAGCAGAATCTTGAGATCCAGCCACAGCGACCAGCCGCGGACGTAGCGCAGGTCGAGGCGGACCATGTCATCGAAGGCGGTGCGGCTGCGGCCCTCGACCTGCCAGAGGCCGGTGATGCCGGGCTTGGCTTCGAAGATGCGGCGGCGGTGCCAGGTTTGGTAGCTGGCGGCTTCATAGGCGATGGGCGGGCGCGGCCCGACCAGGGACATGTCGCCGCGGAGGACGTTCCAGAACTGCGGGACCTCATCCAAGCTGGTCGTCCGCAGCCAGCGGCCGACGCGGGTGACGCGGGGATCGTTTTGGATTTTGAAGACCTTGGGGCCGCCGTTGCGCGCCGGCTGGGCGGCGGCGGGGGCCTGGCCGGCGATGAACTGCTTGACGAACTCCTCATGCACGCGGGAGTCGCTGGCGACGTGCATGGAGCGGAACTTGAGCAGGGTGAAGGGGACGCCGAAGCGGCCCAGGCGGCGCTGGCGGTAGAAGACCGGGCCGGGCGAGGTGAACTTGATGGCAAGCGCGGCCAGGGCAAAGACGGGCGAGAGCAGGGCCAGGGCGGCGAGGCTGCCGGCGATGTCCATGCCGCGCTTCATGGCGCGGGCCAGACGGCGGCCGGCGCGGCGGGGCTCGAGGTCGGGATAGAGGGCGGGTTCGGGGGGCAGGGCCTCGGCGCCAGGGGTTTCCGGGAACCAATGGAAGGCGAACTCGACCTTGGCCCACTGCGCCGCGTTGAGGCAGCCGCCCCAGGCGGCCTTGACCCGCTCCCGCACCGCGGTGCGGAGGGCGGCGGGATCGGCGCCGTCAATGTCGGTGTAGACCAGGCCCAAGAGGCGGCCGGTTTCATACCAGCCGCAGAAATCGGTTTCCCGCTTGATGGCGGCCAGCGCCGCGCCGAGCTGGTCGCAGTCCCCGGGCGCGAGGTACAGCCCTTCGTCCGCGAGGGCGATCAAGGTCAGCAGAAAGGAGCGGCCGCTGCGCTCGGCGCGCTTGCGCTCCAAGCAGAGCATGGGCACGAAGGCGGATTCCGGCAGGGCCACTGCGGTGCGTCCGGGCGCCGAGAACTGGCTATCGCTTGGCGGCAGCATTTGTTCCATGGTGGACATGTGACTCCCCTCTCATTGCTCCAGCAGGCTGCCGGCGGCCGCGGGCGCGGCTGGGCAGCGTGATCGGCGCAGTGGCTTCATTCGACGGCGAGCTTAGCGAGCCGTCGGCGGCCACCGCGCGAACCACGTAGTAGTAGGTGTGATCGCGCTGGACGGCGCGGTCTTCATAACAGGTTGCGGGAATGGGCGTCGGGTTGAGCAGCTGCTTGGCGCCGGTGGGCGATTCCGCCCGGTAGACGTTGTAGCCCATCAAATTTGGCGAGTGACTGGGTTGCCAGGTCAGCTCGACATGGGGCTTGGACGGATGCGCCGAGGGAGCCGGCTGGGTTCCGGGCGCGGGGCAGGGCGGATGGGCCGGGGCCGCGGCAACGGCCGGTCGCGGCGAAGCGCCGGGGTTATCCGCGCGGAGATTGGCTGATCCAGTCATAGTCATGAGCACCACACCCACGCACGCCCATTGGCACCGGTTCCGCATCGCGCCGCGCGCCTCAGCGGCCTCCCGCGGCGCCCGCCGCGAAGAGCGGCGCGGGCGTTGGCGCCGGCGCCGGCAGGGGCTCGACATCGCAGGCCTCGACGTGCAGGGCGACGGAGCGCTGAATCATGTCCACGGAGACGATCAGGCGGCTCTGCCCATGCTTGCGCAGCAGCACGCCCTCGAGATCCGCCAGGGGGCCGCGGCGCACGCGCACGCGGCTGCCGACGGCGAGATAAGGATGCGGTTCGGCGAGAACGCCAGAGGCCAGGCGATCGCGCAGGGTCAGGAGCTGCTCCTCGGGCACCGGCAGGGGCCGGCCGGCCGAGGCGACCAGATACGCTACGCCGGGCACGGTCAAGACCTGGAGGCGCTGCTCAAGCGGGATGCGGACGAAGACATAGCCGGGGAACAAGGGGAGGTCCACCTCCGCCATGCGGCTTTGCCAGCGCCGCACCGTGTGGCCGAGGGGCAGGAAGAACTCCACGCCCTTGCCGCGCAGCTGTTCCGCCACCATTTTTTCGTGCCGGGAGCGGGTGCAGGCGGCAAACCACTGCGCCGCCGCCATATCCGATCCCCACGCTGGGTTGGTTGCCATCGCCATGTTTTGTGTCGCCATATATAGCTCCGCCCTGTCACTTCAGCGGCCTAGTGACCCTCACCGCGGCGGTGGCGCCCAACCGCGGCGCTCCGCCAAAATTTGTCGGGACCGGCGGCTTATGCCGCCACGGAACGACGAGTGGCGCAACCCCGCCCGTTCGTTCCCCTCCCGGCGAGCGATCCCGTGCCCGGCGCACACCGCGCGCCGGACGGCGGGATCGCCCGCTTACAGCCCGTACACCTTCTCGCTCCGCATCGCGCCGAGCGCGTTGCGGGTGTCCACGATGCGCGGCGCCAGCGCCGCTGCACTCGGGACCTGCAAAACCTTGCGGCGAGGACTCATCGCGTGCCGTCCTCTTGGTAGCGCGGCGCGTAGTAGCCGTAGGCGTAGTCGTGCCGCGTGACGCGCTCGACGCCGTTCAGGACGACACCAAGCAATTTGGGTTCCAGCAGCGCCGCCGACTGCCGCGCCAGCGGATAGGGGGCGACGCCGGCGCGGACCACCAGGATGGCGGCGTCCACCAGGCGCACCAGGACCTGGGTGTCGGCGATGGGGCTAAGCGGCGCGGAATCCACGACGACCAGGTCGTAGGCGGCGGCGGCTTCCTCCATCAGGTCCTTCATGCGGCGGCGGTTGAGCAGCTCCACCGACTGCTCCGCCGCGGGGCGGCAGGGCAGGTAATCCAGGCGGGGATGCAGCGGAATGACGGCCTGCGACCAGCGCGGGCCGCCGGCCAGCAGGTCGCCCAGGCCGAGCTCGACGGAGCGGCCGAAGACGTGGTGCAGGCTGGGGCGGCGCAGGTCGGCGTCCACCAGCAGGACGCGCTTATCCTCCAGCTGGCTGAGGCTGAGGGCCAGGTTGGCGGAGAGCAGCGTCTTGCCCTCGCCGACGACGGAACTGGTGACCAGGAAGCGGCGCAGGTCGCGGTCGCGCGCGGCCTCGACGACGCGGGTGCGCAGCACGCGCAGCTGCTCCCAGGCGGTGAGGCGGGGAACGGTGGCACCGGGGGCGGCGGGCAGGGCCAAAAGCTTGTCCTGCTGCCGCGCGGGGGCCAGCTGGAGTTCCGGCGCCAGCGCCTCGTCGCCGTTGGCGGGGATCAAGCCCAGGCTGTTGATTTCCGGTTTCATGGCGGCTACCAACCCATCCGGGCCAGCCATGTGGCCCCGTGCAAATACGCCACCATCGCGGCGCCGGCGACCAGCGCCAGCGCCAGGGCGCCGATCAGCATTTGGCGGTGCAGCTGCCGCCGCCGCTCCGGCGCGGCGAGCACCAGCGGCACCTGGGCCAGCACCGGGGTCCCCAGGTAATACTCGACGTCGCGCTCGTTGCGCACGACCGGATCCGCATACTCCCGCGCCAGGCCCAGGCCCACGCCGACCAGCAGGCCGAAGACCACGGCCAGCAGGCTGAGCTTGGCGACGGCCGGCTTATCGGGGCGCTGCGGCAGGCTGGGCGGGTCCACGACGCGAAACTCCTCGCCGTCGGCCTGCGCCTCCATGGCCGCGGCCATCTGCGCGGCGTCGCGCTTCTTGAGCAGCGATTCGTAGTTGTCGGTGGCGATCTTGTAATTGCGCTCGACCGCCGCCAGCCGCTCCTGGACGGCGGGGGCCATGGCCACGCGGGCCCGCAGCTGGGCGATGTTGGCGGAGATGCGCCGCTGCTGCCGCTGCTGCCAGCGCGCGTCCTGATCGAGGGTCGCCAACTCGCCGCGGATTTGCTGTTCGGACATGCCCGCCGGACCGGGGGCGGTCTTGGGCGCCGGGTCGGCGGCCAGCGCCTTGCTGAGCGCGCCGATCTCACGCTTCAGCCGCTGGACATCGGGATTGGCGGGCGTGTCCACCTGCTCATCCATGGCCAGCTTCACCTTGTCGGCCTGGAGCTGCGCGTCCAGCGGGGAGGTGGGCGCGGCGGTGGCCAGCGCCGGGGCGTTTTGCAGCGCGGCCAACAGCGACTGCAAGTAGGTCTTCTGCTGCTGGTCCCGCGCGGCTTGCTGCTCGGCCGCCTCCAGCGCGGTCTGCTCGGAGCCCAACTGCTGCAAGTTGCTGGCTTCCTGCTCCGGCAGCGCGCCCATGTACTGCTTCTCGAGCGCCTCTTGCTGCGCCGACTCGCGCTGCAGGCGGCGCTTCGCGCGCTGCAACTCCGAATTGATGAACTGCACCGTGCCCTGCGCCTGCTGCTGGCGCACGGCCAGATTCTCCGTGATGAACAGGCCGGCGAGATCCTGCGTGACCTCCTGCGCCTGGCGCGGCGTGGTGCCTTGGTAGGCGATCTGGAAGGCGCCGCCGTTGCGGGTCTGGTTGGGGTCGTTCGGATCGGTGATGTTCTTGACGGTGATGTCCTGGCGCATCCGCGCCGCCAGCTGCCGCTCGGTGAGCACGCCGTTGAGCTTGGGGTAGAGGCCGTATTTGTGGATGATCGCCAACAGGTGCGTGCGGCTGAGGATCTCCTCGCTGATCTCCTGAAGCAGTTCGTCGGTGTTCTCGTTGACGGTCGACTGCACGAAACTGGTCGGAACCTTCTGCGCCTCGACCAGGATCATGGTTTCCGACTGGTAGAGCTTGGGCAGGTGGCGGATGGCCATGATGCCGCCGCCGGCGATCAGCAGCGCCGGAAGCACCACCCACGGCCAGCGGCGGCGCACGATGTCTCGGTAGTCGGCCAGCCCGCTGGGCGGCCGGTGGCGGATGGCGTTCACAGCGCGATCTCCCTGCCCCGCAATGGGCTCGCAGGGTGTTTTGCGGGCTCAGCCATGGTTCGGGCGGCGTAGGCGGAAACACCCACCGCCGGCCGTTCCCATGCGAACTGGGGTCTCCAAATGGGCAGCGCAACCATGCGGTTACTGCGAATGCACCTGGCGGGCCAAATCTGCCGCGGGCGCCGCGCCTGCTCCCAAGTCTTAGCAAACGCTAACGTTGGTGAGGAGGCCCCTGGGGGGGTGGCGCCGGACCGCCGATTTCCTAAGGAACGCTAGTGCCCTCTGCGGAAAACAATTTCCCGATGTGGGCTGGGCATTTTCTGTCCATTTCCGGCTGCGTACAACAACCGGTCCGACCGTGCGGCCAGGCAGGTCGGGGATGGTCGCGAATGCCAGGGTTGCGGCCAGTTTTTTGAGGCCGGGGCCGACCGGATCTTCTCCCCCTCCTCGCCCGCGGTATGATCCCCGCCGCGCCTGCGGATGAGCCGTTTGATTCGAAAAATGGCGCGCCACGATAAGGCGCGGATTCGATCCGCCGGGGAAACGGCGCGCTGGCCGGAGCGGCGGCTGTCCGCGCATGGGGGCGGCGCTTTTGTGCAAGTGTTTGCACTCTTTCGGTGCCGCACGCGGTTTCGCCACCCAGGGAATAGGGGCATCATTCGCTATTAACTCATTCGTTATCAGCGCGCCGATGAATTGCGCATCGCGATTGCCGATTTGGTACTGTACTTGCATTACCGAAGCTGTCCCTCCGACCAGGGGGTAGCCCCAATACTCGGGAGCCAATGATCCAATGCTCAAACGTTTCCCCCCCTTTACCCAAGCCGTTGCCCTCGCTGCTTTCTTGGCCCTTGCGATGGGGTTGAGCGCTCGTCCGGCTTGGGCGGGCACGATTACCAGTCCGACACAGGTGAGCTTCAGCCAGACGAACGCCTATGGCATGGGCAACTTCAACCTGTATTCGGGCAGCTTGTATCAAACGGGCACGGATCTTAGCTCGAATACCTTCAGCGTCACCGATGGCGCGTACAGCCCGGCGGCGCAGCCGGTGTCGGCTCCGGAGCCGGCGAGTTGGCTGCTGTTGGCGGCAGGACTTGGCGCGCTGGGATTGGCCGCGCGGCGCCGCCGCGTTTCCTGGCCCTGATCCCGGTCGCGAGGCACGCACCGTAATCTAAATGGCTCGCGGCTGCACAACGGTTCGGCGCATTTCAGTCGGCTTGGCATCGGCCCTGTTGGCGGTCGCGCCAGTTGTGCGGGGAGTGACTTAGGGAGCGACCGACCTAAAGGTCCCCGCAGCCCCGGCGTTTTCAGTTGCGGCGCAGCGCCCTCATAAGCCCAAGCTCCCGATTCTGCCCGGACTCGGTGTCTAGCTCGGTTCCCCTTGGGGCGTACCACACGTTGAAGCCTGCCTTGCGCGGCCTACTGCATAGGCTCTCGCAGCCGTGGTGGTATTCAATAAAATATCGGCGAAACCGCCGCAATTCCACGTCGGGCTTCCAGCAGCAGGGGATACTCGCCGCCCTCGCAGTCAATCCTTGCGACGGCGTCAGCCCACTGCCCCAGCTTGAGCAGCGCCTCAAGTGAGTACGTCGGCACTTCCACCCCGCGGGTGCTTTCTCGGAGCTCGGCGCTAATTGAAGCCGTGTCCGCTGACACGGTCATGCTTCCATCGCGACCGCCGCCGGCGCACAGCGGAGTGATCACGTCCCCTAGCTGGTTGGCCGCGACGTTTGCGCGCAGCACAGAAAACGAGCCTGGGTAGGGCTCAAGGACCAATACCCGCCGCGCCCCGTTCAGCGCAAAATACACAGCGCTATCCCCGATCGACCCGCCGATGTCGAGCACCTCGCATCCGCGGACGTCGAGCCACCGGTACAGCTCGTCAACGAACTGTTCCTTGAGCACGATGTAAGATTCCCGCACGCGCCCTGACTCGAAACGAATGTGTCTCCCGCGGTACCGAAAGCTAAGCCCCCCGTTCTCGATGGTCAGGGGGCGGCAAAACTCGGCAAGGAGGGCCAGATTCCACGTTTCCCCGTTGAGCGCAGCGGGCAACTGCGAACGGTCCGTCAGGCGGAGCGTGGGCCCGGAGCGGAACCTGACCTCTACGCTGCGTCGACAATGCGCGCGGAGGGCGGCGACCTGAATCCAGTTTCGGCAGCTCCTTCTCAGCCTGTCGAGCGCCGCCAGCTTGCGCACCGGCCAATAAGCGGCATTCGCCCACCGCCCCAGGCCGCGGTCCCCAAAACGCTTTCATTGCAGCGTGTCCATCCCGCCTCCTCTGCGCGACGAAGCAAGAGCGTATTGTACGGCAGCCGGGCCCGCCCCCCCCCCGGGCGACACGGGCACCCCTGTGCCCCCGCCTCGCATCGTGAGCCGGGGGTCGGGCCGAGCCGGGCAAGCGGGCAATTGCGGCCCTGCCCTGCTGCTGGCGGGAACAGGTAGGGGACACCGGCCATAGCGTAATCTCCGGCAAAATACGCGCGAGACGCGGGTGGCGTCCCCAGCAGCGCGCCCAACCCCAATCACAGCCAGGGCGCGGGTTCTGCAGCGTCGGCGATCCCTCGTCTTGCGTTCAGCGTCGCCGGGCCGAAAATCAGATGGTTCGGCTGATATTTCCGCAGCGCCGCCGTCACGATTTGAAAGAATTTCTGCACGTACTGCGCCATGAAGGCGTTGAGATCCGCGCGCACGGCGGGCGTCGCCGTGCTGAGGCTGATGTCGTCGTCGCCCACCCACGAATCCCGCCCGTCTTCATCCAGCAGGCCCGTGCCCGTGCCGAATCCACCGGCATCCCCGAACGTCGTGTAATCCGCTCCCCATGCCGCGTCCAGGGCCGCGATGCTGTTGTTGTATTTCTGCTCCAGGAACGCCTGCAGCGCGTATTTCGTGTATACCTTCGTGTCCGTGTACGCCTCGCCATACTTGGTGTTGGCGATTTGCTGGAAATTCGTGCACAGCACGATCCATCCCAGGTTCGAGGTGGCATGCCCGGCCGGCAAGGTGGGCTGGTCGGGGCCGGGACCGAAGCCCCACAGATCGTCCGCGTCCTCGACCGTGGTGCCGATGATCCATGGCGAGTTGGCCACCGCCGGCGGCGACATCGCCGCCACTGAGCCATCCACGTACGCCGTGTAATTGGGGTCGTAGATGTCGGCGACAGGATCGCCCGCATAGTTGTGGTAGTTGCCGTCCAGACCGTTCATCAGATCCTTGACCGGTCCGGGCGCGTAATTGCCGCTGTCAATCAGCGAATAGTAGTTCGGACGGATCATTCCGATGGATGGAATCGGCGCGGTCGTGTTGCGCGTGGCGAACTGGTCCACCGCGCCCACGTAGGCCGATGAATATTCGCCCGCGGTGTTGAATCCCCACGCCTTCAGCCGCCGCGCCGCCTGCACCCCCCACTCCGCGATGCCGCCATATTTCGCCAAAACACGGTCGTAGTAGGAGGTTCCCGGCAGTCCGTCCGGCGCGTTCGAGGCGTCAACGTCGTAGACGCCCAGCATCCAAAACTCGTTCCCCAGCGGATCCACGAACACCCAACGCGAGCCGACCTTGGCTACCCGGAAATATCCCGTCGCGCCGCCCGGCGCCGCCAAACCCACGACGCCGCCATAGGTATCCAGCGTGGGCGGCGGCGTTTGGGATGCCTGCGTTTGCGCCACCGAGACGCTCAACGTCCGTTGCGCCTTCGCCCCCGCTGCGTCTTTCACCGCGGCTTGGAACGCATACGTTCCGGCTTGCTGCGGGCTGCCGGTCAATGCCCCGCTGCTGCTCAAGCTGACGCCCGCCGGCAGTTGGCCGGCAGCCACGCTCCATTGGTAGGGCGCGCGGCCGCCGCTGGCCGCCAGCGCCGCGCTGTAGCTCTTGGCCACCGCCCCCAGGTAGCTTGGCGGTGCTGACCTCCAACCCCGCCGAAGCCTTGGCCGTCGCGTTCAATCCCGCTTGACCGCCACAACCCGCCGCGACGACTGCGGCGCCAACAATCGCCGCGAGAAACCAAAACCTGTGCAATCCCACCCTGCCTCCAAAACTGTGCGCCGGCGGGCTGGCCTGCCGGCCATCTTGCCGGCGCCGGCATTCTCCGTACGTCTATTGAGCATCTCCACCGCCAACGCTACCCGTTCTTCTGTAGCGCCAACTACCGCATATCTCGGCGCGGTGCCGCTCCCCTGCCGCCGTTTCTCTTGGTGCCAGAATTACCGCCCGCCGAAACACGCCTAGCGGCCAGCGAAGCAATGTTGCGCATCCCTGCCCCCTCCCTTTTCGGCCTCGGGCGCACCGCCCACCCCGGCTGGCGCGACCGGCTTAGGACGGAATGCAGCGCGCCTCGCAGGCGAGGTCCTCCGCGCCCATTCCGGTCCCCGATTCTTTTCGCAAGATACCCGGATCGCCTATAGCGCGCGCTACGGCGCTTACCCGGTTAGTGGCCGCAATTTCCCCTACAGGCAATCATCAGCCGCTGCGGTCAGTCACTGCGGCGCTCCCGGCTAACCCCGCCAGCGGGAATCGCGGCGGCGCGCGCAAGGCCCGGCCGCGGGCCGCGGGCCCGACTCCCGCGGCAGCTTAGGGCCGGCGGCCCGCAGCCTGCCGCGCGGCCTCGCGGGCGCCGGCCAACGCCGGAATGCTTCTTCGCCAACGTGCAGGAATCTTGCGACTCACTTCGCGAGGTGAGTGAGTAATCTCAGCAGAATTCTTGGTGACCACGTTGGAAGTGCAAATGCACTGGCCGCGGGGGAACAGAATCATCCCCGCCGCAATCACCAATCTTCCTGCCACGGGTGGTAACTGGCCGGGGGCGATTGGGCGCGGGAGAAGGAACCCCGCCATGGACCGCCCCCCCGGCCATCTCCGTTGTGCTGCCCACATACAACCGGGCGTACATTGTCGGCGAGGCGATCCAAAGCGTACTCGCCCAGAGCTTCACTGATTGCGAGCTCATCGTGGTGGACGATGCGTCCAGCGACTAGTCGCGCCACATCATCGAGTCGTTCCGGGACCGCCGCATCCGGTACCTGCGTCATCCGGTGAATCGCGGCTGCAGCGCCGCCTACAATACCGGCTTCCACGCCTGCCGCGCGCCCCTGGTGGCCATTCTCGACTCGGACGACCTCTGGAGCGTGGACAAGCTGGCGCGTTGCGCGGACTTCCTTTCCCGCTACCCCGCCGCCGCCGCGGTGTTTTCTGATACCGCGAAAACCGACGGCGGCCAGCGGCTGGAATCCTTCATCCGCGCCACGCCGGTCCTGGGCCCCTCGCTCGCGAGCCGCGGATTTCCATCTGACGCCGCGAACTATACCTGTGCCTGCGGCAAGAGGTGCCGATCAAGCCGCCCACGCTCGTGCTGCGCCGGGCCGCCCTCTTCCAGACCGGACTGTTCCGCGAGGACTGGCCCTCGGGCAGCGACTGGGAATTTCTCCTCCGCTTTGCCAAGCGCTTCCGCTTTGGCTACCTCGACGCGCCGCTGGTCACCATGCGGGTTCAGGCAGACGCCACGCACCGAGTGCACGAGGGAAAGGACCGCGCCCTGATCCTCGCCATGCTCACCCAAGAGGCCGAAGCACTGCGCCGCGCGGGGGATCGCCAGGCTGTGCGCGCCGCCTGCGACGGCATCGTGTCCATGAGCAAGCACCTGGGCTGGTTCTACCAGGTGCAGGGGCGCAAACTGCGCGCCGCCCGGGCCTTTGCCGCGGGATTCGCGCATACCGGATCGTTCGGCCTGCTGCTGCGCGCGCCTGCGGCCGTCGTCCGCTAGCCGCGCCCACCTGCGGGCCTGCCTCCTCACCCCGGACCGCAACGGGTCCGGAACCCAAACCCCCAGTGCGATCCTGCTGCACCTTTCCCTTGACGCAGCAGGCCTGCCCCGTTATCATCATTTGAGCCTTGGTGCGCACGTCGCGGTTTCCGGCGATCGGCAACCGCAGGGGTGGTGTCGGCCGGAAAATCGGTTGACAGGCTGGCCAAGGCGCGCTAAGGTAACAAGAGGCTCGATTGGCGCTACTCGGCGCCGTTGTCGTGCCCGGGCGGTGCAAACGCCCGGCTTCGCGCAGCCGCAGTGCTCGCTGCAAGCCCCTTAGGAACCGAGACCGTGGGTCCGCGGTATGGGATCTCGGAGCGGTCGCGGCTTAAAGTTCGAGGACGGTTTTGCCTTCGGTAAAACCGGTTGGCCCCCCAGGGGGCCCCCTTCGCCTCCGGGCGCGGGGATCGCTGTTTGACAACTGGATGGAACACGCCAGAAGTAAAGTCATTCCGGGTTATCAGCCGGGGCGGCCACTCAAAAGCTAAACTCGGCGGGCAGCTCGATCGCCCGCTGGGGAGTTCTTTTTGAGAGTTTGATCCTGGCTCAGAATCAACGCTGGCGGCGTGCCTAACACATGCAAGTCGCGCGCGAAAACCCCCGCAAGGGGGCCAGTAGAGCGGCGCACGGGTGAGTAACACGTGGGTAATCTACCCTCGAACGGGGAATAACCACGCGAAAGCGTGGCTAATACCGCATACAACCCTGCGGGCGCATGCCCGTGGGGTGAAAGCCGCAAGGCGTTCGAGGAGGGGCCCGCGGCCGATTAGCTAGTTGGTGGGGTCATGGCCCACCAAGGCTACGATCGGTATCCGGCCTGAGAGGGCGCACGGACACACTGGAACTGAAACACGGTCCAGACTCCTACGGGAGGCAGCAGTGGGGAATTTTGCGCAATGGGGGAAACCCTGACGCAGCAACGCCGCGTGGAGGATGAAGGGCTTCGGCTTGTAAACTCCTTTCGGCCGGGACGAGTAGAAGACGGTACCGGCGGAAGAAGCCCCGGCTAACTACGTGCCAGCAGCCGCGGTAATACGTAGGGGGCAAGCGTTGTTCGGAATTACTGGGCGTAAAGCGCGTGTAGGCGGTTTGGTAAGGCGGGCGTGAAATCCCCGGGCTCAACCCGGGATACGCACCCGCGACTGCCAGGCTGGAGTGCGAGAGGGGAAAGCGGAATTCCCGGTGTAGCGGTGAAATGCGTAGAGATCGGGAGGAACACCCGTGGCGAAGGCGGCTTTCTGGATCGCAACTGACGCTGAGACGCGAAAGCTAGGGGAGCAAACAGGATTAGATACCCTGGTAGTCCTAGCTGTAAACGATGGACGCTAGGTGTAAGTGGTTCATTCCACTTGTGCCGTCGCTAACGCATTAAGCGTCCCGCCTGGGGAGTACGGTCGCAAGGCTGAAACTCAAAGGAATTGACGGGGGCCCGCACAAGCGGTGGAGCATGTGGTTCAATTCGACGCAACGCGAAGAACCTTACCTGGGCTCGAAGCGCCGGTGACCGGGGTGGAAACATCCCTTTCCCGCAAGGGACGCCGGCGGAGGTGCTGCATGGCTGTCGTCAGCTCGTGTCGTGAGATGTTGGGTTAAGTCCCGCAACGAGCGCAACCCTTATGCCTAGTTGCCATCGGGTCATGCCGGGCACTCTAGGGAAACCGCCTCGGATAACGGGGAGGAAGGTGGGGATGACGTCAAGTCCTCATGGCCTTTATGTCCAGGGCTACACACGTGCTACAATGGGCGCTACAGACCGTCGCCAACCCGCGAGGGGGAGCTAATCGGACAAAAGCGTCCTCAGTTCGGATTGCAGTCTGCAACTCGACTGCATGAAGCTGGAATCGCTAGTAATCGCGGATCAGCACGCCGCGGTGAATACGTTCCCGGGCCTTGTACACACCGCCCGTCACATCACGAAAGTGGGCTGTACTAGAAGCCGGCGCGCCAACCGCAAGGAGGCAGCCGTCCAAGGTATGGTTCATGATTGGGGTGAAGTCGTAACAAGGTAGCCGTAGGAGAACCTGCGGCTGGATCACCTCCTTTCTAAGAGAGAACGTGGCGCGATCTCCGCCTCGGCGGAGAACGTTCGCGTCCACACCGTCCCGGCCTCTCTGGGCCCGGACCATGGCTTACTTTCACCCCTCCGCCCTCGGCGGAGCGGCGTGTTCCTCCATCCTCGAATCCTTTTGTGGCCGCCCGCGGGGCTGTAGCTCAGTTGGGAGAGCGCCTGATTTGCATTCAGGAGGCCGTCGGTTCGATCCCGATCAGCTCCACCAGTTTGGCGCCGGGATCTCCGCTCCACCCGCCCGCGCCCGCGGGCCTGTAGCTCAGATGGCTAGAGCGCACCCCTGATAAGGGTGAGGTCGGTAGTTCGATTCTACCCAGGCCCACCACCCGCGCTTCGCCGCCACCCACCGGATTCGTCCCGCCCTCGGCGGGACCGCTCGCGCCCCAGGGCGCGGCGCATCGCTGTTTGACAACCGAATGATTGCAAGTGATTGGGCAAAACCAAGTTCCCTTCCGGCCGAAAACCGCCGGAAGGAAAGCGCGAATGGATGAAGGATCCAAATCCCCGGAACCGATGAGGCCCCGGGTGAATTTGTGGTCAAGCTACTAAGGGCGTATGGTGGATGCCTTGGCGCCAACAGGCGATGAAGGACGTGGTTAGCTGCGATAAGCTTCGGGGAGCCGCAAACAGGCTTTGATCCGGAGATTTCCGAATGGGGAAACCCCGCCGAGCGAACCTCGGCGACGGCCCGCTGAATCCATAGGCGGGTGCGAGCGAACCCGGGGAAGTGAACCATCTCAGTACCCGGAGGAAAAAAAAGAAACCTCGATTCCGAGAGTAGTGGCGAGCGAAATCGGAACAGCCCAAATCCCGGGCCCCGCTTGCGGGGCGCGGGAGGTTGTAGGGCCCGCAACAGTAGAGTTACCAATCCGGCCGCTAGCCGAACCCGCTGGAAAGCGGGGCCGTAGCGCGTGATAGCCGCGTAGGCGAAAGCGGACCGGACTCGAAGCGGGTTCCTGAGTACCGCGGGACACGAGAAATCCTGTGGGAATCCGGGAGGACCATCTCCCAAGGCTAAATACTCGTTGGCGACCGATAGTGAACCAGTACCGTGAGGGAAAGGTGAAAAGCACCCCTGCGAGGGGAGTGAAATAGTACCTGAAACCGTACGCCTACAAACGGTGGAAGGGCCATGGAACGCCGCAAGGCGCCTCCGGCCTGACCGCGTGCCTATTGCATAATGAGCCGGCTAGTTATTCTCACGAGCGAGGTTAAGCGCTCAGCGAGCCGCAGCGAAAGCGAGTCCTAATCGGGCGACAGTTCGTGGGAATAGACGCGAAGCGGGATGATCTACCCTTGGCCAGGATGAAAGGTGGGTAACACCACCCGGAGGTCCGAACCAGTGTTGGTTGAAAACAGCTTGGATGAGCTGAGGGTAGGGGTGAAAGGCTAATCAAATTCCGTAATTGCTCGTTCTCTCCGAAATAGCTTTAGGGCTAGCCTTGCGTGAATCGCAGCGGGGGTAAAGTACTCGATGGACTAGGGGCGTTTCCGCGTTACCGAATCCAACGAAACTCTGAATACCGTTGACGCATGCGCAGGAGTCAGACGGCGGGGGCTAAGCTTCGTCGTCGAGAGGGAAACAGCCCAGATCGCCTGCTAAGGCCCCCAAGCGCCAGCTAAGTGGGAAAGGAAGTCGGAACTCCTAGACAGCCAGGAGGTTGGCTTAGAAGCAGCCATCCCTTAAAGAAAGCGTAACAGCTCACTGGTCAAGAGGTCCGGTGCCGACAATTCAACGGGGCTCAAGCTGGCCGCCGAAGCAGCGGATGCGGTGCGCGCAAGCGCGCCGCTTGGTAGGAGAGCGTTCTCAGCCTGGAAGGCCGACCGTAAGGACGGCTACTGCGGCTGGGAAGAGACCCTGCCGGCATAAGTAGCGATAAACCATGTGAGAACCATGGTCGCCGAAAGTCTAAGGTTTCCTGAGGAAGGTTAATCCGCTCAGGGTTAGTCGGTCCCTAAGGCGAGGCCGAAAGGCGTAGCCGATGGACATCGGGTCAATATTCCCGAACTTGCAGCAGCTCGTTATTACGATGCGGGGACGCGGAAGGCTGGCGGAGACGGCGGATGGATGTGCCGTTGATGCGCCGCAAGCGGGTCCGGCTAGGCAAATCCGGCCGGGCATCCCAAACCGTGAGGGCGCGGACCAGGGCATACGCCCACAAAGTCCGTGAGGCCACGCCGCCAAGAAAAGCCGCTAAGGAGAGCTGCCGCAAACCGTACCTCAAACCGACACAGGTAGACGAGGAGAGTATCCACAGGCGCTCGAGAGAACACTCGTTCAGGAACTCGGCAAATTCGTCCCGTAACTTCGGGAGAAGGGACGCCCCGCTAGGGTTCATAGCCCGAGGGGGCCGCAGTGAATTGCATCAGGCGACTGTTTAACAAAAACACAGGTCTCTGCAAAGTCGAATACGACGTATAGGGGCTGACGCCTGCCCGGTGCTGGAAGGTTAAAGGGAGGGGTCATCTCGCCGCAAGGCGGGGGCAGCTCCGAACTGAAGCCCCAGTGAACGGCGGCCGTAACTATAACGGTCCTAAGGTAGCGAAATTCCTTGTCGGGTAAGTTCCGACCTGCACGAATGGCGTAACGATCTGATGACTGTCTTAACGAGTGGCTCGGCGAACTTGTAGTTCCGGTGAAGATGCCGGTTGCCCGCATCTAGACGGAAAGACCCCGTGCACCTTTACTGTACCTTAACAGTGAGCTATAGAACGGTCTGCGTAGCATAGGTAGGAGGCTTGGAACCCTGGGTTTTGGCTTGGGGGGAGCCGCCAGTGAAATACTACCCTGATCGTTCCGTGGCTCTCACCTACCCCCGTCATCCGGGGGAGGGACCCTGTTAGGCGGGCAGTTTGACTGGGGCGGTCGCCTCCTAAATTGTAACGGAGGCGCGCGATGCTTGGCTCAGGCTGTTTGGAAATCAGCCGACGAGCGTAAAGGCATAAGCCAGGTTGACTGCGAGACCTACAAGTCGAGCAGGTGCGAAAGCAGGCCTTAGTGATCCGGTGGTTCCACATGGAAGGGCCATCGCTCAACGGATAAAAGGTACGCCGGGGATAACAGGCTGATCGGAGCCAAGAGTTCATATCGACGCTCCGGTTTGGCACCTCGATGTCGGCTCATCGCATCCTGGAGCTGTAGAAGGTTCCAAGGGTT
>DAHVCP010000032.1 GCA_027314025.1 Acidobacteriota bacterium
GCGGCGGTGGCGGCGCGGGCTTGATCCTGGGCGGCGGCGCCGGCGGCACGGATGCCGGGCGTGACGATCCGGAATTCCGGACCGCAGGCGGCACGCACCGCCGCGGCTTCCCATGCCGAACACACCACCCCATCCATGCCCGCGCGGCGGCAGAGTTGCGCCCAGGCCACCACGCGCGCTTCCACCGGCCCCGGCATGTTCAACTGCGCCATGGCGGCGGCGTCGAGGCTGGTGAGGACGGTGATGCCGAGCAGGTGCAGCGGCGCGGAGCGGTCCGCCTGGGCGGTATCCCGGGCCGCGACGGCGGCGCGCAGCATGGCCTCCCCGCCGGCGGCATGGAGGGTCAGCATCCGCACGCCAAGGCCGGCGGCGGAGCGCACGGCGCCGGCGACGGTGTTGGGGATGTCGTGCAGCTTGAGGTCGAGGAAGACCTCAACCCCGGCGGCGCGCAGTTCCCGCACCAAGCCGGGGCCCTCGGCGGTGAACAGCTCCAGCCCCACCTTCACCCGGCCCACTTCGCCGCCGACTTGGGCAACTAACGCCAAGGCCGCGGCCCGCGTGGGCACGTCGAGGGCGAGGATCAGGCGGTCCTTGCCGAAGCGCGGCCCGGCGGAACCGCGGGAGACGGGAGAAGCGTTCACTCCCCTAGGCTAGCAGGTGGGCGGAGATAGGCGTAATCCGAGGGGTGCGGGGCGTCCGGCTGCAAGGGCGGCTCGACCAAGGCTTGTTGATCCACCTTGGCGCTGGGCGGCAGGATGCGGATACTCACCGGCGCCAGGCCGGCTTCATTGAATTGCAAAACGTGGGCCGCTTCGTAACTCAAATCAATGATGCGGCTTTTGGGCACGGGTCCCCGGTCGTTGATCAGCACGACCACGGAACGGCCATTGCACAAATTGGTGACCACCACGCGGGTGCCCAGCGGCAGCTGGCGATGGGCGGCGGTGAGCGCCATCATGTTGAACGGCGTGCCGCTGGTGGTGATTTGCCCCTGAAAGCCCGGGCCATACCAGGAGGCCAAGCCGATCTGGTAGGGAGGCGGAGGGGGGGCTGGAACCGGGGCCGAGCGGGAGTGCATCGCCGGCGCCAGGGCGCAGATTCCGCCCAGGGCCAAGATGCTCAGCGTTCGTCTCATTGCAGCCTCCTAAGGGTGAACCGGGGTGATGAAGCCTCATGCTGTCTGTGCGGCGCGGCCCGATGAGCTCGGGTGCATTGGTCCGAGCAGGCCCAAAACCGTCACGGCAGACTGCCCAAAGGGGCAGGGGCTTCGAAGCGAGCTGGTTACACCGGTGTCCGGCGGCTCAGCTCTGCAAGGCCCTGGCTACTTGGTCCCTGTGGGACCGTTGAGTGTCTCGAGCGGCCAGTGGCGCTAAATTCCCTTCCAGAATAGGGGCAAGGCCGCAAGGCCGCAACCCCAATATATTGGGGGTTGGGTTTTTGCTTGACTTTTGCTCCTACCTTAGGTGGTAGACGAGGCAGGCTCGTGTTCGGGTTGCCGGGCGATATGCCATTCGCCGCTGGGATCCGTCTCAATCCGGAACCGGCGGGTGCAGCGCATGCACCGAACATAGCCGCTGACGGGCGCGCCAAAGCGGTGATGGCAATGGCGTAAACGCCGCGAGATCAGGGCGATAGCGGTGGCGCCAAGTGCAACGATGGTGAGAATGGTAATGCGCATTGCGGAGACGCCTAGCCTAGAATTCCAGAATGCCCTTTCGCTCCCGGCCCTTGGATCAGGCATTCGCCCTACGCACCATTTCCGCCACCCTGCGCCGCGCCGCCCCGGTTTGCCTACTGGCGGCGGCACTGCCGCTAATGGCGGCGCCACCCCGGCCCCGACCGCCTCGCTGGGCCGCGGCGGTGCGCCGACTGTTGCATACGCCCACGCAACGCCGCGCCCGTTGGGGGGTGTACGTCTACTCGTTGACCCATCACCGCCCGTTATTCAGCTATAACGGCCATGCGCTGCTGACGCCGGCCTCGAACACCAAGCTCTTCACGCTGGCCGCGGCGATGCAGCTCATCGGCCCTGATTACCGCTTCCACACTCCGGTCCAGGCGACGGCGCTACCCGATGCGCACGGGGTGGTCAGCGGCGATTTGGTGCTGGTGGGCAAGGGCGACCCCAACCTGTCGGGGCGGCCCTTGCCGTACCACTACCCGGACAGCGACAAGCCCGCGGTCCTGGCGCAGGACCCGACCAAGGCGATCGAGGATTTGGCGGATCAGATCAAGGCGCGGGGCGTGGCCGCCGTCACCGGCAACATCATCGGCGACGACTCGTATTTTTCCCGCACCCGCTATGCTCCCGGCTGGGCGCAGGACGACTTGCTGTGGGGCTACGGCGCGGCGATCTCGGCGCTGTGCGTCAACGACAACCGCATCTTCCTGCATGTATTGCCCGGAGGCGAGGTCGGGGCTCCGGCGGAGATTACGCTGACGCCGTGGACGGGCATTTACACCGTCACCAACCGCATTCGCACGGGCCCGGCGGGTTCGCCGCGCCAGATCAATATCATTCGCCCGCCGGATTCCAACCATTTGATCCTGTGGGGCTCGATCGGCATGGGCGACCGTGGCGATTGGGAATCGCTGGCCGTGCAGCGCCCGGCGCGATTCGCGGCGCGGCTGCTGAAGCAAGCGCTGGAGGCGCGGGGCATTGCCGTCTATGGCCGGGCAGTGGCGCGGCATGCGCCCTGGCGCATGGGCGAGGAAACGCCAAAGACGGACTTTCCGCCGGCGCCGTATACGCTCGCGACCTACACGTCGCTGCCGCTGCTGGACGATCTGCAACTGACCGCCAAGGTCAGCCAAAACCAGCACGCGGAAATGTTGCTTCGCCTGCTGGGCAAGCTGAAGCTGGGCGAAGGTTCACTGGCGGCGGGCCTGCAAGTACGCAACGCCTTTTTGTACCAGCAGGTCGGGCTATGGCCGCATGCGACGGAATTCTACGATGGTTCCGGGCTGGCGCGGGACACGCTGGTGCAGCCGGCCGCCGTCGTGCGTTTGCTCACCTACATGAGCGAGCAGCCGCTGGCCGGCGATTTCCGCAATTTGCTGCCGATCGCCGCGGTGGACGGCGACCTGCATGACCGCTTCCATGGCACGCCCGCGGCTGGACACATTTGGGCCAAGACCGGCTTCGTCGAGCACGTCTATGCGCTAAGCGGATACGCAACCACGCTGCGGGGAACGCGGCGAGCGTTTTCCATCATCGTGAATGACGACGATATGCCCGGCGCGGAGATTAAACAGGTGATGGATGAAATTGCCAATGCCATTGTCACCGGGCGACTGCAGCACGTGCCGTTGGGCGGCTAGAGTCGAAAGAAAACGTAAAAGAATCCAAAGAAAAGTTCCGGAATGGAACTTTCGTGCTATTCTCGTGCCGAGTTTGAACTCGCCGCTTCGCCGGATTTTCCGCTACGCCCCGGTCTAAATGGGCCGCAGTGGGGGCCCGGAAGCCAGTCCTGCTTCAAACCGAATCTTCAGCAACAGAGGTTTTGCATTCGTGAAGGAACAAGGAACCGTCAAGTGGTTTAACAATGCCAAGGGCTACGGATTCATCACCCGCATGAGCGGCGAAGATGTGTTCGTGCATTTCAGCGCGATTCAGAGCAGCGGATACCGCTCTTTGGTCGAGGGGCAGGCCGTGGAGTTCGAGGTGAAGCAGGGCCCCAAAGGCCTGCTGGCCGAAAACGTCAGCGTGCTCTAGGCAAATGCCGGTCCGGCGCGCTGGCGCCGGCGAGTTCAAGCGGCGGCGGAAGCGATTCCGCCGCCGCTTTTTGTTTGCGCGCCCAGCGGGGCCCGCGGCGCAGCCGCGCTGGGGCCCGCGCCCGCTAATGGGTGGATAATGACGGCAGCGGAGGCGGCGATGCGATTGGTGCTGCATGTCAACGGCCGGGAGCACGCGGTGGATGCCGATCCCGAGGCGTTGCTGCTGAACGTGCTGCGCGAGCAGTTGGGCCTGACCGGAACCAAGTACGGCTGCGGCGAAGGCGAATGCGGCGCGTGCTCGGTGCTGATGGATGGCGAGCTGCTGCGCTCCTGCCAGGTGCCCGCCGCCGGGGCGCAAGGCCACAAGATCGTCACCATCCAAGGCTTGGCGGCGGCGGACGGTAGGCTGGACCCGATTCAGCAGGCGTTTTTGGATGAAGGCGCATGGCAGTGCGGCTTCTGCACCGCGGGCATGGTCGTGGCGGCGCACGCCTTGCTGCGGCGCAATCCGCATCCCACGGAAGCGGAGATCGTGACCGCCATGAACGGAAACATCTGCCGCTGCGGCACCTATCCCCGCGTGGTCGCGGCGATTCAGCGGGCAGCGCGGGGTGGGGTGCAGGGAGGCGCGGCATGAGCCAATGGGGCGAACTGCTGAATCCGCACGATGAGGCGGCGGCCGCCGATGCGCGCGCGGAGATCGAGCCGGAACGCTATGAAATGACGGAAGGCCCGGCCCATCATTTCGGCGTCGGCCGGCGGGACTTTTTCCGCGTCACCGGCGCCGGCATCGTCGTGTTCGGCGTGCTCAGCCAGACGGCGGCGGCCCAGGAGGCGCCGGCGCCGGGAGATGGGCAGCGGCGCGGCGGGGCGCCAGGCGAATCGGGGTTCGCCGCCGAAGAGGCGCTGCCGGAAAATATCGGCGCCTGGTTGCATATCGCGCCCAGCGGCGCGGTGACGGTGTTCACCGGCAAGGTGGAGGTGGGCCAGGGGGTGCGCACGTCGCTGGCGCAGGAAGTGGCGCAGGAACTGGCCGTTCCGTTGGCGCGGGTGAGCATGGTCATGGGCGACACGGCGCGCACGCCGTTCGACATGGGCACCTTCGGTAGCCGCACCACGCCGATCATGGGGCAGCGGCTGCGGCACGTGGCGGCGGCGGCGCGGCAGCTTTTGCTGCAACTGGCGGCGCAGCACTGGGGCCTGCCGGCGGCGGCGGCGCGGCATTTGCGCGCCGAGGCGGGTGAGGTCGTGGACCCTGGGAGCGGGCGGCGGCTGAGCTATGGCGCGCTGGCGCGGAACCGGGAACTGGCGGCGGCGACCTATTTCCGCCAGGGCGGCCTGACGCCCGCCGCGGATTGGACCATCGCCGGGCGCAGCGTGCCCAAGGCCAACGGCCGCGCGGTGGTCACCGGCGAGTTCCGCTATCCTTCGGACCATACCCTGCCGGGCGCGCAGTATGGGAAGGTCATCCGACCGCCCGCGTTTGGCTGCCGGCTGGAACATGTGGACGCCGGCGCCGCGCGGCAGCTGCCGGGAGTGACGGTGGTGCGGGATGGCGAATTTCTCGGCGTCACGGCGCCCACGCTGGAGGCCGCGGAGCGGGCCGCGCGGGCGGTGAAGGCATCCTGGTCGCCGGCGCCGGCGCAGCCCTCCAATGCCGACTTGTTTGCGTATCTGCGCGACCACGCCCAGACGCCGGAGGCCCGGGCTCTTCAGCTGCGCGGCTCAATGGCCGCCGGGCTGCGCGCCGCCGCGCACCGGCAAAGCGCCACCTACACCATCGCCTACATCCAGCACGCGCCGATGGAAACGCGCGCCGCGCTGGCGGAATGGCGCGACGGCGGGGTCACCGTTTGGACCGGCACGCAGCGGCCCTTCGCCACCCGCGACGCCCTGGCCGAAGCGTTTCACCTGCCGCGCGCCAAAGCGCGGGTGCTGGTGCCCGATACGGGCGACGCCTTTGGCGGCAAGCACACGCCGGAGGCGGCGCTGGAGGCGGCCCGGCTGGCGCGCGGCGCGGGCAAGCCGGTGCGCCTGCAATGGAGCCGGGAGGAGGAGTTCACCTGGGCCTATTTCCGCCCCGCCGGCGTCATTGACGTCCGCTGCGGCGCCGCCGCCGACGGCCGCCTCACCGCATGGGAGTTTCACAACTACAACTCCGGCGGAGCGGCGATTGGCACGCCGTACGACGTCGAAAACCAGATCATCGCCTTCCATCCGTGCGAGCATCCGCTGCGCCAAGGCTCCTATCGCGCGCTGGCGGCGACGGCCAACCATTTCGCCCGGGAGTCACAGATGGATGAGCTGGCCCATGCGGTAGGGATGGATCCGATTGAGTTCCGGCTGAAGAACCTAAGCGACGAGCGCCTGCGCGCCGTTTACCACGCGGCGGCGCGGGCATTCGGCTGGCCTGGCAAAAAGACGCGGCCGGGGCAGGGCTTCGGCTTCGGCGGCGGCACGGAGAAAGGCGGCCGCGTGGCCACCTGCGCCGAAATCGTCATGAATGGCGGCCATGTCGAGGTGCGGCGCTTGGTGACCGCCTGGGAGAGCGGCGCCATTATTGACCCCGACAATTTGCGCAATCAAATCACCGGCGCGGCGATCATGGGCTTGGGCGGGGCGCTATTCGAAGAGGTCGAATTCGCGGCTGGGAAGGTTCACACCGACCGTTTCAGCCGCTATCCGGTACCGCGCTTTTCCGGCTTGCCGGTCATCGAAGCCGTGCTGGTGAACCGCCCGGATCTGCCGCCCGCGGGGGCGGGGGAGATCCCGCTGGTGGGCGTCGCCCCGGCGCTCGCTAACGCCATCTTTGACGCCACCGGTGAGCGCCGGCGTCACATGCCGCTGGCCAGAAGCTCGCGCGTCTAGCCGCCGCGCGTGGGGTTTGGTTCAGCCTGTGCGGCGGCGGGCGCTAGCCCGCGTTCGCCCTTAGGGCCAGCGCCCGCGCGCCGGAAGATCGCGGACCGCGTCCGGCCGTATTTTGCCGCCGCCCGGAGGGCGACGCTACGCAGGGCAGGAGCCCTACCCCACAAGGGGCGGCGGGCAGGGCGGGGGCGAGCACGCCGGCCGTGGGCGGGCTGCCGGCCGGGGCGAGCATGCCGGCAGGATGCCGGCGCTCCCGGATCGGCAGCAGCCGCGGGACCGGCCGCCGGTTCCCGCCGGCGCGGCGTCGTGGTAAACTCCAGCCCGGTTTCGTTGATTCGGTTCAGATCATTCGATTTCGACCAGGACGGTTCCGCCATGTCCTTCGCAGGTTCTCCCTCCGCCGGTTCGCGCGCTCCCCGTTGGCTCTTGGCCGTAACCGCCGCCGCTCTGCTGGCGGGCGCGGCGTGGGCGCAAAACAGCCCGATCGCCTTGACCGTGGATGCGCGCCAGGCGCCGATCAAGATCGTCAAAAGCGATGAAGCGATTCCGGTGCGACCGGGACCGCTGACACTGTATTACCCGAAATGGATACCCGGCGAGCACGCCCCCGACGGGCCGATCGTCAATCTCACCGGGCTGAAGTTCACAGGCACCGGCAAGCGCATTCCCTGGCGGCGCGACCTGCTGGACGTGTTCACCTTCCATCTCACCATTCCCGCCGGCGTGCATGTTCTGCACGCGCATTTCGATTATTTGGAGCCCGGCGGCGGGCCGTATTCCGAGGGCGCTTCCGCCACCGACAAACTGATCATCGTCAGCTGGAACCAGAATCTGCTCTATCCCGCGGGCACGCCGGCGCAGCAGATCATCTTCCATCCGCGGCTGATCCTGCCGCGGGGCTGGAAGCACGGCACCGCGCTGCCGCAGTTGACGCGGCGCGGCGCAACCATCATCTTCAAACCCGTGGCGCTGAACCGGCTGGTGGATTCACCGGTGATCGCCGGGCAATATTACCGCGCCTACAACATCACCCCGCCGGGCGAGCCGATTCACCATGAGATTGACATCGTCGGCGACAGTTGGGCGGCGGTGCAATTGCAGCCGGCGCTGCAAAAGGACCTGACCAATCTGGTCTACCAGGCGGGCAAGCTGTTCGGCGCGCGCCATTACCGCGATTACCATTTCCTGTTCACAGTCAGCAATCACGTCGCCCATTTCGGCTTGGAGCACCATGAGTCGGACGACAGCCGGCTGCCGGAGGACACGCTGGAAGGACCGCATGCCGCCTATGCGCTGGGCGGGCTGCTGCCGCATGAATACGTGCATAGCTGGAACGGCAAGTTCCGCCGGCCGCAGGACCTGGCGCCGCCCTACTATGAGGCGCCGCAGGAGACCAACCTGCTATGGGTCTACGAGGGCCTGACGGACTTTCTGGGCAATGTGCTGGCCACGCGCAGCGGCTTGTGGACGCAAGCGGAGTATCACCAGTGGATCGCCGACATCTCCGCGGAGCTGGGGCCCGGCCGCCCCGGGCGCACCTGGCGGCCGTTGCTGGATACGGCGGCGGCGGAGCCCGGCGAAAGCGGCTTCGCTCCCGGCTGGCTGAACTGGCGGCGGGGCGTGGACTATTACGAGGAAGGCGATTTGCTGTGGCTGGAGGTGGACACCATCATTCACCGCGTCACCGGCGGCCGCAAGGACATTGACGATTTCTGCCACTATTTCTACGGCGGGCCGAACCGCGGGCCGCAGTTGAAGACCTATACCTTCCAGCAGTTGGTCGCCGCGTTGAATCATGTGGCGCCGTACGACTGGGCGGCGTTTTTCCACCGCCGGCTGGATTCGCTGTCGCCGCGGGCGCCGGTCCAGGGGGTCGAGGCGGCAGGCTGGGAAACCGTCTACACCGCGCAGCCGGTGGCCGCCAGCCGGGGCTTCCGCGGCGGCGTCAACGCCGCCTACTCCCTCGGTTTGGAGTTGGGCGATAACGGCCAGGTCTACGATTCCATCGTCGGCAGCCCGGCTTTCCGCGCCGGCATCACCTCCGGCATGCAGGTGGTGGGCGTCAATGGCAAGAAGTTCACGCCCCAAGACTTTTCCAACGCCCTCCGAGCCACCGCCCGGCGGCGGCCGATGACGCTGCTCTATTTGAATGACGATTACTATCACACCGCGCACGTCCACTATTTCGGCGGCCCGCGCTATCCGCATTTGGCGCGGGAGCCGGGCGTCAGTGATTTTTTGGACAACGACATCCTGCGGGCGAGGTAAATCGCCGAAATGGGGGCGCGGACGGCGACGGACGGCGGCAGGCTGGTAGTCTTAAATAGATGCCGCCAACCGACCGGCCCCCACGCCTCGCGGCGCCGCCAGCCGCAAGCACGGCTGGCTTATGGTGGCTGGGCTTTTTCCGGTTCAGCCGCGCCTTGTCGGCGGGGCTAATCTCCGTCGCCTTCCCCTATCTGGTGTTGCACCGGTATACGGCGGTGGAACTGGGCTTCATCTATACCGCCGCCGCCTTGGCCACGGCGGGCCTGGGCCTGGCGGTCGGGTTTCTGACCGATCTTTGGGGCAAGAAGCGGACTTTGGTGCTGGTCGGCGCCACGCTGCCGCTCAGCGCCGCACTGGTCTATCTATTTCCCACTTTGGGCGGCCTGTTCGTGGCGGCGATGGTCGGCGGTTACTCAGCTACCGGTTCGCTGGCTGGCGGCGGCGTCGGCGGCGCGGCCCAGCCGATCCAAAGCGCGGTCATCGCCGTGCTCACCCGTCCCGACCAGCGCACGTTCTTTTTCTCGCTGTTCGCCTTTCTCAGCGGCATGATCGCCGCCGGCGGCTCGCTCTGGGCCGGAGCGTTCGACGTCCGCACCGCGTTTGCGGTCGCCGCGGGAATTTCCCTGGTGGGATTGCTTTGCTTGTGGCCGCTGCAAGTGGAGGAAACCCGCGGCAATATCCGCCGCATGCCCAGCTTGAAGGTGGTCAGCCAGTTTTCCATCACCGGCACGCTGAACGGCTTTTCCCAGGGCTTGGTGGTTCCGTTTCTGATCCCCTTCTTCGTGATCGTCTACCACCTGCCCAAATCGCAGATGGCGGTCTATGCCTTTATCGGCGGCATCCTGGGTGCCTTCGCGCTGTTCGCGGCGCCGATGCTGGAGCGGCGCTGGGGTTTCGTCCGCGCCATCGCCGTGACCCGCGGCATCGGCGCGGCGCTCATCCTGCTGCTGCCGTTTTGGCACTGGCTGGCGGCGGCCTTGGCGGTGTATGTGCTGACCCCGGCGCTGCGGGTGGCGGCGGTTCCGGCGCAGCAAACCGCCATCACCGAACTGGTGACGCCCGAGGAGCGCGGTCGGGCGCTGGGGATCAATCAGGTGACCCGGCTCAGCGCCTCGGCCGGCGCGGTCAGCATCACCGGGCTCAGCTTCGGCGCGGCGGACTTCGCCTTGCCGTTCATCGGCTACGCCGCCGTGGTGCTCATCAATATCGGCTTGTATTACCGCTTTTTCGGCAGCGGCCGTCCGGCCGATGTGGAAGCCTAGCCGCCGCCGGCCGCGGGGCGAGGGCCGGATTAGCGTCCGCCGCCCAGCGCTGCAGCCACCAACGCCGCCTGTTCTTTTTGGTGGCGGCGCAGCGAACCGGTGGCGGGGCTGGCGGCCGCGTCGCGGCCGGCATAGGCCAGCAGACGCTCCCGGCCCAGCAGCGCGCCGAGTTGCGCCTGCATGTAGCGCCACGGGCCCATGTTCGCCGGCTCTTCCTGCGCCCATGCCCATTCCGCCGCCGCCGCGTGCCCTTCCAGCTCGGCCCGCAGTTCGGCCGCCGGCAGGGGATACAGCCGCTCGACGCGCACGATGGCGATGCGGTCATCAGCGCCCAGTTCGGCGCGCGCCTTCACCAGGTCGTAATAGATTTTGCCGGAGCAAAACACCACGCGCCGCGCCGCCGCCGCCGCTGGATCGCCCAGCACCGGATGGAAGGCTCCCTGGGTGAATGCGGCGAAAGGCGAGGCTGCATCCGGGTGGCGCAGCAGGCTTTTGGGCGTGAAAACCACCAGCGGCCGCCGCGCCGCGGGCGCCTGCCGCGCCGCCAGCGCCTGCCGCCGCAGCAGGTGGAAGTACTGCGCCGCCGTGGTGCAGTTGGCGATGATCAAATTGTCTTCCGCCGCCAGTTGCAAAAACCGCTCGACGCGGGCGCTGGAGTGTTCCGGTCCCTGGCCCTCGTAGCCGTGCGGCAGCAGCAGCACCAGGCCGCTGGGCTGGCCCCATTTGGCGGCGGAGACGCTGACAAACTGGTCCATCACCACCTGGGCGCCGTTGGCGAAGTCGCCGAACTGCGCCTCCCACAGCACCAGCGCCTGCGGCGACTTCAGCGCGTAGCCGAACTCGAAGCCCAGGGCCGCTTCCTCCGACAGCAGGCTGTCATGCACGGCGAACGGCGCCTGCGCTCCCGGCACATGCTGCAAGGGAATGTAGGCGCCGCCGCTCTGGTAATCGAACAGCACCGAATGCCGCTGGCTGAAGGTGCCGCGGGCGGTGTCCTGCCCGGTCAGCCGCACCCCCACGCCGGCGCGCAGCAGCGTGCCGAAGGCCAGCGCCTCGGCCAGCGACCAGTCCACCGCGCCGCGCTCGCGCACGGCTTCCACCCGCCGGCCCGCCCATTTTTCCAGCTTGGGATGCATGTGGAAGCCGGCGGGCAGCTGCGCCAGCGCCTCGCCCACCGCCGCCAGGTCGGCCTCCGCCGCCGCGGTGGGCAGGTCGGCCGCTGCCAGCGGCGCCGCCGGGGCGTGGTCCTCGTGCTCATGGCCGTTGGCGGGGCTTTCGGTGAACTGGCGCCGGACTTCGGCAACCAACTCCTCCGCCTGTGCCGCCGTCACCAAGCCTTCGGCCGCCAGGTGCTCGGCGTAGATTTGCCGCACCGGCGGATGGTGGTCAATATTGCGGTACAAAACCGGCTGCGTCAGGCTGGGGTCGTCGCCTTCGTTGTGCCCATGGCGGCGATAACAGACCAAATCCACCACGACGTCGCGGTGGAACTCCTGGCGGAAGGCGAAGGCCAGTTCGATGGCCCGCACCACCGCCTCCGGGTCATCGCCGTTGACGTGCCAAATCGGCGCCTGCACCATCCGCGCCACGTCGGTCGAGTACAGCGTGGAGCGGGCGTCCGTGGGCGCGGTGGTGAAACCGATGCGGTTATTCACCACGATATGCACCGTGCCGCCGGTGCGGTAGCCTTCCAGCTGCGACAGATTCAGCGTCTCCGCCACCACGCCCTGGCCAGCGAAGGCGGCGTCGCCGTGGATCAGAATGGGCAGCACCCGCCGGCCCTTGGGCGTGTCTTGCAGCGCCTCCTGCCGCGCCCGCGCCTGCCCTTCCAGCACCGGGTCCACCGCCTCCAGATGGCTGGGATTGGGGCTGACGCTGACCTCCAGCGGCCTGCCGTCCGGGCCGCGGAACCAGCCCTCCGCGCCGATGTGATATTTGACGTCGCCGCTGCCCTCGACGCTGTCGGGATCGGCGTCCTCGAATTTGGAAAAGACCGCGTTCATGCCCTTCCCGACGATGTTGGTCAGCACGTTCAGCCGGCCGCGGTGGGACATGCCCACCATGGCTTCGCGCATGCCCGCTTCCAGCGCCAGTTCGCAGAGGCGATGCAGCGCCGGAATCAGCGATTCGCCGCCCTCCAGCGAAAAGCGCTTATGGCCGACGTAGCGCGTGTGCAGCAGCCGCTCGAACTGCTCCGCCTGGGTCAGCTGCCGCAAAATCCGCTGCTTGAGCTCCGGCGCCAGCGGCCAGGCGTTGCGGTTGGGCTCCATGTGGCCGGTCAGCCATTGCCGCTGCTCCAGCGCCTGGATGTGCATGAATTCGCAGGCCAGCTTGCCGCAGTAGGTGGCTCGCAGGTTGGCCAAAATCTCCCGCAACGGCTGCATCTGGTGGGCGCCGCGTTCGCCGCCCGGCGCCAAGAAATGCCGGTCCAAATCCCACAGCGTCAGCCCGTAGAACGCCGGGTCCAGCTCCGGATGGGCGATCGGATGGAACTCCAGCGGGTCGGTGTCCGCCAGCAGATGCCCGCGCACGCGGTAGGCGTGCACCAGTTGGAAAACCGCCGCCTGCCGCCGCACCTCGGCATCGTCGTGCCGCCGCGCGCTGGCCGCCGTGGCCGCCGCCGCGGTCCACCGCGCCGGCTGCAACGGCGCGCCCACGGCATGGAAAATCTCATCGTAGAAGCCGTCCTGGCCCAGCAAAAACTGCTCAATGCGGGCCAAGAACGCCCCCGACTCCGCCCCCTGCACCACGCGGTGGTCGTAGGTGCAGGCCAGTGTCAGCGTCTTGCCAATGCCCAACTCCTCCAGCGTGCTTTCCGCTACCGCCTCGAAGCCCGGGGGATACGCCATGGCGCCGACCGCGATAATTGCGCCTTGGCCGGGCATTAGCCGCGGCACCGAGGCGCGCGTGCCCAGCGTGCCGGGGTTGGTTAGGGAAATCGTCGCCCCCTGCAAATCGTCGGGCGAAAGCTTGCCGCCGCGCGCCCCGCGGATTACGCGCTCGCATTCCGCCATGAAGGCGGCGAAATCCATCGCCTCGGCGCGCTTCACCACCGGCACCAAAAGCTGCCGTCCGCCGCCCTTGGCCTCGACATCCACCGCCAGGCCCAGGGAAATATGCCCGCGAACCAGCCGCGCCGGCGCGCCCTCCGCCTCGCTATAGGCGGAGTTGATGTTGGGAAACTCGCCCAGCGCCCGCACCAGGGCCCAGCCCAGCAGGGGCGTGTAGGACAGCTTTTGTCCATGTTCGGCCAAATGGCGGTTCAGGATCTGCCGGTTCTCCTCCAATAGGCGCGAGGGGATGGCCCGTTGCGAGGTCGCCGTCGGCACCGTCAAGCTGGCGTTCATGTTCGCCGCCAGCCGCGCCGCGCCGCCGCGCATGGGTTCGGTGCGGTCGTCCGCTTGCGGCATGGGCCAAGTCGCGGCGGCGGGGCGAGGCGCCGGCGGCGCGGGCGCCGTGGTTTGCGCCGCCGACGGGGCGGTTTCCGGCTGCGCGGAGGGTACGGGCCGCGTGGCGGGACCGGGCTCGGCCGCTGCCACCGGCGGTTCCATCACCGGCAGT
>DAHVCP010000033.1 GCA_027314025.1 Acidobacteriota bacterium
CCGCTACCGTCAACCCGCTCGCCTCCTGCGCGGCGATGCGCTGCCGCCAAAGATCCCTTGCGCCCTCGGCCTTCCCGTCCATGTCTCCCAGGCTGCGCGGCCCACGGCGTCAGCGCAAGATGCGGTTCATTCAGCGCTCACAATCCGACCGAGGTAGACCAATACGATTGGGGAACGTCCGCGCCGGGACCGCTGCCCCGCAAAACCCTCATCACCTACGCTTCGCTCGGCGGCATCCCCAACCGCCCGAGCCAGGTCGAGATCGAGGACGGCGGCGGCAACGCCGTCGCCGAAACCACCTACGCCTACGACCAAACCGCCCTGCAGGCCACCAGCGGCCTGCCGCAGCACGGCAACCCGCCCAACTCTTCTCGCGGCAACCTGACGACCATCAGCCAATGTGCGGCGTTCTCCGGAGGGTCCTGCGCCCGCTGGCTGACCGCGACGCTCAGTTACTTCGATACCGGCGAGGTCTACCAGGCCACGGCCCCCGACGGCGCGGTGACCACGTACACCTACGCCTCCAGCTCCCCCGGCTGCGCCGGCGCCTTCCCCACCGATGTCGCCTTGCCGAAAGACGCCCAGGGCAATTCCTATTCGCTGCAATATTTCTGGAACTGCACCGGGGGCGTGCTGGGGTCTTCGACCGGCGAAAACGGCAACATCACCAGCTACGCCTACAACGATCCGCTCTGGCGGCTGACCGGCGTCTCCGATCCGGACGGCGGCAGCCAAGCCATTGATTATGTCAGCCCCAACGAAACCGAGACCAGCACCCCCATTGCCTCTGGCGTGGCCAAGAAGCAGTACGCCCTGCTCGACGATCTGGGCCGGCCCAGCTTCTCCCAAACGGTGGACGGCACTCCATGCGACACCGTCCAGACCACTTACGATTCCGCGACCGGCTCCGTGCAGGTCAGCCAGCCCTACAGCACGGCCTGCCAGACCCCGAGCGGCGGTGCCGAGTTCACCACCACCGTCTTCGACGCCCTGGGCCGGCCCGAGACGGTCACGGCGCCCAACAGCGCCGTCACCAGCTACGCCTACACCGGCCCGGCCGTCACCATCACCGGCCCCGCCCCCGGCGACGTGAGCCACATCCTGCAGGCCAACGGCCTGGGCGAGCTGGCCGCCGTTTGCGAGGTGACCAACCTGACCGGCAGCGGCGCCTGCAACACCGCCGCCGGCGGCACTGGCTACCTCACCACCTACAGCTATGACGCTCTGGGCGACCTGACCGGCGTGGATGAGGCGGGCCAGACGCGCAGCTTCAGCTACGACGCCCTGGGCCGCATGACCGCGGAAACCACGCCCGAGTCCGGGGCCACGACCTTCATGTACGACACGGCGGATTCCTCCTGCGGAAATTACTCCTCTCCGGGCAGCCAGGTGGAGAGAAAAGACGACATGTCTCCTGTGGACGTCACCTGTTATGGGCTCGACCCCTTTGGGCGCGTGACCGCCATCACCTACCCCTCGGGCGCTTACGCCAGCGTCACGCCGGCGAAAACCTTCGTCTACGACGCCGCCACCGTGAACGGCCAGGCCATGGGCAACGCCGCCGGCCGCCTGGCCGAGGCCTACACCGGGTCAGCAAGCGCTAAAATCACCGATGAAGGGTTCGGTTACGATTCCATGGGGCGGCCTACAGCATTCTTCGAGTCCACTCCCAGTTCCGGCGGCTATTACGCCACGCAGGAGAGCTATTACCAGGACGGCCAGCGCGACACCCTCACCCTGCCCTGGACGCCGGTCCTCACCTACGGAGTCAACGCCGTTGGCGAGGTCACCTCCGTTGGCGCCGCCAGCGGCCAAAATCCCGTCACCGCGGCCAGCTACAACCCGGCCGGCCAGCTCCTCGGCCTCACCTTCGGGTCCGGCGATTCCGACGGCTACAGCTATACTTCAACCACCGGCCTGATGACCCAATACCAGTTCACCGTCAACGGCGCCGCCGACACCGGCGCCCTGAACTGGAACGCCGACGGAACGCTGGGCTCGCTCCAGATCACCGACAGCATCCCCGGCACCAATGACAGCCAGACCTGCAGCTACGGCTACGACAGCCTAGGCCGCATCGCCTCCGTGAGCTGCCCGAACGTTTGGTCGCAGAGCTTCACCTACGACGCCTACGGAAACGTCAAGAAATCCGGCTCGCTGAACTGGCAGCCGATCTACAATCCGTCCTCCAACCAGGCCAACATCAGCTATGACGGCGACGGCAACGTGACCAACGACGGGGCCAACACCTACGCCTGGGACGCGGCCGGCAAAATGATCACGGTCAGCAGCGACCAGGCGACCTACGACGCGCTGGGGCGGCTGGCGCAGGAATCGGCCAACAGCAGCCTGCGCTGCTACTACACCCCGGACGGCGCCCTGGCGGGCGAGGACAACGCCTGCTGCGGCATTCGCGAGCAGTACGCCGCCCTGCCGGGCGGAGCGGAGGCGGTGTTTGACTGCTGCAACCTGTACTACTACCGCGACGGGGACTGGTTGGGCAGCGAGCGGCTGGCGGCGTGGACCAATCAGACGCTGGTCTCGGAAGAGGCGTATGCGCCATTCGGCGAGGCTTACGCCGGGGCCGGCGCCGGCGAGCAAATGTTCACCGGCAAGGGCCAGCGCCTGGCCGCCGGCATCTACGACTTCCCGTTCCGCCACTACTCCCCGGCGCAAGGCCGCTGGCTCTCCCCCGACCCCGCAGGCCTGGCCGCCGCCGACCCCGCCAACCCCCAGACCTGGAACGCCTACGCCTACGTCGCCAACGAGCCACTCACCGCCGCTGACCCGCTGGGGCTTATGGTTCCATGCGGCGGCATGTTCGGCGGACCGTGCGGCGGCGGCTTCGGCGGCCCTGGCCCCTGCGATGTGACGGGCTGGAATCCCTGGCCCGCCCCCGGCTGCTCCGGCGGCGGTCTTGGCATCGGCATCGGCGTCAGCATTATCGGCTTCGGTGGCGGGGGCGGCGGGGGCGGCATCGTTGTCGGCACGCCCTCGGGCCCGGCCTCCGGAACGCTGCCGCCCTGCACCGCCGGCATCTGCTCGCCGCCGAGCCTGGTCGGCTCCGGGGGCGCGACCGCGGACCAAGCCATCCCGTTCCTTGGGACACTATGGGAGATCACCGTCGCCGCCTGCGGCGACAACCCCGCCTGCATCGGCATTGTCCTCGCCGACCCCGAAGTCACAGTGCCCGTGCTCGCCGGTGCCACGCTCGTCTACGAAGGCGTCAGGGCGGCCCAGGCCTACGAAGCGAATCGGCGAGCACCTAAGTTTTCGAAAAACCCGATCTGCGACGCCCAATACAAGCGCGACATTGCCCACTGCAAGGGCCTGACACCGGGCACTCGGGCCGCCTGCTACTCCCAGGCGATGGAACGATTGGTCGCCTGTGAAGCGGGCCGCTCGCTTCCGCCGCTGCCCTTTTAGGAGCGAAAGATGCCCAGCAAAGGCACTCGCGCGCCCATCGCCATTCGCAAGGCCACGCTCCGATTACCGGGCGGAAGGAAGATCGCAGTCCGATTCGCCATTCAGGCGTTGGTACGGCGGCGCGGCGAGGGCGATTACTTGTGCCAATTCACGATAGCGGGAATCGGGGAGGACTCGGAACGCTCAATTCTCGGTTACGATGCGGTGCAGGCTATCGAACTGGCGATACGTTATGCCGGATATACCATCGAGCATTGGCTGCCGGCCGGAGCGGTCTGGGAGGACGCGCCGGAGAACATGGGCCTTCCCCGCCGCGCGGTGGCGGCCAGCAGCGACTCAAGGCGCACAGAACGCTCGTCGCGTAGCGCCGGGAGGGGCATGCCGGTAAGGTGACCTGCTCCTCGGAAACCGCGCGGGGCTGGATATGATTTCAGCATCGAGAGGGGGCAGGATGACGCAGACGAGACACACGGTGGCGCAGGTGATCGCGGCGGTGCGTGGCCTGGCGGCGGGCGCGGGTGGCGGCGTCGGGCTGCCGGACGCGGGGCAGGTAATCGAGGCGCAGCAGCTGCGCCAGCACGCGCGCGTCCACCTAGGTTACCCTCGCCCCGCTCCCGGTGCCAGAGATCAGAACTCACTTCGCCCCTCGCGTCAACTCCTGCGCTCCCTCCAGCGCCTGCTTCCTTCATACCAGGTATGACGGCGACGGCAACGTGACCAACGACGGGGCCAACACCTACGCCTGGGACGCGGCCGGCAAAATGATCACGGTCAGCAGCGACCAGGCGACCTACGACGCGCTGGGGCGGCTGGCGCAGGAATCG
>DAHVCP010000035.1 GCA_027314025.1 Acidobacteriota bacterium
CGCGGCGTGGGCGGCGCGGCGGCGCGCCTCGCCGCTCGGGCGGAGGACGGTTTAGCTGGCGGCCGGCGGGGGAGGCGGGGCATAGGGGTCGGCGCGGCTCAATCCCGCTTCCGCCGCTGGTGGGTGGAGGGGATGCGCAGATCCTCGCGGTATTTCGCGACCGTCCGCCGGGTGACGTCTATGCCCTGCTCGCGCAGCAGCTTCGTGATCTGTTCGTCGGTCAGGGGATGGGCGGCGTCCTCGGCCTCGATCAGCTTTTTGACCCGCCGCTTCAGGATCAGCAGCGGCGTCTCCGCTCCGCGCGCGCCCTGCACCGCCTCGCTGAAAAAGAACCGCAACTCCAGCACGCCCTGCGGCGTGTGCGCGTATTTGTTGGACACGGCGCGGCTGACGGTGGAGGGATGGACGCCGATCTCCTCCGCCACTTCCTTGATCATCATCGGCTTCAGGCGGTCCATGCCCAGATCCAGGAAGTCCGCCTGGCGGGCGATGATGGAATGGCAGACGCGGGCGATGGTCTGCTTGCGCTGCTCCAAGTTGCGCAAGAACTGCACCGCGCTGGCGTAGCGGTCGCGAATGTATTTCGCCACGTCGCGCTGCTGCCGGTCCCACTTCATGGCGCGGTAGTGGCGGTTCAGGCGGAGCTGCGGCAGGCCTTCGTCGTTGGTGACCACGCGGTAGCGGTTGGGGCAGTCCTCGCGGTCACAAACCGCGCAGCGCTGCTCCCGGCCCTTGACGAAATAGACGTCCGGCTCGATCAGCCGGGGCTGCGACTTGTTGTAACGGCGGCCCGGATAGGGGTCCAGCTTTTTCACCGCCTCCAGCGCCGCCATCACCTCCTCCAGCGGCGCGCCGGTGGCCTTGGCGATCTCCTTGTACTGGCGGTTTTGCAGCGCCGTCAGGTGCTCGCTGACCAGCGCCAGCGACAGCGGGTTCACCACCGGCAGCCGCCGCAGTTGCAGCAGCAGGCACTCCCGCAGGTCGCGGGCCGCCACCCCGGGCGGATCGAAGGAATGCAGCAGCGCCAGCGCCTCGCGCAGCGCCGGCAGCGGCAGCTCCTCGGTCTCCGCCAGCTCCTCCAGCCGCAGGGGGCGCCGCCCGCGGTCATCCTCGGCGGTCAGATAGCCGTCCTCGTCCAGGTTGCCGATCACCGCCTCGGCGGCCTCGCGCACCGCTTCGCTGGCGGGCGAAGCGCCCAACTGCCAGCGCAGGTGCTCGCTCAATCCGGTGGGCGAACTGAGGAAGTTTTCAAAGCTCGGCCGCTCGATCTCCTCGCGCTCGCCGCCGCTGTAGCCGGGATCCAGGTAATCGTCGAAGAAGCTGCCGAAGTCAATTTCCTCGAAGGGATCCACCGCCGGCGTGTCGGCTTGCGGCGCCGCCAATTCTCCCTCGTGGTTGTGGGTCGGCGCCAAGCCGTCCCCGCCGGGCTCCCCGCCCTGCACCGCCGCCAACAGCTCGCCATCGGCCGGGGCGCGGTGCAGGCCTTCCTCCAGTTGCCCCAAATCCAGCGGCGCCGCGCCGTCCTCCTGGGCCTCATCCAGCAGCGGATTCTGGAGCAGCTCCTCGGCGATGGCCTCTTCCAGTTCCATCTTGTTCATCGCCAGGATGCTCACCATCTGCACCAGCCCCGGGGTCAGGGTCTGCTTGAGCATCGGTTTGGGGATGAGTTTGGGCCCTTGATACATAACGCGGGGCGGCGCACGCCCCAAGGTCTCGCTCACACCAGGGTAAACGATTCTCCCAAATAGACCCGCCGCACTTCCGCGTCGCGGCTCAACTCGTCCGGACGGCCAGTACGGAAAATGGCGCCCTCATGAATGATGTAGGCGCGGTCGGTGACGCTCAGCGTCTCCCGCACGTTGTGGTCGGTGATCAGCACGCCGATGCCGGCGCGCTTCAAATCGAAGATGATGCGCTGTAGGTCGAGCACGGCGATCGGGTCAATGCCCGAGAAGGGTTCATCGAGCAGCATGAACGCCGGGTCGCCCACCAGCCCGCGGGCGATCTCGACGCGGCGCCGCTCGCCGCCGGAGAGCGCGTAACCGGGATTGCGCCGCACCCGCGCCAGCCCGAACTGATCCAGCAGCGCCTCCAGCTTGTGCCGCCGCCGCTCGCCGGAGAGCGGCAATGCTTCCAGCGCGACTAACAAGTTTTGCTCCACGCTCAGTTTGCGAAATACAGAAGCTTCTTGCGGCAGATAACTCAAGCCGAGCCGTGCGCGGCGATACATGGGCGTGGTGGTCAGGTCCTGGCCGGCCAATTCCACGCGGCCCACATCCGGCGCCACCAGGCCGACGATCATATGGAACGTGGTCGTCTTGCCGGCGCCGTTGGGACCCAGCAACCCGACGATTTCGCCCCGGTCCACCTCCAGACTGACGCCGTTGACCACAGTGCGGCCGCGATAAGCCTTGGCGATGGCGACGGTGCGAAGCTGCGACATGGGGCCCGGGGTGGGAGTGCGATCCGCGCTACGGCCGGTAGGGCAACTGATTCTTGCCACGGCCTTTACGGGTGCACCCGGTATGCGGCGAAGGTGCGGGTATGAGGCCCACTTTCGACGCGAATCGTATCATTCAAGGGGGAGAAAGTCAATGTATGGCCGGCCAGCAAGCCCAGGCTGGCATCAAAAATGCTAGGGGATCCGCCGCTGAGCGTAATGGTCCTGCTGGCGGCCTCGTAGACCGCCTGGCGCGCCCGTGCGCGCCTGCCAGGCTGGGTCAGATCCACGCCTCCACCGGCCACCACGCGGCGCGGGCGCAGACCGCCGCCGGCGGCGCCGAGGACGATATCAATATATCTAGATGTTAAATGAGTTTCCTTCGCATTTACCTCCACCCCTCCCGAGTATTCGGCTAACCCCTTCTGCCGCCAGAACCGGAACAGCGGGGCCGCGACGCGCACCGCCACCGGCTGCTGGCGCCGCGCGGGCGCGCGCCGCGG
>DAHVCP010000038.1 GCA_027314025.1 Acidobacteriota bacterium
GGGCGACAGCGATGCTTTTACCTACGATCCCGCCATGCGCTGGATGACCAAATACGCGTTTGACATCAACGGGCAGACGGAGACGGGCGCCCTGGGCTGGAACGCCGACGGCACGCTTGGCTCGCTCGACATCAGCGATCCTTTCGACGCCGGCGACACGCAGAACTGCTCCTTTGGGCACGATGATCTTGGCCGGCTTCAGTCCGTCAACTGCGGCAGCGAGTGGTCGCAAACCTTTTCGACCGACGCCTACGGCGATGTGGAGGTCACCTCCGGCAACGATGCGTTCCCGGCGAGCTTCTCCAACGACCGCATCTCCACCGTGAACGGCTTCGCCCCGAATTACGACAACGATGGCAATCTGCTCGACAATCCGCTGACCCAGACGCGGAACGTCTACGGTTGGGACGCCGACGGCCGGCCGGTCGAGGTGGACGGCGCGAGCCAGACCTACGACGCCTTGGGAAGGCTGGTGTACAACAGCTCCAGCCCGGCCGAGTACGTCTGGACGCCGGACGGGCGCAAGGCCGCGAACATGACCGGGCAAGGATTGAACTTCGCCCAGGTCCCGTTGCCGGGCGGCGCCGCCGCCATGTACGCGGCAAACGGCCTCTGGTATTACGCCCACCCGGATTGGGAGGGAAGCTGGCGCTTGGCCTCCTCGCCCTCGCGCACGGCGACGGGCGAACTCGCGTATTCACCGTACGGCGCTGCCTATGCCGGCACCGGACCGGACGCCTTCACCGGCCAATGGGTGGATACGCCGGACAATCTGAACGATTTCCAGCACCGCCTGCTGGCCCCGATGATGGACCGCTGGCTCTCGCCCGACCCCGCCGGCATCGCCGCCGTTGACCCCGCCGATCCCCAAACCTGGAATGAGTACGCTTACGTCGCGAATCGGCCCCTCGAAGCCACCGATCCGCTGGGGCTGATGTGCGCCGCCGGCCAATGCAGCAGCGCCAACGGGACCGCCCTGATTGCGAACTGGATGTCGGGGGAGATCGGACTCCTTGACGGTAGCCTGGACTGTCAAATTGATGGGATGGACGCCTCCTGCAACGCCGCCGAGGACATGATCTCATCCGGCTTCGGCGTGCAGTGTCCGAACAATTCCTGCGGCAACGGAACCAAGACGCCGTTCACCTGCATCGGGTCCGCCTGCGGCTATATGAGCATGCAGTATGCGGAGACTCATATGAACGAGGTAAATGGTGCGCTCCTGACGGACGCACAGTACCAGAGCTACCTCAAGGTCGCCGATGCGGGAGCGGTAGCCCAGCAGAAAGACAGATTGCAAAATAACGTTAAAGCCGACGGGCTCCCGGTCGCGGTCGGCAATGAGGTCATGGTCGTGGGCGGCAATGCGGATTTTGCTTGTACCGGGTGCGTGGTTGGCCGGTACGGCAACGGAGTCCACGTGAAGCAAGAACCGAACGGTATGACCCTGATCCACGACGATGCAGCAAGCCCGTGCATTGCCGCCCAGTGCTCAATATCGAACATCAACTGGTGGAACACGGCTATTCATGTCACTTACGACGTATTTATTGGCAACGGGGTTGGTGTGCTGCCTCATTGAGCCTGGCACCGCCGGCGCAAGGCATCGACGGGCGGTTCGTCGGCCGACCGCGCCGGCCTGGACATTCCGGGCCCGCCCTTTGCTGAGGAGCGCTCTGGCGCACCAGATCGTAGCCGACCGGCAAGCGCTGGGCGCCACCCCATCGCTCTGGTTTATCAGCGACCGGGCGCTGGTAGCGACCTGGGTGACGCGCAACCGGCGGCCACGGCTTCTCCGCCACGGTCAGTCCGGCGGAGCCTATCGGCTCCGCGCATTCTTCCTCGACGCTGCGACGGGGAGGCTTTTGCGAAGTTCGGTGTGGCCAGTCAATTCCCCAGGCGCTGCAATCGTGTGGGCGGGTGGCGAGCGTTTCGTCACTGCGAGCGGGGGCACGCTAACGCTCCGCGAGTTCGGTCGGGATCGCCCGCTGGCCCATGCGGATCTCCCCGGGGTTCGCTGGCAGCCCTTTCCGGCCCCCAGCGCGTCCTCGGCGCACGAACAGTTCCTACTGTTAGCGTTCGCTGGATATAAGTCTGGGTTCTCGTCATTCCTGGTTGACGCCAAGACACTCCGGTGGGCTCGACTGAAAACGGACGTCAACCGCGAGAGCCTGGACGCGGGCGAGATTTCTGGCGTCTGGGAGGAGAATCCGACGTTCGGACCAGGCTTCCTTGTGCTGCGGGAGCCGGGCGGACGCTGGCGCCGACTCCGTCGCCTCGGCCAGCGATGCGCCCACCCCAGGTTCGTAAGGCCCGACCTCATAATGGTTCCCGGCTGCACGCCGAGGGAGCTGACCCTTGTCCGGCTCCAGCGGAGGCCCCGGTCGCTCCGCCTTCCGGAGGGGCCCGGGTGTGTGCTCGGCGGTGACTCCCGGCTCGTGGCCGCTCATGGTCAGCGCGTCGCGCTGCCGGTGTGCCGGCTTAAGGGCAGCCACCCGATGTTGGATATTGACGGCCGTGAACTCCTTACTGGGATAGATGTCTACGATGCGCCGTTCCGACGTCGCGCCTTTGCGCTCCGCACGCTCGGTCCGGCGCTGTTCAGCCCTTCCGCATTCGCGCTTGCGCCGGACGGTTCGCGTTTTGCGGTCGTTAGCGGGACGGACGTTGAGGTCTTTCGGCTGCCACCCCAACCGCCGAGCGGGTCACCGCGCAGGCCGTCGGGCAGTCCTCAGCCAATCCGACCGCCGGCTACGCACAGCGGCCCGATTCGCTGACTCCTCGCGCTTGGCCGCGCGCTGCGCACCAGCCAGGGAACGGGGTGCGTGGCGAGTCGGCCTCATAGCTGCGCATACACCGCGATGCGCGACCACTGGCCCGAAGCTCCGGATGGCCGTTCGCACGGGAAACGAAATTGGTTGCCGACGGGAGCCGGACATGCACGAATTCAGGAACGACCGGAAGCAAATACCGGACGCTGCCGCGGAAATCGCGGCGGCGCTAGCGCAGCCGCGCCAATTCATCGTGCCCGAGGGCGCGCCATTTCCGCTGCTGAGCCTGGGGGATGTACTGGTTTATGGAGCGATCATGGCGCAGATGGCGTCGGCGACCAACCCGGCAGATAATCCCGGGGAGGGCTCAAATCAGATCAACGCCTGGGCCGAAGAATTATCGGCCGCCATGCGCTCGGGCCAGACCATGGACGCGCAGTGGTGGGCGGATTTTCTTTTGCGAGAAATCGAAAAAGACCCCAAGAATGCGCAGGACATGCGCATAGCGATTTTCCAAGCGCTGGCGATTCTGGAAAAACCCCACCTGCTGCGCCGCGCCATCACCAAACTGGCCAAGGAAAAACTCCCGGCCGCCCCCGAGGGCGGGCAACGCCTTATTGGGGCGGATCAACTGCCGGATTTGTTGCGGCGGTCCGACCGCTGGCTGCCGGTGGCCAAGGCCATTGCGGGCCTTAGCGGCGGCGGCCCGGCCATTTCGTTGGCGGAAATTCTTGACGCTCTGAATCGCCGATACCCCAAGGAATGCGCAGTGCTGGGGCGGTCGCCTGCGCGAGTGGAGGCGATCCTGGACCATCGGGCCGTCGCGAACGTCAAGAGCCTTGATGCCAAGGCGCGGCGGCTGGCGGATGCGCAGGCGGTCTACGCCGTGCCGCTGGCCGAAGCGCAGCGGCGGACGGTCCAACCGCGACGGGTTTGGCGGGCGACCGATTCCGTTTTGGGGAGACGAGTTGGCCGGGTTTTCGGGGCGAAGCGCCGCCCGCGGCCTAGAACCTGACCCTGCAAAATCAATGAGTTGGATGGTAGGCACGAGCGGACTCGAACCGCTGACCTCTACCGTGTCAATTTCGCGGACGATTTGGGACCGGAAGGTGCCGATTGATGCCAAGTGCTAGGCGCTGCACTGGCTCCCACGCCAGCGCCGCGCAAGCGACTCTTACCGACTGCTACGGTGTAATCCCGCGAAATACGGCGATGGGTGGCAGGGTTACGTCACAATCGCGGCACACGCCCTAAAGACTGGGCGGCGCTGAGCCAGCCGGCCGGTGAGCTACTCCGGCGCCGGGCCGCCGCCCACTTGATTGGGGCGCGAAGGCACCGCACGCTTGCGGCCACCCAGGTCGGGTTGCGGGCAGTGCTCGCGAAGGCGGCTGTGGATCGTCACGGAATCGCGCAGGCTGTTGCCCACGATTAGTGTCACCTGGTTGCTGAACGAGTCCGTGAAGCTGTCGCTATTGATGCAGAGGGTGTCGTCGTCTGGGGAGTCCCAGATAATTCTTGACACCGTAAGGCTGTCTCCGCCCAGTACAAGGGCCCTTGCGGACTTCCCTTGGCGTTCAAAGTGCGCAAAGACCCTCGTGTAATCCGAACCGAGGGGACCCGGTCCCCCGTTGTAGGTGTCGACGGTGAGGTAGATCCCGGCCGTCGGCGACTTAAAGGTTTCGACCCTGTCCGGCCTAGCGCACCCAGCCATGCCCAAGCACAAGAGGGCGGCGATCAAGGCGGCCGCCCTCATTGGGCACACCCATTCGACGCGAGCGCTGCGTTGCGGACGGACGCCGCGCTCTTGTCGGAGAACAAGGGGCCCGTCAAATTTGAAAAGGGTCTTGAGCCGAACACTGCCGTAAGTACGCCGTAAGCTCCCGCCCCAGCGTCCAAGACTGCGGCAGGAAAAAACGCCGAGCCAATCGCGTAATAAGCGAAGTTCCCCTCTCGGGCAAGAAGCGCGGCGCTGGCCTGGCCGTAGAACTGGTTCTTGAAATCTATCGGCCCGTTTGGGGCGGCGACAAGGAGGAAATCGAAGTAGGGATTTAGCTGCTCCGTGCCGCTGTCTATCCCCGTGCCAAATCTCCCTAGGGCACGGAGCGCGGCGATGTCTCCTCGAACGAGGTCGCCGACGGTCTGACCGTTGGGGAGGACGGTGTTGCAGTTGACCGGTGTCTGCGGCGCCGTGCTCGGGGCCGACGGGCTCCCCTCAGTCCCTCCGCCGCCCCCGCCGCCGCCGGGCCCGTTTGCGTGGGGGAGTGGGCCCATGCACGCCAATGGGTTGGCCGCACAGTAGGGCTCGCCGGTGATGTTTGCTTGCACCCACCCAGGCGGCGGGCCCGGGTTGCAGGTGATGCAGCCCCAGGCGGTCGCTGTGTATACGGGCGGGCAGGGCCCGTCGGCCGGGATGCCGACTCCGCAACCTGTGCTGCCGTTGCCGCTCAGTCCCAGGGGGTCGGTGGCTTGGAGCGGCGTGTCGCCGACGTACGCATAGGCGTTCCAACTCTGCGGGTTGGCGGGATTGACGGCGGCCAGGCCGGCGGGGTCGGGCGACAGCCAGCGGGCCATCATCGGCTGGAGAAAGCGCGCGGGGAAGTCGTTTAGATTATCCGGCGTATCCACCCACTGGCCGGTGAAGGCGTCCGGGCCGGAACCGGCATAGGCGGCGCCGTAGGGGGAATACGCGAGCTCGCCCGATGCCGTGCGCGAGGGCGATGATGCCAGCCGCCAGCTTCCCTCCCAGTCCGGATGGGCGTAATAGGAAATCCCTGACGGCCCGTAATTGGCGACCGCCCCGCCTGGAAGCGGGACCAGCGCGAAGGTTAGGGACTGGCCGTTCATCACCGCCGCTTTGTACCCGTCCGGTGTCCAGACGACCTGGCGCGGTCCGGCGGTGTTGTACACCAGCCTCCCGAAGGCGTCGAAGGTTTGGCTGACGCCGTCCACCGTGACCGGCCGGCCGTCGGCGTCCCAGCCGTAGACATTTCGCGCCTGGGTCAGGGGATTGTCGAGCAGGTTGCCATCGTCGTCGTAATCCGGGGGGAAGCCGTTGACGGTGGAGATGCGGTCGTTCAGGAACTGCGCCGGGAACGCATCGTTGCTGCCGGCAGTGACGGCGACGTCGCCGAAAGGGTCGGTCGAGAAGGTCTGCGACCATTCGCTGCCGCAGCTCACGGACGCCAAGCGGCCCAGATCATCGTGCGTGAACGTGCAGTCCTGCGTGTCGCCGGAGCGGCGTGCACGTCCGGTGCGGTGCTCCCGGTGGCGGCGATGCATGCGGTTTATATACACCGGCGGCGGGCCATCCGTCTACGGGGCCAAACCCTGGCGGATCTGGCGACCAATGGAGACGAGTTGGCCCAAGCGCCGCCCGCGGCCTAGAACCTGACCCTGCAAAATCAATGAGTTGGATGGTAGGCACGAGCGGACTCGAACCCCTGACCTCTACCGTGTCAATTTCGCGGACGAATTAGGACCGGAAGGTGCCGATTGATGCCAAATGCTAGGCGCGGCAATGGCCTCTACGCGAGCGCCGCGCCAGCGACGCCTACCGACTGCTACCGCGTAGTCCTGAGCAATATGGTGATGGGCGGCGGGGTTATGTCACAATCGCGGCACACCCAGGGGGGCGTGGAGTTGCTACTCGCGCCGTTGGCAACCGGGCCGATTAGCCACCCGGAGGTTTCCTACGCACGGGCTGCTTGCGATGGGCGCGAAGGTATTTGTAGCGCGCGATTAAAGCCCGGGCCGCGGCGGGGGAAATCCACTGCGGGTCAGCGCCGGAGGGCTCCAACAGCACTGGCAAGAAGCTGCCGGCCGACCCGGAGCTGGGCCTCCACGCGTAGATGGAGCTGCACGTCGGGCAACCGTTCATATCCGACTGGGCGCTGAAAATGACCCAGCCGTCGTCGGTGACCGAGCCCAATCTTGCTCCCCCGCTCGCGTTCCAACCGAGGTCGTCCCTAGGTGTGCAGTCACCCCAAGCGGCCGGACCTGCGGAGGTGTAAACGCAAATCGGCCAACGGTCGGTGTTGCCGAAGACCCCGTCCCTCAGATAGGCGAAATACCTCCCGCCGCTACTGACAGCAAAATCAAGGCCCGCCGTGGCGGCGTCTTTCCCGTTCAGGTAAAGCGGCAGCATTGGCCCAGACGACTTCTTTCCCAGATCGGCGCGACGGATCTTTAACATTACTCCGCGGCGGGTGCTGCAGGCCACGAATGCCCCCGGGGGGCCCACGGAGGCGCCGGTAACCCCGTCCACCGTGCCCTTTTCAGTCCAGGCAGCGACTGTGCCGCAGGTGGCCCGCAGGCCCCACGTCTGGAGGGAATACCCCATCGGCCCGTGCCACGGAAGCCGTTCGTAGGGTGGCTTGAGGCTGTAAACACGGACGCGGCCTGCGCTGTCGGCCAGCGCCAGCACCATCTTCGTGGAGCTGACCGCGAAGTCAGCGATTTTGCGACCAATGGTCACCCGATAAATGAATGCTTGGGTGGCGTCGTAGACCCATATCTGCGGGGGGCCGGGAGCGTACGGCAGGCTGTAGGAGAAGCCTGTACCACCGCCGAGGAAGGCGAAATCATGTCCGCGGGGCCCCGGCGTCTGGCTCGCCGTCCCGCTCGGTAGGGCCCCGGCGACGGCGGCGTGCGGCGGCCGAGCCAACCGCGGCGCGCGGGGCACGGCCCAGGGCGCTGCGATTGCGAGCCCAAGGGCCCCGGCGAGGGCTGGCAACGCTGCCAGGATGGGCGCGGCCGCCCAGAGCGCATATCCGCGAGCGGGCCCCCTTCTACGGGAAGGCGGCTTCTCCCCGTCGAGGCCGCTGGGAACCGGGGATTGCGCCGCAGGCGGCCTCAATAGGTGTACCCTCCGTGCGGATTCCATACCCATTGCCCCGGAAGCCCCTCCGGGTCGATCCACACGGTGCCCTCCGAATCGATCATCTGGAGGATCACCTCCGACGGGTCGGTCCACCATCCGAACGGCCCGGGGAGAGCGGGCCCCCCGCCCCCGGCAGCAATTTGCCCAGACTGAGGCAGGGGCCCCACGCACGGAATGAAATAATGGCCCCCTGCTATGCGGTTGCCCCAAAACTTGTTCTGCGATTCGCCGCTTTTGACGCCCGGCTTCACCTCCGTGGGCCCAGTCGACGAATTGCTGGCGAAATAATCGTGGGATTTGGCGTAGAGCATGGCGTGGCTCAGCGGATCGTTGTGGTTCGCGCTCGCGTCGAGCAGTAGGACATCTCCGGGCGCAGGCGCCGCCGCCGGGAGGTAATACTTCTCACGGGCAGAGGCGATTTCCGAGGTGGTCTGGTATGGCACGTAAAGCCCGGCCTCCTCGATAGCGATTTGAATGAAATGCGTGCAGTCAATCTCGGTGGGATGGGTGAGGGTGCCCTGGATACCGGTCTCCAGTTTGGCGTTTTCGCCGTATTTCCAGCCTGGCTCGTTGGCGATCCTCTTGGCCGCGGCGATCACCCTAGCGGCCTGTCGCGCAGTAAGCGGTTTAAAGTTGGGAGGACATTTTTTCAGCCCCGTCGGGTCAATCGTCGAGCACGGGCTGCCCTCGGCGTAGGAATAGCGGTCCCAGCTCTGGGGATCGGCCGGGCTGCCCACCGCCCAGCCGGCGGGATCGGGCGACAGCCAGCGCTTCTCTAGCGGCGCGTAGTTGCGGAACAGAAAATGGTAGAGCCCGCTGTCGGCGTCCAGTTCGTGGCCGCCCCAGTGGAGATTGGTCGTCGCGTCCTGCGCCTCGCCGGGCCATTCCAGCCCCGACGGGAGGTAGTGATAGTTCATTGCGCCAGCGGAGGGATTGTAGCGGAACGCGAACGATCCGAGCAGGCTGGTGGAGGTGTAGGTGTAGTTGGAGTAGCCGGAGGGCGGGTTGGCGTTCCAGGATTCGAGCGGCATGCCGCCGACGCCGATGTCCAGGCGCACCCAGCTTGACGTGCTCGCGTCCCACACGCCCCGCAGCGCGCCGCCCAAGCCATAGAAATAGTCGAACGTTCCTGCCGGCGTCGCCGCTTGCACCCGCTCGCCGCCGGCATCGTAGGAGTACGTCGAGGCCTGGCCGGGGTTGTAGCCGGTCATCTCGCCCAGCGCGTTCCAGGAGTAGCCGGCTGAGCCGTCGCTGGTGAGCCGGCCATCGCTGTCGTAGGCGAAGCCGGATGTGGTGATGCGGTTGGTGGAACCGCTGATGCCGACATTCCAGTTCTCCGGTCCGGTGGCCTGGTAGAGGTTGCCCCAGCGGTCGTAGTAATAGTCGGCGTCCCCGCCCGGGGTGTTCGGGACGGTCATCTGCGTCAGCCGGCCCAGGTAGTCCTGGGAATAGTCGCGGTCGTAGGCGGTATTCATGCCGTCATTGTCCTTAGTCACCAGACCGTCGCTGTCGTAAGCATACCCTCGGTCGAATTGCGTAGTCCCGCCGACAGATGCCTGGATGTCGGTGGTTTCCAGGTCGTCGTTGAATGTGTTCGCAATGAAGGTTGGCCCCACGTCCGCAGACGCCAGCGCGCCGAAGGGCGAGTACACCGCCGAGTTCAAGACCATCTCTCCGCTGTTCCAGCCGCTGGGCGCCTGGATCGCGGTGATACGCCCGGGCGAATCGGCGGTGTAGGTGAACGTGTCGCCGACGGGATTCGTGTAGGAGCTGACCTGGCCGTTGTAGAAATAGGCGTAGCTCTGCTCCGCCCAGGCGCTGCCGGGAGCTTCTTCCCAAACGCTGGCGGCGCGGCCGGCGGTGTCGTAGCTATAGAGCGTTTCCGTGCCGTTGGCGTTCATGGCGCACACCAGCCGCCCTGCGGCATTGGTGATCGTGGCGCCGTTGGGCACGGTGCAGCCTGAGCTGGTGTCGTAGATGAAGCTGAGCGCTGGGGTGCTGTCGCTGAAGGTCTCTGTGGTCAGGCGGCCGAGGGAGTCGTAGCCGAGCGAGGTGGTCACCCCGTTGGCATCCTGATAGGTCGCCATTTCGCCGTCGGAGTTGTAGCTCATCGCCGCCGACCATGTGGTTCCTCCGAACCCGTTGGCCGGTCCCGAGATGTCCGCGGCCGCCTCGGGATAGAGCGAATAGAGCACATTTCCTTGGCCGTCGTAGGCCAGCGCACGCTCCTGGCCGCCCTGGCTGACCGTCGCCAATTGGTCTTGGGCCGTGTAGGTGTAGCAGGTGGCGAGCTCGCCCGCGGTCATGCTCCCGGTGGACGGATTCGGCTCGTCGGCTTCAACGACGTTGCCATCCGCGTCCAGCCATTCCTCGGCGGCCCGCCCCTGCGCGCTCACCGTCATCGCCGGGTATGCAGTGTCGCCGCAAGCGGAGGTGGTCAAGCCTCCAGCTGCCGACACATTCGATCCGTAGCTGATGGTGCTGGTGGTTTGGTCGGGGTTGGTCACCTTGATGACCCTGCCGAGGGCGTCGTAAGTGTAGCCGGTCACGCCGTAGGTGGGGTCGCTCGTTGAAACGTACGGGTTCGTGACCGATGCAACCTCACCCAGGGAGTTGTAGGTGGTCAGCGTCTTGCTGGAATTGCTGGAGGAGAAGTTCACGAGTTCGTGTTCAACGAGGCGGCCGGCCCAGTCGTAAATGTCCTGCTCGTGCCGCCAGCCGGAATTGGAGGCCGGTGTCGTGTTGGAGGTAGTGCTGATGTAGCGGTCCACCGTGTTCGAGGCGTCGGTGTAGGCAATCACCGCTTTCTGGCCGTCCGGTGCGTCGATTTCGGTCAACCGGCCAAACGGATCGCCGTAAGAGAAGGTCGTCTGCTGGCCGTCCGTGTTGGTCGCGGTTGCCGGGGCGGCAATGTAGCAGTTCCAGGTGGCGCTGGTCGAAAGGCCGTTGGGCAAGCTGGTTTGCGTGGGGAAGGCGCCGTTGCACGATCCCGTTCCGTAGCTGTACGTGGTCTTGTTGCCCATCGGGTCGGTGCTGTTGGCGACGGTGCCGTTCGCGTTCACGGAATAATTGGTCGTGTCGTAGGTCGAGCCGGAAACCCAACGGGCGAGGCTCGTGAGGTTGCCCGCGGAATTGTAGCCGTAGGTCGTCTCCGCTTGCAGGTTTCCGCCCCCGTCCTCGACCTGAACGCTTGCGGGCCAGTTGTCCGTCCCGTAGGTGACGATCTCCTTTCGGAATACCGCCCCTGGCGACGTCCCGTCCGCGTAGCTGTCCGTTTCGAGCGGTTGGTCGAAGGAGCTGAAGGTGGTCATCGTCTCCGACTCGATCCCGTCGTCCCGCGTGATGATGACCGTACGCTCGGTGATGGGAAGGGTAATGGAAGTTGCGTTGCAGGGCGCTGCGGCTCCGTTGTAGCAGGTGGTGACCGTTTCCAGCAGATTGCTGGCGGACACGGCCCCCTTGTAAATTTGGCGCTCGGTTTCGTACTGCCCCTGGAATTGGTAATACGCTTGGTTGCCGGCGGGATCGGTGACGAGCGTTGCCCAGGCCGAGCCGCTCTCCGTGTGCGTGTAGGTCCAGGTGCCGTCCGGCGTAGTGCGCGTCAGCGTCGCCGGGATGCCGTCCGAGCAGGTGATGCCGTTCGAACCGCCCGAGTACTGATACGTGATGACGCCCCCGCTTGGAAGGGTGATGGACGCAATGCGGCCTGTAACGTCTCCGGCATAGCCGGGAGTGGGCTCGTAGGTGAACTCGTAGCTGGTGCCGTCGGCGAGGTCGATCTCTTGTACCAGGTATTCCGTCAAGGGCCCGGCATCCTGGATGCCGCTGCAGCCGAAGTTCGTTCGGACCGTGTAGGTGCCGGGCTTGACCGTCACGGTTTCTGCGGTCCCCGCCGCGTTCGTGTAGGTGTAGGTGCTCGAATCGTAGGGGTACTGGCCGGGGGTATAGGAAAGCGCAGCCTGGCCCAGCGTGTCGGTCCAGCAGCACGAGACCCTGTTGCCGTTGGGATCGGTTACGGTTTCGGCTTGTAGGTCGTAACTGCGGTCGTGGAGGTCGGTCGCCGACACGCCCTCTGGGACGGCGTTCACGGTGACGTCCCAACCTGAGCCGTCGCTCGCGTAGCCGCTCGCGGTGTACGGGTAGGTTCCTTTCTGCGTGCATGCGCTGTAATCGGCGACAGTTCCGGCGTTGACAGAATGCGGGGTCCCGCGAGGGTCGACATAGACCCAATTGCTGTATTCCAAGGCATAAACACAGGTGCCGTAGGTGATGCATCGGCTACCCTCTCCTGGGCACAGCACCTGGACGGTGCGCTGTGGCTGTGCGTAGCCGACTTCCTCAGCGTCGACAGTCCCCGGATACCAGCCGCCGGAGCCCTGCCACGCTCCGCCCTGGGGAGCCCAGACGAGGGAGTTGTAGACCAGGCTGAAATCGAAGGGGATGCCGATGCCACCCTTCGAAACGATGGTGATCGGGACCTGAGTGTTGAGCACGGCCAGGTCCAGATTTCCCTCTGGAAGGGGAGTCAGAGAACTGAATGGAGGTGTGCCAGGCGTCGCTTGCGCGGCTAAACGCACAGAATTCCCGGCGAATAGCGTGATTAACATTGCAAACACAATAGAGAAAAATACACGTTTCATCACGTGTTCCTCCAGCGTTGGCAACGTTAATCTGAAACTCCGACCGAGCACAAGTAGCAAGTTGGTTATCTAGCCCGGCAGAGCAGCACGCCTATGTTTCGAGAGCTTGCAGCAGGTCCGAAATAGGCCCGGGGGCTCCCGGCCGTTTCAGCCCAGCGGCGCGAGCGCTGCGACCATGACGCACCCCAGCCCAGCAATAAGCCCCCAGTTCTGGCGGCCGACGCGGGAGCACAGGAGGAAGGTGGCCCCGGCGACGACTCCCCAGGCCAGCCACACCGTCCAATCACCCCGCGACGCGTCGTCGCCGCCGCCAGCGCCCAACTTGAACTGCGGCCCCGTCTTGCGGCGAGAGGAGTAAATCGCGAAAGCAACGATCCCGAGGATCAAAAAGATCGAGACATTGCCCCACAGGTCGCTCCACACGCCGGAACGCGGCGATTCGGGCGCAGTGGTTGCAGCCGCTTGTGGCGGGGGCGCGGGCCGCCAACGGTGAAGGGCGAGAGCGCGGGCAGCATTGCTACCGGGCGAGGCGGCAGCCGCATCCCCGTTGCCTGGACGCCAGCGCCGGTGGGCAAGTTCCCGGGCAGCCTGCGCACTAGGGGTAATCAGTGGAACAGGAATTTCGTGGCTCATGTTCGTTCTCCTACGCGCTCCGGCGCACGGCTCCGACCGCGCCGCGCGGGGCGGCGGGGACTGCCGCGTCGCGCAGAATGCGATCAATCTCCGCCTGCGGGATGCGCACCGCGCGCCCGAGTTTCAAGTAGCCGATGCGCCGCTGAGCGATCCAGGCGCGGATGGTGTGAACGCTGACGCCTAGCGCCCGAGCGGCCTCGGGCACGGTTCTGGGCGGCAGTTGCGGAAGTTTCATGGAACCCGACCGAATATTCTGTAGAATATTTACAATTGAACTATACTACAGAGTAGTCGGCGGTGACAATGACCGAGAAGATCCAAAACCAAAATGCGCATGGCGAAACGCATCCGAGGTTTTTGCCGGGTGGAACATCGTGGGCAAAAGGGGTGCCGCTGGGCGAATCGAAAAATGACGATGCGCATACCGTGCGCATCACCCGGGGGAATTTATACGATCTCCACTGGGAATACGCCCGCGCCAGAAAATCCGGAAATCCCCTGCTCGCGCCCCACGGCGGGCTGCGCAGCCTGAAAAACGGACACCAGAGCGATTTATGGAAATTCCTGCGGGAGTTCGGGCCGCTGGAATGGAACTGGGCGGGGCCCTGGGGCGGCGCGGGCTGGCGGGAATATGCCCAGCAGCATCGGGGGGAGGAGCCGTACGCGAAAATCAACGTTGCCGATTTCTGGCAAAAACAATTGCATTTTGTCCTGGTCGCCCAGTTGTGGGAAGCCTGGGACGATCCGGCCCGCTTGCACGACGCCTTGGTGAATTTGGCCCTGGAGCGGGAACGCCTTGGCCTAGCAACCTGGACTCGATTCATTCCCTTCCTGCGCATCGTTGCGCATCTCGATACGCTTCCGCCCCATCGGTCGGCCATGTGGGACCGGCCCGACCCTCGGGCGGCGGAAAAAGGCCTAGATTTCGAGAAATTCGTCGCCGGGGTGCGCAACCAGAATCCCGGCTGGCTGCGGCATTGGGCCGCCATGCTGATTCAGGCGGAACTGGATGCCGAGTCCCAAGGCCGCCGGGTGATCTGGGGATGGCGCAATGGCCCGGGAAACCGCGTCAGTTTCGAACAGAAGCTAGAAATGAATACCCTGTGGGCGGGCATCTGGGAGTTGCTGGCCCTGGACTTCGCCCAGCCGCTTGCGTGGCGCATCTGCCCGCATTGCGGCAAACTGTTTTATCCGCCCCGCAAGGACCGCTTTTACTGCACGCCGGAGCAGCAGGCGCTGGCGTCCAAGCGCAACTGGGCGCGCACGACGCGCGCGGCATTGAAGGCGGGGGTCATGGGGAAGGGAAGGCGGCCCCGATGAAGCTCTACAAGCGCGGCAAGACGTGGTGGGTGGATTTCTCGGCGCATGGCGAGCGCTTTAGGCTGTCGGTCGGCACCGGCGATTGGCGGCAGGCGGAAAGCCGGACCAAGGAAATGGTCGCCGATGCGCTCTCGGGGCGCATGACGCGGGCGGCGCTCGATACCGGGAAGCAACCCTTTACGGATGCCGCCGACGATTATCTTGAGACCCGGCGGCTGGACCTGGCCGAATCGAGTCTAAAGAAGGAGCGCCAGCTATTAACGTTCCCAAAACGATTTTTCGGCGATGCGGCGCTGGCCTCGATCACGGCGGATTCCCTCCATGCCTACCGGAAATGGCGGGCCAAAAATGGCGCGGGCCCGGTCATCATCAACATGGAAATGGGCATCCTGCGCCGCATCCTGAAACGGGCGAAGCGCTGGCACCTGGTCGGGGGCGAGTTGCGGCCCTTGCCGGAGCGCCATGCGCTGCGGCAGGCGTTAACTGCGGAACAAAAAGCCCGGCTCTTGGAAGTCTCCCGCCAGCAGCCGGAATGGGACGTGGCCCGCTGCGCCATGATGCTGGCGCTTCAGACCACGATGAGGGGCTGCGAGTTGCGCGGGCTGCGCTGGGGCGACGTGGACCTGACCGGGCAACTAGTGACCGTGCGCAAGAGCAAGACCGAGGCGGGTGAGCGGGTGATCCCGCTGACGGCGGATGCCGTTGCGGCGCTGATGGAGATGCGGGAACGGGCAGAGTTGTTCGGGAATGTCCTCGCCAGCCATTTCGTGTTCCCGGCTTGCGAGCACGGGCGGATTGATCCCGCCAAGCCGCAGAGAAGCTGGCGGACCGCTTGGCGCAAGCTGACGCGGGCTGCTGGGCTCCCGCACCTGCGCTTCCACGACCTGCGGCATCAGGCGATCACGGAACTCGCCGAGTCGCAGGCGAATGAAGAGATCATCCGCTCGATTGCCGGGCACGTCTCGCCCCGAATGCTGCACCACTACAGCCACATCCGTTTGGAGGCGAAACGGAGAGCGCTAGAAAAGCTGGCGGCGGCCCAGCCGGACCCTTACGTCACAAACCACGTCACAATCGGGCCGGTGCGCCGCCCGCCGCAGTCGCAAGTTATTGAAATGGATGGTAGGCGCGTGGGGACTCGAACCCCTGACCTCTACCGTGTCAAGGTAGCGCGCGGAGGCGCTGGGCGGCGGGGCGGGCGGCTTGCGGTTGCGGGGCGAGGCAGGCGCGGCGGGGGAGGAGGCGGCAGGCGAGGAGGATGGCGAGGGCGGCGACGCCGTCGCGGGGGCGGATCTTTTTGCCCTCGGCGATGCCGCGGGGGGAATAGCGGATGGGGACTTCGTGGATGGCGTAGCCGAGGCGGCGGAGCTTGGCGGTGACCTCCGGGCAAAAGCCGAAGCGGTTGGCGCGCAGATCGAGGCGGCGCAGGACCGGGGCGCGGAAAGCTTTGTAGGCGGTGGCCTCGTCGGACAGGCGGGCGGCGTAAAGGACGTTGGCGGCGGCGGTGAGGATGCGGTTGGCGAGGCGGTTGGCGCGGGCCATGCCGGCGGGAGGGCCGGCAAGGAAGCGGGAGCCGTAGACGACATCGGCGCGGCCGGCGAGGATGGGAGCGACGAGGGCGGGATAGTCGGCGGGATCGTATTCCAGATCGCCGTCCTGGACGACGATGACGGCGCCGGTGGCGAGCGCCAGGCCGGCGCGCAGGGCGGCGCCCTTGCCGCGGTTGCGGGGCGCGGCGTGGGCGACGACGGCGCCGCCGGGGCCGCCGGGGCCGCAGGGGGCCGCGGCGGCGGCGAGCAGGGCGGCGGTGCCGTCGGGCGAGCCGTCATCCACGACGATGATTTCGCGCTCGCAGCCGGGCGGCAGCGGGGCGCGCCGCACGCGGTCCAATACCTGGGGCAGGGTGCGGAACTCGTTATAGACCGGGATAAGGATGGAGATTTTCATAGCGCGGGGCCGGCGCCGGCGGGCGGGGCGCCAACTGGCGGAGTACCGGCGGGCGGGCAGGACGGCCTTTCCGCTTTGCGCAGGACGGCGAAAAGGGACAGGCCGAAGGGAAGCAGCGGAGCGGCGAGGCGGTCGAGGCGCTCGAGAGCCGGAGCGAGGCGGTCGAAGACGGCGATTTGCGCGGGCGATTGCCGTCCGCGGCTCAGCCGGGCATTGCACCACCAGGCGAGGCAGCCGAGGCGGTTGACGTATTCCAGGCGCGCGACGGCCAAGCCCGCGGCGGCGGCCAAGGCGGCGAGCGCGGCGGGGCGATAGCGGCGGTAATGGCCCAGGTTGCGGTCGGTGGGGCCGTAGAGGGACGGGAAAGCGGGGACCAGCAGGATGACGCAGCCGCCGGGACGGACCAGCGAGGCCATTTCGGCCAGGGCGCGGGCGTCATCGGCGATGTGCTCCAGAACATTGAAGGCCACGCAACTGTCGGATGGCGAAGTTGCGGGCGCGGCCAACGGCGCGGCGAGTTGGCCGCAGCCGGCGGCGGCGCAAACCGTGCGGGGCGGGGCGGCGGCGAGGCGGAGCTCGAGCTGGCGGAGGCAGGCGGGGTCGGGATCCACGGCGGTGACTTCGCGGCCGGCGAGGAAGGCGGTGAAGTTGCCGATGCCGCAGCCGATTTCGACGACGCGGCGGCCGAGGTAGGGCGCGGCGAGACGATATTGCCAGGCGAAATAATTCCGCGCGCGGCGCATGCGCGACTGGTCGGCGAGGTTGTAAGCCGCGGCGGCGGGGGAAGCGGCGCTCACGGCTTTAGTATGCGCCGGGCGGGAGGGGCGATTTTAGGGGCTGGGGACGAGGCCCCGCCGTTGGCGGGACGCCCCCGCGGTGCGGGTGCGGACGGGGGATGGGCAGCACGGGGCGAGGGCGCTACCCGCCGGCGGGCTAAAGCCCGCCGCACACAGGCTAAAGCCCGTTCCACGCGGGCGGGGCGAGCGGGGATGGGGCGAGCGAGGATCGCTGGCGGCGAGGGGTGCGCCGGCGCAGGGTGAACATCCTGGGGGCGCGGACCGCCGGTCCGCCCCCGGCTTCTGCCACCGGCGCAGCAATTAGGACCGCCGTCCCGGTTGTCACTCGCCGCAACCCGCACCGCTCGTCCCATCGAGCCCTGCGCAAGGTGCCGTCGCCGTCCGTGGGGTAGGGCTCCTGCCCTGTGCACGCACTCGTGCTCTGACGGCATCCCGCCAACGGCGGGGCTGCCGCCCTCCCGGGCGGCGGGCCGGTTTCGGCAAAACGCGCACCGCGCCCGTAGCCGGCCGCGCGCAGCGCGACCGCACGCAAGCCGGAGGCATACCCCACCTTTCCGTGGCAGGCGGTTTGTCTAGCGCGCCCAGGGCGCCGGCAGCCTAAAGCCTATTCCGCGGCGGGTGCGGATGGCCGGCCGACGGAAGAAAGCAGAGGGCGGCGAGGAGCATGACGGCGGGATCCACGGGCAGGCGATAGCGGGGCACGGCGAGGGTCAGGTAATAGGCCCAGGGAATGACCAGTGGGACGATGGCGATGGGGAAGGCGTAAGGATGGCGGCGGAGGAAAAGACGGACCATGCCGCCCAGCGCGGCGAGGCCGGAAAGCAGGTCGAAGAGCAGCACGTAGCGGTCCCAGTTGGAGCGGAAACGGACCAGGCTGGCGAGCGGCCAGGGAGAGCCGCCGCTCCAGAAGGTGAGGAAGCGGCGCCAGGCCAAATACGCCACGCGCGCCGGATGCGTGGCCATGTAGGCCAGGGCCAGATGCAGCTTGCGGCGCATGTAGGCGACTTCGCCTTGGCGCAGAAAGAGCGCGCGCTGGCGGGCGTCGTCAATGGGATGACGCTGGCCCTGCCAGACGACGCGGGCGCGGGGATTGTTGCCCAGCCACAGCGCCAGGCCGAGATCGGAGCGGATGGGCAGCCAGGCGTGCATCACCACGCGGTTGCGAACGGTCCAGGGAAGGACCACCAGCGCGGCGACGAGCAGCGCCAGCGCGGGGGCGCGCCAGCGCTGTCCGGAGCGGGCCCCAGCCCCGCCGCGGGCGGTGGGTCCCACTGGGCCTGGCTCGGGCTCCTCATTCCGCCGCGGCGGGACGGACAGGCGATGCCGGCGCCACCACCACCAACCCAGCCACAGCGGCAGCAGCGGCGACAGCGTGGGATTGGTGAGGAGAATGACACCCCACAACAGTCCGTAGGCGGCCCAAGGCCATAGCCCCCGCGCCGGCGCCGCCGGGGCGTCGTCCAGGGCCACGATGGCCCAGAGCGCGGTGATGGCCAGCAAGGCCGATAGGCAGCTACCCCACATGCTTTCGTAGGTCAGCAGGATGGCGTTGGGATACAGCGCCCAGAGCCATGCGGCCAGGGCGGCGACGCGGACGCCGCCGAGGCGGCGGCCCAGGGCGTAGAGCGGCCAGCAGGCCAAGGTGACAAAGGCGATGTTGAGGCCTACGGCGGCGACGAAAGCGGCGAAGGCGTAGACGCCGAAGAGATGGAACAGGGCGGCGAGCAGGCCGGGATAGATTGGGGCCACCCAGGCGGTGGGCCCGCTGGGCACGCGCAACGGCGAGGCGAAGCCCTGGCCGGTGGCCAGGGCATAGGCGATGTTGCCGGGCTCGAAAAGAAAGGGCAGAACGCCGAGGGCATGGTGGGAAAAATGGCGGGCGTAGTTCCAAGCGGCGAAGACGCGAATAAGGGCGGCGGCGGTTAGGATGACGGGCAGCGCCGTAAGACGGCGGGCCCAGGCTCGCGGCGCACGGGCAGCGCGGGAGGGCGGCGCGGCGGCGGTTTGGCGCGACGGGTGGGGCGTAGGGGCTCCTGCGGCGCGGCGGCGGGCCAGCGCCGCGGCGCTGCCGGCGCGCCCAGCGCCAAATTCCATTATTGGCCGTGCGGGGCGGGGCGGGACGAATGCTTTCGGAGGGCGGCGGGTGCGGGCGAGGCCGCGGCGCATGGGGTGCGCGATAGGTCCTCTATGCACCAGGCTCGGCCGCGCGCAGCGCGACCGCACGCAAGCCGGAGGCATACCCCACATCCGCACACAGCGTGGCCGGCGCGTGGGGTAGGGCTCCTGCCCTGCGTACCGTCACCCTCCTGGGCGGCGGAAACCGGCAGCCGGGACGGCGTTGACAGCCGGGACGGCTATCCTACGATCTCCGTTGCGGCGCGGGATGACAGCGGGGCCGCCTATTCCGCTGTCTCCGTTGCGGCGGATGAGTCGGCTTGTGCGCGGCGGCGGGTGCGGGCGAGCCCGCCCGCGCCCCCAGGATGCGGCTGCGCGACCTTGGGGCGGAAAACCGGGCGGAGGGGCTTATTGGGCGGTGCGGCGGGGACGGCGGTTGGCGGCGAGGATCTTTTTGCGGGCGCGCAGGCTGTGCGGCGTGACTTCCAGGCATTCATCGGCGGCGATGAACTCCAGGCCCTGCTCCAAAGTGAGCGGCTGCGGCGGGGCGAGGCGGATGGCGATGTCGGCGGTCGAGCTGCGCATGTTGGTCAGCTTCTTTTCCTTGACCGGATTGACGTCCATGTCCTGATCGCGCGGGCTTTCGCCGATGATCATGCCTTCGTAGACTTCGGCGCCGGGACCGACGAAGAGGCGGCCGCGGGCTTGCAGATTGTTGAGCGCGTAGGCGGTGGTCAGGCCGGCGCGGTCGGCGACCAGCGCGCCGGTGGGACGGAGGGGGATGTCGCCGCGCCAGTCGCCGTAGCCGTCGAAAAGGCTGTGCAGGATGACGGTGCCGCGGGTGTCGGTGAGCAGTTCGCCGCGCAGGCCGATCAAGCCGCGGCTGGGCACGGAGAACTCCATGCGGGCGCGGCCCGAACCGCGGCCGGAGGCCGCCTGATGCATTTTGCGCAGCTCGCCCTTGCGCATGCCGAGCTTTTCCATGACCACGCCGACATACTCCTCCGGCACGTCCACGGTCAGCAATTCGATCGGCTCCAGGCGGCGGCCATCCTCGGCGCGCTTCTCGATGATCTCCGGCTTGCCGACCGTCAGCTCATAGCCCTCGCGGCGCATGGTTTCGATCAAGATGGCGAGCTGCAACTCGCCGCGGCCCATGACCTGGAAGGTGTCCGCCGAGGCGGTGTCGGCGATGCGGAGGGAGACGTTGGTGAGCAGTTCCTTGTCCAGGCGCTGGCGCAGATTGCGGCTGGTGACGTACTGCCCTTCCCGGCCGGCGAGGGGCGAGGTGTTGACGCCGAACTGCATGGCGATGGTCGGCTCATCCACCGGCAGCTTGCGCACCGGAATCGGGTTTTCAGGGGCGCCGATGGTTTCGCCGATGGCAATGCCCTCGACGCCGGCGACGGCGACGATGTCGCCGAGTTCGGCCACCGGGGCTTCGATGCGCTGGAGGCCCTGGAAGGTGAAAAGCTTGGTGATCTTGACCGGCTGCACCGAGCCGTCCAGCTTGGCGATGGCGGCGGGGTCGCCGGCGCGCAGGGCGCCGTTGAAGACGCGGCCGATGGCCAGGCGGCCGAGATAGTCGCTGTAATCCAGGTTGGCGACCAGGATTTGCAGCGGCGCGGCGGCGTCGCCGCCGGGCGGGGGCGTGGCGGACAGGATGGCGTCGAAGAGCGGGCGGAGATTCTCGCCGGGCACGGCGGGATCGGCGCTGGCGGCGCCCAGCTTGGCGTTGGTGTACAGCACCGGGAAGTCCAACTGGGCTTCGGTGGCGTCGAGATCAATGAACAGGTCGTAGATCTCGTTCAGCACCTCGCGCGGGCGGGCGTCGGCGCGGTCAATCTTGTTGATGACGGCGATGGGCGGCAGGCCGGCCTCCAGCGCCTTGGCCAGCACGTAGCGGGTCTGGGGGAGGGGGCCTTCGCTGGCGTCCACCAGCAGCATGACGCCGTCCACCATGGTGAGGGCGCGCTCGACCTCGCCGCCGAAGTCGCTGTGGCCGGGGGTGTCCACGATGTTGATTTTGACGTCGTGGTAGAAGACGGCGGTGTTCTTGGCCAGGATGGTGATGCCGCGCTCGCGCTCCAGGGCGTTGGAGTCCATGACGCGGTCCACGACCTCCTGGTTGGCGCGGAACACGCCGCTTTGCCGCAGCATGGCGTCCACGAGGGTGGTCTTGCCATGGTCCACGTGGGCGACGATGGCGATATTGCGAATGTTCGGCGAGGACAAGGCGGTTCAGTATTTGCGGGGCGAAAAAAGAGAAAGCGGGGAGAGATTAGTATAGCGGGCCGGGATGGCCGCCCGAGGGCGGCGCCCAGCGGCGCGGCGCCCGCCTGGGCTGGCGCGGGCCCCGAAAACGACCGAGGGGATGGCCTGCCCCGGCCCCGCTGAGCCGCGCGGCAGGCGGGCCCGGAGGCGGTTCCACCGCCCTAGGCGGGTCGCTTATAATGGAGCATTGCTATGAAGCTGGATATTCATCCCGTATACCGCGCGGCCAAGGTCATCTGCGCCTGCGGCCACAGCTTTACCACGCGCACCACGCACAAGGGCGACATTCACGTGGAAATCTGCTCCGAATGCCACCCCTTCTTTACCGGCAAGCAAAAGCTGGTGGATACGGCGGGACGCGTGGAGCGGTTCCAGCGGAAGTTCGGCAACCGGCGGACCAGCTAGGCGGCCTCAGCCGCGGCGCGGCGGGCGTGACCCGTCGCCATGGCCTTTTTCCAACATTCCAGGGCGGCTTTGCGCCGCCAGCCGGAGACGGCTGTGCCACGGTCTCCGTCGCGGCAGCAGGTCGCTTCTGCTCGCGCGCTGCGCCGGGGTGTGCGGGGCCCCGGCCAAACTGGGTGCGTCAGCGGCGCCAATCCACGCGGGACGCCCCGCCAGCGGCGGGGCTGGGGCCCGCGCCTATCACTGGCAGGCGGGCGGCTTGGGCCGCGGCAGGGCGGATGCGGGCGAGGCCGCCCGCGCCCCCAGGGTTGCGGCCGGACGGAGCGCGACCGCACGCCAGCCGGAGGCAAACCCCAAGCAGCCGCGCGGGGCGCAAACATTGGCGCGGCGGCGGCTATTCGCCGAGGGCGGCGCGGAGGGCGGCGGCGATGGCGGCGCTGTGGCGCTCGACGTCGGCGGCGCTGGCGGCCTCCACCATGACCCGGGCCAGCTTCTCGGTGCCGGAGTAGCGCACCAAGACGCGGCCTTCGCGGCCGAAATGGCCCTCGGCGGCGGCGATGGCGGATTGCACGGCGGGGATCTCGGCCAGAGGCTTTTTCTCCCGCACGCGCACATTCACCAATTTCTGCGGGAACGGCTGGAAGGGCGCGGCGAGATCGGCCAGCGAGGCCTTTTCCCGGGCCATCACCTCGAAGATGCGCAGGGCGGTGAGCAGGCCGTCGCCGGTGGTGGCGTCGTGGCGGAAGATGACGTGCCCGGAGGGTTCGCCGCCCAGCACCGCGCCGCTGGCGAGCATGGATTCCAGGACGTACTTGTCGCCGACCGGGGCGCGGTCCAAAGCGATGCCCAGGGGCCGCAGCGCCAGCTCCAGCCCCAGGTTGGACATGACCGTGCCGACCACGCGAGGCGGCAGGAGGCGGGAATGGGCCTGAAGAAAGCGGGCGGCGATGAAGAGCACGCGGTCGCCGTCCACTACCCGGCCGGCGGCGTCGGCCAGCATGACGCGGTCGGCGTCGCCATCCAGGGCGATGCCCGCATCCACGCCCAGCTGCGGCACGCGGGCGGCCATGACCTCGGGATACAGAGCGCCGCAGTGGTCGTTGATGTTGCGTCCGTTGGGCTGGTCGGACATCATCACCGGCGCGACACCCAGGAGGCGCAGCACCTCGGCGGCGACGCTAGTGGCGGCGCCATGGCCGCAGTCCACCAGCACGCGCAAGCCGGCCAGCGGGGTTGGGCCGCCGCCGTTTTGCAAACGGTCGGTCAGAAACTCCACATAGCGGTCATGCAGGCCCGCGGTGGCGGCAAGCGGCAGGCGGCGCGGGGTGATGCCAGCGGCCAAATAGCGGTCCAGGCGGGCCTCGATCTCTTCCTCCTCGGCGTCGGGCAGCTTGTAGCCGGAATGGCCGAAGACCTTGATGCCGTTGTCGCGGTAAGGATTGTGCGAGGCGGAGATCATGACCCCGGCGGCGAAGTCGCCGGTGCGGGTCAGATAGGCGATGGCCGGGGTGGTGATGACGCCGGCGGAGACGGCGCGGATGCCGCGATCGGCGGCGCCGGCGGCGAGCGTTTCGGCGATCCAGGGACTGCTTTCGCGCGTGTCCTGGCCGAGGACGATGGCGCCGCCGCCGCGGGACGCCAGGTCCTCGCCCAGCGCCAAGCCCACGGCGTACACCGTGGCCGGATCAAGCGGCGGTTCGCCGGCGACGCCGCGAATGCCATCGGTGCCGAAATAAGCCTTGGAAGACACGAACTTTAATTGTACGGGAAGGCTCTGGGTCTTAGGCCGCGCAATGGGCCGAGCAAGGCCCACGCAAGTCCCGAGCAAGTCCCGCGCAGTGGCCCGAGCAACGCCCGCGCGCCGTTGCGGCGGGCCGGTCCGGGCGCCGCGGGGAGCAGCGAACGGATGAATGGACAGCCGGGACGGCTATCCCGCGGTCTCCGGCGGGGCGCATACACAGCCTTGGGCGCGGGGCTAAAGCCCGGCGCCAAACGGGCGAGAGCCGCTTTCAGGAGGCGGGCAGCCGCGGGCTATTCGTAGGCGAGGGCGGCGATGGGGTCTTCGCCGGCGGCGTGAGCCGCGGGATAAAGGGCGCCGATGAGGGCGCCGACGATGGCGATCAGCGCGGCCCAGCCAATCCAAGCGGGCTGGAGGAGGATGGGCAGGGTGGGATTGGCGGCGACCAGCGAGGCGCGGGTGATGGCGGCGGCGGCGATGCCCAAACCGATGCCGATCACGGCCAGGGCGCCGGTTTCCTGCAAGATGGCGCTGATGATGTAGCGGCGGGAAGCGCCCAGCGATTTCAAGATGCCGATCTCGCGGGTGCGCTCCAGGATGGTGGTGTACATGCTGAGGAAGATGACCAAGAAGCCGATGATGGCGCCGATGGAGATGACCACCGCGCGGAAGATGCCCAGGAAGGGGATTTTGTTGGCGGTGAACAGCGTGAGGTACTTCTCCATGGCCTGCACGTCATAGCCGGGCAGGAGGTGGCGCAGCCGCGCCACCACGGCGCCGACGGGTTCTCCCTTGCGGACGGTGGCGTAGATGACGGCGGCTTTGCCCGGAGAACCGATCAGCTTGTCCAGCACGGATCGCGCCATGAAGATGCGGGATCCCTTGCCGTGCAGGAAGATGCCGGCCACGCGGAACGAATGGCCCAGCAGCTCCAGGTGGCTGCCGACGCGGAGATGATTCGACGCCGCGTAGAGGTCGTCCACGATGATGGTGTGCGGGCCGAGATCGGGGCCGCCGGCAAGGAAATGAAAGCCGCCGCTGACGGCATTGAAGCTGGGCAGGTCCACGCCGCCGACGGCGGTCAGGCCCCTGGCCACCTGCATGGTCATGGCGGTGGCGGCTTGCACGCCGGGCTGGCGGGCGATCAGCGGGGCCAGCTGCACGGGCAGCGTATTGCCGCTCATCTCCAGGAAATTGGAGCTGGCGGCGGAGCGCACGACGATGTCGGCGCCGATGCCCTGGAGGCGATTGTGCGCGTCCTGCACCATGCCGTTGGTCAGGCCGACCAGCAGCAGGATCAAGGCGACCTCGATGGCGACGGCGACGATGCCAATCAGGCTGCGCAGCGGACGGCGGCGCAGATTGGCGAAGATCATGCGGTTCATGACGGCCTTGGCGGCTAGCGCACTCCGCCATTCGCCCGCTGGCCATCGGCGTGAGCGCCGGCGGGCGGGTTGGCGCTGAGGTGAATGATATGGCTGCCGGCGGGGGCATGGAGTTGGAACTGCGAGGAGCGCAGCGGCTGGTTCAGCCTGACCTGCTGCATCAGCATGCGGATCGAATATTCGTCCTGCGGGCGGCGGATGACGATTTGGGAAGGAAACGGAATGCCGTCCACGGGATTGAATTCACCGTACTCCACGATGGTGGCGACCGAACCGTCGGGCTGATAGATGACTTCCTGGCGCGGTTCCAGGTCATACCGGCTGAAGACGATTTTGCGCACGATGTGATCCACGCCCCCCTGGCCGGGATCGAGCACCAGGAGCGAGTACTGCGCCCGGATCTCGGAGTCGTCGTTCATCGCCGCCACTCGCTGGCCGGGCACGATGGGGTTGATCAGCAAGGCGTCGAGGATGACCTGGGGGCGGAGCTTTTCCAGCGGATTCTTGACGTGTTTGGGAATTACGTTGTCCTCGCCGACAAAGAATTGTCCCTTGGGCGGAATGGATAACTTGAAGCTGCGGCCATTGGAGGCCATATCAAAGACCGTGCCGAAGATGGAGAACTGCCCCAGAAGGCGAATGTCGGCCGGCTTGCGGACCAGCAGAAACGCCGTAATGTCCTTGTATTCAATGACCGTGCCGGTGCGCGGCCCGCCGGTGCTGGCCATCAGCAGCAGCTTGGCGTTGAGGGTGTGGATGGCGTTCGCAATGCGATTCAGGCGGGCCACCAACTGCGGCAGCGTGGCGGACTTGAGCGGAATTTGCGGGATGCGGGCGACGCGATGGCGACTCCAGAGCACGCCACAGCCGGTAAGGGCCAAGACGCCAACGCAGAGTGCCGAAAGCAGCAGGAGGCGGATTGGGCGAAAAGGTGACAAGAACGACGTAATGGAAACTACAGCAGCCCGCGGTTACAGCGGTGGAAAAACCTTTATTTTACCGGAATTCCCACAACGTGACCGGGCGATTCCATTAACTCGCGCAGGGGAATGCTTTGCCCGGGAAGCTAGCACCAACCATGCTATGATCCCGAGCGGTTCAATTCGGGTCCGCCGCCCTACCGGCGGAAGTCCCGGGCGCGTGTCCGGGGGAGGATATTGGTATGAAGAAGGTCCTGGCGATAGCGGCCTTGGTGGCCAGCTTGAGCCTGGCGGCGCTGGCCGCCAATGTTACGCTGCGCGGCAAGGTCGGCGACAGCATGTGCGGCGCCAAGAACACCTCGGTGTCGTGCGTCAATAAGTGCTACAAAATGGGGGATCAGCCGGTGCTGGTTTCCCGCGGGCATGTCTACAAGATCAGCAATCCAGCGCGGCTGAAGCGGTTCGGCGGCCGGCTGGTGGTGGTGCACGGAAGCTTGAACCACGGCGTGCTGACCGTGCATAGCTTCCACGTGGTGCGACCACACCGGAAAGGCTAGGCGTTCGCGGATTGGGAGTCCGAGGGCGGCGGCGCCACCAGGCGCCGCCGCTTTTTTGTTGCGGCTAGGACTCGGAGGCGCCGCCCGCGGCTTCGCCGCCTTGGGCTTCCATCTCCTCGGCGGCCTTCTTGGCGGCGGCGGTGCGCTTTTCGATGCGGTCGGCGCGTTTCTGCTTCTTGGCCTCCTGGGTCTTTTCGCTGCCCAGGTATTCGATGTAAGCCAGCGGCGCGCTATCGCCGCGGCGGAAGCCGGTCTTGATGATGCGGGTGTAGCCGCCATGGCGATCGCCGAAGCGCGGGGCCAACTGGTCGAACAGCTTGGCCACGGCGGCGGGATCCTGCAAATAGCCGGCGGCCTGACGGCGGGCATGCAGGCTGCCGTTCTTGCCCAGCGTGATCATGCGCTCCGCCCAGGGGCGGAGGGCCTTGGCTTTGGCCACGGTGGTTTGCACCCGCTCCTCGTTCACCAGCGAGGTGACCAGGTTGCGCAGCAGGGCGCGGCGGTGCGAAGTGTTGCGGCCTAATTTATAACCAGCATTGCGGTGGCGCATGGGGACGTCCTCGTCAGGGCGGGCCGGTTAGGCCTCATGGGAGGGCAGAGCGTTGCCCTGGGTGTCAAAGTTCATGCCCAACGAGAGGCCCATGGTGGCCAGGATTTCCTTGATCTCATTGAGCGATTTGCGGCCGAAGTTCTTGGTCTTCAGCATCTCGCTCTCGGTTTTCTGCACCAGTTCGCCGATGGTCTGGATGTTGGCGTTCTTGAGGCAGTTATAGGAGCGCACGGAGAGCTCCAGCTCCTCGACCGAGCGGTTGAGGTGCTCATTGCGCAGTTGCAGGGCGCTGGCGTCGCCGAACTCGCCGCTGTCGGGAGCCTCCTCGAAGTTGATGAAGATCGTCATGTGATCCTTCAGCAACTTGGCGGCCAGGCCAATGGCGTCGGAGGGGCGAATCGCGCCGTTGGTCCAGATCTCCAGCGTCAGGCGCTCGTAATCGGTGGTCTGGCCCAGCCGGGCGGCGTCCACGGTGTAGTTGGCCTTGCGCACCGGGGAGTGCACGCTGTCAATCGGAATGAAGCCCAGCGCCAGGTCGTCGTCGTAGTTGCGGTCGGCGGAGACGTAGCCGCGGCCCACCTTGAGGCGCAGCTCCATGTCCAGCGAACCGCCTTCGCTGACGGTAGCGATATAGATGTTCTTGTCCAGGACCTCGACGTCGCCGTCGCTCTCCAGCATGCCGGAGGTGACGGGGCCGGGGCGGTCCACCTTCAAATAGATGTGCTTGGGGCCATCCACGTTGAGGCGGAAAGGGATCTGCTTGAGGTTGAGGATGACATCGGTGGCGTCCTCGACCACGTTGGGAATGGACTGGAACTCATGGGAGACGCCCTCGATGCGCACGGCGGTGATGGCGCCGCCCTCGATGGCGGACAGCAGCACGCGGCGCAGGGCGTTGCCGATGGTGTTGCCGAAGCCGCGTTCAAACGGCTGGGCGGAGAATTTGCCGTAACGGTCCGTCAGGGTGTCCTGATCGGCGGCCAGTCGCTTGGGCTTCTGAAAACCTTTCCAGAGCATAATCACGTCTCCTCGAAATCCTAGGGGGGAACCCCAACTGTTCCGCGCGCGCGGCGGGGCGCCGCGGCCGGCGGCTACTTGCTGTACAACTCGACGATCATCTGCTCCTGAATGGGCAGGTTGACGTCTTCGCGCTTGGGCGGCCCGAGCACGCGGCCGGCGAATTCTTCGCGGCGCAGCTCCAGCCAGGAGGGCAGGGTTTGGTGGCTGGCGAAGTCCAGGGCGGAGAGCAGCTGGGGATTCTGCCGGCTGGCTTCCTTCACCGCGACCGCCTGGTTCTCGCGCAACTGGTAGCTGGGGATATCCACGCGGCGGCCATCCACCAGGATGTGCCCGTGGCGGACGAATTGGCGCGCCTGGGCGCGGGAGGCGGCGAAGCCGAGGCGGTAGACGACGTTGTCCAGGCGGGATTCCAACTGGCGCAGCAGCAGCTCGCCGGTGACGCCGGGCTTGCGCGCCGCCTTCTCGAAATACCCGCGGAACTGCTGCTCCAGCAGGCCGTAGATGCGGCGGGTCTTCTGCTTCTCCCGCAACTGTAGGCCGTAGCCGACGATCTTGGGGCGGCGGTCCTTGCCGTGCTGTCCGGGGGGGAAGCTGCGCTTCTCGACCGGGCACTTGCTGGAGAAGCACTTCTCGCCTTTCAGGAACAGCTTCATGGTTTCCCGCCGGCAGAGGCGGCAAACGGGGCCGGTATAGCGTGCCATGGGTTAAATCTCCGTTCGATCCTTAAAAATTTTCCGCCCTGCTCAGACGCGGCGCCGCTTGGGCGGGCGGCAGCCATTGTGAGGCATGGGGGTGGTGTCCTTGATGGCGCGCACTTCCAAGCCGACGGTGGCCAGGGAGCGAATGGCGGTTTCGCGGCCGGAGCCGGGACCGCTGACCCGCACCTCGACGTTGCGCATGCCCATGTCCCGCGCCAAGCCGGCGGCGCGGATGGCGGCCTGGCCGGCGGCGAAGGGGGTCCCCTTGCGGGAACCGCGGAACCCCAAGGCGCCGGCGCTGGACCAGGCGATGACGTGGCCGTCGGGGTCGGTGATGGTGACCATGGTGTTATTGAAGGTCGCCTGGATGTGCACGACGCCGATGGGGACGTGGCGGCGCTCACGCTTCTTGAAGCTTTTTTTCTTGCCGGTGGCTTTGGCTGCGGGTTTGGCCATGGTGATTGCGGTGTCGGGGGCTAGGGATGATCGAGCCGAGGGCGCGCGATTAGGTCTTCGCGGACGCCTTCTTCTTGTTGGCGATGGTGCCCTTGCGCGGGCCCTTGCGGGTGCGGGCGTTGGTATGGGTGCGCTGGCCGTGCACCGGCAGGCCGCGGCGATGGCGCAGCCCGCGATAGGAACCGATCTCGATCAGGCGTTTGACGTTGACCGAGACTTCCTTGCGCAGGTCGCCTTCGACCCCGCCTTGGGCCTCCAGCACCTGGCGGATGCGGTTGACCTCGTCCTCGCCGAGGTCGTCCACCATTTTGCCGGGGTCCACCTGCGCCTGGGCCAGAACCGACAGGGCGCGGGCGCGGCCGATGCCGTAGATATAGGTCAGCGCGATTTCGGCGCGCTTGTGGCGGGGAAGATCAATACCGGCGATACGGGCCATGTTGACGACTCCTGGCGGCGGCTAGCCTTGCCGCTGCTTGTGTTTCGGGTTCTCGCAGATGACGCGGACGACGCCCTTGCGATGCACCAGCTTGCATTTGGGGCAGATTTTCTTGACGGAAGCACGGACTTTCATAGCGATTGCGTTTCCTAAAAACGGCGCTGGCCTGGGGCCGGCTATTTGTAGCGGTAGACGATGCGGCCACGGTTGAGGTCGTAGGGCGACAACTCAATGGCCACGCGGTCGCCGGGCAGGATGCGGATGAAATTCTTGCGCATCTTGCCGCTGATGTGGGCTAGGACCTGGTGCTTGTTTTCCAGCTCCACGCGAAACATGGCGTTGGGCAGGGGCTCCAGCACCGTGCCGAGGACCTCAATGGCGTCTTCCTTACTCATAGCCAGGCGTCTTCCACTCCCGCCCTGCCGCCGCCCGGCGCCCCGCGGGGACCGGGAGCCGGGTTCAGGGCTGAGTCAGAATCCAGGGACCCTCCTTGGTAATGGCGACGGTATGCTCGTAATGCGCCGAGCAGCCGCCGTCGGCGGTGACGGCCGTCCAGCCGTCACCCAAAACACGCACCTCCGCCGAGCCCTGATTCACCATCGGCTCGATGGCCAGCACCATGCCTTCGCGCAGCTTGGGGCCGGCGCCGGGGGCGCCATAGTTGGGAATTTGCGGTTCCTCGTGCAGGTGCGTGCCGATGCCGTGACCGACAAACTCCCGCACGACGCTAAAACCGGAGGCCTCGACGTGCCGTTGCACGGCATGCGAAATGTCCCCCAAAAACTTGCCCGGCCGGGCGCAGGCGATGCCGGCCGCCAGCGACTCCCGGGTGGCGGCAAGCAGCCGCTGCACCGCGGGGGGCAGTTCGGCTTCGCCGCCCACCACCACGGTGGTGGCGGAGTCGCCGTAATATCCGTCCATGACCACGCCACAGTCGAGCGACACCACGTCGCCGCCGCGCAGCACGCGCTTGCGGGTGGGAATGCCGTGGACGACTTCCTCATTCACCGAAGCGCAGAGCACGCAGGGATAGCCGCGATAGCCGCGGAACGCCGGCGTGGCGCCACGCTCCTGAATGGCGCGCTCGGCGACCGTCTCCAGGTCCCAGGTGCTGACCCCGGGAGCCACGGCGGCGGTCACTTCGCGCAGCACCTCGTAGACGACGAGGCCGCTGCGCCGAAGGCGTTCCAGTTCGCGCGGCGAACGGCAAGGAATCATGCGGCGCCGTCCCGGCAGGACTCCAAGGCCCAAAACACGTTTTCCGTGACCCGCGCGACCGGGTCGGCGCCGTAGATCTGGTGAAAGCAGCTACGGCGGCGGAGATGCTCAATCAACGGCAGTGTGCGCTCCTCGTAGGAGATCAGGCGCTCGCGAATGACCGCGGGGTCATCATCACGGCGCTGCACCAGCTCCGCCCCGTCCAAGTCACAAAGACCTGGCCGCTGAGGCGGCTGGGAAAAGTCATTGTAGATGCGTCCGCACTTGGGACACGTCCGCCTTCCGGCCAAACGGCGGTACAGATCATTATAGCCGACAGTTAGATAGACGACAATCGGCCCGCGGGCGCCGCTCATGCGGCGTTCGGCCAGGAAGGCCAAGAGCCATTCCGCCTGGGGAACGGTACGCGGAAACCCGTCCAAAATGAATCCCTGGCGGCAATCCGGTTGCTGCAAACGGGGAGCCAGGATGGCACAGACCAGCCGGTCCGGCACCAGCTCGCCGCGCTCCATATATTGGGCTAATTCCCGGCCCTGGGGGGTGTCGGCGGCGGCGCGAAAAATGTCCCCGGTGGAGATCTGCGGGATTCCGTAATGGGCCACGATGCGCTGCGCCTGGGTGCCTTTGCCCGCGCCGGGGACGCCGAGCAGGATCACCGGGCCGAGGGAACGGGCGGCGGGAGCGGCGAAGGGCTCAGACATGGGTGCGGAGAAGGGCCAATGACGAACCAGCCAACCGCCGGAGAGCACCTCCGCCACGGCCGGAACGGCAGCGGCTAGACCCACGTGGCGCGCCGTCCGCGAATGCGGGTGGAACGAGCGGTGAAACCCTCGTAGTGGCGCATGATCAACTGCGCCTCCACCTGCTGCACCGTATCCATGGCCACGCCGACCACGATCAGCAGCGAGGTGCCGCCGAAATAGAAGTTCACGTTCAAGCCGTTCAAGAACCACGTGGGCGCGTTCTGGAACCAGGAACCGAGGAACCCGGGCAGGTATTGCAACTGCGTGCCGGCGATCAGGAACTGCGGCAGCAGCGACACCAACACCAGGTAGATGCCGCCGACCAAGGTAATGCGCGTCAGGATGGTGTTCAGATATTCGGCGGTGTTCTTGCCCGGCCGGATGCCGGGGATGAAGCCGCCGTATTTGCGCATGTTGTCGGCGACTTCCACGGGATTGAAGATGATGGAGACGTAAAAATAGGCAAAAAAGATGATGCCTACGCAGTAGATCAGGGAATAAAGCGGGCGGCCAAAGGCCAGCGCGCCGAAGGCGTGGGACAGCACCGGGCTGTTTTTCACCGCCGGCAGCAGGCTGAACGTCTGCGGAAACGTCATGATGGAGGCGGCGAAGATGACCGGCATGACGCCGCCGCTGTTGACGCGAATGGGCAGGTGGGTGGACTGGCCTCCCATCAGCTTGCGGCCGACGATGCGCTTGGCGTATTGCACCGGCACGCGGCGCTCACTGCGCTCGACGAAGACGATGAACGCCACCACCGCCACCATGAAGATGAGCAGCAGGATGACGGCCGGGACGGTCAGCGGCCCATAGGCGGAGGTCGCCACCTTGGTCCACAGCCCGCCAATGGCGTTGGGCAGCCCGACCACGATGCCGGCGAAGATGAGCAGCGACATGCCGTTGCCGATGCCGCGCTCGGTGATCTGCTCGCCCAGCCACATCACGAAGACCGCGCCGGCGGTCAGCGTCAACACGGTCATGAAGATGAAGAACGGGCCGGGATTGCGGACAAAGCCGGCGCCCTGATAGGTGCTCTTCATCAGCGTGAAGGCGATCATCAGGCCCTGGAACACGGCCAGGATGACGGTGAGGTAGCGGGTGTACTGGGTAATTTTGCGGCGGCCGAGTTCGCCTTCTTTTTGCAGCTTTTCCAAATAGGGCCAGACCACCGTCATCAGCTCCAGGATGATGGAGGCGGTGATGTAGGGCATGATGCCCAGGGCGAAGACGGTCAGGCTGCTGAAGTTGCCGCCGCTGAACATGTTCAGGTAGCCGAGCAGGGTGCCGGCGTTCTGCTTGAACCACTGTTGCAGCAGCGCGGTATTGATGCCCGGGGTGGGGATGTGCGCGCCCAGGCGGTAAATCGCCAAAATGAAAAAGGTGAACAGCACCCGCTTGCGCAGGTCCGGGATCCGGAAGATATTGGCGATGGATTTAAACATAGGCCACTAGGTATCGGGGGCGGCCTGGGCTTAGCCGATCAGCTCGACTTTGCCTCCGGCCCGCTCGATCTTCTCCTTGGCCGCGCGGCTGAAGGCGTGAGCGGTGACGGAGATGGGACGGGTGATTTCGCCCCCGGCTAATATTTTGACCCCATCCTGGACATGGCGCACGACGCGCCGCTCCAGCAGCAGTTCCGGGGTCACGGCATCCACTCCCAACTCCTCCAAGCGGGACAGGTTGACCTGGGCGAAGCGCTTGGAAAAGGGGTTGTGGAAGCCGCGCTTCGGCAGGCGGCGGTGGATGGGCATCTGGCCGCCCTCGAAGCCGCGCAGCAGGCGATGGCCGGAACGGGAACGCTGGCCCTTATGGCCACGGGTGGAGGTTTTGCCGTGGCCGGAGCCCATGCCGCGGCCCACGCGCTTGCGCGCGTGGGTGGCGCCCTTCGGTTTACGGATTTGACTGAGATTCATGGCGTCTATTCGGCGTCCAAAATGCGGACCAAATGAGGGATCTTCTTGACCATGCCGCGGATGGCGGCATCATCGGGGCGAATCACGACCTGACGCAGCTTGGTAAAGCCCAGGCCGCGGACGATGGCCTTTTGCCGCCAGGAGCAGGCGATGGCGCTGCGATAGTACTCGATGCGCAGGGTGGCGCGGGCGGCGGGAGTGGATTGCTTGGGACTCATCGCGACCTCAGAGTTCCTGCGCGGCCTTGCCGCGGGAAGCCGCCACGGCCTCGCGGTCGCGCAGTTGGCTGAGCGCGGCGAAGGTGGCCTTGATGACGTTATGGGGGTTGGTGGTGCCGATGCTCTTGGTCAGCACATTGGCGATGCCGACCGACTCCATCACGGCGCGGACGGCACCGCCGGCGATGACGCCGGTGCCTTCGGCGGCGGGCTTCAGCAGCACGCGGCCACTGCCAAAGCGGCCCAACACCTGGTGGGGAATGGTGAGCTGGCGGCGATGCACGCGAATCAGGTTCTTCTTGGCCGCTTCAATGCCCTTACGGATGGCCTGCGGCACTTCCTTGGCCTTGCCGCTGCCGTAACCGGCGACGGAGGCATTGGGGTCGCCGACCACGACCAAGGCGCTGAAGGAAAGATTCTTGCCGCCCTTCACCACCTTGGTGACGCGGTTGATGGAAACCACCTGGTCCTTGAGCTGATATTGATTAGCGTCGAGCCTTTGGCGAATGACGGGCATGGGCAGATGTCCTTGTTAAAACCGCAATCCCGCTTCGCGGGCGGCTTCGGCCAGCGCGCGAACGCGGCCATGATACACGTAACCGCCGCGGTCGAAGACCACGGCTTCGATGCCGGCGCTTTTGGCGGCGGCGGCGATTTGTTGGCCGACGGCGCGGGCGGCGGCGACGTTATCGGCGGCCGGCGCCTTGGCGCCGGCGGCGCGGCTGCTGGCGGCGGCCAGCACCCGGCCGGTGGAGTCGTCCACCACCTGGGCGTAGATGAAGCGCAACGAGCGAAAGACGGTGAGGCGGGGCCGCTCCGGGGTGCCGCGCAGGCGGCGGCGGGAACGCTGCTGGCGGGCGCGGCGGCGGTCGTTCTTGGATTCAGTGACAAACATGGCGTCCTCTATTTAGCTCCCGTCTTCCCGACCTTCTTCTTCAGCCGCTCGCCGGTGTAGCGCACGCCCTTGTTCTTGTAGGGATCGGGCGGGCGCAGGGAGCGGAGTTCGGCCGCCACCTGGCCGACGCGCTGGCGATCGGCGCCGCGGACGGTCAGATGCGTCTGGCGGTTGTCCACGGCGATTTCGACGCCGGGGGGCACGGGATATTCGATGGGGTGGCTGAAGCCCAGGGTCAGCACCAGGGTGGCTTTGCCCTTCAGCTCGGCGCGGAACCCCACGCCGATGATATCCAAATCCTTGCTGAAGCCCTGGCTGACGCCGCGGACGGCGTTGGCCACCAGGCTGCGGGCCAAGCCGTGAAATGCAGCTTGGGAATCATTCTGCCGTTCCGCGAGCAGGACGTCATCCTTCTGGCGGACGGTAATGCCGCGCGGAAGGTCCACCTGCAAATTGCCCTTGGGGCCTTGCACGGAAACCGCCGTGGGCTGGAGTTGCACCTTGACGCCGGCGGGCACGGGGATGGGTTTACGGCCGATTCTGGACATGATCGCTCTCGGGGTGGCTTAGGCTTCGCTGCGGGCCCGGCTGCCAGGCCTCGCTACCAAACTTCGCACAACAATTCGCCGCCCACGCCCATCTTGCGGGCTTCGCGGCCGGTCATGACGCCGCGCGGCGTGCTCAGAATATTAATGCCCATGCCGCCGAGCACGGGCCGGATGTCGCGGCGGCCGACATAGACGCGGCAGCCGGGCTTGGAAATGCGCTGCAAGTTGGTGATCACCGGCTGCTCGCCGGCGCCGTATTTCAAATACACGCGCAGTTCTGGCCAGCGCACGCCTTCCTCGTTGATCTTGTAGGAGGCGATATAGCCCTCATCCTTGAGGATGCGGACGATCTCCAGCTTCAGCTTGGAGATCGGCACGTCCACCTTGGGGTGTCCGGCGCGCACGGCGTTGCGCAAGCGGGTTAAGAGATCGGCAACGGGATCGGTTAAGCTCATGCCTTCATTCCTTTGCGGACGGCCGCGCCGAGGCGGCGCGGCCGGACGGCTGCAAATGCCCCTTACCAGCTAGCCTTGGTGACGCCGGGGATCTCTCCGCGCAGGGCCAGGGAGCGGAAGCACAGGCGGCATAGATCAAATTTGCGGTAGACCGCCCGCGGACGGCCGCAGAGACGGCAGCGGCGGCGCTGGCGGATGGCGTACTTCAAGCGCTTGCGGGTTTTGGCGATACGGGCTGTGGTGGCCATAGTAAACCTCAGGCGGCGCGAAAGGGCATGCCCAGGCGGCGCAACAGCGACCGTCCTTGGTCATCATTGCGCGCGGTGGTGACGATGGTGATGTTCATGCCCTTGGGCTTGTCCACCTTGGAATAGTCAATTTCGGGAAAAATCAACTGGTCTTGCAAGCCCAGCGTGTAATTGCCGCGGCCATCGAAGGCCTTGGCGGAAACGCCGCGAAAGTCGCGGACGCGGGGCAGGGCGACGTTGACCAGCCGGTCGAGAAACTCGAACATGCGATCGCCGCGCAGGGTGACGCAGGTGCCGACCGGCATGCCGGCGCGCAGCTTGAAGGCGGCGATGCTCTTCTTGGCGCGGGTGACGATGGGCTTCTGCCCGCAGATGGCCGCCAGCTCGGCCACCGCGCCGTCCATCAGCTTGGCGTTCTGGGTGGCTTCGCCGACGCCCATGTTGACGACGATCTTATGGAGTTTGGGCACCGCCATGCGGTTGCGCACGGCGAACTCCTCCATCAGCGCCGGGGCGACTTCCTGGTTATATTTTTCGCGCAGTCTCGCGGCCATGGGGTTCTCCTAGTCCAGGCTCCGTTTGCATTTGCGGCAGCTGCGGAAACGCCCGCCTTCGGGCTTGACGCCATGGGTCAAGCGGGTGGGGCCGCATTCCGGGCAGACCAGCATCAGATTGGAGATATGGATCGGCGACTCATGCTCGGCGATGCCGCCCTTGATTTGCTTGTCGGGGTTGGCGCGGGTGTGGCGCTTGACCATCATCACGTGCTCCACCAGGGCACGATGCTCCTCGGGGAATACCCGCAGCACCTTGCCCTGCCGCCCCTTGTCGCGCCCGGCGAGGACGCGGACGGTGTCGTTTTTGCGGATGTCGGGCATTACAGAACCTCCGGGGCGAGCGAAACGATCTTCAAGAACTTGCGGTCGCGCAGCTCGCGGGCGACGGGGCCGAAGACGCGGGTGCCGACCGGCTCCCCGGCATCGTTGATCAGCACGCCGGCGTTCTGGTCGAAGCGGATATAGGTGCCGTCGCGGCGGCGATGTTCCTTGCGGGTGCGGACGATGACCACCTTCACCACCGTGCCCTTCTTGGCCTGGCCGTCGGGGCTGGCTTCCTTGACGGCGGCGGTGACCACGTCGCCGAGGCCGGCACGCAGGCCGGTATGGCCGCCGAGGGGCAGAATCATCTGCAGCTTGCGGGCGCCGCTATTGTCGGCGACGTCGAGGATGGAACGCATCTGGACCATGGGTTATCGCTCCGGGGCCGCCTCCGGCGGGTTCGGCGCGGCCCCCCCGGCGGCGCGCAGCCGGCGGGTGTCGCGGTGCAGTTCCTCTTCTCCGACCGCCGCCGCCAATTCCTCGCGCGTGGGCAGCTGCGCGCCGCGGCGCAGCACTTCCACCAGCCGCCAGCGCTTCAGGCGGCTGAGCGGGCGGGTTTCGGCGATGCGCACCACGTCGCCGATATGGCACTCCTGCCGCTCGTCATGGGCGTAGAATTTGCGCCGCTTGGTGATGCCGCGGCGATACAGCGGGTGCGCGGTGCGCAGCGTCACCTCGACGACGATGGTCTTGGCCATCTTGTTGGAAACCACGGCGCCGATTTTTTCATTGCGGCGCCCGCGGCTCGGGGTCTCGGGTGCGGAGGTCTGGGCCATCACTTCCCTACTTTCCTTCCTTGGCGGCCACCGCCAGGTGGCGCTCGGTGCGCAAGGTCTCTACCCGGGCCACGTCGCGGCGCAGCTCGCGCAACTTTTTCAGGCTCTCGGCGTTGCCCATCGCCATTTGGAACTTCAGGCGGAACAACTGGTCGCGGCTGTCTTGCTCCCGGGCCAGCAGCTCCGGGTCGCCCATCTGGCGGAGTTTGTCCATCGCTTTGCTCATGGCGGATCTCCTAGAGGCCCTCCTGGCGCCCGACGAAGCGGGTGCGGAGCGCCAGCTTGTGCGCGGCCAAGCGCATCGCCTCGCGCGCCTGGTCGGCGGGCACGCCTTCCATCTCGAACAGAATGCGGCCCGGCTTGACCACCGCCACCCAATGATCCGGCGCCCCTTTGCCCTTGCCCATGCGGGTTTCGGCCGGCTTCTTGGTGACTGGTTTGTCGGGGAACACACGCACCCAGATCTTGCCCCCGCGCTTGACGAAGCGCGTCATGGCCACGCGGCCGGCCTCGATTTGCCGGTCGGTGATCCAGCCCGGCTCCATCACCTTCAGGCCGTAGTCGCCAAACGCCAACTCGGCGCCGGTCCAGGCCTTGCCCGTCATGCGCCCGCGCTGTTGCTTGCGGAACTTCACTTTTTTCGGCATCAGCATGGCTGCATTTTCCTCGCCGGCCTAAAACGCCGCGCCCACGGCCGGCCGCGACGGGGCGGGCGTCTGCCGCCGCCGCGACAGGATCTCGCCCTGATAGGTCCAGGCCTTGACGCCAATGACCCCGTAGGTGGTGCGGGCCTCGGCGAAGCCGTAATCAATGTTGGCGCGCAGGGTGTGCAGCGGCAGGCGGCCCTGCAAGTACCACTCCGAGCGGGCGATCTCGGCGCCGTTCAAGCGGCCGGAGACGCGCACCTTGATCCCCTTGCAGCCGAAGCGCATGGCGCTGTCCACCGCCTTGCGCATCGCGCGGCGGAAGGCGACGCGCTTTTCCAGCTGCAGCGCGATGGATTCGGCGACCAACTGGGCGTCCAGTTCCGGCTTGTGTACTTCCTGGATGTCAATGAAGACCTCGCGCTGCGTGGCCTTCTGCAACTCGGCCTTCAGCTTCTCGATCTCCGAGCCCTTGCGCCCGATGATGATGCCGGGGCGGGAGGTGTGGATCACTACCCGCAGCTTGCTGCCCGGACGGGTGATCTCGATGGAACTGACGCCGGCGGCGCGCAGCCGGCTCTTCAGGTTGTCGCGCAGCTTGACGTCTTCCAGCAGCAGGCGGCCGTAGTCCTTGGTGGCGAACCACTGGCTTTTCCAGGGCTTGACCACCCCGAGCCGGAATCCATAGGGATGAACTTTTTGTCCCATAAATGTGTTGCCTTCCCGGGCCGCTAGCTGCCCGATTTGCCGCCTCCGCTCTTATTGCCCGGCTTGCTGGCGGCGCCGCCGCGCCGCGGCTTGGCGGCGCCGGCCTTGGGCTTGGCCGCGGTTCTGGATTTAGGCTTGGCCGCGGCTTGGCGCTTCGGCGCCGTCTTGGCCCGTCCCGGCGGCTTGGCGGCGGGTTTTCTTGCCCGGGCCGGCGGCGCCGGTTTGCGCCGCGCCGGCGGCGCGGCGGCGGCGGGTGCGGCTGCGGCAGGCTCGACCTCCTGGCGCAGGCTGGGCTGCGCGCGGTCGGCGACATGGATGGCGATGTGCGCCAGCCGCCGCTGATAGCGATAGGCCCGTCCCATCGGCGCCGGGCGGATGCGCTTCTGCCGCGGGCCGTCATTGACGTAGGCGCGGACCACCTGTAGGTCATCCACGTCCAACTGGTCGTCCTTCTGCGTGGCGTTCGCGATGGCCGAGCGCAGTACCTTGGCCACCTCATGGGCGATGCGCTTGCGCGTCACCGCCAGCAACTCCAGCGCCTCGCCCGCCTGGCGGCCGCGGATCAGATCCACCACCAGCCGGGCTTTTTGCGGCGAAACCCGCACGAACCGCGATTCAGCTCTGCTCTCCATGTCCTCGCTCCGCGCCTAGCGCGCCACTCCCGCGGTTTTCTCCGCCGCCGCCTTGGAGGCGTGGCCCTTGAAGGTGCGGGTTGGGGCAAACTCCCCCAGCTTGTGCCCGACCATGTTCTCGGTGACGTAGACGGGAATGAACTTGCGCCCGTTATGCACCGCGATGGTATGGCCCACGAACTCCGGCGCCACGGTGGAGCGGCGGGACCAGGTTTTGATCACCTTCTTCTCGTTGCGCGTGTTCAGGTCCACGATGCGCTTCAGCAGCGGCGCATCCACGAACGGCCCCTTCTTGACCGACCTCGGCATTAGGATTTCTTCCTCCGCCCGACGATAAAGCGGTCGGTGCGCTTGTTGTTGCGGGTCTTGTAACCGCGCGTCGGCTGGCCCCATGGGGTGACCGGGTTGCGGCCGCCGCTGGTCTTGCCCTCGCCGCCGCCATGGGGATGGTCCACGGGATTCATGGACACGCCGCGGTTGACCGGGCGGCGCCCCAGCCAGCGAACGCGCCCGGCCTTGCCATAGGTGACGTTCTCGTGCTCGGCGTTGCCCACGGCGCCGATGGTAGCCATGCAGGCGGTGAGCACGCGACGCGTTTCGCCGGACGGCAGCTTGAGCAGGGCATAGGCGCCCTCCTTGGAAATCAGCTGCGCCGAGCCTCCGGCCGAACGCACCATCTGCGCACCTTTGCCGGGGCGCAGCTCGACGTTGTGCACCGTCGTGCCCGGGGGTATATCCTTCAGCGCCAGCGCGTTGCCGGTGACGATATCGGCGCCCGGGCCGCTGCTGACCACCGCGCCCACCTTGAGGCCAGCCGGCTGAAGAATGTAGCGGCGCTCGCCGTCGCGGTATTTCAGCAGGGCGATGCGGGCGCTGCGGTTGGGATCGTATTCGATGCTCTCCACCACGGCCGGAATGCCCGCCTTGTCGCGCTTGAAGTCAATGCGGCGGTACTGGCGCTTGTGGCCGCCGCCGCGGTGCCAGATGGTCAGGTCCCCTTGCGCGCGGCGGCCGCCGGTTTTCTTCAACGGCTCGACCAGCGGCTTGTAGGGACGGGAGCGGGAAATATCCTCGCTGCGGTTGACCGTCTGGTAGCGGCGCGTCGGCGTGGTGGGGCGGAATGTCTTGATGGCCATGGCTAGACGTTCTCCCCGTACTCGGGCATCTTTTCGCCCGCGCGCAACTTGATGTACGCCTTCTTCCAATCCGGCTTATAGCCGCTGAACCGGCCGCGGCGGCGTTCCTTGCCCGCCAGCGCCATGGTGCGCACGCTCTCGACCTTCACCTTGAAGATGTCCTGCACGGCTTCCCGGATCTCGACCTTGGTGGCGTTCGGGGCCACCTCGAACACGAGCGTTCGGCCGTTTTCCTTGACCGCCAGGCCCTTTTCCGTGATGATCGGGCGGCGGATGATTTGATATCGGTTGCGCATGGCCGGTTCCTGATCCTAGGCGGCGGGAGCCCGCTTGCCGCTGGGCAGCGCGGCGCGCTGCAACACCTCCAGCGCCGGCTGGGAAAGAATGATTTTCGAATAGCGCAGCAGGTGATAGGGATGCACCTGCGACGGCGCCAGCAACTCCACGTTCGGTAGGTTGCGGGCGCTGAGATAAAGGTTCCGGTTCTCCGCCGCCGCGTCCACCAGCAAGGCGCCGCGGCCGGCGTCAAAGGCCGCCAGCGCGGCCTGCAGCTGGCGCGTTTTGACCGCGGGCAGGGTCCAATCCTGCACCACGACCAGCTCCGCATCGCGGAACTTGGCGGCCAGCGCGGAGCGCAGCGCGGCCTTGAGCTTTTTCCGCGGCATCTCCCAGGCGTAGCTGCGCGGCTGGGGCCCGTGCACCGTGCCGCCATGGCGCCAAATCGGGCTGCGCACGGAGCCGATGCGCGCGCGGCCGGTGCCCTTCTGCCGCCACAGCTTGCGGCCGCTGCCGCTGACCTCGCCGCGGCCCTTGGTTTTGTGCGTGCCGCGGCGCCGCGCCGCGGTGAAATGGCGCACCGCCTCCCACAGCAGCTCTTCGTTGACCGGGGCCAGAAACACCGCATCGGCCAGTTCGCACTGGCCCACGGTTTCCTGCTTCAGGTTTTGAATCGCAATCGTCGCCATGGCGCTGCTATTTCTTTCCCGTCCGCTTCTTGGACGCCTTCAACGGATCCACCGTGGTCGAGCCGGCGTAGCCCCGCCGCTGCCGAGGCGGCTGCAGCGCGGCACGGATCCAGACGTAACCGCCGTTGGGTCCGGGCACCGCGCCCTTGACCGCCAGCAAATTGCTCTCCGCGTCCACGGTGACCACGCGCAGGTTGCGCACCGTCACCCGGGCCGCGCCCATGTGGCCCGCCGCCCGCATGCCCTTCAGCACCCGGGAGGGAAACGCCGAGGCCCCGATCGAGCCCGGCGCGCGGTGGAACATGGAGCCGTGCGTCGCCGCGCCGCCGCCGAAATGATGCCGTTTGACGACGCCGGCGAAGCCGCGGCCCTTGCTGACCGCCACTACGTCCACGTAGTCGCGCTCCTGGAACACGTCCACCAGCACCCGGTCGCCGATCTTGACGTCGCCGTCCCCGGGCTGAAGGCGAAACTCCCGCAACAGGCGGCACGGCGGCAGATCGTGCTTTTCGAAGACGCCGCGCTCCGGCTGGCTGAGCCGGCTGGGCTTGACGAACTCGATCAGCCCCACCTGCGCCGCCTCATAGCCGTCGCTGGCCGCGGTCTTGCGCTGCGTCACCACGCACGGGCCGGCCTGAATCAGCGTCACCGGCACCACCGCCCCGTCCGCGCCGTAGGCGTCGGTCATGCCGACCTTTTTGCCCAAAATTCCCTTCACCATGTCGTCCCTCCCGGGCCGCCCGGCGGCGCCGCGGCTACCGGTGCTCCTTCCCGAAGGCCTTGATTTCCACGTCCACGCCGGCCGGAAGATCCAGCTTCATCAGCGCGTCCATCGTCTGCGGGCTGGGCTCGATCAGATCCAGCAGCCGGTTGTGCGTCCGCATCTCGAACTGCTCCCGGCTCTTCTTGTCCACGTGCGGCGAACGCAGCACGGTGAAACGGTTGATCGCCGTGGGCAGGGGGATGGGCCCGGCGATCTCGGCGCCGGTGCGCCGCGCCGTGTCCACGATTTCCTTCGTGGACTGGTCCAGGATGCGGTAGTCGTATGCTTTCAGCCGGATGCGGATGCGCTCGCGTATCATGTTGGTCCTCGCTCGCCGCTAGGCGATGATCTCGGCGATGGTGCCGGCGCCGACGGTGCGGCCGCCCTCGCGGATGGCGAAGCGCAGCCCTTTTTCCATCGCCACCGGCGTGATCAGCTCCACCTCCAGCCCCACGTTGTCGCCCGGCATCACCAT
>DAHVCP010000041.1 GCA_027314025.1 Acidobacteriota bacterium
ACGGGGCGGGAGGCGTTGCTGCGCCAGCCTAGGCCCGGGGCCGCGGGTGCGCGCGATGCGGCCGGCTAAAGCCCGCCGCCACACGGGCTAAAGCCCATTCCACGGGGCGGGAGGCGTTGCTGCGCCAGCCTCGGCCCGGGGCCGCGGGTGCGGCCGGCGAGGCGGCACGGCGCGTGCGTGGGCGCTAACGCGTCAGCTTGACCAAAGCCAGCGCCTCCGGGGGCAGGGTCAAGTGGACGGCATTCCCCGGGCCGAGGGGCAGCGCCTGCGGCGGGCCCAAGCGCGCGGCGCGGCGCAGGCGGCGGACCTGGGCAGGGGAGGGAAACCGCGGGCGGCCCATGCGAATCCAGAGCGGACGGGGATCGCCGTGGCTTCGGTCCACGATCTGGACGAAGGCGCGGTAACCTTGGCCCAGGCCGGCGAAACGCAAGGTGACATGCTGGACCGGTCCCACGCCGCCGACGGGAGCGTAATTCCAGACGGCGACGGCGTAACCGCCCTTAGCCCGGCGCGTGGCCAGCGCCGAGTGCGACGCCAGCGGCAAGCGGCGATCGCCGAGCTGGTGCAGCAGCACGAAATCGTTGAAGGCGGCCTTGGGAATGTGGTCCTCGGCGATGATGCCGAAGCCGCCATAGAACCGCGTCTTGGTCACGCCCTGCTCCTCGAAGACATCCGAGAAGGCCCAATAGGACATGATCTTCACTTTGCCGGCGCAGCGGCGGATGGTGTTGGCCAGCCAGGGGCCCATGTAGGCGGAGTCGGTCACCCGAGGCTGGTTCATGTAGCTGGCGTTGTATTCGCTAAAGATGATGGGCAGATGGGGATAGGGCGGAGCCGCGACTTGGCGGTGCACCTTGGCGACGGCCAACGCCACCATATCCTTGCGGGGGACGGGGCCGGGGATGCCCAGGACCGACTTGGGCGAATCGTTGCCGTAGACGTGCGTGGAGACAAAATCCACGGGAACGTGATGGCGGGCGCAGTGGGACAAAAACTCCGGAACCCACGCGGCCTGCGCCGTCGCCGGGCCGCCGACACGCAGCAGCGGGCTGACTGATTTCAGCGCCCGGGCGGTGACGTCGTAGAGATGGAAATAGGTGGCCTGGCGGGGATTGCCGGCCCAAAAGCCGATGTTGGGTTCGTTCCAGACCTCGAAATACCACTGCGCGACTTCGCCCAAGCCGTAACGGCGGATGAGGTGGCGGGCGAAGGCGCGAATGAGCCCCGCCCATTGGTTCCAGTTCTTGGGCGGGGCGATGTAGGGGCGATAGAAAAACGGCATGCGCACCGGCGAGGAGGCCAGCGCCGGCGGCATGAAGCTGAGTTCGACGTAGGGGCGCACGCCGCGCGCCAGCAGGCCGTCGTAGACCTGGTCCACGTTGGAGAAGTTGTAAACCGGCCGGCCCTGCGGGCTGAGGTGAAAGACGCCCATGCGGCGATCGAAGATGCCGTGGAAGCGGACGTAGCGGAAGCCGGTGGCGCGATGGACGGTGGACAAGTCGCGCAGATAGCTGGCGCGCATGGCCAACAGGGCATGGCCGGAACCAAACATGCGTTCCCAGAAATGCGGGAAGGGCGTGGTGGCGGCGCGGGTGTGGATGACGATGGTTTGGATTGCGGCGGCGGGCGGCGTCGGTGCGGCGGCGGCGAGCGGCAGCGCCAGCAGCGCCAGCGCGGCGGCGGCGAGTAGGGTCCGGCCGCGGAGATGCCAAAGTATTGGCCGGAGACGTTGGTGCTGGCGCTATCGCGACCGGAAGGGGGCGACGTTGCGCTGGTTGAAGATGTTGAAGAAGACGGCGCGGATCATGAGGTTGGCGCCTTGGTCGCCGCCCCAGGGCAGGGCGAAGTTCTTGGCGAAGTTCATGACGGTGTTGAAAAAGACCGGGCCGGTGAAGGAATTGCGGCCGATGCCCGCAGCGGGGACCCGTTGGATCAGGTGCGGTAACTCGCGTTAATGCGGATGTATTCGTCGGTGAGATCGCAGGTCCACATCCAGGAGCGGGCGCGGCCGGCGCCGAGATCCAGGCGGATCTCGACTTGGGCGACATCCAGGCGGCGCTGGGCCAGGGCTTCGGAGAACGGCAGGGCGCGGCCGCGGCGGTAGAGCGCCAAGCCGTTGCACCAGACGCGGGCTTGGGCGGGGTCAAAGCGGGCGCCGCTGTAGCCGGCGGCGCAAAGGATGCGGCCCCAGTTGGGATCGGCGCCGGCGACGGCGGTCTTGACCAGCGGGGAATGGGCGATGGCGCGGGCGGCGCGGTCGGCGTCGGCGGTGGTGCGGGCGCCCTCGACCTGGACGGTGACGAAGCGGCGGGCGCCTTCGCCGTCCAGGACAATCTGCCGCGCCAACGAAGCGGCCACCTGGTTGAGGCCGCGCTGGAAGGCTTGGCGGCCGGCGGCGTCCAGGGCGGGACCGGCGCCGGAGGCGAACAGGGCGACGGTGTCGTTGGTGGAAGTGTCGCCGTCCACGGTGATGCGGTGAAAGGACTGCTCCACGGCGACGCTCAGCGCGCGGCGCAGCGCGGCCGCGGGCAGCGGGGCGTCGGTGAACAGAAAGGCCAGCATGGTCGCCATGCGGGGATGGATCATGCCCGCGCCCTTGGCGAAGCCGGCGATGCGATAGCGGCGGCGGCGCCAAGTGAAGCTGGCGGCGGCCAGCTTGGGGCGGGTGTCGGTGGTGAGGATGGCGGAGGCCGCCGCCACGGGTCCATCGCCGGCGGCGGCGGGGCTGGCTGCCCAGGCAGCGAGCTGGCGGTTGATTTTGGCGCTGGGCAGGGGCACGCCGATGACGCCGGTGGAGGCGATGAAAATCTCCTCCGGCCGGGCGCCGAGGGGCGCGGCGGCGGCGCGGGCCATGGCCTGGGCGGCGCGGTCGCCGGCGGCGCCGGTGGCGCAGTTGGCGTTGCCGGAGTTGACCACCAGGGCGCGGACGCGGCCAGCGGCGGCGGCCAGGTGGCGGCGGCTGAGGCGGACGGGGGCGGCCTGAAGGCGGTTGGTGGTGAATACGGCGGCGGCGCGGGCCGAGGGCTGGGCGACCACCCAAAGCAGATCCGGCGCGCCGTTCTTCTTCAGGCCGCAGGGGCCGGCGAAGAAATGGAAGCCGGCGGGCCAAGCGCCGGGTTGGCTGGCGGCGGCGACGGCGGTGGCGGCGGAAAAGGGCTTCATACGGCGGCTTCCCAGGGCTGCTCGGCCAGCAAGCCGGATTGGGCGGCGGCGCCGGCGGCGGGCAGGCGAAGGGCGAAGACGTCGGCGATGACCGGCACTTGCTGGCAGTTGGCCAGCTTGGGGCAGCCAAGGCAATCGTGGGTCAGCTTCTGCGGCAGTTCGGCCATGACGGTACGGGTGAAGCCGAGGCGGAAAAAGAACTCCGGCGCATGGGTGAGGGCGAAGACCTTCCAGGCCTGATGCTCGCGCGCCGAAGCCAGCAAGGCGGCGACCAGGCGCGAACCGAGGCCGGCGCCGCGAAAGCGGGGCGCGACGGCGAGGGACTGGATTTCGGCGACGTCGCCATCGAGGAAATGCAGCGCGCCGCCGCCGGCCAAGCGGCCCTCCGGGGCCACGGCGACGACGTAGTCGCGGATGTTTTCACAGAGATAACGGGGCGAGCGCGGCAGCAGCAGGCCTTGGGCCACGAAGGGCTGTTGCAGGGCGTGCAGCTCGGCGGCGTCATAGAGCCGCGCGGGACGCAATTGGAAGGACGGCCTCATGCGGGGCTCCCCAGGGTGATCTGCGTGCCGGCGGGGGCCGGCCCGGCGAGCAGGGCGGCGGCGCCGATGACCTCGACGCGGGCGACGCCCTGCTCCAGCGCGTGGCGGCAGGCGGCGAGCTTGGGCAGCATGCCGCCGTGGACCTGGCCGTTGGCCGACCAAGCGGCGAGCGTGGCCATGTCCAAGGCCGGGGCGACGCGGCCCTCGGCGTCCAAGACGCCGGGAACATCGGTGACAAAGCTGAGGCGGGCGGCGCCGAGCTGGGCGGCGACGGCGGCGGCGAAGCTGTCGGCGTTGACGTTGAGCGGGCCGTCGGGGCCGGCGGCCAAGCTGGCCAGCACGGGCAGGAAGCCCGCCGCGAGCAGGGCGCGCAGCAAGCGGGGGTCGCCGCCGGTGACGCGGCCGACGTGGCCAAGGGCGGGATCGGCGACGGCGGCGGCGATGCAGGCGCCATCCAGGCCGCAGAGGCCGACGGCGCGGGCGGCGGCGCCGGCGGCCGGCAAGGCGTGGTTGAGAGCGGCGGTGAGATGCTTGTTCACCGCGCCGGCCAGCACCATCACCGCGGCTTCCAATGTGGCGGCGTCGGTGACGCGCAGGCCCTGATGGAAGCGGGTGGGGATTTGCCGCGCGGCCAAAAACGCGGTCAGCGCGCCGCCGCCGCCATGCACCAGGCAGAGCGCTTCTCCGGCGGCGGAGCGGCGGGCCACGGCGGCGGCCAAGGCGTCCCAATTGCCGGCGGCGCCGGCGCGTTCCGGGGACAACAAACTGCCGCCAAGTTTGAGCACGGTGAGCATGGCGCGGCTAGGCCAGACCCGCGGCGCGGGGCAGGCCGAACATCAAGTTCATGTTTTCCACGGCCTGCCCGGCGGCGCCCTTCAGCAGATTGTCCAAGCTGGTGACGACGACCGCGGTTTGCGTGGGGGCATGCACGCGCAGGCCCAGGTCGCAGTAGTTGCCGCCGACGACGCCGTTGAGGTCGGGCAGTTCGGGCAGCGGCAGCACGCGGGTGAAGGGGCTGGCGGCGTAGGCGGCGCGGTAGACCTCCAGCAGCGCGTCCGGCGTGGCGGGGCGGGCGAGGGGAAGATAGGTGGTGGCGATGAGGCCGCGCACCAACGGCAGCAGATGGGGGGTGAAGAGCAGCTGATCGGGGGCCAGGCCGGCGTGGCGGACGATCTCCGGGGCGTGGCGGTGTTCCAATACGCCATAGGCCTTGCAGTTGCCGGCCAGCTCGCAGAAATGCAGATCCTGGCGCAGGCCTTTGCCGGCGCCGCTGGCGCCCGACTTGGCGTCGCAAACCACGGGGCCGGCGGCGAGCCAGCCGGCTTGCGCCAGCGGCCAGGCGGCGGTGAGGGCGGCGGTGGCGTAGCAGCCCGGGTTGGAAACCAGGCGGGCGGCGGCGACGGCGGCGGCGTTCTTTTCCGGCCAGCCGTAGACCGCCTCCGCCAGCAGGGCGGGGGCGGCGTGGGGCAGGCGATACCAATGGGCGAACTCCTCGGCGCCGAGGCGGAAGGCGCCGCTGAGGTCCACGACGTGCACCCCGGTCTCCGCGACCGCGGCGGCGGCCATGGAGACCTCCGGCGGCGTGGCCAGGAAGAGCACGTCCAGGCGCGCGGCGCGCGCCGCCTCCGGCGTGGGCGGCTGGGCGGAGCCGAACTGCGCGGCCAGCTCGGCGGCGGGATGCGCGCGCAGCAGCCGCGCCACCTCCCGGCCGGCGTAGCCGGAGGCGCCGGCGACGCCGGCGCGCAGCCTCGCTACGCGGGCGCCGCCGCCTTGGGAATAATTATTCATGCTACGAATAATTATTCACCCATCGCGGCGGGGCGTCAAGCGGCGGGAACGCCGCCGGCGGGATGCCGGCGCTCCGCGGAAGCGCGGCGGCGCGCCGCCGCTCGGCTCCGGCACAAAATCAAACAAGCGTTTATACTCGGGGGATGCCGCAGGCGGCGATTGAAGTCGAGAACCTGGTGAAACGCTACGCCGGCCCCGGAGGCGGGGTGCTGGCGGTGGACGGGGTGAACCTGCGCGTGGCGCAGGGAGAGTTGTTCGGGCTGCTGGGGCCGAACGGCGCGGGCAAGAGCACGACCATCGGCGTGTGCACGACGCGGGTGCGGCCGACCTCGGGGCGGATCCGGGTGGGCGGAGTGGACGTGGCGGCGGAGCCGCCGCGGGCGCGGGCGGGGATGGGCGTGGTGACGCAGTTCCGGGCGCTGGACCGGGGGGCGACGGCGTGGGAGAACCTGTATTTCCATTGCCGCTACTTTGGCTGGCCGGCGGCGGCGAGCCGGCGGCGGGCGGATGAGCTGCTGGCGCAGTTCCAGCTGGCGGACCGCCGCGACGCCACGCCGGAGGCGTTCTCGGGCGGGATGGCGCAGCGGCTGCAAATCGCGCGCGCGGTGGCGCACCGGCCGCGGGTGCTGTTTTTGGACGAGCCGACGGCGGGGCTGGATCCGCAGAGCCGGATGGCGGTCTGGGATCTGGTGCGGGGGCTGCGCGCGGAGGGCATGACGGTGCTGCTGACGACGCATTACATCGAGGAAGCGGAGCGGCTCTGCGATCAGGTGGCGATCGTGGATCACGGCAAGATCCTGGTCTGCGACACGCCGGCGCGGCTGAAGCAGAGCACCGGCGCGGGGGCGGTGGCGCGGGTCAGCGTCGAGCAGGCCAGCGCGGAGCTGGAGGCGCGGCTGCGGGCGCTGCCCGGCGTGACCGAAGTGGAGCCGACGGCGGAGGGTTACCGGCTGCTGGCGCATGCGCGGGAGGGGCTGGCGCCGGCGGTGGCGGCGGCGGCGCAGGGCTTTGGGCTGCGGGACTTTTCCGTCCACGAGCCGAGCCTGGAGACGATCTTTATTCACCTCACGGGAAGGGAGCTGCGGGAATGAGCACGACCGAGACCCTCGCCGCGCCGCCCCAGGCGCCGGCGGCGCCGGCCCGCCCCAGCTACGCCAGGGCGTTCTGGGGCCTGATGCTGCGCGACGCGCGGCTGCTGCGCCGCGATTTGTTCAGTTTCGTGGTGCGGACGATCATGAACCCGCTGTTTTTCGTCTTCATCTTCACCGACATCATGCCCAAGATCGGGCAGAACTTCTCGGGGGTGGGGGCGGCGAACTTCGCCACGATCCTGGTGCCGGGGCTGGTGGCGATCGCCATTCTGTTCCAGGGCATCATGGCGGTGGCGATGCCGCTTTCGATCGAGCTGAGCGGCACGCACGAGATCGAGGACCGGCTGATGGCGCCGCTGCCGATCGCCTGGACCGCGTTCGAGAAGATCTTCTTCAGCGTGTTCCAAAGCATTCTGGCGGCGCTGGTGGTGTTTCCGATGGTGTATTTCATCCCCGCCACGCCGGTGCACGTGCAGGTGGCGAGCTGGTGGCTGCTGGCGGTGGTGATCGTGCTGTCCAGCTTCACCGCCGGGGCGCTGGGGCTGACGATCGGGACGCTGGTGAAGCCGCAGCAGATCGGCATGATCTTCGCGGTGGTGGTGACGCCGATTATTTTTCTCGGCTGCGTGTACTATCCCTGGGCGCTGTTGCGGCGGGTGAAGTGGCTGCAGATCGCGACCCTGGCCAATCCGCTGGTGTACGTCAGCGAGGGCCTGCGGGCGGCGCTGACGCCGGCGGTGCCGCATATGCCCGCGTGGGCGTTTTTGGCCGCGCTGGTGCTCTCCGCCGCGGGCTTCAGTTGGTGGGGCATCGCCGGCTTCCGGCGGCGGGTGATCAACTAGCCGCCGCTCGCGGCCGCGGCGGCGGCCTGTCCGGGCGGCCGGGTTACCAGTGGCGCACCTGGCGCGGCGAACAAGGCGCGGGGGCGGCGGCGCGCGATATTCTAAGGCAGCTTTCAGGCTTGCGAGCCTGAAGGGTCCTCCATTCCCATGATGATGCGTTTCGGCTTCAATCCGGAAAAGGCGCTGGCCACGGCCGACCGGCTGGTGCAGCAGGGCAAGTTTCCGCAGGCGATCGAACTTTACGAGAAGGTGCTGGAGCAGCAAGCCAGCAACCTGATTCTGCGCAACAACCTGGGCGATCTGTACGCCAAGGTGGGGCGCAACGAGGACGCGGTGAAGATGTTCACCGCGGTCGCCGACCAGCTGGAACAGCAGGGGCTGACGCCGCGGCTGGCGGCGGTGCTGAAGAAGATTCTGCGCTTCCAGCCGCAGGCGCCGGGCCTGGAGCAGCGGCTGGCGGAGTGCCTGATCGCGCAAGGCGTGCATACCGAGGCGCGCAGCCTGCTGCTGACGCTGGCGGAGCGGGCGGAGCAAGACGGCGATTGGCGGCAGGCGATCACCACGCTGGGACACATCGCCAACATGGATGCCGACCAGCCGCGGCTGAAGGTGCGGCTGGCGCGGGCGCGGCTGCGGGCGGGGGACAAGGACCGGGCGCAGGCGGAGCTGCTGGCGGCGGCCAAGCTGCTGCTGGAAAAGAAGGACTGGGAAGGCCTGGATGGGGCGCTGCACGAGCTGGCGGAGCTGGATACCGAGGCGCCGGCGTATCGCCTGCTCCAGGCGCGCAGCTTGCTGGCGCAGGGACAGCCGGAGGAAGCGGCGGCGGCGCTGCCCAAGCCGGAGGAGTTGCCGCGGCTGGGTCCGGACGCGGCCGGCGTGTGGCGCATCGCCTGCGACTGCGGCGCCTACGACCAAGCGCTGCTGCTGGGGCGGGCGGGACTGAAAGGCGGCCATGCCATCGCTGGTGCGGTGGGGCAATGGTTCATCGAGCACAAACTGCTGGACCAGGCGCTGCTGTGGATTCGCGGCGATCCGGCGTTTTTCCGCCGCGGTGATTTGGAGCCGGTCTGGCTGGAGCTGTTGCAGGGAATGCAGGCGGCGGACCCGGAGTATTTGCCGGCGCTGGAGACTTGGCTGGAATTGGTGAGCGAAGACCGGCGCAGCCGGCGGGCGGTGCGGCTGCGGCTGGCGCCGACCTACGAGCGGGCGGGGGAATGGGCGAAGGCGGCGGAGTGCTACGGCGCCTTGCTGGACGAGGAGCCGGGGCATTCCGATCACGCCCGGGCGCTGCATCGCGCCAGGGTGGAGCTGGGCGAGGTGAGCGGCGAATTGCCGCCGGAGCTAGCGGCGCCAATGGCGGCGGACGAGCGCGAGCCGGCGGCGGCGGAGCCTGGGAAAACCACCTCGGGCGGAAGATCGGCAGGGCTGGCCGAGTTCGCGATCGGGCCGGTGGCGGCGGCGCCGGAACCCGGGGCCTGGGAGGCAGAGCCGGCGGCGCCCGTGGCCGCGGCGGGAACGCCCGCGCCGATGGCCGTGCCGGCGGAGGCCAAGGAACGCTCGGTGGAGATTGACCTGAGCGGCGAATGGCAGGCCGCCCAGCCGGAGGGCGCCGAGGACGGGGATGAGCGGGCGCGCGAGATCGCCTTCTACATCACCAACGGCATGCACGACGAAGCGGCACGGGCGCTGGCCAAGGAGCGCCACCGCCGTCCCCACGATGCCGGGCTGAAACAACTGGCGGCGCAATTGGCGGCGGCGCAAGCCGGCGGAGCGAGCGCCGCGGCGGCAGGAGGCGGCGCGGCGGCGGCGGGAGCGAATGGCGCGGCCGGCTTCGATCCGCTGGCCAACTTGCTGGCGCCGCAAGCCCAGGCGGCGGGGGCGGCGGCGGGGAAGGGCAACCAGGCGCCGGCCGCTGGGTCGGGCGGGGGCTTGCTGGACGACGTGTTCCAGGAGTTCCGCAGCGCGGTCGAGGAGGGAGAGACCCACGATCAGACCGACCCCGAGGCGCGCTACAACCTAGGCGTGGCCTATCGGGAGATGGGCCTGCTGGAGGAAGCGGTGGCGGAACTGCAAAAAGCCTATGCCGGCTGGCAGTCGCGGGGCGGGCCGCCACAGCGGCTGCTGAGCTGCGGCGCGACCATAGCGCTGTGCTTCCAGGCCAGCGGGATGCCGGAGTTGGCGCTGCAATGGTATGAATCCATCCTGACGCAGCCGGGGCTGTCGTCCCGCGAGGCGCTGGGCCCGCGCTTCGAGGCGGCGAAGCTGCTGGAGGAGATGGGCCGCAAGGAACCGGCGCTGGGTTATTACCGCCAAGTCTACGCCGCGGATGTGGACTACCAAGACGTGGCGGAGTGCGTGAAGCGCCTCAGCCGGGCCTAGGCCGCCGGCGGGCGCCGACGCGGCGCCATGAGCCGCCCTCCCGTGACCGCATCGCGTGCCGCGGCATCCGATCAATGGATGCCCGCGGCAGGGCCGCTTCCGCGGCGCCGCGCGTGGCGCGCCGGCGAGCGCGTTGCGTGTCCTCCCGCCACGGCGCGAACCGCGGCGATGGCGGACGCGATGGGGGACGGAAGCCGCCTTCGGCCTTCATTCCGCGTGCATCGCACGGGCCGCCCAGCTTCGTCGGGGCCCTCATGGTCCGTCCGAACATCGCCCCCGCCGCGTCTCGCGTTGCGCGCCCGAAGCGCGGAACGATTTACCGCGAACCCAGGACTTGAACCGTTCGGCGCCGCTGCCCAGGAGACAACCGCCAGGCGCAATCGCCGGCACAACCGATCCGCCGCAGGCAGGGCGGCAACCGGTTTCCGAGCACCAGCTCAGCTAGCAGGAGGGATGGAAATACCCGGCTCACGGGGCGGGGTTCCAGGTGATGCCTTTGTAAAGGCTGCCGATGCGGTAGGCGCGATAGGCGTAGGTCTGGTCATTCGGCACGTTATCTATCGTCATACTCCAGACAACCTGGGGCGTGGCGGTATCGGTGACTTCCATGATCTCTGAGCCCTCTGGCAGGCCGGTGGTGATGTCAAATTCCATGTCGCCGTTGGTAGGCTGTTCGGCGTTGCCGCCCCAAAAACAAAACGGCCCCGGGGTGTACTGGAAGATTTCCTGCGCGGTGCGCGCATCTTGATTGATCTGATACACCACCGCCCGGCTGTAGCAGGACGGCGCGCCGGGGGTGCCGCACATTTCGCCGCTGCTGTTCATCACTCGCGAGTTCCCGTCGTCCCAAACCGCGAGCGTCATCTGGTGCCCGTTGTCAGCCAAAATCGTCGGCTTGTGCTGGCCATAGAACCACTGACTGGGATCGTTGGGCGTGAGCGTGAAGTCACCTTGATAGCCCAGCTTCCAGAGCACATTGCCGGTTCCGCCGCCGTCGGCGTAATCAATCTTGACGATCCAGCTCTGATGCCGCATGGAAAACAGCAGATCATGATCCGCGGTGTAGAGGATCGCATTGCCGTGGATCCAGTCCGGCCACGCCCCCGCCATCTGGATGCGGTTGACATCGAGATGATTGAAGGGATTCCACGTCCAATCCGGCACCCAGTTGCGGTTCAGGTCAATCAGGGCCGAGCCTTCCACTCTTACGCTTTGCCCCATGCAGCAGGTCAGGTTGGTGTAGGTCTTGTAGATGTCGCCGATGAGGACGATGTGGCCGGTGGGCAGCGGCAGAATGTCGTGGCTGAGAAAAGCAACCTGGAAGCCCGCGCCCTCGGATTGGAGGTCGGAGTTGAGCTGGGTCAGCGTGAGTTGCCGCAGTGTATCGCCCGCCAAATCTATCTCTCGTACCAGACTGGAGTCGAGCTGATTGGTTTCTTCGAACACAAGATTGCCGTCGGCAAGACGCTTCATGCCCTGAATGTTGCCGGCAAAGTCCGGGTCGGCGTAATACCACACCACGTTCCCCTGGGTGTCCGCCACGACATCCGGCGCAATCGGGGACGCCAGCGGGATTAGGTCAGTCTGTATTAAGCCGCCTGCCGGCGAGCCGCTGGCCGGGGAAGGCGCCAGCGCCGGGACAATGCCCGCCGGGATTGTCCCGGTGGCAAACGTGTGGTCGAGGTCGTATACGGTGGCGCCGTCGGGCAGGGCGATGACCGCCCGCATGTGGTATTCGGTGTTGGCCTGCATGCCCGCCACCAGCAAGTTCAGCCGGCCGCCGCCGGCGGGAATCGCCTGCGCCAGGGTCGGCCAGGGATAGTCGCCGGCCGACGGGCCGAACTCCACGCTGACATGCGCGCCGATGGGGGCGCCGAATGCATAATCGGCGACCAGCGGGTTGTTGGTCGGTGAGACCACGCCGCTGGGCACCACATAGAGCGTGGCCGATGGGCTTGCCCCGCTGACCGTCACCGCGAGCTGGCCGCGCCGCGCGATCGCGCCGGCGGGCACCATGGCTTGCAGGCTGCCGTTGCCTTGCAACTGCGTGCTGAGGTTTTGGCCCGCGATCGCCACCACCGATTGGCTGGAGAATCCGCTGCCGCTGACCGTAAGGGTAAAGCCGGGACCGCCTTCAATGGCCAAATTTGGGGCGATGGCGGCAACGGTCGGGCCGCTAGCGTCCGCGGACAACTGCGTGGCCGCCGCGCTGCGCGAGGCTCCGCCGCAGCCGGCCAGTAGCCCGGCAGAAAGAAAGGCCGCCATCACGGCGGCGACGATTTTTAGGCGCGCCATGCGTTCCTAGGCACTCACTGTTAGCCAGCATTATGGTCATTCCGGCAGGAAAGTTCCACCCATTTGTGGGCCGCCCGCGCCGCGTGCCTGCGGGCCTGGCGGCGAATGTTCCGGCCTTGCACCCTCGCGCCCCGGCGGCGCTGAACTCCACGCTCGAGTTCCCGCCAGCGAATCCCGTCGGCCCGCCCGCCCTGGCGCTGCGGCCGTTGTAGAGTCGAAAGATGGCACAGGAACAGATTATTGGCCCGATCGCCGTGCTCGGCTGCGGCAAGATCGGCGAGGCGCTGGTACGGGGGATGTTGGAGTCGGGCTTCGCGGCGCCGGCGCAAATTCGCGCCTCCGCCCGCCGGCCGGAGCGCGCAACGTACCTGGAAACCACCTTCGGCATTCATGCCGGCACCGGCAATGCCGCCATTGCCGGCGGCGCCGCCGTCGTCGTCCTGGCGCTCAAGCCGAATTTGGTTCTGCCCGTGCTGGAAGAGATTCGCCCGGCGCTGGCGCCGGGAGCGGTCGTCATTTCGCTGGCGGCGGCGATCTCCCTGGCGCAGATGGAACAGGCCGCCGGCGGCGCAACGGCGGTCATCCGCGCCATGCCCAACACTCCCGCCCTGATCCGTCATGGCATGACCGCTTTGGCGCGGGGACGGCACGTCAGTGAGACCCAAATGACCGCCGCCGCCGGACTTTTCGCCTCCGTCGGCCGCGTCGTTACCGTCGAGGAAAAGCATCTCGACGCCGTCACCGGCCTCAGCGCCAGCGGTCCGGCCTTTGTCTACATGGTGGTGGAATCCATGGCCGAGGGCGGCGTCCGCGCCGGCCTGCCGCGGGATCTGGCCCTGGAACTCGCCGCCCAGACCATCGTCGGCGCCGGCGCCATGGTGCTCACCACCGGCGAGCATCCCGCCAAGCTCAAGGACAATGTCACCACTCCCGCCGGCTGCACCGTGGATGGCCTCTTGGAGCTGGAGGCCGGCGGCCTGCGCGTGGCCCTCATCAAGGCCGTCAGCCGCGCCGCCAAACGCGCGGGAGAATTGGGCAACAAATAGCCGCCCCTGCTAGCTTCCGCTACACTGGTGGCAATTCGCCTGGGGGGAGCCGGGCTGGCCCATGACGTTTCAAGAAACACCAACCATAGCTCCGTGCGCCTCGCGGCGCCAGCCGTGGCTGCGCCTCGCCACCGCCCTTTTGCTGGCCACGGCCGGGACCGCGACCGCCCGGGCGGCGAAGCCGCAACTGCGCCGCATCGGCAACATCGCCTATGAAGCCGTGGTCCGCCAAATGCCGGCGCCCAATCCCGCGCCGCCGGTCGCCAAGATCAACTTCCGCGACTTCACCTATCAGCTATTTCCCACCCAGGACACGCCCGACCCCAGCCACGCGGGCGTTCCACCCGCCGCCAAAGCCGGCCAACCGCTCACCTTACCCGTCCGCCACGGCCGCTTCGACGACCCGGAAAACACCAGCGCCCCGGTCGAGTTCGACATCATTCGCGTCAACCTTGCTGTCCTGCCCCACGCGCCGGATCACCACCAGATGGTCGTCTTCGGCATCCTCTACGCCGGCCAGGACCATCCCGTTTGCACCGGGGTGGTGCAGACCTTTGAAACCTATCATCACCGCCTCTGGCTGATGGATCAGTTCACCTACAGCTGCCAAGGCGGCATGAACGCCCGCTACCTGCCCCACCAGCGGCAGTTGCGCATCCGCTCCTCCGTCGCCGCGCCCGGCGATCCCCCGTGCTGCCCCAGCTTGCAGGATGCGGTCAATTTCAAGATGGACGGCCGCCGCGTCGCGGCCAGCGGCATCAACCTGGCCCCCGGCACCGCCTACTGAGCCCGCTGCGCGGGCGGCGGACTAGAATTCCGGCGGCGCGCCGAGATGAACGTGGCGGACGGCATTATTGCCAAGCGAGTACGGGCCGCCGGCGAGCGTGACGGACTGGCCAACCGAGGCGAACCAAGGTTCCACGCCGGCGTTCCCGACGCCGCTCAGCCGCCCAATCTTGGCTGCTCCGGCAACGACGCTACGCGCGGCAAGGCGGAGCGGCCCCTGCGCCGGCGGCACGCTCTCGGCTGCGTGGAGGAACACGCGGCTAGGGGGCGCCGGTCACCAACTGGGCCGCCGCCTGACCGCTGGCGATGGCATCGGGCACGCCGATACCGCGGTACGCGGCGCCGGCGAGCGCCAGGCCGGGATGCCGGGCCTGCCGGGCCGCAATGCGCGCCAACCGCTCCGCATGGCCCACCGTGTATTGCGGCATCGCCTGCGGCCAGCGATGGATGTGAACCCAATCCGGCGCGGCGCCCACCGCAAGGATGCCGCTCGCCTCCTCCCTAGCCAGCATTGCCAGCTCCGGGTCGGACAAGGCCATCACCTCGGGATCCAAGGCGCCACCGTAGAAAAATCGCAACAACGCGCCACCTGGCGGCGCGCGATGCGGGAATTTCTGATGGACGAAGGTTGCCGCCAGCAGCCGCCGCCCCTCGCGCCGTGGCGCCAAAAAGCCGAATCCCGAGGGCAAGGCGGGCGCGCTGGAATAGGCCAAATGCACCGTCGCCGCGGAAGCGTAGGGAATCGCGCCCAAGGCCGCCGCCAACTCGCCATCCAGTTCGCGCAGCAACGCCGCGCCCACCCGCGCCGGCGCGGCGAAGATCACCGCCGCCGCGGCCGCCTGAACGCCGTCGGAAAGCTGCAGTTCATAGCCCCCGCCGGGCAGCGGCCGCACCGCCGTCACCGCCGCGCCGCAGCGCAGCCGCTCCGCTCCGAGCGCTGCCGCCAGCGCTCGCGGCAAGCTCTCCATGCCGTCCTGCAAGGTGACAAAGAGCGGTTGCGGCGTCTGGCCGCCATTGCGGCTGCGGCGCGCCTGCCGCCAAAGCGCGCGCCCGATGCTGCCCTTGGCCGCCAATTCCGCGAAGCGTGGCAGCGTGGCGGCGAAGCTCAGGGCTTCCGGATCGCCTCCGTAGACCCCGGCCAGCAGCGGTGTAACCAGCGTGTCCAGAACCTCCGGGCCGAAGCGGGCCCGCACCGAATCGGCCACGGAGGCGTCCCCCGGCGCGACCGCCGCCGGCGCGGCGAATTCCCGCGCCAATCGCAGCTTGGCCGGCCAGGACAGCAGCCGCGTGCGCAGCACTGGACCCGCCCGCGCCGCCGCTAAAAATTGCCAGCCCTCGGGCAGCGGCTCGAGCCGCCGGCGGTGGAGAATCCAACTCCGCGGCTGGGCCGCCGCGCACCCGACCAAGGCGTCCCCCAGGCCCACCTCCCGGCACAACTCGGTAGCCGAGAACTTCGCGGTCAAGAATGAGTCCGGCCCACCCTCGAAGCGAAAGCCTTCCCGCGCTTCGGATTGAATGACGCCGCCGGGACGCGGGGCGGCCTCGAAGACCCGCAGGTTTTCGACGCCCCGCCGCAGCAACTCCCATGCGGCGGCCAAGCCGGCAATGCCGGCGCCGATCACGGCCACCTGCATATCGTTGCGGTTACTCACTGGCCCTCGGCGCTGTCGCGGCGCGGCGGCGCGGCCGCGGCATCCTGAACCATCGCCACCACGGCGCGCACGTTCTCGACCGGCGTCTCCGGCAAAATGCCATGGCCCAAGTTAAAAATGTAGCCCGGCGGATCGCCCGCGGCCGCCAAGACGCGCTGCACCGCGCGGCGCAATTCGGCCGGCGGCGCCAGCAGCGCAGCGGGATCCAAATTGCCCTGCACGGCCACGCCATCGCCCAGCCGCTCCCTGGCGGCCGCCAAATCCACCCGCCAATCCACGCTGATCACGCTGGCTCCGGTTTCCCGCAGCGTCTCCAGATATCCCGCCGTTCCGGTGGAGAAATAAATCACCGGCGTGCCGAGCCCTTCGATCGCCGCGACGATCAGCCGCACATAGGGGAGGACGAACTTCCGGTAGTCGGCTTCGCTCAGCGCCCCCGCCCAACTGTCGAACAATTGCACCGCCGCCGCTCCGGCGGCGACTTGGTCGGCGAGGAAAGCGGTGAGCAAGGGGCACAGCTTCTCCATCAAATGCGCCCACGCCGCGGGATGCTCCCAGAGCAGCCGTTTCGTGGCCACGAAGGTACGGCTCGCCCCGCCCTCGACGAGATAGCTGGCGAGCGTAAATGGCGCGCCGGCAAAGCCGATCACCGGAATCCGGCCGGCAAAATGCGCCCGGGTGCGGCGGATCGCTTCCGACACATACCCCAGCGCCTCCGCCTCCGGCGCCGGCAAGGCAGCGATGGCCGCCGCCGGGTCGGCGGCGTCGCGCAGCGCCGGGGTAATCACCGGGCCCTCGCCCGCGGCGTACCGCAGCTTCAACCCCAATGGTTCCGCGGGCAGCAGCAGGTCGGCGAAAATAATGGCCGCATCCACCCCCAGCCGCTCCACCGCCGTCACCGTCACTTCCGTGGCCAGGTCCGGCCGCTGGCACAACTCCAGCAGGGAAAACCGCTCCCGCAGGCGGCGATACTCCGCCATGTACCGTCCGGCTTGGCGCATGAACCAGACCGGCGGCCGGTCCACCGCCTGGCGGCGGCAGGCGCGCAGAAATCGCTCGCGGGAATCCATGGTCTTAGCCTATCCCGAACGCCCCGGCTACCGCGCCGCCAGCCGTTCCACCAACTTCAGAACACCCACCGTATCGGCGGCGCCCGAGCGCGGATTCATCACCACCATGCGCAGCACGCGGCGGCCGTTCAGCACGGTGGAGCTGATATACGCCTTGCCGCTGGCGTTCACCGCCTCCTCCAACTGGGAATGCCGGCGGTCGGCAGCGGCGGCCGGGCGCGGCGGCTGGCGCAAGCGGAAGCAAAAGATGTTGGTCTCCGGTTCATGCGCCGGTTCCAGCAGCGCCGAGTGCCGGCAGTAGTCGAAAGCGGCGCGCGTGGCGGCGCAGACCCCATCCACCAATGCCCCCCAGAAGCCTCCGCCGTAGGCCTTCCAAGTGAGCCAAATCTTCATGGCGTCGAACCGTTGCGAGCAAGCCAGCGTGAACTGCGCCAAATCCGGCAGCTCCCCGCCGGGCAGGGAACGGAAGAGATAGGGCGCATGCTGGCTGAAGGCCGCGCGCAGGCGCCGCCCATCCCGCACCAGGACCGCGCCGGCGGTCAGCGGCATGAACAGCATCTTATGCGGATCGAAGGTCAGCGAATCCGCCGCCTCCACGCCCCGCAGCTTGCCGCGCAAGCGGCGGCTAAAGATGAAGCCGCCGCCGTGGGCCGCATCCACGTGATACCACGCGCGGTAGCGGCGCGCGACCGCGGCCAGAGCTGGCAAGTCGTCGCAGCTCCCGGTGGGGGTCGAGCCGCAGGTCGCCACCAGCACGAAACGCCGGTACCCCGCCCGGCGGGCGGCGGCGAACGCCTCCGGCGCGCGCGCCGCCAGCGTCCGCTGGTTGGCGTCCACGGGAATCGGAAACACCGCCCGCGCTCCCAGGCCCAGCAGCGCCGCGGCGCGCGCCACCGAGTAATGGCTGTGCGCCCCGGCAATGACCGCCATCGCGCCTGGCCGCACGCCCTGGCCCCAAGCCCGCGGCGCCAGCGCCGCCCGCGCGACCAGCAACGCCGTCAAATTGGCGAAGCTCCCGCCCGGCGTCAGCGTGCCGTCGGCGCCGGCGGGCAAGCGAAAGGCGCGCCGGAAATCCACCATCAACGCCCGATCCACGCTGGCGCCCGCCGGCGACATGCGCACCACCGCCAGGCTCTGGTTCAGCGCCGCCACCAGGGATTCCACCAGCGCCGCCGCCGGGATCGGCGCCGCCACTTGTTGCGCCATGTAGCGGCGATGGTTCAGATGCAGGCTGGAGGCCGCGATCTCCCGCGCCGCGGCGGCGATATCGCCGTGGGGCACGCCGCGCCGCACCTGCGCCTGGATGCGCGCGGCGAAGTCTGGATCACGCACCCAACGGCTGCCGCCGATCAGTTCGTCCGCCGCCAAATCCGCCGTCTGCCGCGCCAGCCGGCGCACCGCGCCCGGTTCCCAGGCTGCCGCAATCGCCCTCTCGACCGCCGCGGCCCGTGGGGAGGCCGCGGGCCGAGCGTGGCTCGCCGGCCGCGCACGCCGCCCGCCGCCGGCGGTCGGGGTGGAGCGAATGGATCGGGAGGCGAGGGAGCCAGGGCGCGCGTTCACCCCTCATTGTCGGCGATTTTTTGGCGCCGCGGCGATTCGCTCCCGCCCGCGGCTACTCGTCGAGATGCTCATGCAGGTAGCGTTGCAGGGCGTCCTGCTGCAACGGTTCCATCTCCTCGAACTGAATGCCCACCCGGTCCGCGCTTTCCTTGCGCACCACCCGGCCGCGCAGCGACCAAGGTTTCGGATTCGGCGCCAATGCGAAGCTGAGCCCCAGCATCTCGCCCACGCTCAGCTTGCCGCAGCTATCGAGCAGCATGCCCGCTTCGCTCAGATTCAGGCTCGCCAGGCGGAAGCTCCCCGCCGCGGTGGTGCAATTGACGCTGACGCGAAACGGCAGCCGCACGTGGCGAATCTTGGCCTTGATCATCCAGCCCCGCAGCACGCCGAACAGCGATTGCAGGCGCTCCAAGCTGAACGGCTTGGCGAGAAAAAAATTGGCTCCCGCCGCGAAGCTCGCCCGCATCATCTCCGGGCTTTCGCCCCCGGTGGCCAGCACGATCGGCGCCGCCCCATTGAGCGTCGAAGCCCGCACCCGCCGCGCCAGCTCAAACCCGTCCATCCCGGGCATGTGGACGTCAATGAAAATGCCGTGAATCTTTTCGTATTCGATCTGCTCGGCCGCGGCGGCGCTATCCGTGCAGCCGAGAACGCGGCAACCGAGCGGCGCCACCAGATTCTCGATCAATTCCACGATCGCCGGGTCGTCATCCACGGCCATTAGCTTTAAGGCGGGCATAATGGTCGTGGCCGCTTCGGCAGGGACTATACACTCCGTGGGCGCGCGCCCCGGCAGAATCTCGGGCAGAGATCCCTAGTTGTCTTCCCAAACGAGCAATTTACCGGCCAATATGGGCAACTCCAAACTGGGCCACTGCCGTTCCGCGCGTAGCTCCCACGCTGGCAACCCTTTAGCCGCGCGTTAACCAGTTGGATACCAGCGTGGGCCGGCGCCGGATCCGGGCAGGCGCCTACCGCAACGGGAGAACTATCCGCCGCTTTCCGTCCGTTTCGGCCTTTTTTGGGCCACTCCGCGGCGCGCGCCGCTCCCCGCCGCGGTGCGCGTCATGCGTGCAGATCGCACCCTCGGCGGCTTAGGCTTTGGAGTGGATTCCGTTTCGCCACCACTGCCGGCGCCCGGAGATTGCTAGCCTGAAAACATGTCGCCGCATCCATCCGACATTCCCCTTCTTCGCGGACGGCCGCACGGTCCGCATAGCCGCCGGCTCATGGGCGGTACGGTGGGGAGCGTCTCGGTCCTCGTGCTGTGCCTATTCCGGCCCGCGGCCGCGCAGCGCCCCGCGATCTCTCCTCATCCCAGCACCGGCGTCCAACTCCGCGGCCAGGTGCTGAGCGGCGACGGCCAGACCGTTCCTGGAGCTCGCGTCTCCGCCATCGGCGGCGCCACGACGCGGGCCAACCGGCAGGGCCGATTTCAGCTTCGCGTCCGGCGGCTGCCGGTTCATTTGCGCATCACCGCGGCTGGTTTCGCCGTGCGCCAGGTGCTGGTCCGTCACCCCGGGACGGTACGCATTACCCTGGTTCCAGCGCCAGTCACGGCCCGTGTCACCGTCGCGGCCACCGGGCGGCGGCAGGCAGTGACCGCGGTGCCGGTCTTGGCGGAAACCCTGGGCCCGCAGCGGCTTGATTCCGCGCCGCAGGTCAATCTCGATTCCGTCCTCCGCCAATTCCCCGCACTCAGCACCTATCGCCGCTCCGACTCCCTCAACGCCCATCCCACCACGCAAGGCGTCTCGATGCTCGGGCTGGGCTCCAGCGGCGCCAGCCGGGCGCTGGTGTTGCGCGACGGCATTCCGCTCAACGATTTCTACGGCGATTGGGTGGAATGGCTGCGCGTGCCGGAGGCCAGCGTGGCCCAACTGACCGTGGTCGAGGGTGGCGCGTCGGCGCTGTACGGCAGCGGCGCGCTGGCCGGCGTCATGGACGTCGTCAGCCGCCAGCCGAACAGCACCCAGGCCTCGGTGCAGACCGGCATGGGAACGCTCGGCACGGGCGTGATCCAAAGCTACGATTCCATCGCCGGGCGCACCTTTTCGGCCGGCCTGGGCCAACAAAGCCTGACCACGGCGGGCTATGTCCCGGTTCCCGCCCCCTACGCCGGTTCCGTGGACACGCCGGCGGGCGTCAGCGCCAACGAGTTCGCGCCCGAAATCCGCTACGTCCCCAACTCGCGCTTGGTGCTCTCCCTGGATGGCGAATACTACGGCGAACGGCGCGGCAATGGCACCCGGCTGGAACAAAACTCCACCGCGCTGCGGCAACTGGCGCTGCACGTCAATTTGCAAGCCGGCGGGTTTTGGCAGGGCAGCGTGTTCGCGCAATCCGAAACTTTCGCCAGCAGCTTCACCGCCGTCGCCGCCAACCGCGACAGCGAGAAGCTGGTGCTGGACCAGCGCGTGCCCTCCGAGACCGCCGGCGCCGCATTGGAGTGGAGCGGGAGCCGCCCCACGGATTGGGGGCCGGTGCACGCCATCTTCGGCGCCTCGTATCTGCGCATCAGCGCCGTGGATGCGGAATTGGCTCCGCTCAACCCCACGCTGCCCTACACCGATCACGCGGGCCGGCAACGCCTGGCCGGCGCCTTCGCCGAAGGGCAATGGCAACCGCGCAGCGGCTTGGAGTTCACCGCCACGCTGCGCGACGACCAATGGCGCAATTACTCCGCCTTCACCGCCAACTACGGCCCCACGCTCCGCCGCTACACCGAGTATCCCAACCGCTCCAGCTCCGCCGTCAGCCCAAGCTTGGGCGCCGTGTGGCATCCCCGTGGGCCGCTCTCGTTCCGGCTATCCGCTTATGAAAGCTTTCGCGCGCCCAGCCTGAACGAACTGTACCGGCCGTTTCGGGTTGGCAACATCGAAACCTTGGCCAATCCCGACCTGACCGCCGAGCGCTATCGTGGGTATCAGGCGGGCGCCGATTGGCGCCTGGGCAAGCGCGGACTGTTGCGGGCCACCTATTTCGACGGCATCGTTTCCAATGTCATCACCGCCGTCACGCTGAGCACCACGCCGCAGCTCATCACCGAGCAGCGCCAAAACCTTGGCCGCCTGCGCTCCCGCGGCGAAGAGTTGGACGCGCGCTATCGCCTGCGCTCCAACCTATGGCTTTGGGCTTCGTATGCGCATCTTCACTCCCGAGTCGTCGCCGCCGCCAGCGCCGGCTTGATCGGCCGGCGGCCTCCGGAGTTGCCGGCAAACGACGCGACTTTGCGCGCCGTGGATCTATGGCGGGGATGGGATTTCTCCGCCGAAGAGAGATTTGGCGGGGCAGAGTTTGAAAACGACCTCAACACCGTTCCCCTGCCGTCCTTTTGGACGACCGGCGTTTACGTCAGCCGTTCGCTGCCGTACCACACGCGCTGGCTGCGCTCCATTTCGCCCTACCTCAGCGTGCAGAACCTGTTCAATCGGCGCTATGCCGTGACGATTGATCCGGTGCCCAATCTGGCCTCACCCCGCCTGATTACCGCCGGCCTGCGGTTCCAGCTGGGCCGCGACTAGCGGCCCAGGTCGCGCCTGCCGCGCGCGCGGGATGGCTACCCGCGATGCCCATGGCTGGCGTGACCATCACCGTGGCCGGGACCATTGCCATCTTTGGGCTTCGCCGGAGGGTGAGTGGTCTTGCGCGAACCGCCTTGGCGCGGAGCGGCTTGGCGCGACGGCTCGCGCCCGGGAGCGGCCTGCCGTTGCTGCGGCTCTCGCGTGTTTTGCGGTTGCCCCCCGGGCGCCGCGCGCCGCGTGCCATAGGCGCCGCCGGACTGGCTCGGCGTTGGACCGCGCTCGGCGGCTCCCGAGGGCGCGCCCATGGGATGGTTTTGGAATCGCGGCTGTGACGGCGGCGATTCCCGGTTCGGCGCGCCCGCCGCCGGGGTCCGCCGCGCCGGTGCGGGCTGCGCTTGCCGCCCCCCGAATTCTCGCCATCCCGCCGCGGGCGAGCGCTGCGCCGGCGTTGCACCCGGCCGAGGGGCCACCGGCATCGGCCGCAATCCCACCCGCGTGCGCGTGGCCTCGATTTGCCGGCTGACCGCATTCATGTTCACCCGGGGCGGCGACGCGACCGCCGGCCCACGGCGAAACACAGTCCGCGTGGTGACCGTCCGCGGGGCGGCAACGGCCGCGCGCGCAAAGCCGCTGCGGCCGGCCGCCGGCGCCACCGGCGCCGTGCCATGCACGGCGGCGGCGGTACGAATATTGCTGACCGCCACGATCCGTCCTAACCGATTCACCGGCCCGCCGGCGAATCGCCCCTCCGGCATCGCCACCACGCCGTTCGGGGCACGCGCGTTCAGCAGTCCGGCAGGCCGCACCATCGGCGCGTTCGCCCCGGGACGGTAAATGGACGTTACCGGCGCCCCCGGCCGCAGCCACCGGGCTTGGCTATAGCCCACATAGCGCTCGCCGGGCGCCAGCGCCACCCAGCCGATCGCCGGTTGCGCAAAGCCTACACCCCAGCCCGGTCCGCCCACAAAGAAGGAAACATAGGCCGGCGCCCAAATCGGCGGCCCGGCAAAGCCGCCTGGCCACCACGCCCAGCCCAGGCCCGCCCGCCAGAACCAACGCCCATAGTGAAACGGCGCCCAGCCCCAGGGTTCATAGGACACCCAACTCCAGCCGAAATACGGCGTCCAGACCCACTGGCCGTTAAAGTAGGGCCGAAACCCAACCGCCCATGGCGTCCAGCATTGCCCATAACCGGCCACGTAGGCCCAGTGGCCATATTCATCCAGGTCTTCCGCGCCGGCGATGCCGGTGCTGACGTAACGGTCGCGGTAGTCTGCCGCTTGTTCTACCCGCTGTTCCCGCTGCACGACCCATTCGTCCCAGGCATCCTCCGCCGGCGCCGATACGGTTCGGTATTGCGCATTGCCTTGCGACCCGGCGATTTCCACCTGCTGGCCGGCCGACGCCTCGACCGAGCCCTGGGGCGTAAACACCTGCGCCGACCCATCGTTGACAGTGACGCTGGCGTGGGCGGCATCCACCACGTCCACGCGCCATTGCCCGGAGCCGAGCGCCCGCACGCCGGAATTGGGCGCATCAATCTCCGTCTGCAAATCGCCCCCCGGCAAGGTGGCGAAGCTCATCGTCCCGCTTTTGAGCTGGAGTTGCAGGTTCTGGCCGGCCAACGCGGCGATCACCAGATCCGAGCCGCCCGCCAGCCAGGCGCGATGGGCGTAGTCGAACTCAATCTCCATGCGCCCCGCCGGCGCCACATAGACCTCATCGCCGGCGACCAAGGGCGTGTTTAGCAGCGCCTGGTCCCAGGCCGCGGCCCCGGATCGCAGCAGGCTAGCCTGGCCCTGCACCAAGCTGATCCGCGCCACCCCGGGGGTTTGCCCCCAGGCCCCAGCGGCGCATACCAGAACGGCTAATACCAACCCCATCCACCGTCCCACGCGCTTTTCCCGGTCCATAGGCCCTCCTCGCCGGTCCACCGGCTCCAGCCCGTTACCCAAGACTACGCCGCGGGCCGCAGGCGGGTTGCATGCGACTGCCAAGGAAATGAGCCCGGGCCAGGGCCGGCCGCGGCTATACCGCGCCGCGCAGGCCGGTTTTATGGGTGGTTCGGCGGGCGCCCGCCAACTCGGAGCCGGGCTGCTGGGCAAAAGCCCGGATCTTCTCCGCCACGCCGTCGGCGTCCAGGCCGTATTTGGCGTGCAGCAACTGCGGGCTGCCGTGGGGAATAATCCGGTCCGGCACGCCGATGCGCAAAATGCTGACTGGAATCCGCCGGTCGTGCAGCAAGGCGCCGACCAGAGCGCCGAAGCCGCCCGCCAGCGTGCCTTCCTCGGCGGTCACCAGAAACGGCTTCTCCGCCGCCAGCACCGTGATCAGCTCTTCATCCAGCGGCTTGGCGAAACGGGCGTTGATGACGGTGAGCGACAATCCTTCCTGCGCCAGCCGCTCCGCCGCGGCCAGGCACGGCGGCACCATGCTGCCCAGCGCCAAGATCGCTCCATCCGGGCCCTCCCGCAGGATCTCGGCCCGGCCGATTTCCAAGCGCCGCAACTCGCCATCCAGGGCCACGCCCTGCCCGGCCCCGCGCGGATAGCGCAGCGCGATGGGCGCGCCATGCTGCGTCGCCGTGTACAACATATGCCGCAGTTCGTTTTCGTCTTTCGGCGCCATCACGGTCATATTGGGCGCCGCGGTCAGGTACGCCAGGTCATACAAACCGTTGTGAGTCGGCCCATCGGCGCCCACGATCCCGCCGCGGTCCAGGGCAAACGTCACCGGCAGATTCATCAGGCAAACGTCGTGAATGATTTGGTCGTAGGCGCGCTGCAAAAACGTCGAATAGATCGCCGCCACCGGCCGCAGGCCCTGCGTCGCCAGCCCGGCGGAAAACGTGACCGCGTGCTGCTCGGCGATGCCGACGTCGTAAAAGCGGCCGGGGAACTGCTTGCCGAACTCCGTCAGCCCGGTGCCATCCGGCATGGCGGCGGTGATGGCGATAATCCGCTCGTCCCGCTCCGCCAATTGGCACATCGTTTGGCCAAACACCGACGTGTAGGACGGCGGCTGCGCCGGCGCCTTCTGAAACGCCCCGGTGGAAACGTCGAAGGCCGTCACGCCGTGGTATTTGCTCGGCAGCCGTTCCGCCAGCGGATAGCCCTTGCCCTTGCGCGTCACTACGTGCAACAGCACCGGGCCGTCATGGCGCTTCGCCTTGTCCAGCGCGTCGAGCAGGGCGTCAACGTTGTGCCCGTTGACCGGCCCGATGTATTCGTAGCCCAACTCCTCGAACACCAGGCCGGGAATGATCAGCGTCTTGGCGGCGTCCACCAAATCCCGCGCCAAGCGGACCAGCCGCGGGCCCAGCCGCGGCACGGAGGCGACCATCTGCTCGATCTCCTCCTTGACGCGCAGGTAGGCCTGCCCGTGCACGATGCGGTTCAAATAGCCGGCGATGGCGCCCACGTTCGGGGCGATGGACATCTCATTGTCGTTGAGGATGACCATCATCCGCCGCTTCAAATGCCCGGCGTGATTCAGGCCCTCCAGCGCCAGCCCGCCGGTTAGGCCGGCGTCGCCGATCACCGCCGCGACGTGATAGTCCTCCTGCGCCAAATCCCGCGCGACGCACATGCCCAAAGCCGCCGAAATCGAGGTGCAGGCATGGGCGACGTTGAACGTGTCGTAGGGGCTTTCATCCCGCACCGGAAAACCGGAGATGCCGCCGTATTGCCGCAGGGTGGGAAACCGGTCGCGCCGCCCGGTCAGGATCTTGTGTCCGTAGGCCTGATGCCCCACGTCCCACACGATCTTGTCCCGCGGCGCCTGCAAGCTGTAATGCAGCGCCAGCGTCAGCTCCACCGCGCCGAGGCTGCTGCCCAAGTGGCCGCCCACCTTGGCGACGGTGGCGATCATGTAATCGCGCAGTTCCGCCGCCACCGCCGGCAACTCGTTGCGTTGCAGTTGGCGCAGGTCGGCGGGCGAATTGATGTGCGGGAGATAACGATAATCCATGGCCAGGGACGGCGGGCGCAACAACCCCCTTCATTATAGGTCCGGGGCCCTGCCTGCGCCGCACCAGCGTTGCGCCGCTGGGGCGCGCGCCGCGCCCCGGCCCTCCGGTTGCGCCGGTCGGCTCACGCGCCGCGCGGGCCGGCGGGACTCGCCGCCCACGCCGCGGCCCGCCCGCGGGCAATGTGTGCCCTAGCGCACCCTGTCGCGTTCCGCGCCGCTGGCCGAAACGTCGCGGCCCGCTTGCCCGCGGGTGACTCGGGATGGAAAACGCTTCGCACGCGGCGCGGTTTTGGGCACAATACAGGGTTCCCCGCTGTCAGTGAGGTGACTTGATGCGTCTCGGTTCGCACCGCGGCTTTCTATCGGCCGCTTTTGTCTGCTTGGCGCTGGGGTTGGGCGCCGGCGTCGCCGCGCAGCAGGCGGCGCAATCCCCACAGCACGCCGCGGGCGGGCAAGCCGCATCGCCCGATTCCGCCATGGCGCAGATGCCCAAGCATCAGCAGATCATGGGCCTGGGCAAGCTGGCGGCGGCGGCGCAGATCGCCCAGGGCAAGGAGCTGTTTGAAACCTCCTGTAGCTTCTGCCACGGCGCCGACGCCCGCGGCGGCATCGGTCCCGATCTCTTGGAATCGCCGGTCGTTCTGGACGACGTGAACGGCAACAAAATCAGCAAGATCGTCGGCAAGGGCTTTCCGCCGCACATGCCCTCGTTCCAGTTCAATGCGAAGCAGGTGCGGGCGCTGGCCGCGTTTCTGCACAGCCGCGTGCTGGAAGTCGCCAACCTGGCGCATGGCCAGTACAAGCTGCCCTTCACCGTCACCGGCAACGCCGCCGCGGGTGCAGCCTATTTCCAAGCCAACTGCGCCAGCTGCCATTCCGCCACCGGCGACCTGAAGGACATCGGCGGGAAATACACGCCGCTGCAGATCCAGAACATGATCCTCACCGGCTTCAACGTCCGGTCCTACTACTCCCGCAACCGGCCGAAGGAAAACATCACCGTGACCCTGCCCTCCGGCCAAACGTTCACCGGCCGGCTGCGCTATATGGACGAGTTCAATGTCGTTTGGGTCGGTCCGCGGGGCACGGTGCATTCCGTCCGCCGCGGTCCCGGCGTCCAGGTAGCGGTGCCCAATCCGCTGGCCGCGCACCAAAAGCTGCTGGCCAAATACACCGACGCCGATATCCACAACCTGACCGCCTACCTGGTGAGCCTGAAATGAAAATCCCTGGCCTGCGTCCGCTCTTCTTCGCCGCCGTGCTGGCCGCCGCCGCCGTGGCCGCGGTTCCGCCCGGCAACTCGCATTCCAGCGCCGTCGCTCCGCCGGTGCTGTTGCCGCCGCAGGTGCTGCTGCAAAAAGCCGCCACCACCACCTGGCCCACCTACAACGGCGACTACTCCGGCCGCCGCTTCAGCCCGCTGACGCAGATCAATTCCGGCAACATCCAGCGGCTGGCGATCGCCTGGATCCATCACGTCACCACCGGAACGATGGCCAAGATGGGCGGCTTCGCCATCCACGCCGCGGTTGACTCCACCCCGCTCGAAGTGCACGGTGTCCTATATTTCACCGTGCCCGACAACGTCTACGCCGTGGACGCGCGCACCGGCCACACCATCTGGCATTTCCATTGGGTGAACCACGGCGGCCTGCTGATCGTCGGCAACCGTGGCCTGGGCATGTACGGCAACTGGCTGTACTTCATGACCCCGGACAACTATCTGGTTAGCCTCAACGCCCGCACCGGGAAAAAGCGCTGGGCGGTGGAGGTTGCCGACCCGCGGCAGGGCTATTTCTCCAGCGTCTCGCCGCTGGTGGCGGGCGACCACGTGATCGTGGACGCCGGCGGGGACACGCTGGACCTGCGCGCCTATCTGGACTCCTACGACCCGGCCACCGGCGCCCTGCAATGGCGCTGGTACGTCACCCCCTCGACCGGCCAGCCCGGCGCCGACACCTGGCCCGACGCCAGCGCCCGCAATCATGGCGGCGGCAATCCCTGGGTGCCCGCCACCTACGACCCCAAACTCGGCCTGGTTTACGTCGGCACCGGCAATCCCAACCCCGTCTACGCGGGCCAAGGCCGCAAGGGCCGCGATCTCTACACCGGCTGCCTGGTGGCGATCCACGTCAACACCGGAAAGATGGCTTGGTACTTCCAAGGCAATGGCCATGACACGCATGATTGGGACCAGACCGAACCGCCGGTTCTTTTCAATGCCCGCATCCATGGCCATATGGAGCCGCTGGTCGCCCAGGCCTCGCGCGACGGCTATTTCTTCGTCCTCAACCGCCGCACCGGCAAGGAAATCGTCGCGCAGCCTTTCGTACCGCTGAACTGGTCGCTGGGTCTCAACGCGCGCGGCGAGCCCATCCTGAACCCCAAGCGCAACCCGACCACGGACGGCAACTTGGTTTCCATGACCGCCGGCGGCGCCACCAATTGGTTTCCGCCCAGCTTTGACCCGCAGACCGGGCTGTTCTATGTCAATGGGGACCAAGGCTACAGCATCGCCTATCTGCAAAACGCGGGCAAACACGCCAGCGGCTTCGCCGGCCGCGCCATCACCTTGGTGTCGCACGGCTTTCTCAAGGCGATCAACTACAAGAACGGCAACACCGCCTGGAAATATTCTTATCCCGGCCAATGGGGCGAGGACAGCGGCATCTTGACCACCGCCGGGCACCTGCTGATCACCGGCGACAGCGTGGGCAACATGATCGCCTACGATCCCGCCGATGGCCACATCCTCTGGCATCAGCACCTGCTTTCGGCGATCTCGAACGGCCCGGAGACCTACTTGCTCGACGGCCAGCAATACATCGTGGTCGGCGCGGGCCCGTTCCTCTACGCCTTCCATCTGGTGCCCGCGGCGGCGCAGGGCAGCGCCACGATGGCAGCGGGCAAATAGGCGCAATCGCGGTCCAACCGCCCGCGGCCCGGCGCGGAACCCCGCGTCATTGCTTGGCGCGCGTCCCGCTTGCGCGCCGGCTGGGCCGGGGACCCCAGTCCGCCCCGGCCCGGCCAGCGCCTCGCTCCACCCCAACGCGCACCGCTGCGGGTCGGGGCCCCCGGCTTTGGGGGCCGCGCCGCTTCTCTTGCCGGGGGCGGGCCGCAGCGATTGCCAGCGCGCCCGCGGCGGCGGGGAATTTCGCGGCCTTTCCGCGCCCGCTTTGCTCCCCGAGCAAAAGGCGCGGTCCCCGCGAGCGGACACGCCCGCGCGGGCCGCGCGGGCAGTGTTATCATTGCGGCGGATCTTACATCATGGTGCGGACGCAGATCCAGCTCACGGAAAAGCAGGCGCGGCAATTGAAGCGTCTCGCCGGTGCTCGCGGACAATCCATGGCGCGGCTCATCCGCGCCAGCGTGGACCAGTTGCTCGCCGCATCGGAAGCCGCCGGCCAGCACGGTCCGGAGGCGCTGCGCCGGCGGGCGACGGCGGTCGTGGGCCGCTTCCATGCGCGTACGGCCGACCTCGGCGCGCAGCATGACCGTTATCTGGCGCGGGCGTTTGGCCCGTGAGTGTCTTCGTGGACACCAGCGCGGTGCTGGCTCTGCTGAACGCGGATGACGCCATGCACGCCCGGGTGGCCGCGGCCTGGCGCACCCTGGTGAGGGCGGAAGAGGAACTTGTCACCACCAGCTACGTCCTGATCGAGTGTTTCGCTCTCGCGCAGGCCCGGCTGGGGCTGGCCGCGGCCCGCGCCCTGGCCAACGAATTCGTGCCCGCCCTGGAAGTCGTTTGGGTGGATGAGGCGCTGCATCGCGCCGCGCTGGGCGCCTGGCTGATCTCCGGCCGGCGGGATCTTAGCCTGGTGGACTGCGTCAGCTTCGAGGTCATGCGCCGCCGCAGCGTGCCGCGCGTTCTCACGCTGGATCGCCACTTTGGCCGGCAAGGATTCGCGGCGGTGCCCTAGCCGCGAACCGGCGCCGATTCCCCGGCCGCGCCGGACCAGGCGGCGGCCGAAACGCCGCAGAGGTGCACGCGAACGCCGAGAGCCGCGAGCATGGCGGCCTTCACGGCCAGCGCCTCGCCGGCGCGCTCCGCCGGGACATAAACGATATTGACGTGGTTGGCGCGGTGGCGGGCCATGAAGCCGTCGCGCGAAACGCCGTCGAAGACGGCGTTGACCAGCGGCCACTGCGGCGTGGTGTTGCGCCAGCGCCGCGCGATCTCCGCCTCCGGCAGCTCCACCACCGTGCCCAGACCGATGTCGGCGTGCAGCGCGCCGCCGGCGACGAACACGCGGCTCCAGACAATGCTTCCCGGGCGGCCGACGCCCTTCAGCGAACCGCCGCCCAAGGGAAAATACATCGCCGGCTGCCGTTCACTGACCGCGCCGGCGTAGCCGCCGCGCAAATGGTTGGGGGGCGCGGCGCCGGAGATTTGCAGCACCCAGACGAAGCCTTCCCCGCCCTGGTAGGCGCAGCGCTCTCCCCAGCGGACATCGTGCAAGGTGGTGGTCGGGTCCAGGCCTAGCGCCCGCCAGCAGCGATGGGTGATCAGCGCGTCCACGCCCGCGCCTTCGTCCACCTCATTGCAGTGCGGCAGCGGCTGGCCGGCGTAGAGTTCAGTACCGCCATCCTCGCCCCGCACCGGCGGACGGTCGGCGTTGTTCAGCAGCCCCTCGGCGAGATCCGAGGCCGGAACCAGGTCCTTCAACCCCTGCTGATACTGGATGCCGATGGCGTCGCAGCCGAACTCGGCCGCCGTGCGTAGCGCGGCGATATACATCTTGCACTGCTGGTGGATTTGCCCGTCGGTGAGGTCCGCGGCCTCGTCGCCGCCGGTGCGGAATTGCAGCCCTCGCCGGTCCAGCCACGCCCGCACCGCCTGCGCCTCGGCATCCGGAATGGTCCGCATCCTCGCCACCAAGGCGGATTGGCTCAGCCGCTCCTTGTACACGCCGAGCGGATTCAGCAGCTCGTCATCAATGATGGCGTTGTACATTCCCATGCAGCCCTCGTCGAAGACGCCGAGGATCGCCTTGCGACGCCGCAGCTCTGACGCCAGCTCCTCGCCCCGCCGCCGCGCCTCCGCCGGCAGGGCTGCGGCGTCGAGGGTCTGGACGTGCGACAGATCGTGCGTGACCCGCCCGTCCCGAATCCATTCCCGCAGCCCGCGCAAGAACCATGCGTCGCGGAAGTCCTCGCTCCACAGCGTGCTGTAGGAAACGCCCGCCTTGACCAGCGAGCCGTTCAGGTTCAGCAGCCCGACCAGCCCCGGCCACTGCCCGGACCAATTGGCCACGGTCAGGATGGGCCCATTGTGACCGCGCAGGCCGGGCAGCACATGGTGCGTGTACTGCCATGCGGCGGTGGCGCAGACCAACGGCGTTTCCGGCGGAATGGCGGCGAAGACATCCATCCCCATCCGCTGGCTGGAGATGAAGCCATGGCCCGCCGCCGCATCCACGGGAAAGGCGCGCCGCAGGGCAACGCCCTCGGCCTGGAAGCACGCCGTCAACTGGCGCTCCAACTGCTCCTGCGCCGGCCAACATGTTTGGTTCGCCGCCAACCGCAGATCGCCGCTTGTTACCAGCACCGCCTCGCGTATCGCCATGCGCCTCTCCCGTTGCCCCTGCCCGCGCCGCCAGCCGCAACATCACGCCGGCGCCGCGCCAAAGCTTTAGGATAGGCCGCTCAGGCCAGCATTCGGGCCCGCGTTTCAATACGAACGCGGTGCGGCGCCCGGGCGCTCCAGACGGCCGCCGGTTCCGCTGCCGCGCACCTCGGCGCCCCACGTGAACAGGGGCGCAGCGCCAGGCCGCGGACCTGCCGGCCGGGAGGGATGGGTGGGGACGATCCAGTGCGGCGATAATGGGCAGCGATGGCGCTGCCGCAGGCGTTCCTCTCGCACCGGAACTTTGACCTCGCGCTGGAGCGGGTGCTGCGCGGGAGCAACCCCGATTACAAGCGGCACTACCGGCACCTCTGGCCCAGCTTCGCCCTAGCTAGGCGCCAGAACCTAAACGACCTGATTGCGGAGGTAAGGCGCGGAACGTACAAACCGGCCAAACCCAGGGTCATCTGCCAACCCAAGAAAAGCGGCGTGCTGCGCCCGATCACGCTCCTGTCGCTGGCGGACCAGGTCGTCTATCAAGCGATTGCAAACCGGGTGGCGGTCGCATTCGAAGCCGATCAGGCCGCGCTCGTGGCGCGCGGGAGGTGCTTCGGAAACGTGTTCGCTGGGGCTGGCAGCGAGTACTTCTACCGATCATGGAAAACCGCCTACCGGAGGTACGAGGCCGCAATACGGGCGGCATACAGGGCTGGCGCGCACGTCGTGGGGGAGTTCGACGTGGTAGCGTTCTACGAACTCATCGACCACAACGTCCTGCTCGCGCGCCTCCAGCGCAAGGTGAACGCCGAAATCCTTAACCTCCTCAGGCGGTGCCTCGTTGCCTGGGCCAGCGAGGACGGGGGCGCCAGCGTGGGTCACGGCGTCCCCCAGGGCCCCGAGGCCTCGGGCTTCCTCGCGGAGTGCCTCCTGCTCGGGCTCTGGACGGCGGCTCCTACCGGGGGGCGGCATACATCCGTTACGTGGACGACGTGCGCCTCCTCGGGCGGACCACCGCAGCCGTGCGGCGGGCAATCCTCCAGCTCGATCTGGCCGTTAAAAGGCTCGGACTCGTCCCGCAGGCGCAGAAGGTGCGTTGCTGGCGGGCCAGGGCCGCAAACGAGATTCTCAGGGCCGTCCCGAGCGGGCTGGTCTCCGCAACAACTGCGCCCGGGCGGCTGCCCACCGCGGCCGGCCAGCGTGCCCTCCTGGTCGCGTTCCGGCGCTGCCTGGTCGGCCGCGCGCCCGGGACGGAGGTGCGCGAGGGCGAGGAGGCTGTGCTGAGGTTCGCGCTTTGGCGCCTCGGGGCCCGCAGAGACGTTCTCCGCAGGATAGAGCCCCTCCTCGTCTCGCGCCCCGACCTTTCCCCGGCACTCGCTGGGTTTATTTCTCGGTTCGGCCGGGTGCCGCACGCCGCCGAAGCCCTGGCCCGGGCCCTCCGGCAGGATCCGGTTTACGACGCCTCGGCGGCGGACTACATCTCCGCGCTCGCCCGGTGCGCCCCGCCCGGCCGTTTCGCGGCGCTGCGGCGGCGCGCCGCAGCGACCGCGGGTCGATCCGTCGAGAGGGGCGTCGCGCTGCGGGCCGCCGCCCTCTCCTTCAGGGTCCGCGGGGCACGCGCGGGCCGGGCGTCCCAACTGATAAGGGAGGAGCATGACCCGTTCGTACGGGGGTTCGCGCTCTCAGCGGCGGTCGACGGCCTCGACCCCGGCAAGCCGCTGGCGCGGCCGCTAGAGGCACTCCTCCTGGGCGAAATGAGGTCCGACGACGCGGACGAGGCGCGCCTCGCCGCCAGCCTCCTCCTCCGGTGGTGGGCTGGTGGCCCGCCAATGCCGAGGCCAGGGTCCGCCGGTATCAACAGGAGCGCGCGCGCTCTGATGGCCGGGCTCGGCCTCCAGCGGCGCGCCCCGGCACGGCGGACCGTGCTCGACCAGTTCTTCCGCGACCGCAATGGAATCCTGACGAGCATCTCCTGGCGCAAGGCCCTCGGCAGGGACCTGATTGAGGCCGAGCGACGGTGCCTGCGGGTCCAAGAACTCGCCACCGGCGACCCCACCGCCCGCATAATGATCCTGGACACGTTCAACGAGTTTCTCCTCCAATCCTTCTCGCGGCGGCACCCTGGCCTGGCAGCGGCCTTTAACGCGGCGGCGGGGGGAGGACCGCACCCCGACTTCGGGAACTGGCTGCGCAACGCGAGGGTGGCATCTGTGCTCCCGAAGGCGTCCGCGTGGATGCTCCGGGTGCACGAGGCCCGGAGGGATTGTGACCTGAGCCACGCGAGGAAGCGGAAAACGGGGGTTCCCACTCGCCCCGTCAGCCACAGCCGCTGCGCGTCGCTGCACAGGGGCGCCGGAGCCGCCTGGAAATTATAAAACTGTGGCCGTAGTTTCCGTGCGGCGCGGCCCCGCGTGAAGCGTCGCCAGCGACGGCCCGGCTCCCAGGACCCCGCTCATGCCAGCAAGCGAAGGTCGCGGAGGTTGTTGCCGGTAGGGCCGGTTGTGATCGCATCTCCCGTCGCCGCCAAAAGCGGATAGGCGTCGAAGCGCGCCAGCGCTTGGGCGATATCAAAGCCGGTGGCGCGGGCGTGGGCGGCGGTGCCGCCGTCCACGCAGGCGCCGGCGGCGGGGCTGTTGCCGTCCACGCCGTCGGTTCCGAGGCTGAGGACGCAGGCGTCGCCGCCGGTGATGCGCTCGGCGCAGTACAGGGCGAAGGCTTGATTGCGGCCACCGCGGCCGGGCGTCCCCTCCACCTTGACCAGCACTTCGCCGCCGGCGATGATGCAGGCGTTCGGGCGGCTGCGTTGCTCCGCCGCCAGGCGCTCCAGCAAAAAATCCGCCGCACGGCGGTATTCCCATTCGTCGGCGTCATCCACGATGACCGGCGCCAGGCCCGCCGCCTGCGCCTGCCGCGCCGCCGCGGCTTGCAATCCGGCATTGTCCATCAGGACCTGCCAACTGGAGCGGGCGAGCCGGGCGTCGCCCGGCTTTGGCGTCTCCTGGCCGCTTGGCGCACGCAGCGCAGCCGTGACCGCCTCCGGCAACTCCGGGCGGTACGCCTGGAGGATGCGGCCGCAGTCCGCCAGCGTGCTGGGATCGGGGCAGGTAGGGCCGGAGGAGATGGAGCTGAGATCGCCGGGTGGAACATCCGACAGCAGCAACGATATCTGGTCCGTCCCCGGCGGCGCCGCCAGCGCCAGCCGCCCGCCTTTGAGGGCCGACACGTGCTTCCGCACGGCGTTGATGGCGCCGATCGGCGCGCCGCTATGCACCAAGGCGCGGTGGGTCCGGCGCAGATCTTCGAGCGCCAATCCCGGCAGCGGCTCCTCCGCCAAGGCCGAGCCGCCGCCGGAGATCAGATAGACGATCAAGCCGCCGGGCGGCGTCGCCGCCACCGCCCGGCGCAGCGCCTGCGCCGCAATCAGGCTGCCCTGGTTCGGCTCGGGATGGCCGCCGGCATATTGCTCCATCCCGCGCGGAACCATCTCCGGCGGGTCCCACGCCGCTGCTGGCGCCACCACGACGCCGCGTATTCGTTCCGCCGGCAGTGCCGCGCCGGCGTCAATGAGCGGCGCCAGCGCCGTCAGCGCTCCACGCATCATCGGCGCCGCCGCCTTGCCCAGCGCCGCCAGCGTGATGCGCGGGCAGGCGCGAAGATCCCACCGCCGTCCGGCAATGGCCAGGGTTGCGCCCCCGAGCGCGATCGCTTCCCGCACCAATCGCTCCGGCGACGGCGCCCCCAGCGTCTCCAGCGCGATGCGGCGCAGCATCGCCCGCTTCCGCTCGGCGGCCTCGGCGGTGAACATCCATCGAGCGTACACCGCCGGTCGTCCGGGAATACGGCTTCCGGGCGGGTCGGCCGAACGGCGATGCCGCGGAATGCTACCCTGCGCGGCGAACGTCTTATGCTTTACGCATGGGCCGTGCGGTAACGATAAGCAATGTGCCCGAGGCGCTCCATCGCCTGCTTAAATCCCGGGCCGCGCTGGCCGGCATGTCTCTATCCGATTACCTGCTCCGAGAGATTCGGCAGGTCGCGGAGCGGCCGACGGTGGAGGAGCTGCGGGCGCGTTTGCGCAGCCGCCAGCAAGCGTTCCCTGCTCCCGCGCCGGCGGATGCGGTGCGGGCCGAGCGGGACCGCGAGTGATCGTAGTTGACGCGTCGGTTTTGCTGGAGTTGCTTCTCCGCACCCCCAGCGCGAAGACGGCCGAGGGCCACTTGTTCGCGCCGCGGGAGACACTCCATGCACCCCACCTGCTGGACCTGGAAATCACCCTGGTTCTTCGCCGCTACGCCATGACCAGCGCCGTTCCTCCCCAGCCAATGCGGCGGCCGCCCCGAGCGGGCGCCGCGCCCGCCGGCGGCGGTTGGCCCGCGCAATTCGGGGCCGCCGACCGGTCAACGCCCGAGGATCGCCTTCATCCTTCGCTCCAGTGCGGAAGCCAGGTCGCCACGCCCTTCAGCGGTGTTGCAGTAGCGGATATGGCGAAGGTGGCGCAAGTCGAATGGGATATCGTGCTCGCTCTGCGTGATGAGCACCACATCGCGCCCGAGAGTGTGGGCAATTCCAGTTTCGTAGAACACGTTGGGGTTCCTGCCGGTGCAGTCGCACACCACAACGCGCGAGCGGTCGATGAGAGCGACCACGTCCCTGATCACCTCCTCGTACTCCCAGATGTCGTCCGCCCTTTCGCAGCGGAGGCTCGCATTGCTTGCGGCGAGGCGGATGGCCGCGTGGACGCCGTCGAAGCTGGGGTCGAACGGCATCATGGCGGACGCAAGGTCCGGTTCGAGCTTTTCGTGCTCAGGGATCTGGAACACGACTGGGCGCTGACGCGCGCGGCGCGAATGGCGGAACAGGAATCGGTAAAGGTCAGCGTCCTTCACCGCCCAATGATTTCGCGAGAACTCGAACTCGTTGGACATGCGCAGCTCCGCCCGATTCGCGTAGATCGTGCTGTTTTCCAGCGGCGGCACGTCCTTATCCAGTCCGACCTCAATGGACACGACCGTGCCGACAACGCGCGCCGAGGTGATCCGACCCACATGGGCCTCTTCGTCAGCCGTACCCTCCCGGCAGAACAGGCAGGGCAGGGCTGCGAGGCGATCCAGCAAGGGCCCGCCGGTGTCGTCGCGGAACTCCGCCGCGGAGCGGTCGTCGGTGTACTCAAACATTCTGCCGACCGGAAGGCTGGCGCTGCCCGACGGCCAGTCGACGTTGAACATTAGGAGATTGAACATCGCCTCGGCTTTGCTCCAGGGACGCGGCGGGTGGGACCGCCCCGCGTGAAGGGGCTCGGTGGGCCAGGCCCGTCGGCCTCATCACCGCCTCGCGCCCTATTCTGTTTCAGCTGATCCGCAGGAGGCAAGCGTCTTGGGGCTGCGCACCCGCGAGGCCCCGCTGCCCCGCCCCGGTCCGGCTCGGGCCCCGGCAAGACCCGGGGCGAGGCAGCACCGGCGCTGGCGTCGACATGGGAGCGCCCCGGGGGTTGCGCCCGAATCCGCCACGCCCGGCCCCGGCCCCAAGGAGCGCCGGACCCCGCCGCAGCGCCGCCCGCCGGGCGCGCTTGGCGGCTCGAACGGGTTCGGTCCCGGCTGTGAGCCGGCGGGCCCCCTTCGGCCAGACACCACGGTTTCAGGGCTGGCGGAGGGAGAGGGATTCGAACCCCCGGTGCGGTTTCCCGCACAGCGGTTTTCAAGACCGCCCGTTTCGACCGCTCACGCATCCCTCCGCGAGGTTCCGGCTGAATGAATTGTAGACGTTTTGCGCGGCCCGCCGGCCGCCACTCCACTCGCCCGAGCGGCGGTCGTGCCCCCCGTCCGGGATAGCGGGCCCCCGGCCGGAGGTGAGGCCCGGTGGGGGGCGCGGGGTTGGCCCGCCGCCGAAAGGCGTCACACGTTCCCGCACGCATGGCGGCAAATCACAGTACAATGCGAGGCGAACCCGTACCGTAGGGTGGAGCGAGGCAAGACGAAATGTTGGTTGGTGCGCCGCGCGAAATCTATCCTGGCGAGCGCCGCGTGGCGCTGACGCCATCCGTAATTCCCACGCTTGCCAAAGCCGGCTTGGATGTCGCCATTGAGCATGGCGCCGGCGTCGAGGCAGGCTACAGCGACGAGGAGTTCGCGGCGAAAGGGGCGCGGGTGCTGCCCAGCCGCGAGGAGTTGTTCCGCGCGGCGGACATCATCGTGCAAGTGTTGGGGCCCGGAGCGAACGACAAAAATTGGACCGGCGATTTGCCGTTGTTCCGCCGCGGGCAAATCCTGGTGGCGTTTCTGCGCCCGCTGGGCGCGCTGGAGACGGTGCAGGCCCTGGCGCAAACCGGGGTGGATGCATTCGCCGTCGAGCTGATGCCGCGGGTGACGCGGGCGCAAAACATGGACGCCCTGTCCGCGATGTCCACGGTCGCCGGCTACAAGGCGGTGCTGCTGGCGGCAAGCACGCTGCCGCGGCTGTTCCCCATGATGACCACGGCGGCGGGAACCATCACGCCGGCGCGGGTGCTGGTGATCGGCGCCGGGGTGGCGGGGTTGCAGGCGATCGCGACGGCGCGGCGCTTGGGAGCGGTGGTTTCCGCCTATGACGTGCGGCCGGCGGTGAAGGAGCAGATCCAAAGCCTGGGCGCGCGCTTCGTGGAGCTGCCCGTGGAGGCGGAAAACGCCCAGGACGCGGGCGGTTATGCCCGGGCGCAGGATGAAAGCTTCTACCGCCGCCAGCGGGAGCTGCTGGCGCGCGTGGTGGCGGATAGCGACGTGGTCATCACCACGGCGGTGGTTCCCGGGCGGAAGGCGCCGGTGCTGGTGACCGCGGACATGGTGCGCGGCATGGCGCCGGGTTCGGTGGTGGTGGACTTGGCGGCGGAACGCGGCGGCAACTGCGAACTGACGCGCGCGGGCGAGAGCATCATCGCGCACGGCGTCACCCTCGTCGGCCGCTTCAACCTGGCGTCCGAGGTGCCCCACGACGCCAGCCACATGTACGCCCGCAATCTCACCGCCTTTTTAACCCATTTGGTCCAAAACGGCCAAGCCCGGGTGGAGGCCGACGACGCCATCATCCGCGCCACGTTGCTGACCCACGGGGGCGATATCGCCAGCCCGCAGGTGCGGGAATTTTTCCATCTCGGCGCGGCCGTCAGCCAGCAAGCCACCTAAACGCGAGAAAGGAGCGCTCCGGTGCCTCCCGATTTCCTCTCCAACTTGTTCGTCTTCATCCTGGCCGGCTTCGTCGGCTTCGAGGTCATTAAGCGGGTGTCGCCGCTGCTGCATACGCCGCTGATGTCGCTGACCAACGCGCTCGACGCGATCGTGGTGGTGGCGGCGATCACCATCGCGGGCCTGCAAGAAACCCACCTCGCCGTCGTGCTCGGGGCGATCGCGGTGGCGGCATCATTCAGCAACATGGTGGGCGGGTTCTTGATCACCGACCGGATGCTGCGGATGTTCAAATCGGGAAGGGCGAAAAAGTCATGACCGCGGCGACCATGGCCCAACTGATTGATTTCGCCTATATCGCCGCGGCGGTGCTGTTCATCTTGGCGCTGAAGTGGCTGTCCTCGCCGGCGGCGGCGCGGCACGGCGTTTTGGCCGGAGAGATCGGGGCGGCGCTGGCGGTGGCGGCGACGCTGTTCAACCCGGCGCTGACGGAATATCGCTGGATCGTCATTCCCTTGATCATCGGCGCGGCGATCGGCGTGCCGCTGGGCCTGGTGAAGATGACCGCCGTCCCGCAGCGGACGGCGGTGAGCCATGCCTTTGGCGCGCTCTCCGCCAGCGTGATCGGCATCGCGGAGTATTACGTCCGGGCGCCGCATGTGACCAAGTTCGGCATGGTCGAGATCGCCATGGAAGTGGTCATCGGAGCGCTGACCTTCACCGGCAGCCTGATCGCGGCGGGCAAGCTCCAAGGCATTTTGCCGCAGCGGCCGATCACCTACCGCGGGCAGAACTACGTCAGCCTGGCGGTGCTGGGGGCGGCGGTGGTTTTGGCGGTGGTGCTCACCCTCCACCCGGAATTCATACGGCTGTTCCCGGTGATGGTCGGCGTGGCGCTGCTGTTCGGGGTGCTGCTGGTGACGCCGATCGGCGGCGCGGACATGCCGACGGTGATCTCGCTGCTGAATTCCTATGCCGGTCTTTCCGCGGCGCTGCTGGGATTCGTGCTCGACAGCAAGGTGCTGGTGGTGGCGGGGGCGCTGGACGGATCCTCCGGTTTCATCCTGTCGGTCATCATGTGCAAGGCCATGAACCGCTCGTTCCGCAACGTAATGTTCGGAGCGTTCGGGCAGCTTCCCGCCGGCGCCCAGGCCGTGGAGCAAGAGCGCACCGTGCGCAGCGCCAACGCCGAGGACGCGGCGGGGATTTTGGCGGCGGCCAGCAAGGTGGCGATCATTCCCGGTTATGGAATGGCGGTGGCGCAGGCGCAGCACAAGGTGCGGGACCTGTACGACGTGCTCACCAAACGGGGCGTGGACGTGCGCTTCGGCATCCATCCGGTGGCGGGACGCATGCCGGGCCACATGAACGTGCTGCTGGCGGAAGCCGATATTCCCTATGACCGGCTGATCGAGATGGACGACATGAACTCGGATCTGGCCCAGACCGACGTGGCGCTGGTCATCGGCGCCAACGACGTGACCAACCCCGCCGCGCGCACTGAAAGCTCCAGCCCGATCTACGGCATGCCGATCATTGACGTGGCCAAGGCGCAAACGGTGATGGTGATCAAGCGCAGCCTGAGCCCGGGCTTCGCGGGAATTGACAACCCTTTGTATTACATGGATAAGACGCTGATGCTGTTCGGCGACGCCAAGGCCTTCGTCGGGGATGTCGTGCGGGAGTTGAGCGCCATGCAAGCGCCGGCGGCGGCCGCCGGAGGGCGGTAAGCGTTCGGGGCGGTTTCCTGGGCATCGGGGCGAATGCGGCCCCGCCCCAGCCCGGCGCGTCGCTGCACCCCAACGCGCACCGCTGCGCGTTGGGGACCCCGGCTTTGGGGGCCGCGCCGAGCAATGCCGGCTAACTCAGGCCAGCGACCAGCCGACCAGCGTGGCCGCCAGCACCGCGCAAAGAATGCCCAGGCTCACCAGGCTGAGGACCTTGCCGTGGCCCAGCAATGCGTCCCGCGTGCCACGGTGGGCGCACAACAACGCCAGGACGAATGCCACCGCACCCCACGCGCAGACCGCCGCGGGGACGCGCAGCCTGGCGAGAATGGTCCAAAATTCGTGCGGCGGCGCTCCGACCGGCAGCCACCAAGGGAGCAGCGGCGCGGCCGCGGCGGCGGCAACGAACACCAGCACCTTTTTGGCCAGCCAGCGTTTGAATTTCGCCCGCTTTTCCCGCAGCTTCGCGCGCCGCCAGACCGAGAAATGCCAGGTGAGCAAGGCGGCAACGATCGGCGCCCAGCCGTAGGTGGCGGCTTGGACATCGCACCACCGCCACGCTCGGAACAGCTCCGCGCCCCGGCGCGCGTGCTCCAGCCGCGGCAGCACCCAGCAGGCCACGGCGGAGTTGCCGATGATCGCCGCGAGCAGCATCGCCAGGCTCATCGCCTGGAGCCAATCGCGCGTGGGAGCGGCACGGCAATCCGCGCATCTGCGGTGGCTCGGCTCGAACTCCGTGCCACAGCGCTCACAGAACAACGGCACGAGCAACGGGCTGGGTTTCGGGGCCATGGCGCAAATGGAAGCAGGCAATAGCTCACGCGGCGGGCCGCCCGCGTGGCGGCTGACCGCTGGGACGGGGAAGGCCCGCCAGGCCAGCGCTTCACCCCACCGCCTGCAAGGCGGCTGCCGGAAGCCAAGGCATTGGCGGGCAGGGGGTTGCCGAAGCCCGCGCCGTGCAGCCCGCCGCTGGCGCACGGTGCGCCGGGAGGTTGCGTGCCAGCAGCGGCGCGCAAGGGTAACGCCCGGACCTGTACCCTCGGGCGGTGGCGGCGCCACCCAATGCGGCGCCGCTAAATGCGGAGGACGATGCGTTCGCGGGTAAAAGACGCCTGCCTGCGCCTTGCGCCCAAGAGGCCCCGCGTTCCGCGGCGAGGCGGTATACCGGCGCGTCTTAGAGGGCGGTTGGACGGGGTCGCGGCCCCCGCGAGTGGAGCGGCCGCCGCCATGGGCGCAAAGACAAACGGCGGCCGGGCGCCAGCCCCGCCGCCGTGGAAATCACAACCCCGCGTACCGGAGCGCGAAGCTCCGGCAGCCGGGACTTATTTGTGCGAGTAGCTGGTGTTGATTTTGCCGGTGATGCCTTGCAGCAGCGCCTTGGCCGACGCGGCGTTGGGTCCATTGGGCTCCAGCTTCAAGTACATGCGAAACGCCTGCGCGGTTCCCGCCGGGTAGGTGGTGGCCCCGGTTTTGGGGTTCACCTTGCCCTTGCCCACCAGCGCCATGCCCTTTTCATACCAGGCTTCGGCCATCTTGGGATCGGCGGTGAGCGCCTTTTGAAACGCCGCGGCGGCCGCGTCCATCTTGCCGCTGTTGTACAGAATGGCGCCCTCGTTGTAATACGCATGGGAGGCGCCCGAAGGATCCAACTGCGCCGCCTGATTGAAATCCTGCACCGCTTCCGTGGTGTTGCCCGTGGCGACCAGCGCGGCCCCCATGTTGGTGAGGATGTTCGCCTTGAAAGTCGGGTCGGCGGGATACAAGGCCAACGCCTGCTTGTAGGTGGCGATCGCCTGCGGGTATTGTTTGGCGCCGTTGTAATCATTCGCCAGGTTGGCGGTGATGACGGCTTGGCTCTTGGGGGTCAGCTTCAGTCCCACGCCCAGCTTCTGCGCCTGCTGCATGGTGGAAATCGCCTGGGCCCATTGCCCTGCGGCGCTGAGCTGGGCGTTTTGCTTGATCAGGCTATTGATGGTGCCGACCTGCTGGTTGGCCTTGGCCGCCGCTGCTTGCTCTTTCTTCAACTGTTCCCGCTGCTGCGGCGTCATCTGCTTCAACAAATTGGCCTTGCTCAGCAGCTGCTTCAAATTGAAGTTGACCTTGGTGACGCTGCCGGGTGCGTTGTGCACGCCGTGCCACATATAGAGACGCTTGCCGGCTTTGCTATACAGGGCGACATTGTATTCCCCGAGCGGCAGGCCGTAGTGGCCGTAGTGGCCGTCCTTGTTGGTCTTGACCTTATAGGTGCCGCTGACGTCCTGGCGCGTGAACACCACCGTCGCGCCGGCAATCGGCTTGCCCTGCTGGTTGGTGGCCTTGCCGGCGATACCGCCGACCTGAGCAAACGCCGGCAGGGCCAGAACGAGAAACAGGGCCACGATGGAAAGTTTGGCCACCTTGGACATGGGGTCTCCTTGCGCCGCTTAGCAAGCGGCGATTAACGATACGGCACCGGGTCTGGCACACCCGCTTCGGCGAAGGCCCGCAATCGCAGGCGGCAGCTATCGCATTCGCCGCAGGCCCGGTCCGAGCCTTGGTAACAAGACCAAGATAAATGAAGTGGAGCGCTCAATTCAAGACCGAGCCGGATGATCTCCGCCTTGCGCATGGTGATCAAAGGCGTCCGGACTTCGATGTCGCCGTGCCGCGTGCCGGTGGCGATCAAGCGATTGAAGGCGGCATAGTAGGCGGGCCGGCAGTCAGGGTAGCCGGAACTGTCCGGCTCGACCGCGCCGATCACAATGACCTTCGCCCCCAACACCTCCGCCCAGGAAACCGCCAGCGCCAGGAAATGTGCGTTGCGGAACGGAACATAAGTGACGGGAATTTCCCCCGGCGCCGGCACCGCGGCGGGCACGGGGATGGTGGCGTCGGTGAGCGCCGAACCACCGATCGCCGCCAAGCCGGGGCAGGCCGCGACCAGGCGGCGCGCAATGCGGTAATGGTCGGCGAGGGCGTTGAAGGCCAGGCGTTCCCGCGCTTCGGTACGCTGGCCGTAATCCACATGCAACAGCGCCGGCGGACTCGGCGTGGCATAGTCGCGCATCGCCAGCGCGGCGCAGACGCAGCTATCCATGCCTCCGCTGGCCAACACCACCGCGCCGGGCGCGGTCACGGAATTGTCGCCGCCCACGGCGGCTATTGCGGCAGCGCCGCCAGGCGCTGCTGGGCTAGCTGGGCAGTTTGGGAATTCGGGTCCGCGTTTTGCACCTGCTGGTACAACTTCCGCGCCGCGGCGGGATTGGTGGGCGCTTCCAAGGCCGCCAACTCCATGATCGCCAGCGTCTTCGGCACCAAGCCGGTGGGGTGGGCGATCAATTTGCGAAGAATGGTCTCGGCGACGGAAACATGGCCCTGTCCCGCCTCCAGGTTGGCGAGTGCATTGCTGGCTAGGCTCGCAACTTCACGATCACCGCTGGCGGCTAGGGCGCGGAGGCGATTCGCGGCCGCTGCGTTCTGATGTTGGTCCAGTTCGGTCAGGGCCAGATAGTAATCGGCCATCCTTCCCGCCGCCGTTGCTCCGTACTGCTCCGCATCTTGGCGGAAGATTTTGCCCGCGGCGGCGGCGCGTTGCTGCACGCTGGCGAACATGGTCAGACCGGGGGGCGGCGTCTCCTTGCCCTCCAGCAGCGGCGCATGGTAGGTATCCAATCCCGCCGAGAGCAATTCCTGGGCATGCGCCTGCCGGCCGCGATACCAGGCGATGGTCGCATACGCCGCCACCAGCACCCCCACGGCAATCAGGGCGCCGTACAGAATTTGCTTCTGGTAGTTGAGATAAAACTCATACCAGGAATCCAGCGTGCTGACGAACTGATCGGTCTTGAGCTCATGCCGGCTAATGGCCACGAAAAAATTTCTCCCAGGCCGATGCTAGCATGCCCTTTCCGCCGCCGCCATTTCCCTGTACCCACACGGCCCTGACGCGCATCCAATTCGAGAACGGCGCGACGCGAGTTGACTTTTTGCGAGGCGTTGCCTACTATCAGAGGTTTATATCGCCGCCGATCAAGAGGCGGGGAAGCGGCGTGCAGCAATGGAAAAAAAGCGGCTCGAACAGCTCAAGAAAAAGCTCCTGCAAAAGCAGAGCGATCTGCTGCATGCGGTTTCGCGCAATGAGCAGGATGGTCGCCTCGCCGACGAGGAAGCCACCCAGGACGTGGCCGACAAGGCCATCAACTCCTACACCAAGGAGTTTCTCTTCCACCTCAGCAACTCCGACCGCAACCTTTTACAACTGGTGCATGAGGCGCTGGAACGAATCCGCGACGGCAGCTATGGGCAGTGCGTCACCTGCGGCAACGAGATGAACCCCAAGCGGCTGGAAGCGGTTCCCTGGGCGCGCAACTGTATTCCCTGCCAGGAAAAAGAAGAACAAGGCGTTCACGTCTAGGCCCGCCACCTCCGGGCCCGGGGCGTGAGTCCCGCGTGGTAAAATCGGCCCAGAGTCAGCTTTCCACTTTGGCGGGAGGATCGTCTTCAGCAGCCGGACAATCCTACACAGTGGCCCCCTCGAAGGCGGGCGAGAAGTCCCGTCCCGTTCCCTGCCCGCCGGGTTGATGGCGGCGGCGGATCGCCTGTTTTGCCTGCTCTTTCCCTCCCCGTGCCGGGTTTGCGGCGCGCCCCTGCGCCACGCTCGGCGTTTGCCGGTCTGTGAAGCCTGTTTGCAGGCGGTGCGGCTGGCCTACACCGCGCCGGGATGCCCGCGCTGCGGGCGGGAGCGGAGCGCCGCGGCGGCGGTCTGCGCCGCCTGCTCCGTGGCGCCGCCGCCCTATGACAGTGTCGCTAGTTGGGCCTGGTACGAAGGCGCGGGCCGCGAATTGGTCCGGCTGCTGAAGTTCCACGGGGTATTGCCCGCGGCGGCGTTCTGCGCCGCGCGGATGACCGCCATTCCCACCGCGCCCGCTGACCTGGTGCTGGCGGTGCCGCTGGGACCGCTCCGGCGGCGGCGGCGCGGGTTCAATCAGTCCGAGCGGATTGCCCGGCATTGGGCCCAGGCGCAAGCCCTGCCCACCGCCTTCGCCGCCATCTGGCGCACGCGAGAGACCGCGCCACAATGGGGGCTGACGGCGCGAGAGCGCCAGGCCAACATGCGCGACGCCTTCGCCGCCGGCCCGGCGGTCGCGGGCCGGCGCGTGTTGCTGCTGGATGACGTCATCACCACGGGCGCCACCGTTGCCGCCTGCGCGCTGGCGCTGCGGCGCGCGGGCGCCCTGGAGGTGCATGTTTTGACGGTGGCCCGCGCGCCTTGGCCCGCCGCGGCGGCGCCGGGAACCGGCGCCGGCGGTCTGGCCGCCGGCCGGGAAGGCCAGGAGGCGGCATGAACGCGGTGGCGCAACCCGGCTGGGAACGGCGGCCCAACCCCTTGCTGCGGCCGGTGCTGGTGCTGAACGCCAGCTATGAACCGATCAACATCTGCGCCGCCCGGCGGGCCCTGGTGCTGGTGCTGAAGGGAGTGGCGCGGGCGGAGGAAATCGGCGAACGCATGCTGCATTCCAGCCGCGCCGATTTTTCCGTGCCCTCGGTGATCCGGCTGCTGGAGTACCGGCGCATTCCCCACCGCACCCGCGCCTTATCGCGCAAGAACGTCTTGCTGCGGGATCACGGCACCTGCCAATACTGCGGCCGCGCCCCCGGTAGCGCGGAGCTGACGCTCGATCACGTCGTCCCACGCTCCCGCGGCGGCAAGAGCACCTGGGAAAATCTCGTCGCCTGCTGCCACCATTGCAACCACCGCAAGGGCGACCAAGCCGCGGAGGCGGCGGGCATGAAGCTGCTGCGCGAACCCCGCCCATTCAACCTGCACACCAGCCGGCACCTTTTGCGGATGATGGGCCGGGGCGACGATCAGTGGCGAAAGTACCTTTTCTATTAGCCGCAAGCGTCCCGGGTGTAGGGTAGAGAAGCGCGCCGCCCGGCTGGCCGGTACGGTGCGGGCGCGAACGCCCAGGCCGCCCCGCGTCTAGAGCCGAGATCCTCGACCATGGATTACATCTTTTCTCCCTGGCGCTACCGCTATGTGTCCGGACGGCCGCGGGAAGACGACTGTGTTCTGTGCGCCAAATTGCGGGAACAGGACGACGCGCGCAACTTGGTCCTGCACCGCGCCCGCCATAACGCGATTCTGCTGAACCTTTTCCCGTACACCACGGGCCATCTGATGATCCTGCCCTACGAACATGCGCCGCGCCTCGGCGACTTGGCGCCGGAGGCGCGGGCGGAGATGATGGAGTTGGCGGCGCGAGCCGAGCAGGCGTTGCAGAGCGAATACCGTCCCGACGGTCTGAACCTGGGCCTGAACCTGGGAGCGGCGGCCGGCGCCGGCATCGCCGGGCACCTGCACCTGCATGTGCTGCCGCGCTGGGTGGCGGACGCCAACTTCATGACCGTGGTGGCCGAGACGCGGGTATTGCCCGAGGATCTGGCGCGAACCCACGAGCGCCTGCGGCCGTATTTCGCGGCATGAGAACCGCCGTTGGCATTGCCGGAGTCGTGCTGCTGCTGTGGGTGCTGTGGGACGCCTTCGAGGTGTTCCTGCTGCCGCGCCGGGTGACGCGCCGGTTCCGCTTCGCGCGCTTCTATTACCGCAATAGCTGGCGGCCCTGGGCGTGGCTGGGAGACCGCATCGGCGACCGGCACCGCCGGGAAGCTTGGTTGAGCGTGTATGGTCCGCTCTCGGTGGTGGGCTTGGCGCTCTTGTGGGCGGTGGCGCTGCTGTTTGCGTTCGCGCTGATGTTCTGGGGCTTCACCGGCGCCGCGGGTCCGCCGGAGAGCCGCCTGGCCAGCGATTTTTATCTCAGCGGCAGCACCTTCTTCACGCTCGGGCTGGGCGACGTGCTGCCGACGACGTCCTTCGCCCGATTCCTGGTGGTGCTGGAGTCGGGAACCGGCTTTGGATTTCTGGCGGTGGTGATCAGCTATCTGCCCGTGCTGTACGCCGGCTTCTCCCGCCGCGAGGCGAGCATCACGCTGCTGGACGCCCGCGCCGGGTCGCCGCCGACCGCCGCCGAATTGCTGCGCCGGCAAACTCCCGGCGCGCCACAACTCACGCAGTTGCTGGCGGAATGGGAGCGGTGGGCGGCGAACGTGCTGGAAAGCCACATCTCCTATCCGGTGCTGGCGTATTTCCGCTCGCAACACGACAACCAGTCCTGGCTGACGGCGTTGGCGACGGTGTTGGACGCCAGCGCGCTGGTGCGGGCCGGCGCCTGCTGCGCCGACGGCGCGGCCGGCGGCGGGCCGGGCGCCAGCCTGCCGGCGGCGAGCCTCGCCCGTGCCGGCGCGG
>DAHVCP010000042.1 GCA_027314025.1 Acidobacteriota bacterium
AATATCTTTCACCCACGCGCGTCATGCTGACGTACGAATTGCCGCTGAACGAAATCGTGCTCGATTTCTACGACCGTTTGAAGAGCGTTTCCCGCGGTTACGCCTCGCTCGATTATCAGCTCTCGGGATACCGCGAAGCCGATCTGGTGAAAATGGATATTCTGGTCGGCGGCGAGCCGGTCGACGCGCTGACGCTGGTGTGCCATCGCGACCAGGCTTTCGAGCGGGGCAGGGAACTGGTGTCGCGCCTGCGGAAACTGATTCCCCGGCAGATGTTCGAAGTTCCCTTGCAGGCGGCCCTCGGCAGCCGCGTGATTGCGCGGGAAAATATCGCGGCGATGCGGAAGAACGTGCTGGCCAAATGCTATGGCGGCGACATCACGCGCAAACGCAAGCTGCTGGAAAAGCAAAAAGAAGGCAAAAAGCGGATGAAAAAGCTGGGCAAGGTCGAGATTCCGCAAGAAGCCTTTCTGGCGGTTCTCAAGGTCGAGCAATAAGAGAGCCGTTGCCGCGCCAACAACGCGGCATGGAGGGCAGCGAACCGCGGCGCGGCTACGCCCCACGCCTACCAATGGGCGATGCGCTGCCCGCGCCAGCGGCTTAGGCGGCTTGCCGGGTGCGTCCCTCCCCGTCCGCCGCCAGGTCGGCGGGTTCCGGCGGCGGGACGGCCGCGGTGTCCGCGGCCGCCTGCGGCGCCCAAATGCGCCAAAGTTGAGCCCGGCAACGCAAAAATTGATAGAGACCGGCGACGGCGGCGGCATTCAGCAGCGTGAACGCCGCCAACGGGGCGGTGATACGGCGCAGGGGATTTCGATCCCAGAGCAGACCCACCGCCGCCAGGGCGTAGGCTCCCAGTTGGGCCCACAGCATTGCCCGATACGCGGGTTCGCCGGCGAGCAGCGCGGATAGGAGCAGAAGCGCCGCCAGCAGGTAGGGGACGGGCAACCGGAGCAGCTTGTGGGAGACGAACTGGAACCGGATCCGGTTCTTCCGGGTCAGTACCCAGGGCGCCAGTTGCAGCAGTTGGAAATTGCCGGCCAGCGTACGCACCTTGCGGACAAACTCGCCACGCGGACCTTGCGGCCAAGCATCCCAGACGCGGGCACGTTCGTCGCAGACGCAGCGATATCCCTGGCGGACAATGGCCAACGGCTGAAATAAATCGTCGGTGACGACATCTTCCGGCAGCATGCGGACCAGGCTGCGGCGCGCGGCGTAAAAGCCGCCATACACCCCGCTCGGCGAGTCCACGCGCGCTTCCAGCCGGCGCAACCATTGTTCGTAGCGCCAGTACAGCCCGCCAATGGCCGAGGTGCAAGGGCCCTGCTCTCGGCGCCGCAACAGCAGCTCGCCGGCCACGCAGCCGACGCTCGGGTCAGCGAAACTCTCCAGCAAGCGCAGGATGCTGTCCGGCTCCGGTTCCGGCCGTACATCCACGAACAGCACGGTCTCTAGCCTTGCCTGTCGGATCGCCAGGTTGAGAGCACCGGCTTTGCCGCGCCGCTCCGGATAGGTGAAGATTCGCATCCGGGGATCGCGCAGTTCGCCTGCGAGAGCGCAAACGGCGGCGTAGGTGCCGTCCTGGGAACCATCGCAGACCACGATCAAGTCGGCTTCGCCGGGATACTCCATGGCGAGCAGGCGGCGAATTTGGCGGGTGGCCAAAAGGGGAGCGTTATACACGGGCAGAATGATGCTCACGCCGGCGGCATACGGCGCGCGCCGCCACGGTCGTGGCCGCACCCATGACAAGATCGCAATCACGGCGGGATACCCTGCGTAGGTATAGGCGACGAGCGCCAGCGCGAGCCAGAAGAGCGCGGTCATGACGGCGGGCACCACGATAGCCTATGGATGCAATTCAGAACGGGCTAGGGACCGCCCGCCAACGGCCCATAGTCAGGTGCACGCTTCCCCACCAGCCATGGTGCTGGGGCCGTGCCGCCGCGCTAGCCGGGGGGGGGCCGCCCGGCGGAATACGACCGACTTTTCGCGCCGGCTCTGGCCCCCGTGCAAACGGCGCGGCCCCCCGGGAGCGGTCCGGATGCATCTCACGCCGCCATGAGCGCCATCCCGGCTTCCTCCCCGCTCGCCGACCGCGTCGTGGTCCTCACCGGCGCCTCCAGCGGCATCGGTCTCGCCGCCGCCCGGCGATTCGCCGCCGCCGGCGCCAAGCTGGTATTGGCCGCCCGCGGGGCCGAAGCCCTCGCCGCCGCCGCCGCGGACTGCCGGCAGCGCGGCGCCGAGGCTTTGCCGATCCCCACCGACGTGGGCGATGCGCTCCAGGTGCAGGCGCTGGCGGCACGCGCGGTGGAGCGATTCGGCGGCGTGGACATCTGGATCAACAACGCCGCCGTCGCAGTCTTCGGCCGCGCCGCCGATCTCCCGCTGGCGGATTTCCAGCAAACCCTCCAGACCAACTTTTTTGGCGTGCTGCACGGTTCGCGCGCGGCGCTGGAGCTGTTCCGCGCGCGCGGCCGCGGCCGGCTGATCAATGTCGCCTCCGCCCTGGGCTTGGTGGCCGTTCCCTATATGAGCCCCTTTATCTGCGCCAAGCACGCCATTGTGGCGCTCGATAGCTGCCTGCGCCTGGAGCCGCATCCGCCCGGCGTCACCATCTCCACCATCGCTCCCGCCGCCATGGACACGCCCATTTGGCGGCATGGCGCCAATCGCACCGGCCGGCGCATTCAGCCCCTGCCGCCGTTGTATGCGCCGGAGCGGGTGGCCCGCGCCATCTTCCGCTGCGCGCTGCATCCCCGCCGCATGGTCTACGTCGGCGGCGGCGGCCGCCTCGCCGTCATCGGCCATAAAGCGCTGCCCGGCGCGTATGAACTGCTGGCCGAAGCCATTGTCCCGCGGACCCTATTTGCCCGCGGCGGCGCCGCAGGCAGCGACGGCAATCTTTTTCATCCCAGCGCTCCGCCCATGGCGCCGCGCGGCGGCTGGCGCGGGCTCATTTGGCGGCGCCGATTGGCGCTGGGAGCGGTGGCCTTGCTTGCCGTCGGCGGCGCCGCCGCCGGAGTGGCGGCGGCGCGCCGCGCCGGCGCGGGCATGGGTCCGCGCCGTGGGCGTAACGAGGGGCCAGACCGGGCCGCGGCCTGAGCGGCGCTGCGGCGCGGCAACCTCGGGCCGCGCCGTCCTCGCGGTTCGCCGCCGCACACACCACGGCACTTTTCCGGCGCCGCCCGCCCGAGCGGCGGGTATGCTGGGCTCTTATGCCCCGCTCCCTTCGGCCCACCGCGCTCTGCGCCGCACTGCTTCTCGCTTGCACCCTCGCTCTGCCCGCCGCCGCGCAGACCCCCCAGCTCAAATTTCACTTTCCTCCCGGCGCGGAGAAAGTCGTGATTCCCCACGTCCACGGCGTCAACCGGAAATTGCTCGGCCATATCGCGCCGGTGGTGGAAAAGGCCATCGCCAACGGGGTTATTCCCGGCGCCGTGATCCTGGCCGGCCATCGCGGCCACATCATTTACCGCGCCGCCTTCGGCAGCCGCATGTTGCAGCCGGAGCGGCCGATGCGCTTTGACACCATCTTCGACATGGCGTCGATCACCAAGGTGGTGGCCACCACGCCCTCCATCATGCAGCTCTATCAGGAGGGCAAGTTCCGCCTCGACGCGCGCGTCGAGCACTACTGGCCCGCCTTCGGCGCCAACGGCAAGGAAGCGGTCACCATGCGCGAGCTGCTGACCCACTACTCCGGCCTTCCGCCCGACATTCCCACGCCGCGCCTGCTGGAAATCCTGCACCTGCCGCCGACCGGTTTCCCTGGCTGGCCGGCGAATGAAAACGTGGACATGCCCTGGCATGGCCTGAAGCACGCCCTGTGGCTGGTTTCCCAAGCCCACCTGATCAACCCGCCGGGCAAGAAGTTCGTCTACAGCGACATCAACTTCATCGTGCTGGGCTACCTGGTGCAAAAGTTCAGCGGCGAGCCGCTCAACGTCTACGCCGAAACGCATGTCTTCGCCCCGCTGGGCATGACCAGCACCCGCTTCTTGCCGCCCAAGAGCTGGCGTTATCGCATCGCGCCCACGCAATTCCTGGACGGCCATCTGCGCTGGGGCCAGGTGCAGGATCCCACGGCCACCGCCATGGGCGGGGTCAGCGGCTTGGCGGGACTGTTTTCCGATGCCCGCGACCTCGCCCGCTATGCCCAGTGCCTGTTGAACGGCGGCGTGCTGCGCGTGCGCCAGCCCAACGGCCGCTACAAGCGGGTGCGCATCCTCGGCCCGCTGACCGTGCTGAAGATGACCACGCCGCAGACGCCGCTGGGCAACCCCAATATTCGCGGCCTGGGCTGGGATTTGGACTCCTCGTTCTCCCGCAACCGCGGCACGCTGTTCCCCATCGGCTCCTTCGGCCACACTGGCTGGACGGGCACGGACATTTGGATTGATCCCGTCACCGACAGCTACCTCATCATGCTCGCCGCCCGCTTCGATGGTCCCACCGTCCTGCCCGGCGGCCCGGAGATGAACGTGCGCATGGAGGTGGCCAACATCGTCGCCGCCAGCCTGGACGATGTCCACATCTGGCACAACGTGCCGGAGATGTCCAACACCGGCCGCGGCGAACTCTACCGCGCCTTCCCCCACTACCACCAGCACTGGCCGCACTAGGGCCCGCCGAGCGGGCCAGGGCGATGTGCCTTGAGGAGGGCCGAGGCCTGCGCCTGCGCCCCGGGCCGCGGGCGGTCCGCGTCCGGCCCTCCGCGCGGCATGCGAAAATCGTTTCTCATGCCGATTGTCGAGGTTCGCGATGTCAGCAAGGTATTCTACGTAGGCAAGACCGGCGTTCGCGCCCTGGCGGGCGTTTCGCTGGCGGTCGAGGCGGCCGAGTTCGTGGCCATCGTCGGCGCCTCGGGCAGCGGCAAAAGCACCTTGCTGCACGTCATCGGCGGGCTGACGCACCCCACCAGCGGGGAAGTGGTGATCGAGGGCCGCGAGTACGGCGCGCTTTCCGACGCCGCCCGCACCGCGCTGCGCAAGCGCGAAATCGGCTTCGTCTTCCAGCGTTTCAATCTGCTGCCCACGCTGGATGCCGCCGACAACATTGAGCTGGCCCGGGACATCGCCGGCCGCGCCGCCGGGCCCGCCGAGTGGCGCGACAACATCATCGAACGCCTGGGCATTGGCCCCCGCCTGCGGCATCGCCCGGCGGAACTTTCCGGCGGCGAGCAGCAGCGCGTGGCCATCGCCCGCGCCCTGGTAAACCGCCCGACCATCCTGCTGGCCGATGAGCCCACCGGCAATCTCGATTCACAAAACTCCGACGCCGTGCTGGCGGTGCTGCGCGACCTGAACCGCGAACTTGGCCAGACCATCCTGATGATCACCCACAACCCCGAGGCCGCCGCCTTCGCCCACCGCACGCTGCACATGAAGGACGGCCGCATCGTTACCTAGCCGCCGCCGGATGTCCGCCGCCGCCGTTTCCGCCCCGCCCAATCTGCTGCGCCGGACCTTCCTGCACATTCCCGGGATCGGCCCGGCGGCGGAGCGGGCGCTGTGGAAAGCGGGCTACACGGATTGGGCGCTGGCGCTGGCGGCGGCGCATTCCGGCGGCCGGAGCCGGCCCGCCGCGGCGCAGCTGCCGCCGCGCCTGGCCGCGCGGCTGGCGGAGCACCTCCCCGCCGCCGAAGCCGCCTTGGCCGCCGGCGACGCGGCGCATTTCGCGGCCCTGGCGCGTTACGGCGAGACGTGGCGCCTCTACGGCGGTTTCGCCGCCCGCTGCCTGTATCTCGATATCGAAACCAACGGCGCCGCCGGCGACGAGGAAGAAATCACCTTGGTCGGCGTCTCCGACGGCGGGCGATATTTCCCCTTTCTCGCCGAGGAGAATCTCGATGACCTGCCCGATTGGCTCGAGGCCTGCGGCGCGCAGGTGCTGGTCACCTTCAACGGCGCCGGTTTTGACGTTCCCGCCTTGCGCCGCTACTTCGGCCGGCGGCTGTCGCGCCGCGCGCTGCCGGCGGCGCACATTGACCTGCGCTTCGCCGCGCCCAAGGCGGGGCTGAAAGGCGGACTGAAGCGCCTGGAACCGATGATCGGCATCGAACGGCCCGCCGCGCTGCACGGCCTGGATGGCTGGGATGCGGTGCGGCTGTGGTGGGCCTGGCGCAACGAGGGCGACCGCGCCGCCCGCGACCTTCTGATCGCCTACAACCGCTGCGATGTGATGCACCTGCCGCCCTTGCTGGCCCATGTCCACGCCGCCCTCGCCGCCGCCCGCGCGGAAGCCTAGCGCCGCGCCCGCCGATGTGCGGCCCCATCCCGCCGGCGGCCGGCGGCGCGGAATAACCGGCCGCCGCGCGGGCGGCCCGATCGCGCTCCAGTTATTGGCTTGACAGCCACAAGTCACAAGTGATGGAATTGCTCCGGGAGTTGTAGTGGATATCACTGCTCAGCGCAGCGATTGGCCGCGCCTGTTACAACCTATGGCGAGCCGGCGCGCGCCGCGTCCCTTCATGCGCCGGCTCCCTGCGCTGTCGTTTTCCGTGCTGGCGCTGTCGCTGCTAGCGCTGCCCGCCGCCGCCCAGAACCGCGGCCGCTTCACCCTCGGCGGCCAGTTCGTTGCCCTGTTCAGCAACCAGGTGCAAGCGCCATCTTCGGGTCTGGGCGGCATCGGCGGAACCTGCCGCTGCGGCTTTTACGGCGGCGGTGTATCTTTTACCGCGCGCATGGTGAAGCGGCTCGGCCTCGATGCCAGCATCAACTACCTGCCCGACCGGGGCCCAGCCGCCCTCAACTGGGGATATCGGGTACTCGCCATCGGTCCGCGCCTGCGCCTGAACCTTGCCGGGCATTCGGCGCTGTACCTCGGATTTCGGCCCGCCTGGGGTTGGCAGGGCGGGTCCGTTCAGCAGATTTTGCAATCGCCCGCCGGCCCGGTGACCAGCACCGCGTCCTACACCAACCACTTTTGGGGCTTTGACATCGGCGGCACGGTGCAAGACCGAATCACCCGGCGCTGGCTCCTTCGCTTCAGCCTTGGCGACCTGTGGGTCGTCGGCCCGCGGTGCAACAACTGCGTCAGCGACGCCGGCGCCAGCGCCGTCCCCGCCCAAAATCTCCAGTTCACCGTCGGCCTTGCCTACCGGTTTTAGCCGCTTGACGGGCGCGGGCCCCAGCCCCGCCGCTGGAGGGGCGTCCCGCCTACGCGCCCGGCCAGGCCGGGGATCCCGCTCGCCCCAGCCCAGCCGGCGCGTCGCCGTGGGCGGTGGCGTGCGGCTTGACAGGGAAGCGGTGGCGTGGTCTGTTGGCCATAGGTAGTTTGCAACGAAGTTTGCAATTAGGGGGGAAAACTCACAGTGACTCGAATGGACTGGCACGGGACCCGTGCGCGTCGCCCTTGGCGCGTGCTGGCGACGGGACTGATTTCTCTCGCCGCGTTGCTGCTGTTCGCGCCGCGGCTTCGCGCCCAATCGCGCGGCCACTTCACCTTCGGCGTGCAAGGCACCAGCGTCTGGGCGGGGATGCCGTCGTTCAATTTCAGCAATATTCCGACCGCGATCGTGTCCTGCCGTTGCGCCTATTTCGGCTGGGGCCTGCGCCTCACGGTCCGCGTCCTCGGCCCGCTGGGGCTGGATGCGGAGTGGGACGACATGCCCGGCCAGGGCCAGTTTCAAGCCGGCTTCCACCAGGTCTTTATTGGCCCCCGCCTGCGCGCCTTGTCCCTAGGCCCCCTGCATCTGTTTCTCTATGCGCGGCCCGGCATCGTCTTCGCGAAGCCGGGGTCGCTGCCGCCGTCGCCCGTCGGCGCCGTCTTCGGGGGCTCCGGCGCGCAGAATCATTTCGCGCTGGATGGCGGCGGTTCGCTGGAGCTGGATGCGTCGCGCCATTGGCTGGTCCGCCTCGATTTGGGCGATGTCTGGGTCAGCAATGCGCAGTCCACGCGCGACCTGGTCAGCGCCGGCTTCTTCGCCAACAATCCCCAGGCCTCGCTCGGCTTCGCCTACCGGTTTTAGCCGGCCTGCGCCGGCGGCGCGCGCGGGCTCGCTGCGGCGATTGGGGCAAGGAAGGTGGGACACACATCCTCGCCTGTTGCCTGGCGCGGATCGGCTCCTGAAGGGACAGCCGGGGCGGCCGTCCCACCGCCGCCGGGCAGGCGGGAGGGAACCGGGCCAACCGGCTGCGGGAGGCGATCACGGGCGAACGCTGACGGGCGCGCCGCGGAACGCCACATCCTGCGCCGCGCCCGGCGCGGCTCCCCGCGCCGCCATGCGGACGCGGAAGCGGCGCTCGCCCGCCGGCTCGCCCGGTCCGGGGCGAACGCGCGAGCCGGGCGCCAGGCTCAGATGCAGCCGCCGTTCCCGGTCCGACCAGCGTAGCCGCACGCCCATCCAGTCGCCGCGGCGGTAATCGAAGGTTTCGCCGTCGTCGTCGTAAAGGAAAGACGCGCCGTCGGCGCCGGGATAGACGGTCAGCTCGATGGGCCCGGGCACGGGGTCGCCGACATATTGCTTGACCGGTCCGCTGGGGATGACCGCTCCGGCGCGGACATACAGCGGCAAGGTGCCCAGGTCCACCGCGCGGGCGATCTCCCGCCCGCCCGTCAATATCTCTCCCGTCCAAAAGTCATGCCAAACCCCGCGGGGCAGATACACCCGCCGCTGCCGCGCGCCCGGCTGAATGACCGGCGCGACTAGAATGTCCCGGCCCCACAGATATTGATCGGCGCAGGCGGCGGCGCGCGGATCGTCGCCGTAATGCAGCCACAAGGCGCGCAGGATGGGCAGGCCGGTGCGGTGGGTCTGGTGAAGGGCGCTGTACAGATACGGCAGCAGGCGGTAGCGCAGGTCGAGATATTTGCGGCAGATTGGTTCGACCTGGGTGTTGTGCAGCGCGCTTGGCGGCGGCAGCGCCGCGTCGTCGCGGCCCATTTCCCGCGGGCCGGTCGTGCCCATGTCCCAGCCCCACGGCAGGCGCAGCATCCAGGCCCGGCCGTGGCCGCGGAAGACGGGGCAAAAGGCGCTGAACTGAAACCAGCGCAGGAACAGTTCCGCCGTGAACTCCGGCGTGGGCACGAAGCCGCCGGTGTCGGTGCCCCAATAGGGGATGCCGCTGAGCCCGGTATTCAGCCCGACGGCGATCTGCGTCCGCAGCGTCTCCCACTGCGACAGCGTGTCGCCTGACCACAGCAGCGGCGCGTAGCGCTGCATGCCGGTGTAGCCGTTGCGGTGCAGGGCATAGGGGCGATGGTTGGGACGGGACAACTGCTCGCCCTGCCAGTACATGCGGATGCGGTTCAGCCGCGAGGCCGCATGCATGCGGTCGCCTTCATCCGCCCACCACCCATCCACGCCCAGGGCGAAATCGCGCCGGTGCTCGTCCCAGTAGCAGCCGGCTTGTTCATCGCTGAAGCGGTCCAGCGGGCAGGGGTCGCTGGCTTGCCCCACCAGCTTGTTGGCGAAGGGCACCGCGTGCAGAACAATCTTGAAGTGCTCGCGGTGCAGATCCGCGATCATGGCGCGGGGATCGGGGAAGGAGCGGGGATTGAAATCGAACGAGCCGTTGCCGGTGTTCCAGCCCGACGGGCAAAAGCCGGTGCTGAGATAGATGAGCACGTCGCAAGGCAGGCGCTTTTTGCGGAAGTCCCGCGCCACGCCCATCACCACCTCCCGGCTCCAAATGGTCCGGTGGCTTTGCTGGTAGCCAAAGGCCCACAGCGGCGGCATCTGCGGCAATCCCGTCAAGCGGCAGTACTCGCCCAGCCGCTCCGCCGGCGTGCCGCCCAGAATCAGGAAAAAATCCAGCGAACCGGTGCCGGGCCAGGACCGGGGCGCGGCATGGCGAAACGCATAGCGCGGGGAGTTGGGTGGCTGCGACTCGGGCGCTTCCCGGCGCCGCGCGCCCGTTGCCGCGTGTCCCGCCACGTTGGCCGCGGCAGGTTCGTGTTCGCGGTGCTGGAAGGGCCAATGCGGCGGCCGTGGTTGAAAGCGGCAATCACCGCCGGTCAAATCGCCGGCGGTCAAATCAAAGACGCCCTGCGGCTGGTGCAGCAGCAGAGCGAAGGCGCCGCCGATCAGCCAGGGAATTTCGACCCGCGCGCCTTCGTGCGCCAGCTCCGGGCCGAACTCACCGTGGCGCATTTCATAGACCGCGCCGCGGCGGTCAAGCGGCTCCGCCGCCCATTTGTACGCGCCGCCGCTGTTGGCCGCGCCCGCGCGGCGGCCGGTGGCGCGGGCGGCTTCGTGCTCCGCGCCCGCGGCTCCGAACTGATGCCCGCCCTCGCCCAGCCCGAACACCGGTCCGGGGCCCAAGGGAAAACGGAAGCCGCCGCTGGCGGGGTCGAACACTAATCGCAGCGGCGCCACTGCGGGATCGGGGGATTGGACCGTCACCGACGCCTGCGCGCGGTCCTTGCCATCCGCCCCGTCCCCGCTCATTGCCGGCTCGACGGCGATCCGCCAACCCGCGCGCTCAATGCTGCCGCGCCTCGCGCCCGCGCCGCTGGCCGGCAAATGCCGGTAGGGCGGCAGCAGCGAGCCGTCTTGCACAATCGCCGGCGGCGCGTCGCCGTCGCCGCCGGAAAACGCCACGGTGATGCGCAGCGTGCGGCGGCTGATGGGCGTGAACCAAAATCGCGCGTCGGCGGCCCGCGCCGCCGTCGCATCAGCGCCCGCGGCCCCGGCGCCAAGTCCGCCGCAAGCTAAATCGCCGCCGGCCGGAGCGGTGCTCGCCGCGTTCGCCGCCGGAGCCGTTTCCGCCAGCAGCGGTGCCGCCGCCCCGCCCAGCCACACCGCCGTCCATTGCCCTGCCCGCCGCAGCGCCTCGCGCCGCGACAGCGCTCCTTGGCGGGAGGCGGGCGGCGAGCCGGCGCTATCCCCAGGCGCGGTGCCGGCGGACGCTGCCGGCACGACGCCGGCGCTCCCCGGCCGCGCGGCAGTGGGCGGCGGTTCGCCGGCGGGCGTGGGCGCGGCTTCGGCCGTTGCCGCGGCGGCGCCGGGTGGGGCGTTCGATGCTCCATGCGGCGGGCTGCCCACCGCGTCCCCGCCCCTGCGATCCTCCGCAACGCGGCGCCCGCGCGCACGCTGCCCCCGTGTCTGGTCCATGGCGGCGAGTATAGGCCCGCCGTGAGGAAATTGCATGCGTTTTCGCATTCCTATTGACATCCCATGCTAGGCGGAGTATTCCCAAAGCCTATGGCTAAATTTCCCGCCGGCTCGCCCGCCGACTCGCCCGCCGGCTCCGCACCTTACTCCGCCCCCGACTCCGCCTTGGCGGGCGGCTGGTCCCGCCGCGACCTGCTGCGCACCGCCGGTTTGACCGGCGCCGCGGTGCTCACCGGCTCCGCCGCCGCGCAGGCCGCGCCCCCGCAGCATCGCGGGAAGAAGATGCAAGCCGCCGCGCCCTGGAGCCAGCCCTCGCGGGAGCTGCTGGCCGATCTGGAGCGCCACCTGGCCCGCATCCGCTCCGGCGACATGGAGATCGCCTTCGACATGCGCTATGGCGCGCTGCACTCCATCACCCGCGCCGGCGATGCCCTGCGCACCAACTACATCGGCAACGGCGTCAACACGCCCGGCGTCAACCCCGGCGATTCCCGTTGGACCGGCGACGTGGTCACCACCGTCTGGCATCTGCTGAAGCAATGGAACAGCTACCAATACCGGCCCGGCCAGTATTGGGGCCCCAGCGGCTATTGGCGCTCCGAGGTCACCGGCCAGTCCCAGGACATCCGCCGCGTGCGCTTCCACGACCAGCAATTGGAGGTGGCTTATGCGGGCAAGGCGCGGCGCGACGGCGGCCTGCGCAGCAGCCACGTCACCGTGCGCTTCGCCGCCGCGCCGGGCGGCGGGCTGCTGTGGACCCTCGCCATCACCAACATCACTCGCCAGGTGCTGGAGGTCGGCGAGCTGGGATTGCCGCTGATGGTCAATGATGACTACGCCGAGCTGTACGTGGACCCCGGCACCGGCGAGGTGCGCGACGACCTGCGGCAGACGCCGGTGATGCAGAAGCTGATCCACGAGCAGAAGGTGCTCACGCATCCCTTTATCGGCGGCCATTCCTCCTATGTCCTCATTCAGCGGCCGCTGGGCGACGCGCCGTTTTTGCTGCTGCACACCGTCGGCGACACCCCGCTGGAATGCAGCTACCAGCGCAATGGTGCCTTCACCCGCCAGGTCGCCGGCTGGCGCGGCCCGGAAATCTTGGCGCTCTATTCGCGCGCCATCCGCGACCAGCGCCATTGGCAGCACAATCCGTGGTTCAACGGCCACCGCTCGCTGCTGCTCCAGCCCGGCGAAACGCGGCAGTTCCAGATGCGCTTCGTCTTCGTGGACGGCTATGACGCCATGCGCGCGGAGCTGGCCAACGCCGGCCTGCTGGCCATCCGCATCGTCCCCGCCATGGTGCTGCCCGAGGGGCAGGAGGCGCATGTCGAGATCCAGTCCCACGACCCGATCACCCGCATCGAGAAACTTTCCGACAACATCCGCGTGCGCAAAAACGTCCGCCGCGGCGACCAGACCCTGCTGACGCTGGATTTCCGCTATCGCGGCCAGAAGACCATGCGGCTGCATTACGGCCAGGGCCGCTGGACCACGCTGGCGTTTTATTCCATCGAAAATCTGGCCGGCCTGATCAAGGCGCGGGGCAAGTTCATCGTCGCCCGCCAGTTCTACAAGAACCGCAGCGATCCCTTCCATCGCTATCACGGCTTCCTGCCCTTCGATTACCGCATCGGCAGCCGCTACGCGGACTCGGTGGACGTTTGGTCGGTGGGCTGCAGCGATGAAGCCGGCTTTTCCGCGCCCCTGGCGCTGGCGCAGAAGAACATGTTCTACCCCGCGCGGCGGGAGATTGCCGCGCTCGAGGCTTACGTCTCCGACTGCCTCTTCAAATACATCCAAAACCCCAAGACCTACGCGGTGCGCGCCTCGCTCTACTGGAAAATCCGCACTCCGTCCAGCGACTGGGGCGACTGGAGCGAGCAGCGTTCGGAGGCCACCTTCCGCACCTACAACTACGTCCACCCGGCCAACATTTACTACTCGCTCTATCGCATCGGCAAGCTCTACGGCCTGCTGAAGCAGCGGCCGGCGATGGAGTACTTGCACATGTCCTACCGCACCTGCATGAAGTGGTTCACCACCGGGCCGTATCGCCATGTGGGGCTGATGGAAGGGTCGAACGCCATCCACATCCTCCAGGCGCTTGAGGAGGAGGGGCTGAAGGAGGAGTACGCCAATTTGCGGGCGCAGATGGCGGCTTGCGAGCAAACCTTCGTTCGCCTGCCCTATCCCTACGGTTCGGAGCTGCTGATTGACCAGACGGCGCATGAGCAGGTTTATTTCTTCACCCGCTTTTTCGGCGACCAGGCCAAGAACCGCAAGACCGTGCAGGTGATGAAGGCGCTGCGCGGCGGCGACCAGCCGGTGTGGTTCCGCTACGGCAACGACCGCCGCGGCGACATCGCCTGCTGGTACTCCGAGGCGCTGGTCGGCATGTCGCTGATGCAGGCCTTCGAGGACAGCGGCGACCGCGAGGCGCTGCTGAAGGGCTACGCCGGGCTGCAAAGCGTGATGGCCAATGAGACGGCCGACGGCATGGGCTTCAATTATTTTCTCTGCACGCCGGGCATCTACGACCACCATCCGCCGCGCACCTATGAGAACGGCCCGGGGTTGTGGGGCTATATGCAGGGCGCGGCGGCGTACGTGCTCCAGGATCCGGCCTTCGGCTGGGTTGGCTATGGCTGCCAGGTGAAGGAACTCGCCGCCGGCGGAAAGGCGGGAGCGGCGCCGGGCCTGGAGATCCGTCCCAGCGACGGGCTGCGCAAGCGGGTCTTCTTCGCCGACACCAAGGTGCATATCCGCGCCCATAGCGGCGAGATCCACCGCGTCACGCGGCTGGCCGGCGGCAAATCCCCTGGGGCGCTGGAGCTGCGCATGGGCGACAGCACCGGCGTGGTCCAAACGGTGCTGGTCGAGTTCACCGGCCTGGCCCCCGGCGCCTACCGCCTGCGCGCCCCGGGCTACAACCGCCGGCTGCAAGCGCCGGAGGGCAAGCTGACTTGCGAGCTGCCGCTGGCCGCCGCGCGCCGCTTCCGGCTGTCGGCGGTCTGAGCGCGGCGCCCCGCCCCGGCTCAGGTGTTCCCGGAGCGCCGCGCCCAAGGGGCGCAGGCGGCTGGTGGGTCAATCTGAATTTTAGGTGTGACGCTTCTTTGATGGGCAGACGTCGTGGTGTGGGTCCCACCAGAGAAGGTGAAAGACGCCGCCGGCCAGGATCCCCCACACGCGTTGGGTGCCGTTCAAGTGCAGAACGCAAAGTTCGTCAACGTCCAGGCGGAACCTTGCAGCCTCGGTCCGGGCCCCCTGGCAGAGGTCTGCAATAGGAATGTGGTGATTCTGTTTTTTTCCGTCGACAAGAATTTCTCCCCACGTCATTGACTCGAAATTTGCCAGCTTAAGCCGGATTTCGAGAAGCGTGGAGCTCGCAATTTCGTGCCATCCGAAGGGATGTGAAAGGGCGAGGCGGCTAAGTCTCCAGGCCGGCTTTCGCTGGTGGAAGGCATCGGGATCGTGAGCTATTCGCGGCTCTTTGCCTGAGCTCAGTTCGAATCCGACAACCGGGCGCTTGTGCTTGTGCTTGTGCTTGTGCTTGGCCACTACCGCGCCGGGGCGATGCTAGAGTAGTACGCCTCCATGGAGGCTAGGCTGATCTCTTTGCCCCCAAGTTCCCCAGGGGCAATTCCCCTCCTGGCCTCTTGCCAGGGTGCTTCCATATGGGTTAAATCGCTGAGCCATTGCGGCGATTTGTCGCCATAAAAGGCGAGGACGGAATTGACCGTATCAGCCTCGGAATCGGTCAGAGCCTTGGGATCGGCATTGCTGTGCTTCCACTCGCGCAGCATGTAAACGCCCCGGTGGTAGCGCCACACCTCGCGGATCACAGGGCCGTGAGCCCATGCTTCGATTCTGGCTTTGAAAAGCGGCTTTCCGTCCCAAACCAGCGACCATGCCTGCGAATAGTACAGCAGCTTCTGCAACTTCATCGCAGTTGTGGGCCCATGCCGCCGCAGGATGAAGGCCACGACATCATGAACAGTCGCCATTTGTCACCTCTGCGGCAGAGCGTACACAATTAGCGTACGTGCCTCAATAATTATATCAGCCGATGCACTGTGCGGGGCTGTAGCGCCGCGCATCCCCTTCCCTCACCGGCCCAAAAATCTTCTGCTAGGTGGCGAAGCCCACATCCGCTCCAAGCGCTCCCTCCACGGCCCCCGGTAGGGCTTGTGGCCGCCCGTAGCGGGCTGCACGCGGTTGGTCAGCCGAGACGCCACATCGTGCATGAAATCCCACGCCCACCCGCCGTCGCGGCCACCAACCAGGTGCGAGACACAGAGCCTGGCATCGGCGTCCAACGCCACCCGCGTCCGCGCATCGCACGTTCCGCCACCCCGTTGCTCTGCCGCGGTGTTTTTCCTCCTCGCTCCGGTGAACGACCGGATTCCATCGCGCTGGATTCGGCCCCATGTCAGCCCGCGAGCGTGCTGATCGTGGAAGTGCGGCAGGCTTCGCCGAACAGCCTCACCCCCCGAGGGTGGCCGGGCTGGTTCCCGCGACAGACAGGTAGGATGGTGGTGAGTCCGGGACGAGTTGTCCCGGGCTAGCGGAACGCGGGGGAAAATTCTTTGACGCCGAGCTAGCGTGTCTCGCGGGGCGGAAAACGCCGCGGCAAGTGTCTCGTTCTTAGAGAACTTTAATCAGCCAAGTCTTTTGTTTTCAGTAAACCGATGGGATTTTGGCGGCAAAAAAGTGAGACTGGGCCGCGGCGGTCCGATCCCGTTAACGCCCTGCCCGGGAGCGGGCGGGGCAGGTGGCGAGATGGTCGTTCACCATGCCGACCGCCTGCATGTAGGCGTAGCAGATGGTGGGGCCGACGAAGCGGAAGCCGCGGCGGCGCAGCTCGCGGCTGAGGGCTTGGGATTCGGCGGTCTCGGCGGGCACGTCGGCCATGCGGCGCGGCGCCGGGCGGCGGCCCCGCGGGGCGAAATCCCACAGCCAGCGGTCGAAGCTGCCGTGCTCGGCTTGCAGCCCCAGGAACGCCTGAGCATTGCCGATGGCGGCGGCGATCTTGAGGCGGTTGCGGATGATGCCCGCATCGCCCAGCAGGCGGGCGGCGTCGCGGGCGGTGAAGCGGGCGACGCGGGCGGGATCGAAGCCGGCGAAGGCGGCGCGGTAGTGTTCCCGCCGGGCCAGGATGGTGGCCCAGCTCAAGCCGGCTTGCGCGCCTTCCAGGATCAGAAACTCGAACAGCCGGTGGTCGTCGTGCTGCGGCACGCCCCATTCCTCATCGTGATAGCGGACCATGGCGTCGCCCGGTTCGCCGGCCGCCCACGCGCAGCGCGCGCCGACGTTTTCCATCAAATCACCTCCAGCGAAGCGGTAATGACGTCCCAAACGGTTTCCAGATCCGCCGCCGAGATCGAGTACGGCGGCAGCACGTACACGATGGGGCCGAGCGGGCGGAGGATGACGCCATGGTCGAGATAGAACTTTTGCAGCTGCAACCCCAGGCTGGAGAGATAGCCTTCCTCGATGATTTCGGCATCGTCTTCGGGGCTTTCGCCGCGGGCGCCGCCGCGCAGCTCCAGCGCCGCCACCGTGCCGATCTGCCGCGCGTCGGCGATTTTGCCCGCGGTTTTGGCGTCGCTGGTCAGCCGGGCCAGCCGGGCCGCGTGCTGGCGGCCGATGCGGCGGATGCGTTCCCACGTCTCCGGCTTTTCGAACAGCGCCAGGCTGGCGAGGGCGGCGGCGCAGCCCACGGGGTTGGCGGTGTAGGAATGGCCGTGGAACAGCGTCTTGCGGCGGTCGGTGGAGTAGAAGGCCTGGTAGATTTCCTCGCGGCAGGCGGTGACGGCCAGGGGCAAAAAGCCGCCGGTCAGGCCCTTGGACAGGCAGAGGATATCGGGCGTCACCTCCGCCTGCTGGCAGGCGAACATCGTGCCGGTGCGGCCGAAGCCGGTCAGCACCTCATCGGCGATTAGCAGCACGCCATATTGATCGCAGAGCCGGCGGGCGCCGGCCAAAAACTCGCGGGGATGGACGATCATGCCGCCGGCGCCTTGCAGCAGCGGCTCCAGGATCACCGCCGCGGTCTGTTCCCCCTCCGCGCGCAACAACTGCTCCAGGCGGTCCAGGCATTCGATGTGGCAGGTCTCCCGCCGCCGGCCCACCGGGCAGCGATGGCAATAGGCGGCGTGGGCGCGGGCCACGGGGAACAGCAGCGGCGCGAAGGCGGCGGTGAAGGGCGAGGGCGCGCCGACGGCCATGGCGGCGGCGGTGTCGCCATGGTAGGCGTACTCCAGCGCGATGAAGCCGCGGCGCCGCGGCTGGCCTTGATTGCGCCAGTATTGCAGCGCCATCTTCAGCGCTACCTCGACCGCGGTCGAGCCGTCGTCGGAATAGAAAATGCGGCTCAGGCCGGCGGGCAAAATCGCCGTTAGCTTTTCCGCCAGCTCCGCCGCGGGACGATGGGTAAAGCCGGCGAAGATGACCTGCTCCAGTTCCGCCGCTTGCCGGGCGATGGCGGCGGCGATCTCCGGCTGAGCATGGCCGTGCGTGGTCACCCACCAGCTGGAGATGGCGTCAATGTAGCGGCGGCCGTCTTCATCCCACAGCCAGGCGCCTTGGCCGCGAGCGATGGGGATGGCCGGCGGGACGACGGCGGCCTGCGTGTAGGGATGCCAGAGGCTCCGGGCGTCGCGCTCAAGCGTCAGGCGGGACGGTGCGCTGGGCATGGCGTGGGTTCAGTGTCGCACGGCGCTGTCGGCCGGCGCGACCGGTGCGCGCGGCGGACAGACAAGAATGTCTGCCCCGCGCGGAGTAGGGCGGATCCGGCGGACTAGCCTGGCTGCGCCACCGGGGTAAGGTCGCCACCGAGGTAAGGTCGCAACCAAGGTAAGGTTGCTGTTGGTGGGGCAGGCATTCCTGCCTGCCGTTTTGGCCTGAAAACTGCCACACCAGCGGCCCGTACGCTGCGTTCTCCGTCGCCGCCGGGCCTTGCAACAACTCTTTTAGCTTGCCGCGCCGCATAAGGGCGGCGTTGGCTGGCAGGCGTCGCCGCGGGATAGGGTGGAGCGGGTTATTGCAGGTGAATCGGCTTCTCCGGCGCCGCGCCGTTGCGCCGGAACTCCCGGTAGCGCTGCGCATACTCCTGCTCATACGCCGCGACCGCGTCGTCATAGCTCCAGTTGCCGGGCGGCGCCGCGGCGTTCCAGCTAATGGTCACGCTGCGCGTGGCGGGCGGAACGGCCAAGACGCCGTTCTGGATCCGCGCCGGCCGCCCGTCCACCGTGGCTCCCATGGCGGTGACGAACCAGGGCAGATGGATGAGAATTTGCCGCGGCCCGCCCTGGGGATAAAACTGCGGCTGGAGCTGCAGGGCCATGCCGTCGGCGGTGTACCAGGCGCGGAAGCTGATGCGGCCGAAGCGCGTCGGCGCATTGTCCACGGAGATGCTCTCGCCCGGCTGCGACCACGCCGGGGACACCACCGACAGCAGGTGCAGGTCGTCCTTGTCGCCCCGCACCAGCATGTTGCGCAGCATGATCATGTACTCCGCCGCGAACCAGCCGTGCGGCGCCAGGTCCTGGCCGTAGTCCCGCGTCGCCCAGGGTTTGACGCCCCATTCAAACCCCGCCTGCGTGGAACTGGTGTGCAGCAGGATGGCGTAGAGATCTTGTAGCGCCAGCTTCTGCTGGCCGCGGATGATCTCGCTCTCCGTGTTCTTCATCGTGATGTAGTGGTGCAGCCGCCCGCCGTAGGTCATCAGGCCTTCGGCGTATTCGGCGCGGGTGTGGGCCAAGGTGGCGGTGATTTTGGGATCGAACGGCGGCATCAGTTCCACCGGATACAAGCCGTCCATGTTGCCCCAGTCCTGCCCGCCGCTGACGTCCAGGCCGGGCGGCATGTAGCCGCCGTTCTTCGCCGCCACGCGGTCCAGAATCTGGAAAAAGACGTGGTGGTAGTTCAGGTATTCCCGCGTGAACGCCGCCGCCTGCCGCGGCTGCCCGGCGGCGCTGGCCAGTTCCACGGCCGCGCGCAGCCCGGCCAAGGCCCAAAAATTGAAGCCGGTGACGTGCGCCACGGTGTGCGTGAACTCGTCATCGCCGGGGTTGCTGGCGGGCATGATGTGCAGCGGATCGCGGGCGCGGGCGCGCTCCAGCCAGGCCACCGCGCGCGTGACCGCGGGCAAAACCTGGCGGGCGAACTTGCGGTCGTGGCTGTAGCGGTAGTATTCGCCGAAGGTCCACAGCGCCTGCCCCCAGCCGTCATACTGCCCGCGCTGGGAGAGGAACAGCCCGTTGGGCTTCTGCTGCTTGAGGAAAAACGGCAGGCATTCCTTCACCATCGGCGCGTAGCCCATCACGTCGTAGGCGTGCATGATGTTGCTGCCGTCGCGTAGCCAGAAGGCGTGGTACTGGAGCTGGTTGACGGTCTGGATGTATTCCCCGCCGACGTGGTTCAGCGCCAGCAGGTCGTACATCAAGCTGGCTTGGAAGGTATCGGTGACCTTGGGCTCGGCCAGGTGGATGCGCAGGCCGCGGTGCAGCTCCTGGTCCCAGTAGGCGCGCGTGGCGGCCAGGGCGGCGGCGGGGACCAGGTTTTGCAGCGCGGCGATGGCGGCGGCGTCCTTGGCCGCGACCGGCGCCACCGGCATTTTGAACACCAGCGTTTGGGTCTGACCCGGCGCCAAATGCAGCTCGTACTGCGCCATCAGCACCGGCCGCTGCGGCCAGTCGCCGATTTGGGCGGGACGGCGGTAGGGGCTGCGCCGCGTCAGCCACAGCGTGGGCGCGGGCGCGGTGGGAAAGGCGTAGAGCACTTCGCCGCTGCGCTCCGCCAGGCCGTGGTCGAAGGCGTAGACCCAATGGGGATCGAAATGGACGCCGGGCTGGGAATAATCGCCAGGCTGCGCCGCCACCGCCGGCCGATAGAAACGGTGCGCGCCATAGTCGCCGGTATAGCGCAGGGCGACGGAGAAATACGAGGTGCGGGGATGATTGCCGTCATTGCTGGCGCGGACGCGGATGATGTTGACGCCGGCCGCGTCGTCGGGTCCGCCGGCCGCCGTGAACAGCGTCAGCCGGTACTCCACCGCGCCGTCCTCCAGCGGGTACTGCACGATGGGCAGATAGCCTTGGTCCAGCGTGCGGATGCGCTGCTGGGCGGGATGCGCCGGATCGCCCAGCAGAAACATCAGCTCGCCATAGCCGGTGTAGAGATAGCCCTCGGGCGTGATCTCGGTCGCCTGCGGCGCGCCCTGCAACCCGATTTCGGTGGTGGGGTAGGCCGGATAGCTGAACGGCCGTCCCGGCGCGTCCATCTTGGGGTTCAACACCTGCGCCCCCGCCGCGCCCGCCAGCGCCAAGCACAAGGCCGCGCCCAGCGACCACCCCGCCGCCCGGCGCAACCCATACGCTCGGCTTTGCCGCCGGCCCAGGGCTTGCCGGCGAGGGCCCTGCCGGCCGGCGCCCCGCCGGCGGCTGACGCCGCCGCCACGTTCCGAACTCCGCCAAAAACTCCAGCCCCGTCCGCGCCGCACGCCGGTCCCGCGTCCGATGTCCTGCCGACATTCCAAGCCTCGCCAACACCCCAGGCTCCGCCGGTTCCCGAAGCTCCGCCCGCATCCCAAGATTGTCATAGCCGTGAAGCGCTATTGTGCGCCGCCCCGGCCGCCCGCGCCAAGCCCCGGCGACACCGGCCGGGCGGTTCGAATACCTGCACCGCCTAACGGACGAGGGCGATGCGCCGGCCGCGGCCGCCATCCAGCGATGCCTGGGAGATCCGGTGGTAGCGCTTGACGAGGCGCGCAAGCGCCGCGCGGCGCCCGGCCGCTGTCAGGCCTGCGGGGATGTAAATCCGCGTGGCGATCAGCTCGGCGGCCTCGAAGACGTCAATGCGATCTCCCAAGCCCGCGTACCCCGCTAGGCCACGGGCGATGATTGCGCCGTCGCCGGGCGCGATCACGAGCGGCCGAAGGCCCGCGCCGACGTCGGTCCGGCAACGTGCGATGAGGGCGTCTCCCTGAGCGGCGGAAACGTGGATTGCGGTGTCGCCAATCCGCAGCGGGTCCGCGAGCGGGCCGCTGGTGGCATCCGCCGCTGCTGCGCCGAGCGCGGCAGCCACCAAGCAGCGGAGCGTCTCCTCGGCCCTGCCACGCTCCTGCGCCTGGCGCAGCAGGTCCGCCACAGCCGTGCGAAGGCTGCGGGAGCACGAGAGGCGGAGCGGGGGGAGCGCGGCGGTCAGCATCCTCAGGCTAAGCCCCGGTGCCGGGGCGCCTTGGCGCCATTTGCCGAGTAACCAGCCCGTTTCCCTGGCCGCGCGGACGGTGTTCCTGCGCCGGGCGGGCCGCTATTCTGGCGCCTCGCATGGACCGGGAGGAACAGAAGCGGTTGCTGGGCTGTTTCCGCATGCCCAACGGCCTAAGGATTAGGAGCCGCGCATCGAGCATCCGCAACGTCTTCGTAGCCGCCATCGTTCCCACAGCCGCGCCAAGCGCCGAGGAAATTCGACAGGTGCTGGACATTTTCGCATTGGGGCCGAGCGAGCTCCTATGCAGCTATTGCGGCGAGCAAGCGACGGAATGGGACCACCTGCGGCCACTGGTTCTTGGCGGCAGGCCGACCGGGTATCCCTCCTCCATCCGGAATCTTGTGCCGGCATGCGGGAAGTGCAACCAGTCCAAGGGCAACAAGGAGTGGCGGTCCTGGATCCGCAGCGGGGCGAAATGGTCGCCGGTCACGCGGGGCAAGCAAGGGCTCGATGAGCGGGTTCGCAGGCTGGAGGCTTTCGAAGCGTGGGCACGGTGTGAGCCGGTGAACATTGCGTCGCTCGTTCCGTCAGCCGCTTGGGACGGTTATTGGCGATTGCTGGACGAGGTATTGGCAAGGATGACGGAGGCAGACGCGGCTGCGGCGGAAATCGCTCGGGCCACCCGAGCCCAGCGGGCAGCGGCCAAGGCTGGAGGCCCAGCGCGCTAGCCGTCGCGGCTTAGGCGGGCGCGCCATTTGGGGGAAAGGGCGGGGCAGGCGGCGAGGGCGGCGGCGTCGGCCGTGGGCCCGCTCGCCTTGCAGGCATAAAAGACCTCCAGCGCGCGGGCGACCGTCCATTGGGGATACGGACGCGCTTCCAGCACCAACTCCGCGCCGGGGGTGACGGTGGCCGCCAGCCCAGGCGGTCGCTCGCTGGCGAGCACGCGCAGATACCAACCCGTGCGGCGGGTGGCGATCATGCGCGCCGCCGCCTCCGGCACGCCCCAGAACCGGCCCGGTTTATAGCAGGGCTCGCGCGGCTGGGAGATTTGCAGCCGGAGGGCGCCGGCCGCCCAAATATCGCCGATGCACACCGTGCTTTCATCCACGCCGTCGAGCGTGAAGTTCTCGCCGAACGCGCCGCAGGGCAGGCGCAGCGGCGCGTCGCCTGCCGCGGCCGTTTCGTCCGGCAGGGCGCCGCCTCCGGCGCGGCTTTCACCCGGGTCGCCGGCCACCGCCGGGGAGCGCTTGGGGAGGGCTGCGGCGGCCAGCGCCTGCGCCCACTCCGCTTCCCAGGCGGGATAATGCTTGGTGGCGTAGGCCAGGATGGCCTGCTCGGTGCCGCCGTGATGGCGGCGGTCGGCGACGGCGTCGCCGACGATGCCTTCGGGGCCGATGATGGCCGCCGCAATCGCCCGCTTGGCGATGGCGGTGCGCCAAGTTCCTTGCGCATCGTGGCGGGTGATGGCGCGGCCGGCTTGCAGGCCAACCAGCCGGGCGCGTAAGCGGCGCTCCGCGCCGCGCCCATCAAAGCGGGACGCCCCGCCGCGGGCGGGGCTGGGGCCCGCGACCCTCATGGGATGGCCGGCGTCGGCGTCATGGCCGCGGCGCTTCCGGTTTGCGGAACACGGAGCAATAGAGATCCCGGCGCCACGGTTCGCCGTCGCGCTCACAGGCCAAGCCGGCGGCGGTCAGCTCCGCTTTGACCACCGCCGCGGGAACGCCATGGCCGCCGCGGTTGGCGGGCACGCCCTTCGGGCGGGAGAACAGCGTCAGCCACCAGCGCGGAGGAAAATCCACCACCGCCAACGCCCCGCCGGGGCGCAGCGCGGCCAGCAAATCCGCCGCGATAGCCGGCGGATCGGTGAAGTGATGGTAGACGCTGCGCATCACGATCGCGTCACATTCGCCCGGCGGCAAACCGCTGGCGGTTGGCGTGGAGACGACGGGGCCGATTTCGCCGCCGCGGCGCGAAAGGCGGCGGCAGAGGCGCTGGTATTTTGCCCCCTCGAGTTCAGTGGCGAAGACGCGGCCGGTGGGTCCGGCCCAACCCAGGCATTCCCAGGCGAAGGCGCCGTCGCCGGCGCCGATTTCGGCGATGGTGGCGCCGCTGGCGAACGGCACGCGGCACCATTGCGCCAGCCGCGCCGCCTCCTGCCGGCGGTTCACGCCGTGGCAGCCGCGGCGGCGCAGTGCTGGTCGAAGGCTTGCATCAGGTCTTGCGCGATGTCGCCCGCCGCGCGGCCTTCAATTTGCCGCCGCTCCAGCATGTGCACCAGCTTGCCGTCCTTGAACAGCGCGATCTGCGGCGAGGAAGGCGGATAGGGAGCGAAGCGGCGGCGGGCTTCATCGGTGGCTTCGATGTCGGCGCCGGCGAAGACGGTGATGGCGCGGTCGGGACGGTGCGAATGGCCCAGCGCCATGGCCACGCCGGGGCGGGCTTTGCCGGCGGCGCAGCCGCAGACGGAGTTGACCACCACCAGCAGCGTGCCCGGCGTCTGTTCCATCGCCGCGCGCACCTGTTCCGGCGTGCGCGTCTCCTCGATGCCCAGCCGCGTCAACTCCTGCCGCATGCCCTCGATCATGAATTCCGGATAAGCCATTGGCGATAACTCCTCTAGAAAAATAATTTCCCTAGCGCCGAGTTTAGCACTCGAGTGCTCGCCGCTCGCGGGCGAGGACTGGGGCAAATGGGGCCCCGGCGTTGTCCGCGAGCCAAGCGAAAGGCGCGGCGCAGCCGCGCGGACAGGCGAGGACGCCCATCCCACTTTCTTTGCGCCGAGCGCGCCAGTAGGGTAGCCGTCCCGGCTGCCCGGCGAAGCCGCCGTCCCGGCTGCCAAAACGCGGACAGGCGAGGACGCCCATCCCACTTTCTTTGCGCCGAGCGCAATAGTAGGGTAGCCGTCCACGGCTGCCGGGCGAAGCCGCCGTCCCGGCTGCCCAGCGAAGCCGCCGTCCCCGGCTGCCCAGCGAAGCCGCCGTCCCCGGCTGCCCGGCGAAGCCGCCGTCCCCGGCTGCCCGGCGAAGCCGCCGTCCCGGCAGCCAAAACGCGGACAGGCGAGGACGCCCATCCCACTTTCTTCGCGCCGAGCGCAATAGTAGGGTAGCCGTCCACGGCTGCCGGGCGAAGCCGCCGTCCCGGCAGCCAAAACGCGGACAGGCGAGGACGCCCATCCCGCTTTCTTCCCGCCGGATGCGCCGGCGGTTGACAGGCGGCGTGCGCGGGACAATGCTGGCGGCAGGAGACGGTTGGTGTCCCCCAGAATTACGACGCGGCAAATGAGGCGCGCCCGGTGCGCCGGCCGGTTGCGGCCGGCCGCCGCCGCGCCGCCGGCGCGCGGCATACCCGCGGCGTCACGATTGGAGCGGCTGCGCCGCCCGGGCGGCGCGTTCTTGGTCCTGACGTTGGCGCTGCTGGCCGGCGGTCCGTGCGGCGCGCAAGCCGCCGCCGCTGGGAGCGCGGTGCGGACCCCGCCGGCAGCGGCGCCGCAGGCGGCCGCAGCGCCGCCGCAAACCCCGGTGCGAGCGCCCGTCCCAACGCAGGCCCGCAGCCAGCCTGCATCCGGTTCGCCCGCGCACCATGCGGCCCCGGCCGCGGCCGCCAGGCCCGCGGCGGTCGCCAGCGCGACCGCCGCTCTGTACAAGCGCATCCTGGACACGCAGATATCGCCGCGGCGCGTCTATCGCGTGGACGGGCTGCAAATTGATGACGAGGATGTCGCCATCAATTTGGAACACGGCACTTTGGGCCTTTTGGCCCCGGTGCGGGGCCGAGAGACCGGCGCGGTATTCGTCGGCCAAGGCCAGATCTTCGTATTGCCACCCAGCCGCGCCGACCGCCTCTCGATGGCCAACTTCACCGGCGCTCCGTTTCTGAATGAGTCGTTCTCCTCGGCCTATTTCCGCTATAGCGACGGCGCGCTGCGCCTGGACGCCGCCGACTTGGCGCAACTGTTGCCCGCGGAACCCACCGGGCGGCGCTTCGCCGCCCATTGGCGCGCCACCGTCGCCGCCCTCAACCAGGCGCAGGCGCTGCGCTTGCTGGCGGAGTTTTTGAACCACAATCGCACGCCGTATTTCTATGCGCGCATCGCCGGCGACCGCCTCGGCGACTTCGACGTGCTGGTGGACCGTTCGCGGCGGGAGCAGATCGAAATCGCCGCCTCCGGCTTCGCCACCGGCGAGCGCCACCCCGGGCGCCGCGCCTATGAAAACGTCTGGGCCAGTTTTCCCATGCGCTCCGCCCGGCTGGGGTCTCGGCAGCCGGGCGCGACGCCGTATCCGGGTCCTGATCTGCGTGTTTTGGGTTATCACGTTCGCACCCGCATCGGACCCAATCTGGGCCTGCATGGGCAGGCGGCGGTGCGCTTTCGCGCCCGCCTCAGCGGTGACCGGGTGGTGACCTTTTCGCTTGATCCTCATTTGGCTCTTGCCCGCGTGACCAACGCCGCCGGCCAGCCGCTTTTGTTCATCCAAAACGGGATTCTGCGCGGGCCGGGCGCGGAGGCGGCGGGAGGAGAACACGCCGCCGCGGAACCGGTGGTGGCGGTCATCTTGAAGCGGCCGCTGGCGGCCGGACGAATCTATACCCTGCACTTCCGTTACGCCGGGCACATCATCGTGGCCACGGTCACCGGTCTATACGGTTTGGAAAACCGCATGGATTGGTATCCCAACCGCACCATGCAGCCCGCGCCGCACGACCTGACATTTATTTATCCCACCGGGCTGACCCTGCTGGCCACCGGCCGCCGGGCGCCGGCGGCGGACAAGCCCCCGGCCGGCGAGCGGATTTCGCACTGGATTTCCCGCCGGCCCTCGGATCTGGCGGGGTTCAACCTCGGCCACTTCGAGATGGCGGCGGCCACCGCCTCCTCGCCACAAGGCCCGGTCCCCATCCAGGTCTTCGCCGCGCCCAACACCGTGACGCGGGCGCGGTTGGCCGATCTCGCCCGCGCCAGCGCCTGGACCGTGGAGTTCTATGAGCAGCGCTTCGGCCCGTTCCCCTTTCCCCGCCTGGCGCTGACCGAGCTGCCGTTTCCGCTGGGCCAGGGATGGCCGGGCCTGATTTACTTGGCCCGCGACAGCTTTCTTACTCCCGCGCAGATGGAAGACCGTCATCTGCCGCCGCAAGCGCAGGCGCTCTATCCGCTGATGCGCCCGCATGAGATCGCGCATCAATGGTGGGGCAATGAGGTGGCGTGGCGGAGCTATCACGATCAATGGCTCTGCGAGGCGCTGGCCAGCTACGCCGCCCTGCTGGACGTCAATGCGCAATTTCAGGCCGGGGCGCTGCCCCGCGTGCTGGCCTACGATCGCCGGCAATTGTTGCGGAAAAACGTCGCCGGCCAAGCCCTGGACTCCGCCGGGCCATTGTCCCTGGGCATCCGGCTGGATTCCGAGCGCTTTCCCCACGCCTACGACGTCCTGGTTTATGACAAGGGCGCTTGGGTGATGCACATGCTGCGCGAGCTGATGCGCAGCGGTCCGCCGCCGGACGCGCCGCTGCCGCCGGCCGCCGCGCACGAGCACGCCCGGCGGGACGTCCCGCCCACGCGCCAAACGGGGAATTCGGCGCAGCCGCGCCGCGGCCCGCGCCAGCCGATGGCTGCTTCCGCGGCGGGGGCGCGAAGCCGCGTGACGCCTGCCACCCTCGCCGCTCCATCCCCAGCCAGCGGCCCGCGGCCCCGCGTGGAGGCGGCGGGGCCAAGCTATCCGCCGCGGGCGCCGCTGCCCGCCACCACCGCCGCGCCGCCGCCGCCCGCACCCGCCGACGCGCGCTTCTTCGCCTTCCTGCGCGCCTTCCGCCGTGCCTACCAGGGTCGCGCCGCCGGCACCGCGGATTTTGCCCGCGTGGCTGCCCGCTTCGTGCCGCCGCGGCTGGCAAAGCTCGGCGCGCACGGCGGCTGGGAGTGGTTCTTCCGGGAATGGGTGGATGGGACGGGGATTCCGCGCTATCGCGTGACCGAACTGCACGCGGTGCGCCTGCCGCGGTCGCGGCAGCGCGGCTCCCGCTGGGCGCTGGAGGGAATGCTGCTGCAAAGCCGGGTTCCACTCACCTTCACCATGCCCGTGCCGCTGTATCTGCACGGGCGCTGCGCTGCGCGCCAGCCATGCGCCCCGCGCTATCTCGGTACGGTCATCAGTCAGGGCGCCAGCACCGAATTTCAGCTCCCGCTGCCGCCGGCAGCGGCTCCGGGGACGCCGCCGCAAGTGATGCCGCCGCGGGTGATGCCGCTGCGCGTGATGATTGATCCGTATGACACGATCTTGCGGCGCTAACCCGCCGTCGTCCGCTCGCGGGGGCCGTGCCTTCTGCCCGGGGGGCAAAACCGGCGCGGAAGGGCCGCGAAACTCCGAAGGGCGGCCCGCCCCCGGCAAGGGGAGCGGCGCGGCACCCAGCGAAGCGCCGGCTGGGCTGGGGCGAACGGGGCCCCCGGCCCAGCCCGGCGCGCAAGCGGGACGCGCGGCGCAGCCGCGCTGGGGCCCGCGCCAAGCAATCGATGCGCCGCCGGCGGTGGTCATCGCCGGGCCCACGGCCAGCGGCAAAACGGCGCTGGCGCTGGCGCTGGCCGAGGCCCTGGGCGGGGAGATCGTCAGCTTCGATTCCATGCAGTTGTACCGCGGCTTCGTCATCGGCGCCGCCCAGCCCACGGCGGCGGAACTGGCCCGCGTGCCGCATCATTTCATCGCCGAATGCGACCCGCGGCGGCCGCTCACGGCGGGCGAATACAGCCGCCAGGCCCGCCTCCGCATCCGCGCCATCGTGGCCCGGGGCCGGTTAGTGGTGTTGGTGGGCGGCACGGGCTTCTATCTCCGCGCCCTGCTGGACGGATTGTTCTCCGCCCCGCCGCTAGACGCGACCGCCCAGGCCCAGCTGCGCCGCCGCCTGCGGGACCGCGTCGCCCGCCGCGGCCCCGCGGCCCTGCACGCCATCTTGCGCCGGCTGGATGCCGCCGCCGCCGGCATCGCGCCGCGCGACGCGGCGCGCACGATACGCGCCTTGGAAGTTCGCCTGCTCACCGGCCAGCCCATCAGCCGCTGGTGGGCGGAGCATCCGCCCGAGGCGTTTACCGGCGTTCGACCGCTCCTGCTCGGCCTGGCCCCGCCCCGCGCCGAACTCTACCGCCGTATTGACCTCCGCGCCCAGGCGATGTTCGCTCCTCCGCCCGGCCGGACGGGTATCGTGGCCGAAACTCGGGCATTACTCCAGATCTATTCCAGCGATTTACCCGTTTTTGCCGCGCATGGCTATAAACAGGCGGTGGACATTCTGCGCGGCCGCGCGGATCCGGCCGCCGCCCTGGCCGAGGCGCAGGCGGAGCAGCGGCACTATGCCAAGCGCCAGTTCACCTGGTTTCGCCGCGATCCGCGCGTGCATTGGCTGCCGGGCTTCGGCGGCGATGCGGCGGTCCAGCGCGCCGCCTTGCAGTGGCTGCAGCGGCAGGGCCTTGGCCAGACGGCTTAGGGCGGGCTGGAACCGTCCTAGGCTCCCGGGAACTCCGCAATGCGAATGGCGCAAGTAGTCTTTTGGCACTCACCCGGATGGGGGCTTACCCAATGCCAGTATTTACCCTAAGGTGAACGCTGTACCCTTCGAAAGGAAAGGGGAACCAATGCCGGCTCACTCACTCCGGAACTTTGGACCTTGGGAGCGGTTTTCGCCGCGCGAGCAGGACATCATCGAGGGCCTGCTCCAGGCGCAGTCGGTCAAAGACATTGCGTCGCAGTTGCGCCTCACGGTCAACACCGTGAAGGATTACGTTAAGACGATTTATCAAAAGGCGGGCGTGCATTCTTCCCGCGCCTTGTTGCTGAAATTCTATGTGCAGCAGCCGCACGACGGCGAAAACCCGGCGGCGCTGGTTGCGGCGGTGCAAAGCATGCTGGACGCGGCCTCGCGCCGGCAGGTGGTGGAGGCGCTGCGCTCCGGCGCCCGCGGCGGAGCGGGCGCGCGCTATGTCGCCGTCTACGATCTTTTCGCCGCGATTACGCCCAGCGGCGGCGACTGGGCGAACGGCGGCGTGGCGGGCTTGGCGACGGCGGCGCCGGCCGTCGTCCGCCGGGCGGGAACATGGCTGCGGCCGTGGGGCGGGCATGGCCCGCTGGCGCTGCCGTGGCATTGGGCCCAGCCGCTGGCCGAGCAGGGCAGCTTCCACCTGGCCGCGCCGCCGCCCGCGCAGTTGGCGGCGATGAACTGGGAACCACCGGGCGTGGCCGTCGAAATTATCGGCGCGCAGGTGGCCGCGGCGCCGCAGCCGCTGCTGGTGTTGCTCTCGGATCCCGTGGCCGGGCACTTTGACGCCAGCGCCACGGCGTTGCTGCGCCTGCTGGCGCGCGTGGCGGAACGCGAACTGATCCGCATCGGCGCCGGCTTGTCCGCCTCCGCCGCGAATTGAAGCCGTTTGCGGGCGAGCGCGACCGCAGGCAGGCCAGAGCCATGCCCCACCTGGCGCGGCGGCGCAGTTGGCGGGGCGGTTAGCCGAATCGCGACTAGCCGAATCGCACCGCCGCCCTGCGCGCCGCCGTGCGTGGGGTAGGGCTCCTGCCCTGCGTACCGTCGCCCTCCTTGGCGGCGGTCCCGCGATCTCCGCTGCAGCGGCGCCACTGGTGTTGCTCCCCGCGTTGCGCCTGCGGGCTTCAGCCCACCGGCGCCGCGAACCTGAGTCAACTTCCCCTACCGCCGCCCCGGCGCCCAGGGCGGCGCGTCCAGCCCCGGCACCGTGTACCTTGGCTTGGGCATCGGCACGTGGCCCATCCGCTCCCGCCACAAAATGCGATTGAGCGCCTGCGCGGGATTGGCGTCCGCGTGCGTCCAGTCCATGTGCAAGGACGCTTGCGCCCCCGGCGCATTCGGCGGGTTGGCGGCGTAGATCAGCCGGTTCCGCTGATTACGGGTATCGGCATGATAGGCCGGCTGGTCGCCGCGGCCGGTAAACAAACCCGCCATCACCGCCGCCCGCGCATCGTTGTGGTTCATCGGTGGCAGGCCCAACAAAACCTCGATGGTGCGCACCACGTTCACCGTGGTGTAAAAGTGGTGGTCAATGTAGGGATGTCGCGGCGAGCCGGGAGAATATTTGCTGATCACCAGGCAGATGCTGCGGTGGCAATCCACATGGTCGGCGCCGTCCTGCGCGTCGTCTTCCAAGATGAAAAACGCCGTGTCGTTCCAGTAGGGGCTTTCCGACACCGCCTGCACCACCCGTCCCACCGCCAAGTCGTTGTCCGCCACCGACGCCTCGGGCTTCGGCCCGCCAGGATAGGTGCCCATGGTGTGGTCGTTCGGCAGCCGCAGGATGATGAAGCGCGGCAGCCGCGGCCCGTGGCCGGAACGGCGGTTGGCGACATACCGCCGGAACTCGCGCAGAAACTCGTCCGCCCGCCATTGGTCGGGAAACGTCAGGCGGAAGTCGGCGGCGTGCGGATCGAAATGCCCCACCAGCGCCGGCGTGGACGCCACGTCCTTGCGCAGCACCGGCACCTTCCACGGCCAGGGGCTGCGGCCGCCGCCGTAGCGCGCCGGCACTGGCTGCCCAGGGCGAATCCAGCGCCGCTTGCAGCCCGGCGGCAGCGCGCTCATCCGCGTGGTGCGCCCGGATTTCTGGTCGCACCATTCACTGACCACGTACTCGCCGTAGTTGCGGTGGCTGAGCCCGTGCCGCGCTACGTCCGACCAGATGAACCCCGTCGCCGGGTTGTCCACGTTGGGAATGCCTTCCAGCAACGGAATGCCGCCCGCCACCACGCCTTCATAGTCGTAACCGCGCTGGCTGTTGCGGTAGCCGACCTCCCAGGTCTTTTCGTTGTAATCGGTGGTGATGGCCGCGGTGGACCATTCATGGCCGTCGCCGCTGACTTCGCCGCTGTCGTAGAAGTTGTCCAGCACGCCGAACTGGAGCGCCAGCTTGTGCTCGTTGGGCGTGATCGTCTTGCCGTAAAACGCCAGCTTGGGATCGCCGTTGCCCACGCCCAGATCGCCGAGGATCTGATCGTAGGTGCGATTTTCCTTGATGATGTAGATCACGTGGCGGATGGGGTTTTCACCGGCGCGGAAGGGCAGCCGCGGCAGGCGGCCGTTCATCAGGTTGCTGGCTTCGACTTGCCGCGTCAGTCGCGGCAAGCGGCGCAACAGTCCGGCGATGGGCGCGTGCGCGATGCTGCCGTGCACCAGCGAAGCGATGTACGGATAGCCCAGCCGCGGCCGGCTGCCGCGCGTCACATGGCGCGGGTAAATATCATTGGGCCCGGTGCCGGTGCTTTTGCCCGAGGCGATCAATAACTGCCCGCGGCTGACCGCTACCGCCGTCGGATACCATTCGGTGGGAATGAAGCCCGCCGCCCGGATTTCGCCCCGCGGCGCCGCCGGCAGGTGGAACGCCGCGACGGAGTCGGTGCCGGCGTTGGCGACGAACACCGTCTTGCCATCCGGCGTCTGCGCCAGGCCATCCGGCGTGCCGCCGCCATATTGCTGTCCCGGCAGGCGGGTCATCAGCCAGGCTTCAACCTGCCGCGTCGCGGTGTTGATGACGGCGACGCGATCCCGATTCGACAAGGTGACGTACAGCCGCCGCCCGCCGGGGCTGAGCAGCATCGCCGTGGGATGGGAGCCGGGCGCGACCGCCGACCGCGGCTTCAGCAGCGGGATCTTGGCCTCCACTCGGTCGTTCGCCAGATTCAGCACCGCCACCTCGGAGCCGTTCCACAGGCTGCAATACCCGGTTCGCCCATCGCGGCTGACCGCCACGCCATAGGGAAACACCGCCGGGACGGTGCGGGAGACGTGGAGAGGGAGGCTGAGGTCGAAGCGCCGCAGGATGCGCCCGCCGGCGGCGTCCATCAGCACCGCATTGTCGGAATAGTTATTGGCGACCAAGATGCGCGTTCCGCCATCGGCGCGAAAAACCGCCAGCCCGGCGGGGAAGGGCAGCGCCTCGCCGGCGGGCACTTCCCGGCCCATGCCGGTGGTCACATATCCCGGCGCCAGGCGTTGCAGCGGAATCGGCAGAAAGCGGTCGGGCGTCAGCCAGCCATTGCGGAAACGGTAGACCAAGATGCCATTGCCCAAATCCCCGCGCCGCCGTCCCAGCGGATCCGTGCGCGACGCCAGCGAGGCGTAGAGATGGCGGCCGCCGGGCCCAAACGCCAGCCCCAGGAAATACGTCTGCCGGTAATGCGCCGCCAACCGGTGGTCGGCGTAGTCGTGCATCCGGCCCGTGGCCAGGTCCAGCACGGCGATGGATTCCCGCCCCGCCGTCTGCCGCGTGCCGAAGCCGTTGTCCAGCACCGCCGCGTAGCGCCCGTCGGGGCTGAGGGCGATGGCGGTGGGAAAGCTGTTCGTCATCCGCGGATGTCCCGGCACCGGCAGCATCAGCAGTTGGTCGGAGGGCAGGCGAATTACCTTTTGCCGCTGCGCCGCACGGCCGGAAAGCGAAGCGCGGACCGTGCTGGGGCCCGCGCCAGGCAGAGCCAGCAGGCAAACGGCGGCGATCCCTGCGCCGCGCCATCCAAAGGCGTTTGGTTTCCTCATGGGCTCGGGTAGGCTCCGCCTGGATTGTCGGCCATTCTTCCCTCGGCCGACCATGAAATTTTCATGAACGTTTGCCGGTGTTGTGGGGTCTTATGGCAATGAAAGGCCCGGCGAGAGACGCAATCATGTGCGCGGAAGGCGAAGTGGCGTTGCGCCGCATATCCGCGGGAGCGAGGCCGACCAGCCGCACTCCCGCCGCGACCGCGCCCGCAGGCGGCGCGTCCGTGCGCGGAGTGCATGCCGGCGACGCACGCCCCGGCAGCGAGCCGCCCGGTCAGGCGATGAGCGGGGCGGACGTGGCGGCGGCGGATCGGGCCGCCTCCGCGCCGCGCGACGCGGCGGCAGCCACGGTCCCGGCCTTTGCCGAGTTCGTCGCCGCCCATACCGTGGTCGCTTACCGCGTGGCCTATTTGGTGCTGCGCGATGCCGCCGCCGCCGAGGAAGTGGCGCAGGATGCGTTTCTGCGCGCCTGGCGCCGGGAGCGCTGGCGCCGGCTCGATCGCCCCGGCGCGTGGCTGGCCCGCGTCGCCTGGCGATTGGCGTTGGATCGGCGGCGGGTGCAAGCCCGCGCGGCGAGGACCGGCCCCTGGATCGCCGACGCTCCCTCCGCTGCGCCGGGCGCCGAACGCCATTTCGCCGCCCAGGAACAGTTGGCGCGGCTGCAAGTCCTGATCGCTGCTCTGCCCCCCGCGCTGCGCCATCCGCTGCAACTGGCCGGCCTGCGCGAGTTCGAGAACGCCGAGATCGCGGCGATTCTGGGCATTTCGCCCGCCGCCGTCCGCCGCCGCCTGATGCGGGCGCGCCAGACGTTGCGGGAAAAGCTGCTAAGGGAAGAGACGGTGAACGAGAAACCAACCCACCAACAAGGAAGTAAGCGATGAACCCGCGGGAATTCGACCATTTGCTCGCTCAAGCCCTGGATGCCCAGGCGCCGCCGCCAGATGCGGCGCTGGCCGAGCGGATCGCCGCCGCCGTGGCGGCGGACGCCGCCGGCGGCCCATTGCCGCAAACGCGCATTCGGTGGCGGGCGTGGCTGCAAACGCCGCGCGTGTCGCGGCTCGCGGGCGCGACCGCGGCCGGTATCGTGTTGGCGTTGGCCGCCGCGTCTTGGCTTTTGGTCCCTGGCCAGCCGGCGCCGCGGCGCTTGGCGTCCGCCCCGCCAGACGCGGCCTACGCGCGGGCGCTGCTGCGCCATGCAGCCGCCGGCCCGGCTGCCGCGCCGCGGCCGAATAAGTTGGCCCAGTTGCGGCCGTCTACGTCCTCCGCGCCGCTATCGCGCCGTCTGCTTCATGCCGCGGCCCTGCGGCATGCTCGCCTGGCCCAGGTCACCGCATCCCGGCGCCATTGGCCCGCCGTGTTTCCTTCGCCCGCCCCGCCCTCGCCGCAGGAGCAGGCGCTATTGAACTTCATCGCCACCGCGCCGCCGCGCGTCGTTCGCGCCGCGCTGACCTTCCCCAAGCCCAAATGGAAATGGCCGGCGCAGGGCGGAGCTCAGACTGGCCCCACGGGGCCGCCGGCCGGCGCCGAGCATTTTCTAAGCAGTACGGATAAAACCGAACCATGATCGCCGCGGTCGCAGCCACGACTCGCCTCGCGGGGCCCGCGCCAAGCAATGGAAGACCCGCCTGCGGCGAGGCTGCGGCCCGCGCCCATCAAATCGAAGCCGCGAGAAGAATCACCATAGGAACCAACATGACCCCGTCCCCACGCCAATCCCGCGCCCCGATGGCTGTCGCCGCCTGCGCGGCACTGTTTCTGGCCGCCGCCCTCGCCTTGCCCGCCGCCGCGCAGAAGCCGAAACCCGCGCCCAATCCTCATCCCGCGCCCGAGCGGTTCTCCCCCCCGGCGACTTACCGCCTCGATTTCACCGTGCGTCAGTTGCGCGACGGGCGGGTGATCAACCAGCGCCGATTCGACCTGATGGCGGCGGTGAACCAGCGCGGCGCGGAGGCGCGAAGCGAGAACTTCGTCTTCCCCTCGCACGGGCCGGCACAGCGGGTCGGCATTGAAATTTTCGCGAACCTTTCCGCCACGGGCATTGGCGTTGTTCCAACGCTCACGCTTCAGGCGCACATCACCCGCGTCGCCAGGAGAATTGGCGCCTCCGGGCCGCGGGTGGTGCATCACTTTAGCGCCACGGCTTCCGCGGCCGTGCGCGCGGGCGTGCCGGTCACGCTGGCAAAAATCAGCGATGTGAGCAGCACGGATCAGTACGAGATCATCGTCACCGCCATTCCCCAGAAGCCGTAAGGCGGCCGCGCAAAAAAAAACGCCCCCACCCACAGGGGCGCTAGGCAATGGATGATTCTCTCGGTCAGCGAGATGCGCCGGCGGCGGTTCGCGTTGCCGCCGGTCAGCCCCGCATTCAGTCCCTCAAACCCCCTGCTCCCGGCAAATGCCATTAGAAATGGCAGATGGTAAAATGAAATGGCATTCGGGACGACGCTACAGGCGACGAAGCGGCGCGGCCACGAAGGGGAGCGATGAAGGTCAGCCCATGAAGGTCAGCATTGACAAGGCCGGGCGCATTGTCGTGCCCAAGGCCATCCGTGACCGCCTGGGCCTTACCGCCGGGACGGAGCTCGAGATTGCCGATCAAGCGGACGCACTCATTCTCCGCCCGGCGTCCACGCAAACCGCGTGGCGGGAAGAAGACGGCATGCTCGTATTCTGCGGCGATGCTCCCGAGGGCTTCGACTGGGAACGCATGGTGGACGCGGATCGCGAGCGCCGGATCCGAGCCATCTTGGGCCGTGAAGATCCTGTTTGACACTAACGTTCTGGTCGCCGCGACCGTTGCCCGGCACCCCCACCACCTTTCCTGCTTTGCGGCGTTGCGGCAGGCGCGGGAGCGGGTGGTTGAAGCCGTGCTTTGCACCCATGCCATCGCGGAGGCGTATGCCGTGCTGACGGCCGCGCCGTTCTCGCCGCGCATTTCGCCGGCGCGCGCCATTCAAATCGCCGAGCAGGAGTGGCTGCCGCATCTCCAGGCGGTCGCCTTGGAGGCCGGCGACTATCTTGCCGCCGCGCGCCTGTGCGCGCAGGGTGGATGGGTCAGCGGCGCCATCTATGACGCCATGCACATTCGCGCCGCGGAGCGCGCCGGCTGCGAGCGCATCTGGACCCTGGATGTCCGCCATTTTCTCTGCCTGGCGCCGGAGTGGGCGGGGCGGATTACCCCGCCGCTGGCATAATCGCCGCGATGGCTCCGATGGACCGCGATCTGCGCCGCCGCCTGCGGCTGCTGCCCAAGGCCGAGCTGCACCTGCACCTGGAAGGCGTGCTCAACCCCGCCGATCTGTTGGCGCTTTCCCAGCGCCATGACTTCCCCTTCGGCTTGCGCGATCTCGCCGCCTGCCGCCACCTGTACACGTTCTCCGATTTCCCCGGCTTCATCCAGGCCATCAAGACCGCCAGCCAGCATCTGATCGCCCCGGAGGATTACGCCTGGGCGGTGGAGCAGATGGCTCGCCGGCTGGCGGCCCAGGGCATCGTCTACGCAGAGGTCTTCATTTCCATCGGCATCCTGCACTGGAAGCGGATGGCGGCCGCGCCGGTGTGGGAGGCGATCGAGGCCGCGCGCCGCCAGGCGGAGGCGCGCCACGGCCTGCGGCTGGCGTGGATTTTCGATGCCGTGCGCCAGTTCGGCGCCGATGCCGCCGACCGCGTTCTGGATGAGGCGATCTTGCGCCGCGCCAGTGGCCCGGTGGTGGCCATTGGCATCGGCGGGGATGAGGTCGCCGGGCCGGCGGAATGGTTCACCGGCGTTTATGCCCGTGCCCGCGCCGCCGGCATCGGCGGCACCGCCCATGCCGGGGAAACCGGCGGGCCGGAGTCCGTGCGGGCGGCGCTCGACCAGCTGCAAGTCCGCCGCATCGGCCATGGTCTGGCCGCCGCCCAGGATGCGGATTTGCTCGCGCGGTTGGCGGCGGCGGAGGTATATCTCGACATTTGTACAATCTCCAATCAAAAGACCGGCTGTTGTGCCGCCATCACCGCCCATCCGGTGCAGATACTCGACAGTAGTAGTATAAAATGGAGTCCGGGCAGCGACGACCCCGGCATTTTCGGCAGCTCATTGCTGAAGGAAATCTACAATTGTCACGAAAATTTGGGCCTGCTCTGGCCGTCCCTGCGCCGGGCCCTGCGCAACGGCTTCCGCGGCTCGTTCCTGGCCGCTGCCGAACGGGACGCCTATCTGGCCCGCTTCGACGCCGCCTGGCGAGAGTTGGGTCTACCGACCGACTGAATGCGTGCCGTCCGACTGAACACCTGCCGTCCGGCCCCGGCCGGCAAAATCCGACAGGCGAGGACGCCCATCCCACGATCTTCGCGCCGAGCGCGGCAGTAGGGTAGCCGTCCCGGCTGCCCGGCGGAGCCGCCGTCCCCGGCTGCCGAAAAAGGCGGACAGGCGAGGACGCACGCCCATCCCACTTTCTCCGCGCCGAGCGCACCCTAGGACCCGGAGGGGGTCTGCACCGCCCGGGCGCGGCGGATGCGCGTGGCGATGGCAGGGTGGGAATAGAACAGAATCTCCTTCCAGCGCGGCGGTTCCACCTCGGCTAGATTCCGCCGCGCCAGGCGCTCCAGCCCGGCGATCAGCGGCTCCGGCCGGCCCATGGCCATGAACGAATAATCGTCCGCTTGCCGTTCCATATGGCGGGAAAAGGCGTTGCCCAGCGGCAATAGCAGCACGCCCAGCACCGCCGCCACCAGCAGCAGCAGCGGCAAGCCGGCGACATCCGCGATCCCCGACAAATGTAAACGTTGCGCCAGGTCCAACAACACGCGATTGGCCACCCAGAAGCCAAAGAGGCTTAATACCGACTGCACCGCCAGCCCCTGCCAGACATGGTGATGGACATGGTGCCCGAGTTCATGCGCCAGCACCGCTTCGATCTCCTCGGCCGGGGCGTCGCCCAGCAGGGTGTCGCTGACCAGGATTCGCCGCGTTGCCCCCCAGCCGGCCAAGGCGGCGTTCGCCTTGCTGGTTTTGTCCCCCAACTTCCACTCATAGACGCCGCGCACCCGCGTCTTGGCCCGGGCGCAGAGCGCCTCCAGGCGGGTGATCAGTTCGGCCTCGGCGGGATCGTCCGGCGACAGCGGTCGGAAGCGATAAAACAGCGGGAACAACAGCACCGGCGCCAACTGCGCCATCAGCACCACGAACGCAAGGAATCCCGCCCACGCCCACAGCCACCACAGCGCCGGCGCGGCCCGCAACAAGGCGTAGACCAGCTCCACCGCCAGCAAGCCCAAGCCGGCTTCCAGCGCCAGGCCCTTGGCTTGGTCACCCCACCATCCGCGCCAGCCCTGCCGGTTCAATCCAAAGCGATTCTCCAAACGGCGCGAGGCCAGGGAGAAGGGCAGCCCCGGCAATTTGAGTCCGGCTCCGAACAGCAGGGTGTAGGCCAGGATCAGGAGCCAGGGCGAATGCCGGGTCCAATCCGCCCAGGGCCACCGCCCCAGACCATCGGCCAGCGCCAGGCTGGCGCCGGAAAATACAAAAACCGCCAGCGCCGCCAGATCCACCCCGGTGCCGGCCAGACTCAAGCGCAGATGGGCGCGAGCATAAGCCCGCGCGGCGGCGGGATCGGGCGGCGGGGAGGCATGAGGCGCGGCGGATGCAGACGAAGTCGGGAGGTCCGGCATATGGCTAGCCCCAATTATCGCCCCCGGCCCGCGCCAATCCTGCTCGCACCGCGGCGGCACGTCTAACCCGGGCCTCCTCATCGGCCCGTCCGGGGTGGTGCGCCCTGGTGCGGTAATACCTCCCGCCCCGTGGAATGGGCTTTAGCCCGTGTGGCGGTGAACGCCGACGGCCCGCTGGCCATCTGCCGGCCTCCCGTCCCGTGGAATGGGCTTTAGCCCGTGTGGCGGCGAGCTTCAGCCCGCCGCGTCGCAGCGCCAGCACGGAGCCTGGCGTACCCAGCGCCTCCCGGCGCCAAGCGGGCTGCGCGGCGCGGCCGCGCTGGGACCCGCGCCAGGCAACGCCGGCTGCGCGGCGCGGCCGCGCTGGGACCCGCGCCAGGCCGCCGCCTCGCCGGCGCATGTCCACGCTTCCCGGGCGGGAGGCGCCGCATGATGCGCGCCGGGTCGCTGCTTGGCGGTTGCCAAAAGCCGCACCCCGGGCACCAAATGGACAGCCCCGGAAGCGCCTTTTTCGTCTGAAGTAGTGGGGATTCCTGCTATTCTGCCGAATTAATGTCCAAGCCCCCCGCCAAATCGGAAGAGTTCTGTGCGGTTATTTTGGCCGGCGGCCGCGGCACCCGTTTCTGGCCTCGCAGCCGCCGTCATGCGGCCAAGCAGGTGCTCAATATCATGGGCGAGGGGACCATGCTGGAGCAGACCCTCGCTCGCCTGGCGCCCCTGGCCAAGCCCGAAAACACCTGGATCATCACCAGCCGGGAACTACGCGGGGCGGTGCTGCGCCAATCCCCCCGGGTGCCCGCCCAGCAGGTGATTGCCGAACCCGTCGGGCGCAATACGGCCGCCGCCATCGCGCTCGGCGCGGAGCTGATTTTGCGCACTCGCGGCGACGTGCCGATGGGGGTTTTCCCCGCTGATCACGTCATCGAACACCCGCAAAAATTCCAAGCCATCATCCGCAACGGCGTTGGCGAGGCGCGGCGGCCGGGGCGTTTGGTGGTGCTCGGCATTCCTCCCTCGCGTCCGGAGACTGGCTACGGCTATATCGAGGTGGTGGAGGAGCCCCACCGGCGCGAACCGCCGCCGGTATACCGGGTGCGGCGGTTTGTCGAAAAGCCCGATCTGCCCCATGCCCGGGAGTTTGTCGCCGCGGGGAATTACTATTGGAACGCCGGTATCTTCATCTGGCGGGCCTCGGCTATCTTGGAAGCCCTCGCCGAGCATCTGCCGGAGATTTCCGAGCGGCTGCGCCGCGTCGCCGAGGCGCCGCGCTCCAAGTTCACCGCCGCGCTGGAGCGCTGGTATCCCGGCTGCCAAAACATCTCGATTGATTACGGCGTGCTGGAAAAAGCCCGCGGCCTGGTCTGCTTGCCGGCTGGCGGCATGGGCTGGAACGACCTGGGAAGCTGGTCGGCGCTGTACGAGGAGCTGGCGCCGGGGGGCGGAACCGTCACCCAAGGCGGCAACGTCGTGGAACTGGATGCGGCCAACAACTTCGTGCAAGCGCCGGGCAAAACGGTGGCGTTGATTGGCGTGAAGGATCTAGTCGTGGTGGAAACGCCGGATGCGCTGTTGATCGTGCCGCGCGCGCAGGCGCAAAAGGTCGGCCGCCTGGTCGCCGAACTGGAAAAGCAAGGCCGCGACAAGCTGCTGTAAGCCGCGGGTCCGCCGCGGTCGCCACGCCGTCGTCGTTCGCCGGGCGCGCGGCGCGCCGTCGCCGGGTGCGGAGGTCGCCGGAGGGCCCGGTTCCGGCGGCTCCTGCTAAACTAGGGTCCGAGCCCTGCATTCCTGTTTCGTGGGGCCATTTTTCCCGGGGCGTGTAGCTCAGCTGGGAGAGCGCCGCGTTCGCAACGCGGAGGTCAGGGGTTCGATCCCCCTCACGTCCACCAAATTCTCCCGTCTCCCTCGCGCCAACCGCCGTGTCCCGTCCCGCCTCCCTCAGCCGCACCGCCACCGTCTGGGTTGGTTTGGCCGCATTTTGCCTCGGCTCGGCTCTTTGGCTGTTTCCCGCACTGCCCGCCGTACCCGCCGGCGCAGGGGGCGCCGCCGCCGTGCATTATCCCTGGACTGCGGGCTTTGGACTGGGCCTCACCCTGCTGGGCGTAGCGCTCCTGTTGCTGGCCCGCTGGCTGCCGCGCGCCGCCGGCCGATAAGCCCCCATGCGCCTGCGCTGGGCACGTGGAATCGGGCGTCCGTCTGTCCGTTGCCGCCGCCCGGAGGGCGACGCGACGCAGGGCTGGAGCCCCACCCCACGCACGGGCGCACGTGGGGTATGCCTCTGCGTGCGGTCGCGCTCCGCGCGGCCGGGTCCAGCGCGAGGGGCAGCGCCTAAAGCCCGCCGCCCGGAGGGCGACGCTACGCCGGGCAGGAGCCCTACCCCACCTTCGGCAGCGGCGCCGCGCGGCGCCGGGGCATTTCTGGTAAACAGCGGGCGGCGATTGCCGGCGAGCGGCAGACCCCGCGCCGCTACTATGGCCATATTGGGGGCCATATCCGGGGCCATATCGGGGGCGATGTCGGGGCCCAATTCGGGTTCGTGTCAGGACCCGAATTCGGGCCACTCGGACCTGATTCCCGCGCCGGAGTTCGCACATGCTCAAGGTCACTTTCACCCTCGACGACGCCACTATCGCCCGGCTGGAGCGCACTGCCCGCCGCCTGGGCGTGGCGAAAAGCGCCGTGGTGCGGGAAGCCGTGCTGGAATACGAATCCCGGGCGGATCAGCTGATGGATTCCGAGCAAGCCCGCCTGTTGGCGGCGGTGGATCGCATAGCGCGCCGCGCGCCGACACGCACGCAAGAGCAACTGGATGAGGAATTGGCCAGCCTGCGCGCGGCCCGCCGTGGCGCCGGTGCCGCCGGCGGAGCATAGGCCATGATCCTGCTCGACACCTCCGTACTGTTGGCGGCGCTGACCGGTCCCCGGCCGATGCTGCCCGAACTGCGGCGCCGCTTCGCCGCCGGCGAGCGCCTGGCCGTGCCCGCGCTGGTGCTGTTCGATTGGCGGCTGGGCCCGCGCACGGCGGAGGAACTGGCCTGCCAAGAGGAGCTCTTCCCCGCCGCCGCCGCGCTGCCGTTCGCCGCGGAAGATGCCGCGCTGGCCGCGGAGCTGTTCAAGCAAATTCCGCCCGGGAATACCGGCGCCATGGCGGTCGCCATCGCCGCCTGCGCCATCCGCCAAGAAGCGGCGTTATGGACGCTCCAGCCGGAGGAGTTTGCCGCCATTCCCCACCTGCGGCTGGCCTAGGCGCGCGCTGCGCAAATTCTTCCTTGCCGGCGTCCAAAAGAGGTAAAAGGTGCCAACGACTCCATTAGAAAGTGGCTCATTTAATGGATTGCACTGTGTTTTCAGCTATTTACGCCGGATGCGGCTTGGCCCTCCGGATGCACGATCCAGATTCGCTGTAGCCCAAGGGAGGGCGCCATGCGCAGATTCAGCCGTGGGTTGTGGTTTGCGTTATTGCTAATGGTGATTCCGGCGGCGGTTCCGACCGCCTTGTCGGCGCAAATCAGCTTTGGCATTTCCGTTCATTTCGGCCCGCCGGCGATTCCGGTCTATTCTCAGCCGGTCTGCCCAGGGCCGGGCTACCTGTGGACGCCCGGTTATTGGGCCTGGGGCCAGGGCGGCTACTACTGGGTGCCGGGCGCGTGGGTGCTGCCGCCGCAGCCGGGCCTGCTCTGGACGCCGGGCTATTGGGGCTGGGGCGCCGGCGTTTATGTTTGGCACGCCGGCTATTGGGGCCCACAAGTGGGCTTCTATGGCGGCATCAATTATGGCTTCGGCTATCCCGGCCGCGGCTACTACGGCGGGTATTGGCGCGGCGACCGGTTTTTCTACAACCGCGACGTGGATCATCTCGACGGCCGATTCCACGACGTCTACTACCGCCGCGAGGATTTCCACAATGACTCCCGCGTCAGCTTCAATGGCGGCCGCGATGGCGTGCGCGCCTGGGCTACCCCCGGGGAGCTGCGGGCGCAGCGGGAACGACGCTTTTGGGCCACCCGTGATCAGCAGCGGCACATGGTCATGGCGCGGGCCAACCGCGGCAACTGGGCCCGCTTCAACCACGGCCGCCCGGCATTCCGCGGCCGCCAGGTGCGGCGCCAAGGTGGCGGATGGCACCGCTTCAACGGCCGCGCGCCGAATCGCCAACCGGCTTATCATGGCCGTCCCGCCTATCGCGGCCGGCCCGTTTACCACGGCCGGCCTGCCTACCGGGCCCGCCGGCCACAGCCGGCGTTTCGCGGAGGCCGCTTTCAAGGGCGGCGGTCGCAACCGCGTTATCAGGCGCGTGGTGGCCGCCCGGGCGGCCCTCCGCGCCAGCAGTTTCACGGCGCCCGCGGCGGCCGTCCCGGCAACCGCGGCCGTGGTGGCCGCAATCATGGCGGTCACGGCAACGGGCATGGCCACGGCCATCGCCGGTAACTGACGGCCGAGTGCAGGCAAAAGCGCCGTGCGGCACCAGCCGCACGGCGCTTTCGTTTTCTCGCGCCTCGCGAGGCTATGGTCTCCCGCGCCCTTCCCCATTGCGCCGGACGAGCAGTACGCGCCACGTTCGCATTGCATTGCCTACGCCGACGGCCACCTGTCGAGGCCGCCAACGGCCTATGCCGCCCAGGCCAATTTCCCTGCTCGGCGCGCTTTGCCGTAGCCCAGCCGGTGGACGCTTTCCAACCCTGCCCACAGCACCCAACCATGGACGGCATGCGCGGCATAGGACTTGGCCAGCGTACTGGCGGGATACTCGCGCGGGTGGCGAGCATAGCCCAAGGCGTACAGCCCATATTGATCCCCGCCGAGTTCCAATGCCGCCCCCAAAAGCTGGCCGAATCCGGCATCCAGGCGCAGTCCGCCGTGACGCGCGACGCCGGCAACCGCGCCCCAGGCAATGCCGTAGGTCCAATGCAACGCATTGCCGGCGGTTTGGCGCGCCGCGCTGGCGGCCCATGCGTGGTTTTGCGCCATGAACATTCCCTAGGAACCAGGGGATGCGCGGGAAACCGCTGGCGCTGGATGAGAGATGGCGGCGAGAACGACCGCCGGGATATACACGAGGAGTACTGCGCTACGGAGTGCGGTGCTGCCGGCGCGCGATGCGATTAGCTAGCGATAAACCTGCGCAGTTGCAACCAAAACCCTTCCAACCGCGCGGGCGAATACCGGAGCGTCGGGATCTTCTGGCGCGCTTGCGCCAGTTCGCGGGGCGACAGCAGATGATGGTGTTGGCACTGCGGGCAATCAATCGGGACCAGGCCTAGGCGGGGGGAAGCGACGCCGGCCAAGTTCAACGGCTGTCCACAGTGTTCGCAGGCCGATGGATGTCTAGTGCTCACAATAACCACCCCCCGCTGGAGGATTCCGCCGGGGGGGTTCCCTACGCCTACTATCGTACTCGGCCCTAAAAAATGCACAGGAAAAATGGAAAATTCCGCATTTTTCTTGGCCTTTCGCAGTGCGATGGTCCGCGAAGGCAGGAAAAACGGGCTGATTCGATCCATCAGCCCGCGCAACCTGGCCAAAATAGCGGGCTGTAGGCCGTCTCAACCCCTGTCCCTAGGGTCTATCCCCGGGGCTGCCCACCTCCGCGGTGCGCACGGTCGCCGGCGGAGCGCGGCACAGGGGTTCACCCCAGCGGCGCGGCAAGCCTGCCCCGGCGAGCTTGTTCCGGCGCCGGGCCCATAATTTTGATATGCCCAATGGTCTCGCCTCCAGTTCCAGCGCCTATCTCCGTGCCGCCGCGCATCAGCCCGTGGAGTGGCACGGCTGGGGCGAGGCGGCTTTTGCCCGTGCCCGCGAACAGAACCGCCCCATTCTGCTGGACATCGGTGCGGTGTGGTGCCATTGGTGCCATGTGATGGATCGTGAGAGCTACGAAGATGCGCGCATCGCCGAGATGATCAACCGCGATTTCATCGCCATCAAGGTGGATCGCGATCAGCGTCCGGACGTGGATGCCCGTTATCAACTGGCCGTCGCCGCGCTCTGCGGCCAGGGCGGTTGGCCGCTGACGGCGTTTCTGACGCCGGACGGCGAGCCATTTTTTGGCGGCACCTATTTCCCGCCCGTCGAGGGCAGCGGCCGACCCAGTTTCGCTCGCGTGCTGGAAAGCATCGCCCACGCCTACCGGGAGCAGCCGGAGCAACTGAAGGAATCCGCCGCGCGCGTGGTGCAGGCGCTGGCGAGCATGGAGACGCCGCCGCCCGCCGCCGGCGCTGCGGCGCGCCTGGACGCCGCCCCCATCGCCGCCATTCTCGACGCGGCGGCGAAGACCTTCGACAGCAAAAACGGCGGCTTCGGCCACGCCCCGAAGTTCTTTCATCCGCCGGTGGTGGATCTGCTGCTCGACCGCTTTGTACGCGACCAAGCCGCGGGGCCGGGCGGCGCGGTATTCGGCAACATCGCCTTTCTGACGCTGGAAAAAATGGCGCGCGGCGGCGTCTACGACCAGCTGGCCGGCGGGTTTCATCGCTACAGCGTGGATGAGCATTGGGCGGTGCCGCATTTCGAGAAGATGGCCTATGACAACTCCGAGCTGCTGAAAAACTACATTCACGCGGCGCAAGCCACCGGCGGCGAGCTTTTCCGCGGCGTGGCCCTGGACATTCTGCGCTGGGCCGATGAGGTGCTGTCCAACCGCCGTGAGCCCGGCTTCTACACCAGCCAAGACGCCGACATCTCCCTGCACGACGATGGCGACTACTTCACCTGGACGCGGGCCGAGGCGCGGGCGGCGCTGGCGCCGGAGGAGTTCGAGCTGGCGGCGGCGTATTATGGCGTCCACGAGCGCGGCCAGATGCAGCACGACCCGGCGCGCAACGTGCTGGCCGTGGCGGTTGCGCTCGAGGACTTCGCCGCCAGCCGTCATCTGCCCATCGAGCAGGCGCGGGCCACGCTGCGCGCGGCGCGGGACAAGCTCTACGCCGCCCGCCGCCAGCGCCCGGCCCCGGCGGCGGACACGGCCATCTACGCCAACTGGAACGCCATGTTCATCGCCGCCTATTTGCAGGCCCAGGCGCTGCGCGGCCAGTTGCAAACCTCCGCCGAGGGCGGCCGCCTGGCGGCGGCGCGGGTTTTCGCCTTGCGCGCCTTGGATCGCATGCTCGCCGAGCGCGACGCCGAGCGCGGCCTGCGCCATCACCTGTACGTGGCCGATGGCGAGCCGGTCCATGGGCTGGAGGATCAGGTTTTTCCCGCGCTGGCGGCGCTGGAGGCGTTCGCGGTCACCGGCGAGGGGCGCTATTATCTCGCCGCCCGCGAATTGGCCGAGGTGATCATCCGCCGCTACTCGGATCCCGAAGGCGGCTTCACCGATCTGCCCCGGGAGGGCGCGCCGCGGCGCGGCGCGCTGGCGTCGCCGCGCAAGCCGTTGCAGGATACCCCCGCTCCCTCCGGTAACTCCGCCGCCATCGCTCTGCTTGCGCGCCTGGCGGCGCTCAGCGGCGAAGCTCGCTATGGCGAAATCGCCGCCGCCGCGCTGCGCGCCTTCGCTCCCGCCGCCGCCGGATTCGGCATTTTTGCCGGCGCCTTCGGGCTGGCGCTGCGGCTGCATTTGGCGCCTGCGGTGCAGGTGCTGATTCTGCCCGGCGAGGACGGCCAGGACGGGTTGGCCGCCAGCTTGGAGGACGAGGCCCGCGCCGCCTATCAGATCGAACGAACGGTCATCGCCGTCAACCCGGGGCGGTTGGAAGGCTGGCCGGAGGCGCTGGCGGAAACCGTGCGCGCGTTGCCCAGTTCCGGCGGCGCCCGCGCCGTGGTCTGCCGCCATCAAACTTGCTTGCCGCCGGTGGAATCCCGCGAGGAGCTTCGCGCACAGCTCGCCGCCGGTCCGCCGTCCGCTTCCTAGGCCGGCGCGCCCCCGCCACCCGCGGCGGGGGCGCGGATGCGGCTGCGCTGATGCGTGGAACGGGCTTCAGCCTGTGTGCGGCGGGCTTCAGCCCGCGGGCGCCGCATTGCTTGGCGCGGGCCCCAGCGCGGCTGCCCACCCCAACGCGCGCCGCTGCGCGTTGGGGACCCCGGCTTTGGGGGCCGCGCCACTTCGCTGGAGGGCGGGCCGCAGCGAGTGCCGGCGCGCCTGCGGCGGCGGGGAATTTCGCGGCCTTTCCGCGCCTGCTTTGCTCCCCGAGCAAAAGGCGCGGCCGCGCGCAAGGCAAGCGCGCGCCGCACCGGAATCGTGGAACCGCTAGCCCGCTCCATGCGTGCCCGCGCGGGCAGGGGCGAGCATGCCGGCAAGATGCCGGCGCTCCCAGCCGCGCATGCCGCGTGCGGATGACGGGAATATGCCGGCAAGATGCCGGCGCTCCCCCGCGACGCGCGACGGGAGCTCGGACGCGGCTGCGCTGAGGCGTGGAACAGGCTTCAGCCTGTGTGCGGCGGGCTTCAGCCCGCGGGCGCCGCAAGGCAAGTGCGCGCCGCACCGGAGTCGTGGAACCGCTAGCCCGCTCCATGCATGCCGCGCGGGCAGGGGCGAGCATGCCGGCAAGATGCCGGCGCTTCCAGCCGCGCATGCCGCGTGCGGATGACGGGAATATGCCGGCAAGATGCCGGCGCGCCCAGGAGACCTTTTGCCGGCGGGTTACCAGCGGCCGCGTTCGCCGAACATCACGATCACCTTGGCCAGCCGCTCGGCGCCATGCTGCCAGTTGAGGCGCACCGCTTGTTCGGCGGCTTCCCCCTGCCCTTTGGCGATGGCGGCGATGATGGCCTCGTGCTCACGCACCGACTCCCCGAGGTGATCAATGATGACCGTGGCGTAGAGGCGGCCATAGCGCTCGATCTGCGGCTTGATCGCCTCATGCATGCCCTTCAGCCGCGCGCCCGCGGTGGCCTCGACGATCAGGCGGTGAAACTGCGTGTCGTAATCGAAGATCAGATTGGGGTCGGCCTCGTGGGCTTCGGCCAGCCGCCGCAGCTGGTTGTTCCACCGCTCCAATTTTTCCGTCAGTTGCACGCGCGCGCCCTTGGCCAGGGCGTCGGTGCGGCGCGCCGCCAATCCTTCCAGCGCGCCGACCATTTGGTACAGCTCGCGGGCGTCGTCCTTGGTGAGCGGCGCCACCGCCAGCCGCGGCTTGCTGTCGTTGGAGACGGCGACGATATAGCCGTCGCGTTGCAGCATGTGCAGGGCGCCGCGGATTGGCGTGCGGCTGACGCCGAGGGCTTGGGCCAGATCGGCTTCGACGATGCGGCTGCCGGGAGCCAGATGGCCGCGGACGATCAAATCGCGGATGCGGCGAAAGGCCATGCGCACGCTGTTGCCTTGTTCGCCGCGGGCGCTGCTTTTGGCCTGGGATGTGGCGCTGGTCGGCATGGTGACTCCCGCGGTAAGCGTGGTTAGTATACCCAAAACCCGGTTCCGCCGCTCCGCCCGGTGGTGCGCGGCGGGGCCGCCCATTGTTGGCTTCCGCGTTTCGCGGGGGCCGCGCCTTTACCCGGCGGGCAAAGCAGGTGCGGGGAGGCCCTGAAGCTCCCTCTGCGCCCACGGCGCGCGCCGCGGCGTACGATATCCGCATGCGGTGCTCACGGGCACGGGTCTGGGGTTTGTGGTGCGAAATCGCCTGGCCGGGGGCTCTCCTGGTTCTCGTTTCGCTTCTCGCGTGTACCCCGCCGCTGCTGGCGCAGGCTCCTGCCGCGCGTGTGCCGGAAATGCGCTACCAGACCCAGCGCCTGAAGAATGGCATTACCGTCATCGTTTCGCCCAACCCATCCGGCAGCGCCGCGGCGCCGGTGGCGGCGCTGGTTCTGCTTGCCGGTCCGAAGCACGGTCGGGCGCAAGTGCGCACGGTGGTTACCGCGCCTGCCGCCGACTTGGCGGCGGAGCTGTCCGCCGCCGCCGGACAACTGGCGGGTGAGGCCCGGGCCGTGGTTGCCGTCGCCGGCGCGGTTCACATCGCGCCCACGCTAGCCCTGGCAGCGCGGTTGTTGTCACCCGCGCCGCGGCTCCCCCCGGCCAAGGGCGATCCTCCGGTCCGCCGCGGCGCGCCGGGACTGCCTGCGGCGGGCGCGAAGTCGGCGTCGGCCGCTGCCGGCTACCATTCCGCGCCTGCCGCCGCGCGCCATGCCGCGGCGCCCGCCGGGCCGGCACCGGCCGCCGCCTCTCAGCGCCCGCTGGAAATGACCATCGCCTGGCCCGGTCCCACCGAAAAAGCCAAGGACGCCGCCGCCCTGGCCATGCTCGGCGAGGATCTCTTCGCCGGGCCCGATGCCCGCGAGCGCCGCTCGCTGGTCCATAAATGGCGCGCCGCGCTGGCCGTCGCCGGCGGATTGAACTTTCCCGGCAGTTGGAGCGCCTATCAAGCGCCGGGTGCATTCCGGGCCCGCGTGCTGTTCCCGCCCGGCGTCAGTCCCACGCTGGTGCGGGAGTTGGTCTTCCGCCAGATCCACGAAATCGAGGTCAACGGCATTCCGCTCGACCAGATCCAGCGTACGCAGATTTGGACGGCGGCGGAATGGCTGCGCCGCGGGCAAACCGCCGCGGCTCGCGCCCTCCGGCTGGCGCGCGCGGAGTGGCGCACCGGCTCGGCGCAGGCGGCCAACTACGTCCTGGCGCCGCTGTACGCGGTGGAACCGCATGCCATGCAGTTGGCCGCCGCGCATTATTTGAGCGATGCCCTTGGCCGCGTGCGGGTGCGGACCGCGCCGCCGCCAGCGCCGCGGGAAAATGCCGCGGGAGTGGAGGGCGCGGAAACGGGCGATGGGGAAGGGAGTCATGCGGACGGCGCCGCCGTAGCGCCGGGGGTTCCGGCGCCGGCCGCCTCTGGAATCGCGACCGCTGCCGGGCCGACGCGCCCCGCGCCGGCTTGGCGGCCACCGGCTCCGGCCTATGACGGCCAGCATCAAAACGGCCTGCGCGTCATCATCATTCCCGACCCCAGCCTGCCGCTGGTCACCGCCTGGCTCAGCGTGCCCGCGCCTCCGCCCAGCCAGCAGCCGCTGGCGCGGGCTTTGGCGCGGGTATTGCCGGCGGGTTCGCCGGGCCACACTGGCGCCGCCCTGGCCGAGGAGTTTCAAACCTTCGGCGGCAGGCTTTGGGCCCGCGCCGGCGACCGCCGTTTCATCGTCGCCGCCTCCGCCTTGGCGCCGTACATCGGCGGCATGCTGCGGCGGTTGGCGGCGGTCGCCATTCATCCCGCCATCCCCGCCGCCGCACTGGCGATGCAGCGGTTGAACGCGCCGGCATGGCGGGCCTGGCGCCAATCCAATCCGCAATGGCTGGCGCGCCAGGAGGCGCTGCGCCTGGCCGCACCTCGGTCTAGCCCTCCCCCTCCGGCGAGGGACGCGCGGCGAACCCGGGGTCCCCAACGCGCAGCGGCGCGCGTTGGGGTGGGCAGCCGCGCTGGGGCCCGCGCCAATCATTCGATCACCCGCGCTGGCTTGCTGGCGTTTGCTCGCCAGCTGCTGCTGCCCAATAACGACGCCCGCTTGGTTATCGTTGGCGACGTGGATCCGGACTTGGCGCGTTCGCTGTCGGCGCAATATTTCGTGGACGGCTGGCGCTTCGGCTATCCGGCGCCGCGGCCCGCGCCCAAGCCCATGTCGGCGGGCGGGAAGCTGCTGCTGGTCAGCGCGCCCGGTGCGGCCGCCGGTTTTGCGTTTGTTCCCGGTGTTCCTCCGCCATCGCCGGACAATACGCTCTACGGCGCCTGGGTTTTGGCTCGCTGGCTGAGCGCGCCGCCGCGGCGGCCGGTCTCCACCGCCGCCGCCGCTACCGCGTTACGCGCCGCGCTCAGCCGCCGCGGCGCCTTGGCGGCCGCGCCCTTGTCCGCCGCCGAGCTAGCCGCGGCGAAAGCCCGATTCCTGGCGGCGTTCATGGTCCACTGGCAGACGCAGGCGCAGCTCGCCGCCGCCTGGACGCGGGGCAATCCGCGGGAGATGGTTACGGCCATAATGGCCGCCACGGCGCCGCAGGTGCAAACGGCGGCGCGCAAATATCTCGCTCCGCCGTTGGTGGTCGCCGCCGGCGACGCCGCCGCGCTCAAGGTGCCGCTCTCCCATTTGGCCCGCGGCGCCATCACCATCCTCAACGCCGAGGGCGCCATGATCGGCGCTTACCCACCCGAGGGTCCGCCGCGCCGCTTTCCCCGTCGGCGGATTCCGCAATAGGCCCTCCGCGGGCCGCTGGCCCGCAATTTGGTGCGGACATTGCTTGGCGCGGGCCCCAACCCCGCCGCTGGCGGGGCGTCCCGCTTGCGCGCCGGCTGGGCCGGGGACCCCAGCCCGCCCCAGCCCAGCCGGCACGTCGCCGGGGGCCGCGCCGCTTCGCTTGCCGGGGGCGGGCCGCAACGATTGCCGGCGCGCCTGCCTTGCTCTCCGAGCAAACGGCGCGGCCCCTGCGAGAGGCCGTCCGCGCCCCCAGAAAACGCCGCCTCTATCGCGGCGTCCACTGCTCGTCGGCGGAGGGACCGTACAGCGCCGGCACCGGCAGTTGCAGCAGCCGCAGATAGACGCCCAACTGCGCGGTGTGGTGCACCAGATGGTTGAAGAACATCATGCGGTAGGTGCGCAGCCGCGGCGCGTCCGACAGCACCTGCGGGCCCGCCCGAAACGGCCATTTCACCAGCATGTGCTCATCGCTCGCCCGGCCCAGCGCGTCGCGGCATTGTTGCGCGCTCTTGTCCAGCTCCTCCAGGCAGTGGGCATGGCCGGTGAACTCCAGCGGCACGTGCGGCCGCTTCGGCTCCATGAAGTCCATCCCGTCGTCTTCCAGGATGTAATAGCCAAACAGCGGCAGCGTGGCGCAGTGCATCGCCAGCTTGCCCAGCGACATGGACTTCTCATGCGGTTTATATTTCGGTTGGTCGTCCGGCACGCGCTCCAAGGTCCGCCGCGTGTTGCTAATCTCCGCCTCGAAATCCGCCAATAATACTTCCGCGATCCGCATTCGGTTCTCCTCCGCCCGGTCATTGTAACCGACGAAGATTAGTGCGCCGGTCTCCGCGCCCCAGGGGTGCCTTGTCAGGCGGCGAGCCCTTCGATCTCCGCGTTGGGCCGCGCCTGTGTTGGGGCGCGAAGCGGGCTTCTGCTACTTCGCCGGCAGCGCCTGCCAGCGCGGATGCCGTTCGCCGGCGGGGCCGGTGGTGACGCCGTCGGCGAAAAGTGGGTGGGCGAAACGCGCTGCATGCAAGAACTGCTGAAGCAGTGCTGTCTCCCGCCACCAAATCCGTGCGCCGTGCCGCCGGTCACCGCGACGACGTAGCGCAACTTTCCGCGGCCGGTGAGCGTCAGGAGCTGAGGCAGGAGGACGCTCGTCACTTCGCGTCCACCCGGTGCAATGTTCAGCCCGTAGACAGAAAAGGAAGATCCGGCGACCAACTGGCGCTTGGCGTTGAACGCCAGAACCTGCATCTGCACTGCCGTGGCGGAGGAGCCGCCGCGGTTGTCCAACTCGCAGGTCAGCCGCAGGCGGCCGGCGTTGTCCATTTGGAGCCGCGGGGTTCGCGCATAGACCAAGGCCGCCGGCTGCTCCATCGCCGCCGCGGTACGCAGCGTGTGCTGGGCCGCGGGCGCCGCCGGCATCGCCGGCCCGCCCAGCCCCGCCGCAACGCCGGCCATGGCGAACAGTAACGCTCCGCCCAGGGCCGTCCGGCCCGTCAGGGCCCGAACTTGGCGCCGGAAGGGTTCCATTCCCGAATTATCCACTCCGCCCGCGGTTGCGTACAGCGCGCCCAACACCCGGAGACGGTTGCGCCAACCGCGACGGCCGCCGCGCAGCGCGTGCTACCATCAATCCCAATGCGGAAATGGCATGCGATGTTGGCCCTGTGGTTAGCGCCCTGGCTGGTGCTGCCCTTGGCCGGCGCCGTCTGCCCGTGCTGCTTGCCGGCCGCAACGGCGCGTCCTGGCCGCGTCGAGCGTGGTCAGCCGCGATCTTCGGCTTCCGCGCGCAACGCCACGCGCGTCGCATCCGAATCCCACGGTCGCCGTCACCGGGATGACTGCGGCTGCGGCGGCGTCGCCCGCATAACGCCCAAGGCGGCGCCTCCGGCGCCGTCTCCCGCCGCGGTTTTCGCGCCGGCGGCGTCGGACCCGAGCCTCACTCCCGCCCCCGCGGCGCGCGTGATCGCGGGTCCCTCGCCGCCTGCCGGCACGTCTGGCTTTTCCCTCCGAATCTAATTCCGCCTGCGCCCCCGTCGCCCAGCCGGCGCACACGACTGCGCCGCGCCTGGTATTGGCCCGCCTTGCGGGCGCTGGGAATGCAGAGCGAGGAGTAGCGGAATGGAAAAGAAATGGAACACCCGGCGCGGGTTCTTGCGCCGGCTGGCGGCGGCGGGCGCCGGCGGCTGGGCGCTCAAGGAAGGCGTTCTCGCGCCGCCCGCCGCCGCGGCGGAAGCACCAGGCCGGCAGCGCGGCGCCCGCCTGCCGGTGCAATACCCCAACGGCGGCAAACTGCCTTGGCATTGGGACCACGGCGTCAAGGTCTTTCACCTGGTCGCGGAACCGGTCAAGCAAGAGCTGATCCCCGGCACGGTCCTGGATCTGTGGGGATATAGCGGTTCGGCTCCCGGCCCGATGATCGAGGTCAACGAAGGCGACCGCGTCCGAATTCTGTTCGAGAACCATCTGCCCGAGCCCACCGCCATCCACTGGCACGGACTGGAGGTGCCGAACGATATGGACGGGGTTCCCGGCATCACCCAGCCCTATATCGTCCCCGGCGGCCGCTTCACCTATGAGTTCACGCTGCGCCAGAACGGGACGTATTTCTATCACTCCCACATGGCCATGCAGGAAATGCTGGGCATGATCGGGCCGTTCATCATCCATCCCAAGATTCCGTATTCCCCCGCCGTGCAGCAGGACTTCGCCATCGTCCTTCAGGAATATGCCGTGCTGCCCGGCAACTCCGTGCCCAATACCATGAGCATGGAGTACAACTGGCTGACGATGAACGGCAAGTCCGCGCCGGCGATTACGCCGCTGGTGGCGCGGCTGGGCGATCGCGTCCGCGTGCGGCTGATGAACCTGGGCATGGACGGCCATCCCATTCACCTGCATGGGATGCAGTTCTGGCTGACGGGCACCGAAGGCGGCCGCCAGCCGGTGTCGAATTGGATTCGCAGAAACACCGTTTGGGTCGCGGTGGCGCAGGCCTGGGACTGTGAGTTCGAGGCGAACAATCCCGGCACCTGGATGCTGCACTGCCATTTGCCGCACCACATGATGAACAACATGGCCTCCACGGTCGGTCCCGTGACCCGCGGTTACGGCCTGCCCACCGGCATTTCCATGCCCACCAGCATGGGCATGCCGGGTTCCGGCGCGGCGCTGTCGCGGCAGTATGGCCCCAGCCTGGGCCGGGGCATGGGCCTCAGCAGCCGCCGGGAAACGCCGGAGGCCAACGGTCCGCAAAACGGCGCCGCGCAAGCATCCATGGCCAACATGCCGGGCATGCCGCGGCAGCCGATTCCTCCGCCGCGGCCGCGGCCCGGCCAGCCCTTTGAATCCGAGCCGCGGCAGGAAGCGGCTGCCGGCCAGATGCACGGCATGCAGCCGCCGAACGCCATTGCTCCCAACGCCAATCAAGTGCCGGGATTTCCCCAGGACGCCTACATGGAGGGTCCGCGAATGAACATGGACAGCGCCGTTGCCTCACCGGAAACTTATGGCCTGCCGCCGGGTTGGTCGGGCTTTATGGGGGGAATGATGGTTTTGGTGCGCGTGGTGGACGATGCGCTCTACCAAAAAATCCAAGACCTGCGCCGCCAGGCCGGGAGGACGGCATGAGGTGCATCGCCCTCTCCACCACCCTCGCGCTGGTGCTGCCGCTCAGCGCGCAAGTACCCCGGCGCAACGCACGGATGCCGGGCATGCAAATGCCGGCGCCCAAGGCGGCGGCCCCGCCGGTCGCGCCGCAGCGTCCCGGCTGGACGCTGGCGCAGCTGGAAACGCTGGCGCTGGAGCGCAACCCCACCCTGCGTCAGGCGCTGGCCGCGGAGCAGGAAGCTGCCGGCCTGGTCCGGCAGAGCGGCTTGTGGCCCAATCCCACCGTCGGCTATGAAGGCGACCAGATTCGCGGTGGCAGCTACGGCGGCGGCGAGCAGGGCGTCTTCGCGCAGCAAAAAATCCTGCTCGGCCACAAGCTGGCCGCGGCGCAGCGGGTCGCCGCCGCCGGCCTCCGCGGCCAGCAGGCCATTGCCGCGGCGCAGCGCCTGGCGGTGCGCTCGGCGGTGCGCCTGGCGTTCTATCGCGCCCTGGCCCGCCAGCGGCTGGTGGCCGTGGATCGCGGCTTGCTGGGGATCGCGCGCGACGCCGCCCTGACCACCCGCCAGTTGGCCAATGTCGGGCAGGCCAATCCGCCCGATGAGCTGGCGGCGCGGGTGGAAACCGAGCAAGCGGCGCTGGCGTTGGACCGCGCCCGGCGCCGCTTGCGTGGCGCCTGGCGCGAGCTGGCGGCGGTGGTCGGCTCGCCCCACCTGCGTCCCGGACCCCTGGCCGGTCAATTGGCCCCGGGCCCAGCCCCCATCCGCCGCGCGGCCTATTTGCAGCGGCTCCTGTCCGCCAGCCCGGCCGTGCAAATCGCCGCGGCCGAGCTGCGCCGCGCGCAGGCTACCCTGGGCCAAGCACGCCGCCAATCCGTTCCCGACCTGACGCTGCGCGGCGGCGAGCAGACCAATCGTGAGCTGACGGGGCGCAACGGACCGCCGGTGGGCTGGCAATCCTTCGCCTCCGTCGGCATCGGCTTGCCCGTCTTCAATCGCAACCAAGGCAACGTCGCATCCGCCGCCGCCGCGGTGATCGCCGCGCGCGAGGAGATTATCCGCGTTCGCCTGCGGCTGCGCCGCCAAGCCGCGGCGGAGTGGGCACGGTATCGCGCCGCCGCCGACGCGGCCGCCCGCTACCGCGTCATGGTGCCCCAGGCCGAACGCGCCTACCGCCTTTACCTGCGCTATTACCAGCACATGGCGGCCGCCTATCCCCAGGTGCTGGTGGCGCAGCGCACCTGGTTCGAGTTGCGTCGGCAATCCATCCGCACCCTCGGCCGCCTCTGGCGCAGCGCGCTGACCCTGCGCAGCCAGTTCTATGTCCACGGACTACAACCCGCCGCGGCGATGCCGCCCATCACGGCGAACCAGGAGAACATGCCCAATGCCCGTTAAGACCAAGCGCGGAGTCCCGTTCCGAACGTTGCTCGTCGTCATCGTTGCCGTCGCTATCACCGTCGTTGGCTTCTTCACCTGGCTGGGCACGACGCATGGCTTTAGCGCCCGGGCAAAACCCAGCGCATTCGAGGCCATGATGGCGCGCATGATGCGCAGCATGGCCATGCCCAGGCGCGCGCAGGAGTTGAAGGATGCGTATCCCCAGCTGACGGCGGCGCAGATGAAGTTCGCCAGCGAGCACTTCGCCGCGCATTGCGCCGTGTGCCACGACAACAACGGCGACGGCAGGACCATGCTCGGTGAGAACATGTATCCCCATCCTCCCGACATGCGGGGCTTGACCACGCAGGACAAAAGCGATGGCGATCTCTATTTCACCATTCGCAACGGCATCCGCATGAGCGGCATGCCCGCCTGGGGCGATGACACGCCGCAGGAGACTTGGGAATTGGTGGATTTCATCCGGCGCCTGCCCCACCTGACCCCGGCGGAGCTCGCGCGCATGCGGAAATACAACCCGAAAACGATTTTCGAGGAGCCGCTAATGCCGCAGGCCGGCGGCGGGATGCGGGGGGTGGGGGCGCGGTGATGCCGCGCAGCCTCCGCCGCGGCTCTCGCTCGGGCCCTGTCCCGGCATGATGGTCCCGGCTTGCCGCCGGCCCTGGGATTCGCCCGCCGCCCGGGCGCTTGCGGCTCTCGCGGTCTCGGTCCGGCCGGAGTCAGCGATTCCAGCGGGGCGCGCCGCCGGGCGGCGGGCCAAACTGCAGCGCCGCTTCCGGCTCCGCCGGCATTCGCTCTTCGAGGCCGCGGAGCAGAAGCCCATGGTTGGCGGGATACGAGGTGGCGAAGCCGACGATCATACCCACCTGCATCATTAGCCAGAACGCCGCGCGGTCGGTCTGGCGTGGCGGGGAGGGTTGGAATGCCGCGCGCATCCTTCCGCCTGCGCTGCGCCCCGGCCTCCCGCTCGACCTCGGCATTGCCATGCGGTTGCGGCGAACGCGCGGGCTGCCGTTGGGGCGGGCTGGGCCCGCGCGGGTTATTCCTAGACCTTGGCCGAGCGCAGTCGCAGCGCGTTGCCCACTACCGAGACCGAACTGAAACTCATCGCCGCCGCGGCAATCACCGGACTGAACAGCAGGCCGAAGACTGGATACAGGACGCCGGCGGCGATGGGCACGCCGACGCTGTTATAGACGAAGGCGAAGAAGAGGTTCTGCCGGATGTTCTTCATCGTCGCGTGACTGAGCCGGCGGGCGCGCACGATGCCGCGCAGATCGCCGTTCACCAGTGTCACCCCGGCGCTTTCCATCGCCACATCCGTTCCCGTGCCCATCGCGATTCCAACCTGCGCCTGGGCCAGGGCCGGGGCGTCGTTGATGCCGTCGCCCGCCATGGCGACAAAGCGGCCCTCGTTCTGGAATCGTTTCACCACCGCCGCCTTTTGGTCGGGAAGAACCTGGGCCACGACCTCGTCAATGCCGAGTTACGCCGCCACCGCCTGCGCCGTCGTGCGGCTGTCGCCGGTCACCATGACCACCCGAATGCCTTCCCGATGCAGGCCCTCGACCGCCTCGCGGGAGGTGGTCTTGACGGGATCGGAGACCCCCAGCAGTCCGGCGATGCGCCCGCCGATGAGGGTGAACATTACCGTTTGGCCGTCGCGGCGCATCGCCTCGGCTGGTTCCGCCATCGCGCCGGCGTCGGCGCCGAGCTCCGCGGCCAGCGTCGGATTGCCCAGCGCCACCTCGGCTCCATCCACCTGGCCGCGGACGCCCCTTCCCGGCAGCGCCGTGAACTCCGCGGCCGCGCCCAAGCCGATGCCGCGTTCCCCGGCCCCGGCCACGATCGCCGCCGCCAGCGGGTGCTCGCTGCCCTTTTCCAGCGTTGCCGCCGCGCGCAGGATCCGCTCCTCGTCCTCGCCCGGCAGCACGGCCACCGCGGTCAGCTTGGGCTTGCCCTCGGTCAGCGTGCCGGTCTTGTCCACCAGCAGCGTATCCACCTTGCGCATGAACTCGATCGCCTCGGCGTTTTTGAACAGCACCCCTTGGGTTGCTCCCCGCCCGGTCGCCACCATCACCGACATCGGCGTCGCCAGCCCCAGCGCGCAGGGGCAGGCGATGATTAGCACCGCCACGGCGTTGACCAACGCATGCGCCAGCACCGGCGGCGGCCCGATCAGCGCCCAAACGATGAAGGTCAAAACGCTAATTGCGACCACGATGGGGACAAAATAGCCCGCCACGGAGTCGGCCAGCTTCTGGATCGGCGCCCGGCTTCGCTGCGCCTCCGACACCATGCGCACGATCTGCGCCAGCAGCGTCTCCGCTCCCACGCGCCGCGCTTCCATGATCAGCGCGCCGGCGCCGTTCACGGTCGCGCCGGTGATCGCATCGCCCGCGTGCTTTTCCACCGGCAGGGGCTCGCCGGTGATCATGGATTCATCCACGCTGCTGGCGCCCTCGCGCACCACGCCATCCACCGGAATTTTTTCGCCCGGCCGCACCCGCAGCTGGTCGCCCGGCTTAACCTCGCCCAGCGGCACGTCGCGTTCCGAACCATCGGGCAGAACCATCCGGGCCGTCTTCGGCGCCAGCCCCAGCAAGCCGCGGATCGCCGCCCCGGTCTGGCTGCGGGCGCGCAACTCCAGCACTTGGCCCAGCAGCACCAATACGGTGATGACCGCCGCCGCCTCGAAGTACACGTCCACCGCGCCGCCGGCCCCGCGGAACGAGCCGGGAAAAATGTTGGGCACGACGGTGGCGACGACACTGTAGCCATACAACACCGCGATACCCAGCCCGATCAGCGTGAACATGTTCAGGCTGCGGTTCACCAGCGAGCGCCAGCCGCGGACGAAAAACGGCCAGCCGCTCCACAGCACCACCGGCGTCGCCAGGGCCATCTGGAACCACGCGCCGGCGCGCGAATTGGCCCAGGCGCTCCACAGCACCCGCGGCGGCAGGTAGCCCACCATGCTGACCGCTAGCAAGGGGACGGTGATTGCCAGCGCCACCCAGAACCGCCGCGTCATGTCCCGAAGTTCCGGGTTTTCCTGCTCCTCCCCACCCGCCGCCACTCTCGGTTCCAGCGCCATTCCGCATATCGGGCAGGCCCCGGGCTGGGGGCGCACGATCTCCGGGTGCATCGGGCAGACGTATTCCGTTTGCATCCGGGCCGGCGGCTCCGGCGGCGTCGCGCAAGGGACACAGGCCTCCGGCCGCGGCGCGGACGCACCGCCTTGGGCGGCCGGCCGGCTCGGGCCGCCGGTGGACATCGTTTCCGGGGAATCGCGCTTCGAGTGACCTTCCCGCATGGTTTCTCCGCTACCCTCCCAGCGCCAAGGCCCCGCCGATGACCCCCAACGTGCCCGCCACTAGGCCGGCTGGCCCGGCGATCAGTTCCAGAGCGGAAGCGGCCAAAATGACCGCACCCCAAAATCGCCGCTGCCTAGGCGCGGCTTGCAGCAGCACCGCCCCGGCCAGCACCACCGCGCCGGCGATCAGCGCCAGCCAAAACCAGGGCGCGCCGGCGCCGAAGTGATAGATGGATCCCATGGGCCACATCCAATGCCCAACGGCGTGCGGCCCCCGCATGTATCCCGCGCCCATCATCCCGGCGGACATGCCGCCCATCACGCCCCCCGCGGACACCATGAAGATGCCGGCTAGCAAGGAAAGCACGAACGCCGCCGTGGTCCGGTCGCTTTTCTGCGTTTCCCCCACCCTAATTTTCGCCTCCGAGATTAGGCGATGCATGCAAGAGCTCGTCCGTTCCGGCCCGCGCCGGAAGTCTGTTTCCGGCAGCAACTGGCACCTGCCGACCGCAGCGGCCTGGGTCATTGTCCCCATACTGCCCTGCCAAATGCCCCAGGATGCGCGGGCGTTGCAATAATGGATTTACGGCCGGCCGCTTGCATTGGGTCCCAAATCGGCGCGATAACGCCGCCGCGACGACGTTGCCGCGATGGGACTGCGCAGTTCCACCTAGCCGGTGATGCCCGTGAAATGGCCTTGCCCCACGCCGCGGCGAATTGGCCGACAAATTGCGAGTCGAGCACCTAGGATAAAATCAACGGAATGCGGCGCACATGTGCATGGCTGGCGTTAGCGGGGCTGCTTTTGGCCGTGCCCGCCGTGCTGTTCGCATGTCCAGGCGCGGCCTGTTGCCGCGGCATGCACGGCGGATGCACCGGCGCCAGCATGATGCAGCCCTGTTGCGCCGCCGCCCAATCGGCCGCCCAGCCATTGGCCATGCCGCCGGCTGCGGTTCGGCCCGTCGCGCCCGCGCCGCCCCTTTACGCCGGCGCGTTCGTGGTTCGAGCCGACGAAGGGAGCGCTGCGTTCCACATGGCGCTGGCTGCCCTCGCGGCATCTCCGCCGCCGGCCGCCCCCGGTGCGTCCAACCTTCCACTTCTGATCTAGCCTGCCGCGTGCCCCTCGGTTTGGGCGTTCGTGCCCGAGTTGCGTCCGTTGGTGTGCCGAAAACGCAGGACTAGCTGATGAAGACCATCACCGTTTGCATCATCGCCGCTGCCGCGGCGTGGGCGCAAGGCGTCGTGCAGCCGCGATTCCCGCCCAGGCTTCCGCCTACGCCGCTGTCCGCACTGTTGCGGGAAGCGGAGCGCGACAATCCGGCGATTCGCCAGGCCCGCCGCCTGTGGCGCGCCGCGCGCCGCATTCCCAGTCAAGTTTCGAGCTTGCCCGATCCGGAGTTCAATTTTTCCACCATGAACGTCGGCGGTCCCCTGCCGCTGACCGGGCAATTTGATCAAATGATGGGCTACGCCGGGATTGGGGTCAGCGAAGCGCTGCCGTTTCCCGGCAAGCTGCGTCTGCGCGGCGACATGGCGGCCCGTGCCGCCGCGATCGCCGGGGAGAACGTGGTCTCGGTCCGGCGCAGGGTCGCGGCTGCGGTGGCCAGCACCTACTACGCCATTGGCGGGTTGCAGGAAACGCTCGCCATCTTGGCGCGGGACCGGCGGCTTTTGGCCGTGGTAGCCCAGGTCGCGGCGAACCGCTATGCGGTGGGAAAGGGCAACCAGGCTGATGTGCTGCGCGCGCAGTTGGAGATGACGCGGTTGTTGGCCCGGCGCACCGTGCAGCAGCGGGAATGGGCAATTGCCGAGGCGCGCCTGAAGCAGCTGTCGAACCGGCCGCTGGCCTCACCGCCCATCGTTGCCGCGCGCCTCCAGCAGTCGCCGCCGCCGCCCGCACCGCCGCGGCTGGCGGCGGGAATCGCCGCCAATCCGGATCTCCGCGCCCGGGCGCTGGAGACGGCGCGGGCGCAGCTGGGGGTGAAGCTCGCTCACCGGGATTTTTACCCTGACTTCCGCATCGGCTACATGTACCAGGCCACCGGCCCCAGTTTTCCGTACCGCAGCGATTTTAGTGTCGGGGTGTCGTTGCCGGTGTTCTTCCATCGCAAACAGGACGCGGCGCTATCCCAGGCCGGCGAAGCGCTGGCGGCATCGCGCGATGCCTACGCGGCGGAGCGGGAATCGCTGGCCTATCAAGCGCGGCAATGGTACTTGCAGGCGCGGGCCGACGCCCAACTGCTGCGCATTTACCGCGGCGGGCTGCTGCCCCAGGCGGCGGCCACCTGGCGCGCCACGCTGGCGGAGTACGAATCGGGGCGGGAGGACTTTCAGACCGTGATCGCGGCGTTTCTGGATTACCAGAACATGCAAGAAAGCTATTGGCGGACGCTGGCGCGCCACGAAACGGCGCTGGTGCGCCTGCGCGAGGTGGCGGGCGCCTATGGCCCGCCGCCGGGGCGCCAGCCGGGAGCGGCGCCGGCATCTGGTCCCGGACGCGGCGCGCGAAGCGTTGGGACGCACGGAGGAAAGCCATGAGGTTCTATCGCATTGCATTGATCGCCGCCCTAGCGGTGATCGTGCTATTGGCGGCGGCTTTGGTGCGAGAGCTGCGCTTCCGAGCTACAGCGCCGGCGCCGTCAAGCTTCAGCAGCGTGATCGCCAGTGGCCCGCCGCTCCAGTCCGGCGGGAACGCCATGGCGGCCGGCGTGGCCGGCGCGGCCCCCGCCTCCGGCGGCGGAGCCAATCCGCGCCTGCAGCCGGTGCAGATATCGCCGCTGACGTTGCAGCGCATCGGCGTGCGCATTGGGCAGGTGCGCTATGGGCCCGTTGCCGACACCATCCGGACGGTGGGCAACGTCGTGCCCGACCAGCGGCTGCTGGCCAGCGTGCAGGTTCGGTTCTCCGGCTGGATCGAACGGGAGTACGCCAATGAGATCTTTCAATTCATTCGCCGCGGCCGACCGTTGGTGACCATCTACAGTCCAGGGTTGGTCACTACCGAGCAGGACTTTTTACTGGCCCGCCGCAATGCTCGTTTGCTCGCCGCCAGCCGGGTACCGGGCGTGGCCTCTGGCGCCAACATCTTGCTGGCGGCCAGCCGCCAGCGCCTGGCGCAGTGGCAGGTGCCGCAGCGGGAAATCGCACGCTTGGAGCGTACCGGTAAGGTGCGCCAGGCAATCACGCTGGATTCACCCGTCACCGGCTATGTCTTCCAGCGCGATGTTCTGCCCAACCAATTCGTTCACGCGGGCACCACGCTGTATACCGTTGCCGACCTGTCGAAAGTGTGGGTCAACGTCCAGGTGTTCCAGAACGACGCCGGCCTGCTGCGCGTGGGCGAGCCGGTGACGCTGACGGTGGACGCCTATCCCGGGCGCATTTTCCGCGGCCGGGTGGACTATGTCAATCCCATCGTGCAAACCGCCACGCGTACCATTCCCGCCCGTCTGGTGTTCGCCAATCCTCGGCTGCAGCTGACGCCGGGCATGTTCGTGAACGCCGCAATCCATATTCCGCTGGGCCGCCAGCTCACCATCCCCGCCAATGCGGTCCTGCAGACGGGCACGCAAAACATCGTGTTCGTGGACCAGGGCGGCGGGTATTTGGCGCCGACGTTGGTCCAGCTCGGCCCCCGGGTTTCCGGCGCCTTCGTCGTACGCAGCGGCCTGCGGGCAGGCCAGCGCGTGGTCACCAGCGCCAACTTCCTGATTGATTCCGAAAGCCAGCTGCAGGCCGCGCTGGGCGGCTTTGTTCCACCGCCCCCCGGCGTCGGCGCCAACGCCCGCCAGCCCGCCACGGCGCGGGCGCGCATTATGCTGGCCACCCGCCCCTCGGCGCCGGCCAAGGGGAATAACCAGTTGACCGTCCGGCTGGCCGGCCCGGGCGGCCAGGGCATCGCCGGCGCCCAGGTGACCGTGATGTTTTACCTGCCCGCCATGCCAGCCATGGGCATGGCCGCGGAGCACGCCCAAGCCGTCCTGGAAGACCAAGGGGGAGGCGCCTACGCCGGAACCATTCAACTGCCCAGCGGCGGCGCCTGGCAAGTTACCGTGACGGCGCAGCGTAACGGACGGGTGATCGCAAGCCGGCAACTGCGGCTCAGCGGCGGAGGGACGTAGGCATGATCTCCCGGCTGATTGACTGGTGCGCCCGCAACCGCTTCTTGGTGTTCACCCTGGTGATCCTGCTGGTGCTGGCGGGCGTCTGGGCGCTGCGCCATACAGCGCTGGACGCGCTGCCCGACATCTCCGACGTCGAGGTCATCGTGCATACGCGCTGGGCCGGCGAGCCGCCGAGCATCATCGAGGACCAGGTGACTTATCCCCTGGTCACGACGTTCCTTTCCGCGCCGCGCGTGAAGGCGGTGCGCGCCCAGACCATGTTCGGCGACAGCTACGTCTTCGTGGTTTTTCATTCCGGCACCAACCTGTACTGGGCCCGTTCGCGCGTCTTGGAGTACTTGCAGCAGGTCTCGGGGCAGCTGCCGGCGGGGGTGCATCCGGTGCTGGGTCCGGATGCCACCGGTGCGGGCTGGGTCTTCGAGTATGCCCTGGTGGACAAGGCGCACAATCTCAGCCTGGCCAATCTCCGCAGCCTTCAGGACTGGTACCTGCGCTACCAGTTGGAGACGGTCCCGGGCGTAGCCGAGGTGGCGACCATCGGAGGTTACGTGCGCCAGTATCAGGTCAAGCTCGATCCCAACAAACTTCGCGCATACGGCATCTCGCTGCAAACGGTGATTGACCGCGTCCGCGCCAGCAGCAATGAGGTCGGCGGGCGGGAGCTGGAGATGAGCGGCGCGAATTATCTGATCCGCGGCTTGGGCTACATCCATTCCCTGCGGGACCTGGCGGAGACGCCGGTGGCGGTGGTGGACGGAACGCCGGTGCTGGTGCGGGATCTGGGCACGGTCAGCTTCGGCCCCGACATCCGCGAAGGAGCCGCCGACTGGGACGGCGAGGGGCAGACCGTGGGCGGCATCATCGTCATGCGCTACGGCCAGAACGCGCTTCAGGTGATTCATGCGGTGAAAGCCAAGTTGCAGGCGATCGCGCCGTCGCTGCCCCCGGGAGTCGAGGTGGTCAGCGGTTATGACCGCTCCGGCCTGATCAAGAAGTCCATCGGCACGCTCCGGCGCGACCTCATCGAGGAACTGATCATTGTCAGCCTGGTGATCATCATCTTCCTGCTGCATTTCCGCTCCGCCCTCATTCCCATCCTCACCATTCCCATCGCCGTCATCGTGACCTTTCTGCCGATGTACTACCTCCACGTCGGCTCCAACATCATGTCCCTGGGCGGGCTGGCGCTGGCCATCGGCGTCTTGGTGGACGCGGCCATTGTCATGGTCGAGAACGGCCATCGGCGCATGGCGGAGGCCCAGCACTCGCCGCCGCCGGGGGAGGCGGGAACCGATCCCGGCAGCGGGGCCATAACGTCAGCGCCCCCACCGGCGGGGCGCGGCCCCGCAGCGTACCCAGGGGCCGGCCCGGAGGAAGCGGCAGCGACCGGCCTAGGCGGTGTGGCCCTCGCCGAGCCGGCGCCGCGGGCGGGGCAGGCGCGCGCGCTCAGCGCCGGGGAACGATTGGAGGCGCTGATCGCGGCCGCCAAGGAAGTCGGCCCGGCGCTGTTTTTCAGCCTGGTGATCATCGTGCTTTCGTTCCTGCCGGTCTTCCTGCTGCAAGCACAGGAAGGGAGGATGTTCAGCCCCTTGGCGTGGACCAAGACGCTGGCCATTGGAATTTCCTCGCTCCTGGCGATCACCCTGGTGCCGGCGCTGATGCCGCTATTGATCCGCGGCAAGCTGCGCGCCGAGGAGCACAACCCCATCTCCCGTTGCACGCAAGCCGTGTACCGGCCCGTGCTGCGCTGGTGCCTGCGGCATAAGCGGCTGACCATCCTCATCAATCTCGCGTTCCTGGCCGCGGTGCTGCCCTTGGCGGCGCGCCTGGGCAGCGAATTCATGCCGCCGCTGTATGAGGGTTCGGCGCTCTATATGCCGACCGCCCTGCCCGGCATTTCCATCACCAGCGCGACGCAACTGCTGCAGCGCCAGGACCGCATCCTCCGGCGCTTCCCCGAAGTGCGCAGCGTCTTCGGCACGGTGGGCCGCTCCAACAGCGCGACCGACAACGCTCCGATGAGCATGTACGACACCACCATCATGCTCAAGCCGCGGCGCGATTGGCCGCGCGGCATGACCTACAACCGGCTGATCGCCGCCATGGACGCCAAGCTGCAGTTTCCGGGCATCACCAACAACTGGACCATGCCGGTGGAAAACCGGCTGGACATGGAGCTGACTGGAATCAAAACGCCGGTGGGAATGAAGATTCAGGGCCCAAGCCTCGAGGGCATCCAGGCCCTGGGGCTGCGCGTGCAGAAACTGCTGGCGGCCATGCCGCAGGTGGCATCCATCTTCGCCGAACGGGTGGCGCAGGGTTTCTATATCAATATTCACGTGCACCGCGCGATCGCGGCCCGCTATGGCCTAACCATCGCCGCGGTGCAGAGGGCGGTGGAATCCGGCATCGGCGGCGAGGATATCGCCACGGTCATTGACGGGCGCAAGCGCTTCCCCGTCAACGTGCGCTATAGCCGCGACTTCCGCGATGACCTGCCGAAATTGGAACAGGTGGTCATCGCCACCCCAACCGGGGCGCAGATCCCGCTGGGCGAGGTGGCGTCGGTATATTTCTCCCGCGGCCCGACCATGATCCGCGACGAGGGCGGCCAGCTCACGGCCTATGTGTTCTTCGATCTGAAAACCCAAAACTACGGCGGTTTTGTCTCCGCCGCCAACCGCCTACTGCGCCGCCGTCTGGCGCTGCCGGCCGGTTACAGCTATCACTGGTCCGGAGAATACAACTTCGAGCAGCGCGCCGCGAAGCGATTGGAATTGATTCTGCCCATCGTCGTTTTCCTGATCTTCTTTTTGCTCTACCTCATTTTCCGCTCCGCCGCCGAGGCGGTCCTTTTGCTGATCCCGACCTTTTTCGCCCTCACCGGCGGGTTGCTGCTGCAATGGGCGATGCACTTCGAGTTCAGCGTGGCCGTCTGGGTCGGCTACATTGACTTGTTCGGCATCGCGGTGGAGACGGCGGTGGTGATGATGATCTATCTGAATGTGGCGTATGAGCGCCGCCGCGCCCAATGCGCGCGCGAGGCCCGAGCCATGGCCGCCGCGGACGTGGAGGCGGCCACCATGGAAGGCGCGGTGCTGCGGCTGCGGCCCAAGCTGATGACGGTCGCGGTGGTGTTAGCCAGCCTGGGACCATTGCTTTGGGAGACCGGTGTGGGCAGCGATGTGATGAAGCCCATCGCCGCCCCGATCGTGGGCGGCATGGTCAGCTCCGCGATCAATGTGCTCATCCTGGTGCCGGTGTTATTTGCCTGGCTGCGGGAGCGGCGGGCGGCGAGGTAGGCGGGGCGGGCGGCGGCGCGCGGAATATGCGTTCCAGCTTGTCTCCGGCGTCCTTGGTACTCCGCCGGGGTTGAAGGCCCATTCCGCGGAGCTGATGGAGCGAACACGCCGGCAGGATTGCGGCGGCCCAGTGCCCCAGTGCCGGCAAGATGCCGGCGCTCCCAGCGGCGGGTTAGGCGGGGGCGGGGGGCGCCACGACGGGACCGCGCGCCGGCTCCGGACGCGCCGCTTCGGGTTTGCCGCTGGGCGGCGGTTCGGTGCTGGCGGGCACTGGGGTGGGCATCGGCGGCAGCGGCTTGCCGTCAATGATCAGCTTGATCTCGTTGGCGTCGAGCGATTCGCGCTCCAGCAGAGCCTCCGCCAGGCGGTGCAGCGTCTCGCCGTGCTCGCCGAGGATGGTGCGGGCCTTTTGGTAGCCGTCCATCACCAGCCGGCGCACTTCCTGGTCAATGCGGATGGCGGTGTCCTCGGAAAAATCGCGGTGCTGGGCGATCTCCCGGCCCAGGAAGATCTGCTCTTCCTTCTTGCCGAAGGTGAGCGGGCCCAGCTCGCTCATGCCCCATTCGCAGACCATTTTGCGGGCCATGTCCGTCGCCTGCTCGATGTCGTTGCCGGCGCCGGTGGTCATGTGGTGCATGTACAGCTCTTCCGCCACGCGGCCGCCCATCATCACCGCCAGCCGGGACTCCAGATACTCCCGGGTGTAGGTGTGTTTGTCATCGGTGGGCAGCTGCATGGTCACGCCCAGGGCCATGCCGCGGGGAATAATGGTGACCTTGTGCAGCGGGTCGGAGTGGGGCATCATCGCCGCCACCAGCGCGTGGCCGCCCTCGTGATACGCGGTGTTGCGCTTTTCCTCGTCGCTGATGATCAGGCTGCGCCGCTCGGCGCCCATCAGCACCTTGTCCTTGGCGCCCTCGAAGTCGCCCATCATCACCATTTTGCGGTTGTGGCGGGCGGCGTTCAGCGCGGCCTCATTGACCAGATTTGCCAGATCGGCGCCGCTGAAACCGGGCGTGCCCCTGGCCAAAATCGCCAGGTCCACTTCCTCGCTCAGCGGGACCTTGCGCGCGTGCACGCGGAGAATGTCTTCGCGCCCCTTCACGTCCGGCCGCGGCACCACCACCCGCCGGTCGAAGCGGCCGGGGCGCAGCAGCGCGGGATCCAAAACGTCGGGCCGGTTGCTGGCGGCGATCAGAATGACGCCTTCGTTGCTTTCGAAGCCGTCCATCTCCACCAAGAGCTGGTTGAGGGTTTGCTCCCGCTCGTCGTGGCCGCCGCCTAGCCCGGCGCCACGGTGGCGGCCGACGGCGTCAATTTCATCAATGAAGATGATGCAGGGGGCGTTCTTCTTGCCTTGCTCGAAGAGGTCGCGCACCCGGCTGGCGCCGACGCCGACGAACATCTCGACGAAATCGGAGCCGGAGATGGAGAAGAACGGCACGTTGGCTTCGCCGGCGATGGCGCGGGCCAGCAGCGTTTTGCCCGTGCCCGGGGGGCCGACCAAGAGCACGCCCTTGGGAATGCGTCCGCCTAGCTTCTGGAATTTCTGCGGTTCCTTCAGGAACTCGATAATTTCGCGCAGTTCTTCCTTGGCTTCATCCACTCCGGCGACGTCCTTGAAGGTCACCTTCTTCTGCTGCGTCGACAGCAATCGGGCGCGGCTCTTGCCGAACGACATGGCTTTGTTCCCGCCCGTCTGCATCTGCCGCATGAAGAAGATCCACAGGGCGATGATCAGCAGGAACGGCAGCGCGTTGATCATGATGTCGAACCATGCGCCGCTGGAACTCTGCTTGATGGTGACCGAGACGCCCTTCTGCGTCAGGATCGTGTACAGGTCGGGGTAGTTGGTGGGGACGACGGTGTTGAACTTTTGCTGGTTCTTCAGTTGCCCACTGGCGGTGTCGCCCTCAATGGTGACGTTGGCGACCTGCCCGGACTGGGCGTCGGCCATGAACTGCGTGAAGTTAAGGGTTTTGGACGAGCTTCCGCCCATGCCGCTGCGCATCATCTGCCACAGCAACACCGCGGCGGCGATCATTACGACCCAGAGAACGACAGTTTTAACGGTGGAACTCAAATCGGCTGCTCCGCGTGCCGGTCAGCGATCCCATCCTCGCAGCCGAACATGCATGGCCCAGCGGCAAGAGCGCCGGGGGCGGCGGTACGGCATACGGCGGGGATGCTATGGCTTCAGTATAACGCCGCGGGCATCGTACGCAGGCCGCAGCCAGACCCAGCGCGGGGTAATGCGCAGCATCTGGCCGCCCAGCCGGTAGTGCCGCGGGCGGTTGGGGGGAGCGGCGCCGGCGGCGGCGTGAATTGCCTCCGTGACCGCTTGCAAGTGGATGAAATCGCACACAGCGTCACGGCCGCCTTCCTCCGCCCAAGCGCGCAGCAGCCGCCGCAGCCGGGCCAGGGGCAAGGCGGCTAGGCGGGCGGTTTCCACCTGAAGGCCGGCGCCCTCCATGGGCGCCGCCAAACAGCGGTCTTGCAGTGTCAGCTCCGCCCACACCTGTTCTTCCGCCTGAACCAGCTCCGCCAACGCCGCCAATCGCCGGCGCAGGCGGGGATTGTACTCGCGCTCCAGGGCGGGCAAAAGCTCGTGGCGGATGCGGTTCCGCCGGCGGCGGGAGTCGCGGTTGCTGGCGTCCTCCCGCCAGCGCGCGCCCTCGGCCCGCAGCCAGGCTTGCAATTCGTCGCGATGGAAGGGCAGCAGGGGCCGGAGGATACGCCCGCGCCCGGCGCGCAACACGGGCTGGATGGCACTCAATCCGCTGGGTCCGGTGCCCCGCAACAGGCGCAGCAGCACGGTTTCCGCCTGGTCGTCGGCGGTATGCCCGGTGGCCACGGCGTCGGTGGCGGGGGGTGAGATGGCCAATAGGCGGGAGAAAAACCGGTATCGCCGGCGGCGGGCGGCCGCCTCCAAGTTGGGCATCTCCGGGCGCAGCGCGGTGGCACGGCAGAGCCAAAAGGGCAGGGCTAGCCGCCGCGCCCAGCAGGCGGCGAACTCAGCGTCGGCATCGGCCTCCGCCCGCAGCCCATGATGAAAATGGGCCACGCTCAGTTGCAGGCGCCGGCGCTCGGCGTGGCGCCGGAGCAGCAGCAGCAGCGCCAAGGAATCCGAGCCCCCGGAAACCGCCACGGCCAACCGTTGGCCCGGCCGCAGCCACGCCTGCCGGTCCCAATGTTCGGCAAAGCGGCGGGGAAGGGAGTGGGCGGAGGAGGCGGACATGGCCCGGCGAGGCGCGCGCAGGTGCTGGCGCCGCGCGTCCTCCTCAGGATGGCACGGTCACGCGGCACTGCGGCGCCGGATCGCAGCGCCAGGAGGGCCGGGAGTCCGGTCGCAGGGACCGCGCCATTCAATGGGTTGGGAAGAGAGCGGATCGGGGTTGGCGTTGGCGCCCGCGGGTCGGTTACGGGAGTTTGGCGGCTAGAACGTCCAACTGCTCGATGCGGGGCGGCTCGGCCAACAGCTCGTCGGCCTTGGCCATCAGCGCCGCGGCGATGGGTCCGGATAGATGCGCCTTGCGGCCAGCTTCGTTGGGAAACACATCAAAGATGCCAAAGGTGGCGGGGGCCATGCGAATGGCGAACCAGGCGGTGGTGGCCGGCTCATCTTCCGCCAGGCTCAAACCCTCACAGAGAAATCGCTGTAGCGCCGCCTCTTGGCCGGGCTTGGCTTGCAGGCGGACATATATTCCAACGCGCGCGGAGTCCATGATTGCCCCCGAAGTGACTATGCCGCATTGTAGCGGGGCGGTGCGATGGAAGCGAGGGCGGATGGCAGGGCGGGCCGCTAGCATAGAGGTGGCATGGAGGTGGCATGGGCGGCGAGGTCATCGTGATCGGCGGCGGAGCGGCGGGGCTGGCGGCGGCCGGCGCGCTGGCGCGGGGCGGGCGGCGGGTGTTGCTGCTGGAGGCGCGGCGGCGGTTGGGCGGGCGCATCTGGACACGGCGGCCGCGGGGCTGGGCCTGGCCGGTGGAGTTGGGGGCGGAGTTCATTCACGGCCGGGCGCCGGAGATCCTCGGGCGCGCGGCGGCAGGGCATCAGGCGGTGGAGGCGGTGGGCGGGGAATGGGGCTGGGCGGAAACCGGCGATGAGAGGGTCGCGCCGGGATGGGGATGGCAGGAGCGGCTGGCGGCAACGCCGCCGCCGCGGCGGGACCGGCCCTTCGCGGACTGGCTGGCGGAGGCGCGGCTGCCGCCGGAACAGGCGGCGATGGCGCGGGCGTATATCGAGGGTTTTCACGCCGCCGATCCGGGGAGCATCAGCCTGCGGTCATTGATCCTGGGGTTGCGCGCCGAACGGGCGATCGGCGGCGGCCAAAGCTATCGGCTGGCGGCGGGCTATGGGCCGCTGGTCACGCGGCTGGCGGCGGAGTGCCGGCAGGCGGGGGTGCGCATTCAGGCCGGCGCCGTGGTCTCGGCGGTGCGGTGGGCCCCGGGAGCGGTGACGGTGACCGCGGGCGGGCAGCTGCACCGCGGCACGCAGGCGGTGGTGACGCTGCCGCTGTCCATATTGCAGGGCGTCCGCGCCGCGGCGGCGGTGGAGTTCGCGCCGGCGCTGGCGGAAAAGCGCGCCGCTTTGGCGGGCCTGGCGATGGGGCCGGCGGTACGGCTGGTGCTGCGGTTCCGGCGGCGGTTTTGGCGCGGACGGCAGCTACATGCGGGATATGCCGCCGGTACGTTCACCTTCGCGCCGCAGGCGGCCTTGCGGGCGTGGTGGCTGGGACCGAACCAGGCGCCGCAACTGACGGCTTGGGCGGCGGGACCGGCCCTGTGGGCCATGCCGCGCGGGGCGGGGTTGGCGGCGGCCGCGGTGGAAACCTTGGCGGCGATCACCGGCTGGAGCGAGCGGCGGGTGCGAGGGGAGCTATTGGGCGTGCATGCGCATGATTGGCAGCGGGATCGCTTTTCCGCCGGTGCGTACAGCTATGCTCTGGCGGGGGGTGCGGGGGCGTTCGCGGATTTGGCCAAACCGCTGGCATCCACGCTGTTTTTCGCCGGGGAGGCAACGGAGGCGCACGGCCACCATGCCACCGTGCATGGGGCGCTGGCCAGCGGGCAGCGCGCGGCAAGGGAGGTGCTGGCGACGACCTGAGCCTGGGGATGGCGGGCGGAGCGGAGGGTCGAGAGCGGCGGCGTATGGGTCATCCACGCGGCGGCAACGGGAGTGAAATCCCGCGATGAAAATGCGCCCCAATCGAGCCGGCCATGTTGCACGCTCGATGCTTTGTCTTCATGCGTTTGCAGTCCGGAATGCAACATTCTTCGGGTCGCGGGGGCCGCGCGGTTTGGCCGGGCAAAGCGGGCGCAAGGAGGCGGCGAAATCCGTAGGGCGACCCGCCCGCGGCAAAGCGGGGCGGGGAATGCGCGCCGGGGCGTTAGGCGGCCTTGGGGCGAGCGCCGAGTTGTTCGCCGGCGACGCCTTCCGGCGAGGACGTGACCAGGATGAGGCTGCCGTTGCGCTGGACGGCCATGGTGCCGGAATAGATGCCCTTGGCGGATTGCCAGAAGTCGCGATCGGCGGGCTTGGATTCAACGATGACGATGTCGGCGCGGCGCGGCAATTCCACCGCGTACACGTCGGCGGCCAGGGCGCCGCCGGCAAGCACGACATTGACGATGTAATTCAGGCCGGCGCGGCGGGCGGCGGCGTCAATGCGCTCGCGCAACGGATTGTCGCGGACGCCCATCAACTGTTCCGACCAGCGCTGGGCGCCGGCCCAATGGTTGGCGGCGGCGGAGGCGTAGCCGGCGCAGCCGGGAAAGACGATTTTGGCGCCGCCGGAGAATCCCTTGATGCGATGGATGCCGATGTGCCCGAGGCCGATCACCAGGTCGCGGTGGCGCAGCAGGCTGTTGGCGACCACGGGAAAACCGTCGGGCAGCGCGCCCCAATCGTGCAACTCGGCGGCATTGAGATAGTCGTGCTGGTACACGCGAAAGCGGTGGCGTTCACCGCCCAGCTTGTCCGCGAGTTCCGCCTCGGTCATGGGGCGGTGCGAGCCCTTGCAGATCAGGACCTCGATATCCGCGTCGCGCACGCCGGCGGCCTCCAACTCGGCGCTGATCCAGGGCAGCAGCCGGGCCACCGGCGTGCCGCGGGTGTGGTCGTCGCTGAGGAGCAGCACGCGAAATCCCGGCCGCGCCAGGTCGCGCAGCCGGGCGGCGCCGATGGGCTGGGCCAATGCTTGCTCGATCAGCGCGGGCTCGGCGGGAATCGGCGGATGGCGCGGAGCGAACACGCCGAGCAGATTAGAGTCGGGGAGGGAGACCGGCCCGATGCCGGGGTAAGGAAACGTCAGGTCCATGGCGGCCTCGGGGCTCAGCGCTTCAGTTCGGTGATCTTGTCGCGGAACAGCGTCAGTGCGATGCGGCCGCGATGGGGCTCGCCGCGGGCCAGCGCCTCGGCCAGCCCCAGGCCTTGCTTGGCCGTCGCCTTGGCGGGCATGGGCGGCTCGAAGGGGTCGGTGACGCATTCGACCAGAGCCGGCTTATTGGCCTCCAGCGCCTGGCGCAGCACGGCGCGGACTTGCGCCGGGTCCTCGACGGTGAATCCCAGGCCGCCGCAAGCGCGGGCATAGGCGGCGAATTGGATGGGCTGCAACTCGCATTGGTATTCCGGATTGCCGAGGAAGACCATCTGCTCCCATTTGATCTGGCCCAAGGTGTTGTTCTTGATGAGCACGACGGTGATGGGCAGCTGGTATTTGACGGCGGTGACGAACTCGCCCATCAGCATGGTGAAGGCGCCGTCGCCGACGAAGGCGATGGATTTGCGCCGCGGGAAGGCGACGGCGGCGGCGATGGCGTAGGGCAGGCCGGGGGCCATGGTGGCCAGGTTGCCGGCCAGGCCCCATTTTTGCTCGCCGCGGATATTGAACTGGCGCGCCAGCCAAGTGGTGACGGTGCCGCAGTCGCAACTGATGACCGCGTCGCGGGGCGCCAGTTCGCTGAGCGCGCGGGCCACCACCTCGGGGCGCATCGGGCGCTTGGGGTCGGCGCCGCGCTGGCGCATCAAGGCGTTCCAGTCCTTCATCCGCCGCTGGGTTTTCTTCAGCAAGCCATCGCGGTGGCGCTTCAGCTGGGGCAGCAGGGCGCGCAGCGTGGCGGCGGCGTCGCCGACCAAACCGGCCTGGACCGGGAAACGCAGGCCGATGCGTTCCGGGCGGAGGTCCAACTGCACGCCGGTGACGTCGCGCTTCTCCGGCAGCCAGGCCGTATACGGGAAGGAAGTGCCGACGAGGAACAGGGTGTCGCATTCCTCCATCGCGTCCTCGGCGGGGGCGGTGCCGATCAGCCCCAGGCCGCCGGCGTTCAGGGGATGGTCGTCGGGAATGACTTCCTTGCCGAGCAGCGCCTTGATGACCGGAGCGGAGAGGCGCTCAGCCACGGCGATCAGCTCCTGGCGCGCGCCGATGGCGCCCTTGCCGGCCAAGATGGCCACGCGTTTGCCGCGATTCAGCAGGTCGGCGGCGCGGCGCAGATCATCCTCGGCGGGCACCGTGACATAGCGGCTGCGCGCGGCGGAGGTATGGGTCATCGCCGGCTTCATCAGCGAAGGCTTTTCCTTGGGAGGCAGGTCCTGCACATCCACCGGAATGCTGATGTGGGCGACGGTGCTCTTGCTGACCGCGTGGCGGCAGGCCAGGTCGGTGACCATTTCGGCTTGGCCGGCGTTCCAGATGCCCTCGTTATAGCCGGCGACGTCGCTGAACAGTTGCAGCAGGTTCACTTCCTGCTGGTAATGCGAGCCCTTCAGGTCGCTGTAGGTCTGGCCGGTGATGGCCAGTACGGCCGCGTCATCCAGCTTGGCGTCATACAAGCCGTTGAGCAGGTGAATGGCGCCGGGGCCGGAGGTGGCGATGCAGACGCCGAGCCGGCCGGTGTATTTAAAATGCGCGGCGGCCATGAAGGCGGCGGCTTCCTCATGCCGTACCTGAATGAAGCGAATGCGCTCGGCCCTTTGGCGCAGCGCCTCGAACATGCCGTTGATGCCGTCGCCGGGCAGGCCAAAGATGGTGTCCACGCCCCAATCCAGCAGCGTGTCCACGATCACGTCGGAGATGGTGTGCGCGGAACGGCCGCGAAAAAACACGGGTAGGGCGGACATAAGAGCAGGGAAGTCCCCGCCGCCGAGGGGGTTGCCCGCATGGGGGCATGCGGAGCCGCCCGAGGCGCCGGTTGTCGCGGGGGGAGCGGCTTGGCGCGCTAGCGGCTGTGGCGGCGGGAGGCGGCCATCAGCATGCGGGAGGCGATGCTGATGACCAGCACGAAAGCGCTGACCAGCAGCGCGGCGGCATAGGCCAGGGCATGCGCGCTTTGGAACGGCTCGGTGATGAAGGCCCAAATGGCGTAGGTCAAATAGCCGACCGGCTCATGGGTGAGGTGGCCGTTCCAGGTGTAGTTCGACCAGCCGGCGGTGTACAGCAAGGGCGCCGTTTCGCCAACCGAAATCGCCAAAGCCAGCAGCACGCCGGTGAGCACGCTGGAGGCGGCGATGGGCAGGCAGATGCGCAGAATCACATGGCCGTCCGTGGCGCCCAAGGCGCGGGCGGCATCGCGCATGTCGGCGGGCACCTGGCGGAACGCCATTTCGCTGGTGCGGGTGATGTAGGGCAGGGAAATGATGGCCAGTGCGATGGCGCCGGCCAAGGCGGAAAAGCCCCAGCCCAAATCCACCACCGCGACGATGTAGACGAAGTAGCCGACCACGATGGAGGGCAGGCCGACCAGCACGTCGGACATGAAGCGCAGCACGGGAGCAAAGCGGGAGGCGCCGAACTCGGCCAAAAAGATGCCCGCCGCCATTCCCGGCGGGATCGCCAACAGCAAACCGCCGACAGCCAGCAGCAGCGTGCCTTCGATGGCGTTGAGCAGGCCGCCGGCGGTGCCTTGGGTGACCTGGGTGAAGATGGCCAGATGGAGGGCATGGGCGCCGCGGGCGGCGATGGCCCAAAAAATGGAAATCGTGGCCGCGCCCAACAGGAGAAACGCCACCGTGCTCACCGTCCAGCCGAGGCCGTCGGTGAGCCGCCGCCGCAAGCGGCGGCGCTGGCGGGGCGGGACGAAGGTGGACGCGGAGGCGGCGGCCATTAGCTGGTCGTCCCCGTGGTGCGATCTTGGTAGTAGAGCAACAGCCGCGCCGCGCCATTCACCACCACGGCGATCAGCAACAGAGCCAGCGCCACCTCACCCAAGGAGCGCACGGCCAAGCCGGTGGGATCCTGTAAAGCGCTATCCAACTGGGAGACGATGAAGGAAGCCATGGTGGAGATGGGCGAGTAGATGTTGCGCGGCAAATAGTTGAGGGCATTGCCGCTAATCATCAGGACCGCCATGGTTTCCCCCAGCGCCCGGCCGGTGGCTAGGATGCCGGAGCCGACCAGCACGCGGCGGGTGGCGGGGAGCTGCACCGTCCACAGGGTTTCAAAGCGCGTGGCGCCGAGCGCGAGGGCGGCGTCGCGCAAGCCGCGATACTGGCTGACCAAGGCGTCGCGCACGGTGGCGGTGATCAGCGGAACGATCATCAGGGCCAGCACCAAGCCCGCCGTCAGCAAACCATAGCCGCTGCCTGGAGCACCGGAAAGGAAGGGCAGAAAGCCGAGGTGCGCCGTCATCCAGGGGTAGACGTGGTGGCCCAGAAACGGGATGACCACGACATAACCCCACAAGCCGAAGACCACGCTGGGAATGGCCGCCAGCAGTTCGACGAAAAAGGAAACGGCGGTGCGGAGCTGGGAGGGCACGCATTCGGCCAGGAAGACCGCCGCCATGGCGCCGATGGGTACCGCCAACACCACCGCGATCAGCGTGCTGAGCAGCGTGCCGGCGATGAGGAAGAGAATGCCGTAGTGCGCGCCGGGCAGAATCATCCGGCCGTTGCGCTCGATCGGGTTGGCGTAGAGGTTGCCGAGGTTCCAGGTGTTGCTGGTGAAAAAATGCCAGCCATTGAGCCGGATCGCCGGCCAGGCATAAATGACGAAAAACACCACCACCGCCACCAGCACGGCGGCCACCACGCCGCCCAACACGGCGGTAAAACGGCGAAAGGTTACGAGCTTGAACATGCGCGTCAGGCGGCCGGTGCGGCGCCCCGCCAGACGTGGGGCGCCGCGCGGTGCGCCGGCTTACTGGATTTGGGCGATCTGCGCCCGGCTGAGCCGCACCACCGGTGGCGGCAGGGGAACGAAGTGCACGCGATTGATGAAGCGCGGCGCGTTACCTCCGGTCGGGCTGATGGCCCAATTGAAGAAATCGCGCAGGGCGGCGGCGGTTTGCGCCGAGGGCTGGCGGCGATTCACGATGGCGTATTCGTAATTGATGATCGGGTAGGAATCCGCGCCGGGGGCGAAGATCAGGCTGATGCGCTCATTCTTCGGCGTTTTCGGCACCATCTTCGAAGCCGCCGCCTTGGCCGTGCGCGCGGTGGGCAGCACGAACTTGCCGGCGCGGTTTTTCAGGGCCGCGATGCCCAATCCGTCACGGTGAATGGCGTCTTCATAGCTGGTCCCAATGTAGGCGATGGAATACGGATTGTCGTGCACCGCCGTGACCATGCCCGGGTTGCCCTCGGCGCCCAAGCCGCCGGAGACGGCGGGCCAGCTGACCGTGGTGCCGAAGGCGACGCTATTGGCCCAGGAGGGAGTGCTGAAGGAAAGATACTGAGTGAAGATGAAAGTATCGCCGCTGCCGTCGGTGCGGTGCACCGGAATGATGGCGTGGCCGGGGAGCTGAACGCCGGGATTCAGGCGGCGGATGGCAGCGTCGTTCCATTGCACGATGCGACCGGAATAAATGTCCGCCAATACCGGTCCGCTCAGCCGCAGGTGGCGGCGGTTCAAGCCGGGCAGATTGTAGTTGACCATCTGCATGGAAATCGCCAAGGGGATATTGAGCATCCCGGGATGCATGCGCTCCAACGCCGGGCTCATGTAGGCATCGGAAGCACCGATCTGCGCGAGGCCCGTAATGCTCTCCGAAATACCGGTGCCGCTGCCGGTGGATTGGGTGGTGATCCGCACGTTGGGATGGGAGCGGTGATAGGCCGGCAGCCAAATGTTGAAGAGTGGATAGAGGAGGCTGGAACCGGTCTCCAGCAGGTTGACGGTGGGCGCGGCCCAGAGCAGGGGAACGGCCAGGGCGGCGGCTAGTATCGCCGCCAAGGGGACGCGGCGCAGGCGATGGGAACGGGCGGAACGAGACGGGAACATGCGGGCTCCTTGCAATCGGCCAAGATCTGCGGCGCGGCAGGTCTGGGGGGCCTCTCGGCTGGGTTGAGCGGAGCGCCCCACCACCGCGCCATAAGTGTAGCTTGGCAAAGCGGCGGGAGGGAAACGGTTACAACTTGATGACAGCTGACCGCCGGCGCGGAGCACTTGCGGGCGTGCGAGCCGGGCGGGCGTGGATGGGCGGCGAAGAACGGCGCTAGGCCGCCAGCCAATCCAAGGCGGCGGTGGGGATGGTGGCGCCAAGCTGCTCCCCGGGCCGGGCGTGGAAGTCGGTGCCGCCGCTGGCGTGCAGGCGGTTTTCCGCCGCCAGGTGGCGATAGTCCTCGACCTGGGCGGCGTCGTGGGTGGGATACCAAGCCTCGAGGAACGCTAGGCCCGCGCCCGCCAACTCCGGCAGATGCGGCCGCCAATCGAAGTGCAGGCGGCTGGGGTGGGCCAGTCCGGGCAAGCCGCCGGCGGCGCGGACGCGGGCGATGGCTTCCGGTGTTTCCACCCCGCGCAGCGGCACCCAAGCGGGCGCGCCGGGGGTGAGATATTTCGCAAACGCCTCCGGCACGGTCGCGGCCCAGCCGCCGGCAATCAGGGCCTGGGCGATGTGATTGCGGCCTAGCGCGGCGGCGGGCCGCCCGCCGCCCAAGCTGGCCGGGGGAAAGGAAATGCCGCTGCGCTCCAGTTTCTCCAGCATGGCCAGGTTGCGTTCGGCGCGCCGCTGGCGCAACTCCGCCAGCCAGTCCAACCAGGCCGTGGCGGCGGGCTGTTGCCGCCAGTCGCCGGTGAAATGCGGAAAATAGGCGAGCAGATGGGTGGAATGGTCTTGCCAGCGGGTGCTGAGTTCGGCGCCGGGAATGAAGCGGGGCGTGGGGCCGGCGGTGGCGGCCAAAGCGGTTTCCGCCGCGGCGACGCCATCCATGGTGTCGTGGTCGGTCAGCGCCCACCACTCCAGCCCCGCCGCCACGGCGGCGTTCACCACCGCCTCCGGCGGCAGCCGGCCGTCGGAGGCGGTGGAATGGGAATGCAAATCCAGGAGCAATGGCGGCGACCCTTCCGGCGGCGTGCCAGCGGCCGCGGCGGTTAAACGAGGCCCAATTGTACCAATGCCGCCCAGATCCGGTCGGCGCTGGCCTCCGGTGTTTCCGCCCCGCTGTCGAAGCTGGCCTCGGGGCGGAGCGGCTCCTCATAGGGATCCGAGACGCCGGTGAACTGCTGGATTTCGCCGCGCAGCGCCTTGGCGTACAAGCCCTTTACGTCGCGCTGGACCAGCGTATCCAGGGCGCAGCGGGCGTGCACCTCGACGAAGTTGGGCGTCTGAGCCCGCACCTCGTCGCGCACCGAACGATAGGGCGAGATGGCGGCGGCGATGGCCACGACGCCATGGCGATTCAGCATTTGGCAGACGAAACCGATGCGGCGGATGTTGGTGTCGCGGTCCTCGCGGCTGAAGCCGAGGCCCTTTGAGAGATGAGTGCGGACGACATCGCCGTCCAGCACCTCCACCTTGCGGCCGCTGGCGACCAGGCGCTGCGCCAGGAGGTTGGCGATGGTGGATTTGCCCGCGCCGCTCAGGCCGGTAAACCAGAGGGTGAAGGCGGGGGCGGTTGCCGCGGCGGCTTGGGGCGCGGCCGGGCGGGATGCGGTGGCGGTTTCACTCACGAGACTAGGGATTCTCCTGTTGCAAGGGATAGTAAACCGGCCAGGGCGACGTCAAACTGCGGCGGGCGGGCCGGGTCATGCAGACCACATTCTTTTCTCTCTTCCCGTTCCCACCACCAGCGGCCGGCGCGGGGGGATTCTCCCGGGGCGGTAGGCCGGGTGCAGGGGGCGCAGCCGATGCTGCGAAAGCCGCGGGCGTAGAGCGGGTGGCGCGGGACGGCGTGGCGGCGGGTGTAGTCCTCGACCTGCGCCTCGCTCCACGGCGCCAGCGGGGCGAGCCGCCACAGGCCGGGGTGGCGCGCATCCGGCGCGACGGGTTGCACTTGGTGGCGCGCCGGCCCTTGGCCGCGGCGCAGTCCGGTGATCCATGCTACGACCGGGGCGGCGATCGGGGCGGGGACCGGGGCGGCGACTGAAGCTGCGTCGGGCGCGGGGCGCAGCAGCCGGTCCAGGACCCGGGACTTGCGAATTTCGCAGCAGAGATGGCGGTCCAGGGGTCCCTGATAAAACGCATTGGCGCCGCGGTCGCCGACCAACGCGGCGATCTCCTCCGGTCGCGGCGCGGCAACTTGCAGCCGCAGGCGGTAGCGGCGCTGCACCTCCGCCATGAAGGCGTGGGTTTCCTCCGGCAGGCGTCCGGTGTCAATGGTGAACACCCGCGGGCGGAAGCCCAAGCGGGCGATCATGTCCACCAGGACCATGCCTTCGGCCTGCCAGGAGGTCACCAGCACCACGCCCTCGCCCCATTGGGCGAAGGCCGCGGCCAGGATCGCCTCCGCTCCGGCGCCGGCGGGCAGCGCCAGCCCGGCATTCGGTTCGGCGGCGGCGGTCACGGACGCATCGCCTCGATCAGGATGCGCGCCACTTCGGGGCGGGAAAATTCCGGCGGCGGCAACTGTCCGGCACCCAGCATGTCCCGCACCTGGCTGCCGCTCAGGGTTACGTGGTCGGCGGCGGGATGCGGGCAGCTGCGGTTGGAGGCCATGCCGGCGCAGCGGCGGCAGTAGAAGACGGTGTCGAAGAAGATCGGCTCGATGCCCAGTTCGCCGGGGGCGAAACGGGAGAAGATTTTCTGGGCGTCGAAGGGGCCGTAGTAGCCGGCCACGCCGGCGTGGTCGCGGCCGACGATGAAGTGGGTGCAGCCGTAGTTGCGGCGGATCAGAGCGTGGAAAATCGCCTCCCGCGGGCCGGCATAGCGCATCCACGCCGGATACAGCGCCAGCAGGGCGCGGTCGGCGGGAAAATATTCGCGCAGCAGCGTCTCATAGCAGCGCAGGCGGACATCGGCGGGGATATCGTCGGACTTGGTCTCGCCCACCAGGGGATGGATCAAGACGCCGTCGCTGGTTTCCAGCGCGGTCTTGACGCAAAACTCGTGGGCGCGATGAATGGGGTTGCGGGTCTGGAAGGCGGTTACCCGCTGCCAGCCGCGGGCGGCGAACAGCGCGCGGGTCTCGGCCGGGGTGATGGGATAGCCTTCGGCGCCGCCGGGCGGCCGCCAGCCGGGGCGGGCCAGCACCGCGCCGGCGGCGTATTGGCTGGGGCCTTCCGCGACCAGCTTGGCGCCGGGATGCTTGTTTTCGGTGGTGCCGTAGACCTTTTCATTGAAGCGGTCCGCCGCCAGCTCGAAGGTCTCCGTGACCTCCATGACCGCGAGCGGCTGGTTGTCCGCGCCGGTCAGCGCCAGCTTGTCGCCCGGGGCGGCGGGCTGGAACAAGGGGAACAGCACGGGAATGCTCCACGGCTGGCCGTCGGGCAGATGCATCGTCTCCAGCACGGATTCCGTGGCGGCGCGGCCCAAGAATCCGGTCAGCGGGGCGAAGGCGCCGTGGGCGAGAAGAAAGATATCCGAGACGCGGCGGTCGTCCACGGGATAAGGGCGGGCGCCGGCGAGGGCGCGGCGCCAATCGGCCTCGTCAGCAAGGACGGCCGAGGCGCGGTGCAGGGCGGTTGAAGCGGTGGTCATAGGGGTAATCTGCGGGGTCTAGCCGGCAAAATGAAACGGCCCGCCGAAGGGGCGGGCCGGTCGAGATCAGAGGGAAATTGGAAACCGGGTCAGGCTTGCAAGCCACAAGTCCCGGGACACACCTCCGCCGCCGGCCGAAAGGGACAACAACACATGGCGAGCGGAAGCGTCATGGGTTCTTACTCTACCACAGGGCGGCGCAGCCGCAACCGGGAAATGGCCCTGGGCGGCGGTGCCGCGCGGCGCGGGCGGGCCGGACAAAACCGGCGCAGCCGCGCGGGGGCCCGCGCCAGATCATAGCGCCGCTTAGGCGCCGGCGCGGAACGCGGCTTCCTCCACCAGCGCGGGGCGGGCGCCCAGCTTGGCCAGCACGGCGTAGACGATGAAGCCGGCGATGAACGAATACAGCACCGCGGGGCTGTCGGCGGCGCGCCAGACGGCGGGCATGAAATGCAGGCTGGGCATGATGCCGATGAAGAAGCCCACCGCCCAAGCGGCGTAGCCCGCCCAGTTGATGCCCTCCCGCGGGCCGGACCATTTGCGGCCGGCCAGCAGGTAGTCGGCGGCGATGGCGCCGCAGATCGGCCCGAAGGAAGCGCCGACGATGGTGAAGAAGCCGATCAAGTTGTTCGCCACGCCGGTGACGGCCAGCAGCACGCCGACGGTGACGCCGATCAGCGTGGAAACCGCTTTCGGCACCTTGGGCAGCATGGTGCCGAAACTGTTGGAGGCGATGAAGGCGCAGAAGCTGGTGGGCACCAGCGAGGCCGCGGCGAACAAAAAGAAGACCACGCCGCTGAGCGCGCCGACGCTGTAGATGGCGGCGGTGTAGGTGAAGCGGGTCGTGGCGCCGCTGCCGATAGCGCCGGCGACCGACAGCAGCGGCAGCCCGCCGGCGATCAGCACCGCCAGGGTGATGCCGATCAAGCCGCCCCAGGCGACGTCGCCGCGGCCGCGGCTGTTGATGCCGAAATCCGCGCCAGCGGCGCCGGCGGTGGCGAAAAATCCGATAACCGCGGAGAGCATGACGGCGAAGGCCGTGCCGGGATGGTCCACCGCGGGATGGTATTGCGCGATGCCGTGGCGGGTGGCGAAGAAGACGATCAAGATCATCGCCAGCGGCACCCAGTTGAGAAACTGCGCCACGCGGCCGACGTATTGAATGCCCTTAATCGCCACCCAGGCCAAGGCGTAACCCCAGACGATGGTGATGACCGCGAACAGCACCTTGGAATTGCTGTGCAGGCCGCGGGTGATGTAGTCGGCGGCGAAATAGGTGGCCACCGCGAACCAGCCGATTTGCAGCACGCCCATCAGCAAGCCCGGCATCAGATAGCCGCCCTTGGCGCCGAAGGTGGAGGCGCCGACGACGTACAGCGGCCGCCCGGTCTGCATGCCGAGCATGGCCGGGGCGTAGTAGTAGAGCGCGAAACACAGCAGGCCGCCGACCAAAAGCGCCAGCAGGCACAGGCCGATGCCCGCCTGGCTGAGCGTGCCGACGGCGATTTGCGCGTAGAAGACGAACCAGAGAAAGATGCCGGCGTAGGAGGGCGCGATGTTCTTATACCAGGGCGCGCGGGCGCTGGCGGGGTTGGGTTGCGAGGCGGCGAGATAACCGGGCAGGGACATACGCGGTGCCTTCCTGAGGGTGTCGGTGGATGCGGCGGTGGACAGGAGTATCGGCGCGGCTAGGACTCCAGCCAGCCGGGCAGATACATGGATAGGAAGCGGTGGGCGAGAATGAAGCCGTCCTGGCGGCGCTGCGTGAACTCTTCTCCCCGGTCCACGCCGTCCCAGAACATATCTTCGTGCTCGACGGCGATGCCGCCGGTGAACTTGATTTGCAGCAAAACGGTGATGAACGCCGGCCAGTTGATCAAGCCCTGGCCGGGGATGCGGTAGCGCCACCAGCCGGGATTATTGATGCCGACCCGTTGCAGCACGTATTGCGTGATCTCGGTGTCCTTGGCGTGGGCGGCCAGGATGCGGTGGCGCATGTCCCAGGCGGCTTGGATGGGGTCAATGTATTGCCGCACCAGGTGGGAAGGGTCGAACTCCATGCCCAGGCGATGGCTGGGCACCAGGGCGAAGACGGCGTTCCAGGCGTCGGGATAAGTGGCGAAGTTGACCGGGCAGGGATAGTTCTCCCAACCCATGCGCATGTCCAGGCGCTCGCATACCGGGAGGTAGCGCTCGTTGAAGACCTCGGCCAATTCCTTGGCCTGCCGCTCCATGCTGGCGCCGTCATGGCCGCCGCTGAAGGTGCCGATGAACTTGCAGCCCAAGCGGTGGGCGAACTCGATGCAGCGGATGAAGCGGTCCTGGGCCTCCCGCCGTTTGGCGAGGTTGGCGTCAATATGATTGCAGTCCATCTGCTCGATGCTGATGATGCGCGTGCCGGCGTTGCGGGCGGCGGCTAGGATGGCGTCGAATTTGCCGTCGGGCAGATCGGGATGAAACTCCGGTCCCACCTTCACCACCGCTCCTTGGTAGCGGTGCCTGGCGGCGAACTCCAGCTTGGCGGGGGCGTATTCCGTGACGATGGCCAGCTTGGGGTAGGGTGTGGGCGGCGGCGGGGCGGGAGCGGCGTCCGGCGGCGCGGCGGGCAGCG
>DAHVCP010000045.1 GCA_027314025.1 Acidobacteriota bacterium
CGTGTGCCGCGGGCATCAGCCCGCAGCCGCCGCGGCGTCAGCTCCAGCCGTAAGCGTAGCGAAAGTGGGATAGCCGTCCCGGCTGTCGGTGTCCGCCGCCCGGGAGGGCGACGAACCGCAGGGCAGGAGCCCTACCCCACGCGCGGCGCCCGCGCGGCTCCGGCGCCGGGGCCGCCAATCCCCCGCCTTCGCTGTCGGCGGCCACGCCTGGGAAAAGCGGGGCGCCGCGCGCCGCCCGCGCCTAGGCCAGCTTCGGATGGTGGTTCTGCCAGGTGGTGAAGGACTGGAATTCGTGCGCGGCGGCGATGCATTTGCCGTCGCCCAGCGCCGGGCCCAGGAATTGGATGCCCACCGGCAACCCTTCCGGGCTGAAGCCGCAGGGCACGCTCAGCGCGGGCAGGCCGCAGAGGCTGGAGATGGCGTCGGGCTGCGCCTGCGAGCGGACGAAGCGGCGGCGGCGCGCGGGGGGATGCGCCGGGCGATGCTCCGCGCGATTCGGCGCCGCGGGCGTGCCGGGAGGCGGGCCGATCAGCGGCGCGATCGAGCCTTCGCCCGGCGCGGCGAGCACGTCGAAGCGCGCGAACAGCGGATACATCTTGCGCTGCAAGAATAGCCGCGCCCGTTGCACGTGCAGGTAATCGTCGGCGGAAAACTCCAGGCTGGCGTAGCCGTTGATCTTACCCAGCGCATCTTCCAGCAGCGCGCAGCGGCCGCTGGCGATCAGGTTGTGGAAGGCGGAGGCGGCTTCGATCAAAATGACCAGCTCGGCGGCGTCCTCATAATTGCCGTCCGGGATGGCGGTCTCCTCGACGATGGCGCCATGGGAGCGCATCTCGTCCAGCGCGCGGTCCACCGCGCCCCAAATATAGGGGCGGGCGTTGCGGAAAACGTTGCTGAGCCGGCCGATGCGCAGCGGCTTGCGCGGCCGAGGCGGCTGTGCGTACGCGAATCGGGCTTGCCGCTCGGGCAGGGAATCGTGATCCAAGGGATCGTGGCCGGCGATGGCGGCCAGCACCAGCCCGCAGGAATCGGCGTCGCGGGTCATCGGCCCCAGCTTGTCCATGGTCCAGGCGATGGTCATGGCGCCGTAGCGGCTGACGCGGCCGAAGCTGGGCCGCATGCCGCTGATGCCGCAAAATGTGGTGGGACAGATAATGGAGCCGCGGGTGTCGGAGCCGATGGCGAAGGCGGCCAGGCCGGCGGCGATGATCGCCCCGGGACCGCTGGAGGAGCCGCAGGTCCAGCGCCGCGGATCCCAGGGGTTTTTGCAGGGCCCGGTCAGCGAGGCGTAGGGGCCGGAGTAGCCCAGCCCGCCGGCCAGCTCGATCATCGCCGCCTTGCCGATCAACACCGCGCCGGCGTCATTCAGGCGGCGGATCAGCGTGGCGTCGAAATCAAAATGCTGATCGGCGTAGGGGCGCGCGCCCCAGGTGGTGGGATAGCCCTTGACCGCCAGCAGGTCCTTGACCGCGTAGGGAATGCCGTGCAGCGGGCCGCGGTAATGGCCGGCGGCGATCTCCCGCTCCGCCGCGCGCGCCTGCGCCAGCGCCAGCTCCGGCGTCAGCGTGGCGAAGGCGTTGAACCGCGGCCCCCATGTTTCCGCCCGCGCCAAATAGCTCTGCGCCAGCTCGACCGGGGAGAAGTCGCGGCGGCGGAGATGGCGGGCAAGGGCGCGGATGGGGAGATACAGAATGTCTTCGTTCAGCATGGCGGGCGCGGTCCTGACGAGCGTTTCGAGTTTCGGTTCCGGCGGCGGCGTCCGGCGGTTTGGGCCGCCGCGGCCGGGCGATCAGCCACGGTCCTTCAGCACCGTGGCGGGGGCGTCGGCGTTGGTCAGCGGCACGGCGCGGATACGGGCCAGCATGGCTTCGTGGTAGCCGATGATGCCCGGCAGGCGGCGGCGCTGCGCGGCCGAAAGCCGCGAGCCCCAGCGGGCTTCCACGCGGCGGACTTTTTCCGCCACGATTCCGGCTTGCGTCGTGGGGGCGGCGTCAGCAGGGGCGCCGGCGGCCGTCGCGGCGGCCTCCGCCGGAGAGGTCGCTTCCGGCAGCAGCGTGGTGCAGGTGCAGGGGACGGCGGCATGCGCCGCGACGGCGGCGCCGCCGGTCACCGCCAGCAGCCGGCCGCCAAAGGCGCGGCGGGAGAGGCGTCGGGGTTCGGTTTTGGTCTTTTCCATCCAGGGCTCCAGTTGCCGATCAGGGCGACTTGCAGATTCTAGGAGCGCCCACGGGCTTCGGTTGCCGGTCGGCGCATCCGGCCGCGAGCCGCAACTCGGGGCGCTTAGAAATACCCCACAACGCAATGCGTCCGAAAACGGGCGGCTGCGCCGCACGCACGATTGTACACAGAAACGAACCCATGAGGCGCCCGCTCCACGCCGCGGCCGAAAGGCTCCATGCTCCGCGACGCCGAGCGCTTCGCCGCAACGGGGGTTGCCGGGCAGCCTGCACCGCGGCGCCTCCCAAACCGGGCGGCCGCGCCGCCGCCGCGCCGCGCGGCTTGGCCCTCGGCGTCGCGCGCCCGGGCGCGGAGCCGCGCGGCGCCCGCCCGCACCCCGAAGCCCGCACTGGCGCGCTGTCCCTCATACCCGCCGCTTTCGGCCCGCGGAGTACAATGGCGGGGATTGGCATTACCGACTTTGGAGGCTCGCTTACCCTATGAAACGTCTGTTCGCCGTTACCGCCTTCGCCCTGCTGGCCACGCTGGCCGCCAGCGCGCAATCGAACCCTGTCGTGACCACCGTGCGGCACATGCTGATGGGCGATCAGCACAATATCGTCGCCTCGGCGCGGTACATGCCTGCGTCGGACTACTCCTTCAAAGCGTCCCATACCCGGGGACAGTGGAGCTTCGGGCATTTGATGTGGCACATCGGAACGTCCAATTTTTATATGTGCTCCAAGATCGCCGGCGCCGCCATGCCGCACCGCTTCCATCTGACGCCGCATTCGCCGAAGCACGAATTGATCGCGCAGATCGTGGCTTCGTTCCACTATTGCAATGGCGTGCTGGCGCATGTCACCGACGCTGAGCTGGGGGAACCTATTCATCTGTTTGGACCACATGAGGTGCCCAAGGCGGCGGGAGTGATCGGCCTGGCGACCGATCTGTCCAACCATTACGCCATGGCCGCCGGATTTCTGCGGCTGAAGGGCATTCTGCCCCCGACCGCGCGCCACGGAATGATGATGGGTCCCATGAAAATGCACCATCCCATGAAGCATTAGTTTCCTCGACACGACTGGCAGCCCACGGGTTCGCCGCAATAGGCGGGCGAGCCAAGATCGCCGGGGTACAGCGTATGCGGAGGGAAGCCCGCGGAATTCCGCGGGCGACCCCTGCCCGGCCGGCGACGCCCCAGCGGGGCAAGCGCAGCGGAGCGGAGCGCCACGCAAAATGGCGAGCAGGGCCCTGCGGGACGGGGCGAGGGCCCGCAGCGTCCACGGACGTACCTGGGGCGCCCGAGCCCAAGCCACGCGCAGCGTGGCGCCCAGAAATGCCCCATGGGCCCCCGAAGCCGTCCGCGGCTTCGGGAGTGGCCGACGCCCTGCGACGCTCATCGCCCCGCAAGCGACTGCGCCAGCGGGGACCGGGCGAGGCTTCGCGCCTCGCCCGGCAGAGGCGGCACGGAGTGGCCGCGCGGTGAGCGACCAGGAGTTCAGCCGAAAGCGCGATGGCGCTGACATCCGGCGCGTTGGCGGCGGGAGCCGCCGCATCCGGCGCGGGCCGCCGCGCGGGCCCGCTGGCCGGAGCGCGCCGCCGCCTGCTGCGCGATACTAAGCGGAGGGCTTGCAAATGGCGGAGTCGGCAAAAGCGCGTTTCGGGGCGGGATGTTTTTGGGGTGTCGAGGAGGCGTTCCGGCAAGCGCCGGGAGTGCTGAGCACCACCGTCGGCTACGCCGGCGGGCATACCCCCAACCCCACCTATGAACAGGTCTGCGGCCATGGCACCGGCCATGCCGAAGTCGTCGAAGTCGAGTTTGATCCGGCCCAAACCAGCTACCGCCAGCTGCTGGACGTATTTTTCGACAATCACGATCCCACCCAACTGAACCGGCAGGGTCCGGACGTGGGCACGCAGTACCGGTCGGCGATCTTTTTCTTTTCCCCCGAGCAGGAGCAGGCGGCGCGCCAAGCCCTGGCGGCGCGGCAGGCCAGCGGCAAATACGCCCGTCCGATCGTGACCGAGATTCAGCCCGCGGGGCCGTTCTATCGCGCCGAAGACTACCACCAGCAATATTTGGCCAAGCGCGGCCTCAGCCACTGCCACATCTAACCGTTGCGGGGGTCCCTGCGCGGGGCCGCGCGCGCTGCCAAAGTCTCACTTTTTCGGCCGTTTTGCCGCGTGCCCATATTCATTCCTAAGGGCTTAGCGACTCAGCGTCGGGTGAAAATGAGACAGTCGCTGTGTCGGCTGAGGCCGCGTCTTCCGCGCGTTCGGACCGCAGCTAGCCCGCTCATGCAACTCGCGCCCGACTCACGCGCATCTTAAACTTCGGTTAGGCGAGGCAGGCTTCCAGGGCGCGGCGAGCCTGGATTAGGACCATTTCCCGGCGGTAGTCGGCGGGAACCGTGGAGGTGCTCAAGGGTTTGGCGGCGCGGTTGACCAATTGCACGACGGCGGCCAGGTCGGGCGGATCGGCCGCCAGCGCGGCGGCCAGGCAGCGTTCAAGTCCGGCGACCAGCACCGGCGCGGGATTGAGGGCGGTCAGCGCCAAACGGGCCGTGACCGCCCCGTTGGCCTCGCGGCGCAGGGCGAGAGCCAGCGCGGCGAGGGGGTAGTCAATGGAGTTGCGGATGCGGAATTTCTGATAGCTGCCGCGCATGCCGGCGGCGGCCGCGGGCAGGCGAACGCGGCTGAGGATTTCGCCGCGGCCCAGGCGCAGCGGATGGTCACCGGCGCCGGAATAGAGTTCGGCCAGCGGCAGCCATCGCGCGCCCGCGGGGCCGGCGATCTCCACGCTGGCATCCAGCACCAGCAGCGCGGGCGCGGTGTCGGCCGAGAACGCCGCCCAGCAGCGCCGGCCGCCGGGAGCGACGTGGCAGACAGCGCCGTTCTTTTTTAGGCAGAAGCCGCAGGATTGGCGCCAGAGATAGGACTGGTTGTACCACAGGCAGCGCGTGTCCAGGCAGAGATTGCCGCCCAAGGTGCCCATGCGGCGCAGCACCGGGCTGGCGATCTGTCCGGCGGCGGCGGCCAGCAGCGGGAACTCGCGGCCCAGGATGGGGTCTTCGGCCACTTCGTGAATGCGTGTCATGGCGCCGATCAGCCAATCGCCGTTGGCGGCGCGGGAAATGCCCGTCAGGCCGGCGATGGCGCCGAGGTCAATGAGATGGTCTGGCGCGAACAAGCCTTGCTTGAGCGAGGGAATCAGGTCCGTGCCGCCGGCCAGGAGTTTGGCGGCGGCGCCGTGCTCCGTCCACAGGGCTACCGCCTCGGCCAGTTCGCGCGGGCGGTGGAGTTGGAAGCTGGGCAGGGACATGATCGCGGCTCACCCCCCCGCCTGCGGCGGCGCGCCGGCTGGGCTGGGCGGCGGCGGGCCGCTGGCGGGGCCGGGCTTCGTCTCCGGCTGATCCTGCCCGGCGGTGGCAGCTTGGCCGGACGCCGGCGCGGCGGCGCGGGCTTGCAGCGCGCGGAGGACGCGGTCGGGCGTGAACGGAGGCTGATACAGGCGGATGCCGGCGGCGTCGTAGATGGCGTTGGCGATGGCGGGAATCACGGCCGCTAGGGAGCCTTCGCCGGCTTCCTTGGCGCCGAACGGTCCCTCCGGATCCAAGCTCTCGACGATGAAGGCTTCGACCGGCGGCGAATCGAGAATGGTTGGCACGCGATAGTCGAGCAGTCCGGGGTTGGCGAGCTGGCCGCTGCGCGTGTAGGCCATCTCCTCGCTCAGCGCCTGGCCCAGGCCCATCCAAACCGACCCGATGACCTGGCCCTCGACGGCGACCGGATTGAGGGCGCGGCCGCAGTCATGCGCCGCCCAGATTTTGTGCACCGTCACTTGTCCGCTGTCCTCGTCCACGGAGACTTCGGCGACCTGCGCGGAGTAGGAATAGGCGGGCGAGGGACCGACGCCGGCACCTTTGAAGTCCCCGCCTTGCGCCTCCCGGGGCGGGGAATAGGTTCCCACGCCGCGCAGGTGTGCGGCGCCCGGCGGCAGAGCGGCGGCGACGGCGGCGGCGAAGGACAGGGCTTGGCCGGACGGGCCCAGGACTTGCCCGCCGAGGCAGCGAATTGCCTCTGGATCGCAGTTCCATCGCCGCGCCAGCGCGGCGGCGATCTGCTGTTTTAGGTCTTCCGCGGCGCGCAGGGCGGCGTTGCCGGCCATGAAGGTCACGCGGCTGGAATAGCTACCCAAGTCCATGGGGGTGATGGCGGAATCGGCGGCGATGACCGCCACGGCGGCGAGCGGCAGGCCCAGGGCTGCGGCGACGATTTGGGCTTGCATGGTGTCGGAGCCTTGGCCGATCTCCGCCGTTCCGGTCAATACGGCGACGGCGGGCGGCGCCGCGTCTGACGCTGCGCCGCCGCCGCTCGCGCCGCCCGCGGGGGCCGGCAGCGGTGCCGCAGCTTCGACATAGACGGTGGAATGAATGGCGTCGGCGCGGTCCACGGCGTTGGCGGCGCCGGAGACGTAATGGCTGCAAGCGACGCCCAAGCCATGGCGGCGGGAGGGCGCGGATGCCCGATCCGCTCGCCGTGGCCCGCGCCCGTCATTGACCGCGGGCGGCGCGCCGGCGGCGCGGCCGGTCCGCCGTTCCCGCCAGCCGGAGGCGGCGACGACCGTTTCCAGGCACTCCGGCAGGCCGTAGCTGAGCACGCGCAGGCCGTTGACCGTGCGGCAGGGCGGCTGGAGAAAATTGCGCCGGCGGAGTTCGGCGGGGTCGAGGCCCAGGCGCTCCGCCAGTTCATCCAGCTGCGCTTCGAAGGCGAAGCGGGTGTTGACTGTTCCGTGGCCGCGCATGGCGCCGCAGGCGGGCTTGTTGGTCAGGACGCGATAGCCGTCCCAGCGGACGTTCGGTATGTCGTACATGGCGCCGAGCAGAGCGCCGGAATACAGCAGCGTCACCGGACCGTAGCCGCAGTAAGCGCCGCCGTCTTGGATGACGCGGGCGCGGACGGCCAGGATTGTGCCGTCCGCGGCGGCGCCGGTTTCCAGTTCGGTGAGTTGCAGCGGGCGGCCGCGATGCGTGTAGAAGACTTCCTCGCGCGAGTAGGTGATCTTGACCGGCGCGCCGGCGCGGCGGGCGGCGACGGCGGCGACGATCTCCAGCGGGCAGACTTCGCTTTTCCCGCCGAAACCGCCGCCCACCATGGGCTTGATGACGCGGATGCGCTCCATTGACATTTGCAGCACCCGCGCCAGCGTCTTGTGCAGGTAATAGGGAACCTGCGTCGAGGACCAAACCGTGAGGCCGCCGTCCGGCTCGAACCGGGCCAAGGTCGCGTGGGGCTCCATCGCGGCGTGGGTGACCGCGGGGCAGACGTAGCGGTTGCGGCATACGGCGGCGGCCCGCGCCAGGGCGGCGTCGGGATCGCCAAAGACGTGGTGGTACTCCTTTTCGATGTTGCGCGGGCGATGGTCGTGCAGCCAACCGGCGGCGGGCGCGGCCATCGCCGCTTCCGGGTCGAAATAGGCGGGCAGCGGTTCGTACTCGACGCGGATCAGCGGCAGCGCGGCGGCGGCGATGCGCTCGCTTTCGGCCACCACGCAGGCGATGTTGTCGCCGATGTAGCGCGCTTTGTCGGGCTGCAAGGCGCATTCGTCCTTGCCGATCGGCAGCACGCCGTAAGCCGTCGGCGCGTCGGCGCCGGTGATGACGCAGCGCACGCCGGGCAGGGCCAGGGCGGCGCCGGCGTCCACGCCGCGGATGCGGGCGTGGGGCAGATGCGAATGCAGGATTTTGCCGTGCAACATGCCGGGCACGGCGAGATCGTCGGTGTAGGCGCCCGCGCCGCTGGTTTTGCGCGGCGCGTCCACCATGGCGGTGGGCGCGCCGATGATCGCGCGCGCGGCGTCGGATTGGGGGCGGCTAGCCATGAGCCGACTGCGGCTCCGCGGCTTGGGGCGGCGGGGTGGGCCCGGCGGCGCGCCGCTGCGCATCGGCGGCGGCTTTGGGCCGGGCCGCGTCAGCGGCGGCGCCCGCCGCTTCGGCCAGTGCGGCGCGCACGGAGGCGAGGATTTGCACGTAGCCGGTGCAACGGCAGATGTTGCCGCTCAGGGCGGCTTGGATTTCGCCGTCGCTGGGATCGGGGTTGCCATCCAGCAGCGCCTTGGCCGCCATCACCATGCCCGGCGTGCAGAAGCCGCACTGCGCGCCGCCCATGCGGCCGAAAGCTCGCTGCAAGGCGGTGAGGCGCCCGTCGGTGGCGATGCCCTCGATGGTGGTGATGTCGGCGCCGTCACAGCCGGCGGCGAGCAGGGTGCAAGCCAGGGCGGGCTGGCCGTTCACCAGCACGGTGCAGGCGCCGCAACTGGAATCGTCACAACCGCATTTCGTTCCCGTCAGGCGAAGATGCTCGCGCAGCGCCTCGAGCAGCAGCGTCGCCGGATCGAGTTCGAGCCGGCGGGGCTGGCCGTTGACGGTGAACGCCGTGATCATGAGGGACCGGCGAGGCCGGGCTGGCGCTCCATTTCCGCCAGCATGGCCTTCAGACGCGGCCGCAGCCGCGGATCGGCCTGCCCCAGCGCCGCGGCGTGCCGCGCCGCCGCCAGGGCCGCCTGCGCTTCGCCCAACGCCCGCCGCGCCAGCGCCAAGTTGGCGTGGTTTTCGGGATCGTCGGGATGGGCGGCGATGGCCTGCTCGATCAGCGGGATGGCGCGGTCGGGATGATTGGCCAGCAGCAGGCTGGCGGCGGCGTCCTTCAGGACCGTCGCGGCGGCCGGCTGGAGGCGCAGGGCCATTTGGTAATAGAAGACCGCTTGGTCGTGCTCGCCCTGGGCGCGATGGGCGTCGCCCAGGGCGGCCCAGGAGCGGTAGTCGTTGGGCGCCAGATTGGTGGCGCGAGCCGCCAGCGGGAGCGCCTCCGCGCCCGCGCCCTGGCGCGCCAGAACGGCGGCCAGCGCCGCGTGCGCCAGGCCGTCATCTTCGTCGGCGTGGATGGCGCTGCCCAGCAGCTCGACGGCGCGGCGGATGAAGGCGTCCTGCTCCGGCTCGCCCAGGCGTCCGGATTCGGCCCACAGCGCCAGGCCCAGCTCGCGGGCGGCATCGTTGTCCAGCAACGGAATGCCTTCCAGCAGCTTGAGCACGGTGGCGGTGCGGTGGCCGGAGAGCAGCTCCAGGGCCACGGCGGCACGGGCGGCGGCGAGAAAGAAATCCAGCTCCAGGGCGCGGACTTGCGCCCGCTGCGGATCGCTGTGGTCGGGCGTGAAGGAGGCGATGAACCACAGCAGCGCCGCGAAGGAACGGCTGCGCAGGTCTTCGAACGACCGCGTCAGCGGCGCGGGCACTTCCCGGTCGCAGGCTTTGGCGGCGGCTTCCAGCAGCAGATACAACAGGTGATGGCCTTCGCCTCCGGAAACCTCGCGCTTGACCGTGCGGGCGCGATGGCCGGGGCGGCGTACGGTCAGGCTGCCGGCGATTTCGGCGCCGGCGCTGATGGCGATCTCCAGTTCGGTAATGTCCTCGCCATCGCCGCCCTGCGCGGGAGCGGCGGCGCGCTCCGCACGCGCGGGAGCCAGGTTGACGCCGCAGCGTTCCAGCCAGCGCCGCAACAGCACCTCCAATCCGGCGGCGGCAATTTCGGGTAGCGGCAGCGCCGTGGCGAAGACGGCGGGATCGGCGGCGATGCTGGTGGAACGAAGATAGACGGGCATGGAGTTCGCTTTCCGCGCGCTCAGGCGGGCCGCCCCACGGGCGCGGCCCAGGCCGGCGGGCGCTTTTCCAGAAAGGCCCGCACGCCTTCGCGCGCATCCTCCAATTTTGGCAGCTCGCGGCGGTAAATGTTCTCGGTTTCGGCCAGGGCGGCGAGAAAGCCCTCCCCGCGCACGGCGCGGCGGGCGATGGGCAGGATCTGCGGCGAGAGCGCCAGCCATTGGGCGCGATGCGCGGCCGCGGCGGCTTCCAGTTCCGCGGCGGGCACGGCGCGGTCAATCAGTCCCGTGATGGCGGCCTCCGCCGCGGGAATGCGGCGGCCGGTCAGGATCCAGTCCCAGGCCCGGCGCAGGCCGACCATGGGGGGCAAAAGGACGCTGGCGACCGGCGGGAAGCTACCCACCTGAATTTCCGGAAAGCCGAACTCGGCATCCTCGGCGGCGATGACCGCGTCGCAGAAGCAGGCCAGCTCCGCGCCACCGCCCAGCGCCGGCCCGCGCACGGCGGCCAGGGTGAGGAAGCGGGCGGCATGAAGGCAGCGGAAAATCGCATGGAAGCCGCCGAGCATGCCTTCCGCCCGCTCCGGCATGTGTTCGGCGACATCCACGCCGGCGGAAAACGCCCGGCATTCCTCGGCGGCCTCGAACTGCACGATGCGCACCTCGGGCCCCGCGGCCTCCAGCGCGGCGACGATTTCTCGCGCCAGCTCGAGAGTGATCACGTTCAGCGGCGGATGCGCCAGGCGCAGCCGGAGCAAGGGGCCTTCGTTGGCGATTTGCAGTGGCGTGGCCATGGGAGGAGCGTCGTCTAGGCGGGCCGAAGGCTATCGCGGCGGCGGCATTAAACCTGCGACCATTTGGCCTCGGCGCCCTTGGGTTCGATCCAATCCTTGTCGGCGGTCAGCATGGCGTTGACCGCGGTGCGGTCGGCGGGTTGCGGCAGCACCGCGGCGAGATGGCGCGCGTACTCCGCTTCCTCCAGCGGCTCGCCGGTGACGCTGAAGCGCTGTCCGGCGAACTGGCCGATGTGGCGGTTGAACTTGACGTCCGGGGTGTACAGCTTGGGCTGCTCCGCGGGGAGCAGGCGGTTCAGCGATTGGATCAGCCCGTTGACCTCTTGATAGTACAAATTGCGGGCGGAGTCGTTCAGCATGTCCAAGGCGGCCGACTGGGCGTTGGTGTGCTCGTCATAGCGGCCCTTCAGTCCCCACAAATACGCCCAGTGGGCGGAGGAGGAAAAATCCGTGCCGAACAAGTCGAAGGCCGTGGGGATCCACTTGTTGAAATATTTCTGGATGTACGACAGCGGAATGCGGCCGCGCCGCACGATGCGGCGCAGGCCGTCGTTGCCCGTGCCCAGGTGGAAGGACTCCTCCTTCAGCATGGGCACCATGCTCTGCGCCAACGGCGCGAAGCCGGAATGGCTGAGCATTTGCAGCTGGAATTTTCCGTCGCGGTCAATGAACTGGGTGTAGGTGTAGAAATCCAGCCAATTTTCCACGTTCTCGTTGAAGGAGCCGAGCAGGCGCTCGGAGTTGAAGGCGCGGCGCTCCAGCAGTTTCTGCGCCTCGATGCGCCCCGCATGGCCGAAGTGGCCGAGCAGCAGATGGCACATCTGGTAGCCATGGCGCATCTCCTCGGTCATCACCCGGGCCAGCGCCTTGCGGTCGTATTCGGTCGGGGCGCCGGCGAACAGGTTGCGCTGCTGCTCGACCGATGCGAATTCGGTGTCGCCTTGGTAGACGATCAGGTTCAGCAGGGCGTCCTGCGCGCGCTGGTCGGGGACTTGGCGGACGCGCTGCCAGCGGTTCTGGCCGCGGTAGGCGCCGAACTCGATCTCGTTGCTGTGCAGCGGTCCGTATTTGGCCTCGAATTGGTACTGCTGCAGTTCCGGATAGTCGAGGCCGATGTCCGACTGCCATACGCGGAAAAGATCCACCCAGTCGTCGAAGGTGGCGATTTTATTGGCGCGTTTGACCAGCATGGCGAACTCCTTGGCGCGATCAATTCTCCAAATTGACCCAGACGGTTTTGGTTTCCGTGTATAGATCCAGTGCGGGGCGGCCCAACTCGCGGCCGAAGCCGCTCTGGCGGAAGCCGCCGAAGGGGGCGGCGGGATCGTACTGGTTGTAAGTGTTGATCCACACGGTGCCCGCCTTGAGGGCGCGGGCGGCGCGGTGGGCGAGCGCCAAGTCCCGCGTCCAGACGCCGGCGGCGAGGCCGTAGCTGGTGGCGTTGGCGCGGGCGATGGCGTCGTCGAAATCGCTGAAGTCCATCGTGGCTAGGACCGGGCCGAAGATTTCCTCGCGAACGATGGCCATATCGGGCTGGGCTTGATCGAAGATCGTGGGGGAAAGGAAATAGCCGCGCTCGTGGCCGGGCACGCTGGCGCGCTCGCCGCCGATGGCCAATTGCGCGCCTTCCCGCCGGCCGGTGGCGATGTAGCCGAGCACGCGGTCCAACTGTTCCTGGCTGACCAGCGGGCCCAGTTTGGTCTTGGGGTGCATCGGGTCGCCGGGGGCGAGGCGGCGGGCGCGGTCCAGCAGCTTGGCTAGAAAGACGTCGTGAATGCGCCGGTCCACTAGCAGCCGGCTGCCGGCGGCGCAGACCTCGCCCTTGCCATAAAAAATGGCGTTGTAGGCGCCGCGGGCCGCGGCATCGAGATCGGCGTCGGGAAAGACGATGTTCGGCGATTTGCCGCCGAGCTCCAGGGAAACGCGCTTGTTGCTGCTGGCCGCCAGGCGCATGACTTCGTGTCCGACGGCGGTCGAGCCGGTGAAGGCGATCTTGTCCACCAAGGGATGGGTGGCCAGCGCGGCGCCGGCGGTGGGGCCGTAGCCGGGCAGGACGCTCCACACGCCGGGCGGAAAGCCGGCCTCGGCGGCGAGTTCGCCCAGGCGCAGCGCGGTCAGCGGCGTTTGCTCCGCGGGCTTGTGCAGCACCACGCAGCCGCAGGCCAGCGCCGGCGCCAGCTTCCAGCTGGCGAGCAGGAGGGGAAAGTTCCACGGCGTGATGGCCGCGACCACGCCGACCGGCTCGCGCTGCGTGTAGGCGTGGAAAGGGCCGCTGACGGGCAGGACCGCGCCTTCGATCTTGTCCGCCCAACCGGCGTAGTAGTCGAATACCGCGGCGGTCATGGGCAGGTCAATCTGCCGCGATTCGAAGATCGGCTTGCCGTTGTTGCGCGTCTCCAACTCCGCTAGCTCGTCGGCATGGCGTTCGATCAGCTCCGCCAGGCGGCGCAGCAGGCGGCCGCGGTCGCGCGCCGAGAGCTTGGCCCAGGTGCCGGAGTCCAGGGCGTCGCGGGCGCGCTGGGCGGCGGCGTCTACGTCGGCGGCGTCGGCTTCGGCGACCTGGGCCAGCGGCTGCCCGGTGGCGGGGTTGTGCACGGCGAAGGTCCGGCCCGAGGCGGCGGGCGCGGGCTCGCCGGCCAGCCACAGCGGCCAGGCGCGGTCGGCGGGGTTGCGGGCGGCGGTGGTTTCGCTGGCCATGGGTGCGGGGGCGGCGCCGGCGCCGCTATTTGCCTTTGAACTCGGCTTGGCGCTTTTCGGCGTAGGCGGTCAAGCCCTCATGCGCATCCTCGCTGGTGAACAGCAGCTGTTGCAGTTCCCGCTCCAGGCCGAGCGCTTCGGCCAGGGGCACCTCGGCGCCGGTTTGCACCGCGCGTTTGATGCGGCCGACGGCGCGGGAGGCTTTGTTGGGCGGGCAGAACTGCCGCGCGTAATCCAGCACCTGGGGCAGAAAATCCTGGCGGTCGAAAATGTCCTGCACCAACCCCAGTTCCTGCGCCTCATCGAAGGAGAACGTGCGGCCGGTGACCATCAGTTCCAGGGCCCGGGCCTTGCCGATGGCGCGGGCCAGGCGCTGCGTGCCGCCGGTGCCCGGCAGCACGCCCAGCGTGACCTCCGGCAGGCCGATCTTGCCGGCGTCGCGGCGGGCGATGCGCAGGTCGCAGGCCAGGGCGATCTCCAGGCCCCCGCCGACCGTGTGGCCGTTGAGCGCGGCGATCACCAGCTTGGGAGTTTGCTCCAGGCGTTGCAGGGTCTCATTGGCATGGAGGCAGAAATAATACTTGAACTGCGGCGGGACCGTGGCCAGCATGCGGATGTTGGCGCCGGCGGAGAAAAACTTTTCTCCCGCGCCGGTCAGCACCACGACGTGAATGCCGTCGTCGAAGCGGGCGCGCAGAATGGCTTCATCCAGGTCCCGCATCATTTCATAGGTGTAGGTGTTGGCCGGCGGATCGGCCATGGTCAGGATGGCGATGCCGCCGTCGGCGCGGTACTGGACCAGTTTCTGGGTGGCGGTTTCGGGGGCGGTGACGGTAGCCATGCGGTCTCCTTAGGAACGGGCTGGGCGGCGGCGGCGAACGGTGGGCGCGGCGCCGCGCAGGAAAATGGCGCAGATCTGCTCCCCCAGGACGGCGGCGCCGGGGTCGCGCTTTGGCTGGTGCCAGGTGTAGATCCAATTGAGCATGCCGAACAGGCTCATCACCGCCACCCGCGGCGCCAGGGCCGGCGGCAGCGGCAGGGCGGTGACGATTTCCCGGGCCAGTTGGTAATAGTCATGCTTGAGGGCGGCAATGGCGCGCAGATAGTCGCCGCTCAGCACCTCGTCCTCATGCGTCAGCACGGTCATCCACGGTCGGTGCGCGAGGAAGGTCTCCAGGTGGCTGGCGACGAAGGCGCGCAGGCGGGCCTCGGGCGGCAGCTCCGGTGGAGTGGCGGCGCGGGCGGCGGAGATGACGGTCTGGAAGGCGTGCCGCTGCACCAGGAACAGCAGTTCTTGCTTGCTGTGAAAGTAGTGGTACAACCCAGCCAGGCTGGCGCCACAGCGCCGCGAGAGATCGCGGATGCTGGTCGCCGCGTATCCCTGCTCGGCGAATAGCTCCGCCGCAGCGTGCAGAATCTCGCCCAAGCGGCGGTCAAAGGGAGTGGCGTCCGGTGGTGCGGGAGCGAGCGCGACGGCAGCGAAGGCGGCGGGCATCAGCGTGGATGGGCGGCGGCCGGCGCCGCCGTCGGTGCGAACGTTCGTTCGGTTCGATTATAGGCGCAAGGCCGGACCGGGATCCAGGGACGGGGCGGCCGCCACGCCACGAAGGCGGCGTTGATCCCCGGCCTTCCCCGCCGCGGCCGCTGGGTCCGCGGCCGGTGCGGATGCGGCGCGGGCTAGCGGCTCGGCGGCAGGTACTGGGCGAACCAGGCCAGCGTGCGGCGCAGGATGTCGCGCTGGTCGGAGGGCTTCCAGATGTAATGGCCCTCGTCTTTGTACACGACCAGTCGGGTCGGCACGCCCAGGGTCTTGAGCGCGTGCCAATATTCGAACGACTGCGGCGCGGGGCACTCACCGTCCCGGTCGCCGACCAGCACCAGCGTCGGCGTGTGGTTGTGGGTGATGTAATTCATCGGCGAGCTCTTGGCGTAGACCGCGGGATCGGCATACACCGACGCGCCGAAATAAGGAATCATCCACTGGTCAATATCGTTTTCGCCGTAGTAGCTCAGCCAATCGGCGACCCCGGCGCCGGCGACGCCGGCGTGGAAGATGTGAGTGTGGGTGAGCGCCCACATCGTCATGTAGCCGCCATAGCTCCAGCCGGTAATGCCGACGCGCTTGGGATCCACCGGCTCCGTGGCCAGCACCTTGCGCACGCCCGCCTCGATGTCGCGCAGATCGCCATAGCCGAAATCCTGGACGTTGGCGCGGGTGAACGCCTCGCCTTGGCCAAAACTGCCGCGCGGGTTGGGATAGAGGACGAAATATCCCGCGGTGGACAGCAAGGAGGTGTTGAAGAACGGCCGCGGCCAAGCCGAGGTGTTGCCCGCCGCCGGACCCCCGTGCACGGACACCACCAGGCCGTAATGGCCGGACGGCGAGAAGTCGCGGGGAAACAGCAGCCAGCCTTGCACCCGTTCCTTGCCATCGCGCCAAATCAGGTTTTCCGCCTTGCCCCAAGCCGGGTGCAGGTCCCGATTGACGTCGGTGAGTTGCCGCCAATGCCCGATCGGCCCCGCCCACACTTCAGGCGGCCGGGAGAAAGACTGCACGATGGTGGCGGTGACGGCGCCGTCACGCGAAGCGGCGAAGGCGAACCCCCAGCCGCCGCCGTGAATGGATTCGGCGCCTTCCCAGAGGCGGGTGGAATGGCCGGTGGCTGGGTCAAGCCGGTAGATGGCGGCTTGGCCGTCCAGCTCGGCGGCGAACAGGATATGGTTTCCGGACCAAGTGAACCAGGTGGGCGTGCAACGAATGCCGGGGGTGATGTCCCGGGCCGGGCCCCCGCCGGCCGGCGCCAAGTAGATGTCGCCGCCGGTTGAGCCTTCATCGCTCATCAAGCCGCCGATGAAGGCAATGTGGCTGCCATGGGGCGAGTAGCGCGGAATGGCGATCTGCATGGTGGGGCGGAGCAGCACATGTACCGTGCCCGTGGCGCGATCCACCGCATACAGCCGCGCCACCCACCAGTTGTTGTCCCCGGAGCCGGGATGGGCGATGGCGGCAAAGCCGCGGCCATTCGGCGCCCAGTCGAATTGGTAAATGTAGAGATGGGGCGGCGTGATCAGACGCACCGAACCGCCCTTCACGCTCACCGTCGCAAGGCGCTGCTCGAACGGATGGCTGGCGATAACTCCGGAGGGCGGGGTCATCGGCGCCAACGGCCCGGGTTTGCGCGGCGCATTGGGAATGAACAGGAAGCCGAGGGTGCGGCCGGAGGGCGACCAGGCGGGGCTGCCGAGGTCGCCGTGGACGTGGGTGACGCGCACCAGGTCGTTGCCGTTGGCGGCGACGCGGTAAATCTGCGTTTGCCCGCTGGGATCCTTGGACAGAAAGGCCAAAACCTGGCTGTCGGGCGACCAAACGGGCTGGGTGGCGTCCAGCACGCCGTTCACGCGGCGCGCGGAGCCGAGCCGCCGTCCATCGGGGCCCAGGGCTTGCAAGTACAGCTCGGCGCTGCGGCCGCCGACCCACGCGAGTTCGTGACCGTTGGGGGAGACGGCGACGCCGTAGAATTCCCGCGTGCGCGCCAGGGCGCGAATGCCGGCATCCACCGCCGGAGGCAGCGCCGGACCATGGGAGGCGGCAAAACTGGCGGAACAGGCCAAGGCGAGAAATGCCATGGCCCAGGCGGGCAGGGAAGCGCGTCGCATATCCAAAGGTGCTGGGTTGAGTGTACCCCGATGCCGCGGGGAAATTTTCGGAGCTAGCGGCGGGGGCCGTGCCATCACGGCACGGGTTTAATGGGCCAGGCTGTTTTGCAAAACCTGAATAATGCGGTCGCGGCGAATGATGCCGCGCAGGCGATCGTCGTCGCCTAGCACGGGCAGTTGGCTGACGTTGTTCATGGCCATCTTTTGCAAGGCGTCCATCAGCCCTTCCTGCCAGCTGACGGTGACCAATCGTGGCCGCGGCACCATCAAGTCCCTGACCCGCAACTGGCTCCAGCGCATGCGGTCGGAGTCGCGCAACTCGGCGGGAGTGATGACGCCGATGAGGCGGTCCTGATCGTCCACTACCATGCTGGGGCGGAAGTTGTGTTCCTCCGAGACGGCGCTGAAATAGTCCTCAATGCTCTCCTCCGGCGGCACCGTCTGGTAGAACGGCGAGGACAGATCGCCCACCGCATAGCGGTCCAGCGCCGCCTTAGCTTCGGTCTGCCGCCAGCTGGCGTCGGCGGCGCGCAGCAGGAACCAGCCGATGAAGGCCATCCACAGGCCGCTGATGTCGGCGCGCAGGACAAAGATTTCCATCACGCCGTACACCATGAACAGGACGGCGACGATTTTGCCGATCTGCGTGGCCCATTTGGTGGCGCTGAGGAAATTGCGGTTCGCGCCCCAAATGATGGACCGCAGTACCCGCCCGCCATCGAGAGGAAAGCCCGGGATCAGATTGAAGCCCGCCAGGAAAATATTGATCCAGCCTAGCCAGTACAACACCGCCGTGACCGGAGCGTGAGCACTGCCCAGGCGGGCGAGTCCGATGCAGATGGCGCCGATGACCACGCTGGCCAGCGGACCGACGATGGCGATCAGGAACTCGGAACCGGCCTTTTCCGGTTCCTTGGTCAGCTCGCTGACGCCGCCGAAGATAAACAGCCGGATGGTATGGACCGGCAAGCCATGCGCCCGGGCCATGAAGCTGTGCGCCAATTCATGGATGACCACGCAGGCAAAGAACAGCGCCGCGGTGATGGCGGCCGCCACCCAAATGGTCGGCTGGCCCCAGGCGGCATTGGTGGCCTGGAAGTATTGGCCCAGCGTCAGGGCGATCAGGCCCAAGATGATGAACCAACTCCAGTCGTATTCGACATCAATGCCCTGGATTCGGATCAGGCGGTGATTGCGAGCGGTAGGCACGGAGAGAGCGAGGGGGGGATGAGGTATTTCCCTAGATTATGGCATGCACCCCGCCGCTTCCAATTGGGGGACCGCGCCTGTCAACAGTGGGGCGATACTAGCAGCATGAAGCTGTTGGGCCGAGTGGCCATCGCCGCCGCCGTGCTGGTGGTCGTCTATGGATTTTTCGTCCGGGTCGGCGAGCGAAGCTGGCTGTTCGATCCTTCGCCCTACCCCGTTGGGCCTTGGTACAACCAATCCATTTACCATGCCCAGGACATTCGCTTCTCCGCGCCCGACGGCAGCCAATTGGACGCGTGGTGGGTGCCCACGGTGGGCCCGCGGCGAACGGTGCTGTTGTTCCACTCGCGGCGCGGCAATTTGAGCGACCAAGCCGAGCGGATACAGCGCCTGCAACTGCTGCGCTCCAACGTCTTCGCGCTGGACTATGAAGGCTACGGCAAAAGCCAGGGCCAGCCCAGCTTGGCGCACGTGCTGCAAGACGGCGAGAGCGCGTACCAATATCTGACCACGGTGAAGAAGATTCCGCCGCGGCAGATCGTCGTCGAGGGCGACGAGTTGGGCGCAGCGGTGGCGGCGGCGGTGGCGGCGCGGCATCCCCAGGTGGCGGCGCTGGTGATGGAGTCGCCCTTTCCAAACATTCGCGCCCTCGGCAATGCCATGATGCCGCTGGCGGGGTGGTTCATGAGCGGCGATTTGGGGGTGCTGAAGAATGTGCGCAGCTATCCCGGGCCGAAGCTGTTCTTGTACGGCGGCAACGACGCCAACGTTCCGCCGCAGCTGTCCCATCAGGTGTACGCGGCGGCTTCGGCGCCGAAGATGGAGCACGAATGGCCCGGCGCCACCCAGGACCACCTGGTGATTGACGCTGGCCCGAGCTGGAGCCGGTGGATGGCGACGTTCTACGTCAAGGCCAAGCTGGCGCCGCTGGCGCCTGCGCCGCAGTATCCCAAGCCCGCGCTGCACGTCGGCGGGCGATAGCGGCGATCACGCGCCCAGGCGGTCGCCCGGTTGCAGGCGGGCGCCGCGCGCGAAGTCGGCGCCGGGAGCGGGCCGGCGGCCCTCGAGCTGCACCGCGTCCAGTTGCAGCCAGCCTTCGCCGCAGGCGGCCAAAAGCCGATCGCCCGTCCATGCCAGCGTGCCGGGTGCGGCGCCGGCGGACCGCTCTGGGCCCGGCGGAGCTGGCGCCGGGCGGCAGGCGAGAATCTGCAACCGCCGGCCTCGGAATGTGGTGGCGATGCCCGGCCACGGCTGGAAGCCGCGCCAGCGGTTATAGATTTCCCGGGCCGCGGCGCCCCAATGGACGGCGGCGTCGGCGCGGGTTAGCAGCGGCGCGAGCGTGGCTCCGGCCGCGGGTTGTGGCGCGGGGACAACCGTGCCCGCCGCCAGCCCGCGCAAGGTGGCCAGCACCAGTTCCGCCGCCAGCGCCGCGAGGCGCGCGCTTAGCTCCGTCGCGGTTTCCTCGGGGCCAATCGGCGTTTCCCGCCGCAGCAGCATGGGCCCGGTGTCGAGGCCGGCTTCGATGCGCATGGTGGTGACGCCGGTGACGGTTTCCCCGCGGGCGATGGCCCACTGGATGGGCGCCGCGCCGCGATAGAGCGGGAGCAGCGAGGCGTGGGCGTTGATGGCGCCCCAGCGGGGCAGGAGGAAAACCGCCGCCGGCAGCAGCTGTCCGTACGCGACCACTACCAGCGCCTCCGGCGCCCGCGCTTCCAGCCACGCTAGCGCCTCGGGACGTTTGATGCGCTCCGGCTGGTATACAGGCAAGCCCAATTCCGCGGCGGCGGCCTTGACCGCGGGCGCGCGCAGTTCGCCGCCGCGGCCCGCGGGACGGTCGGGCTGGCAGAGGACGCCGGCGACTTCCATGTCCGGCGCCGCCGCTAGCGCATGCAGGCTGGGAACAGCGAAGGCGGGCGTGCCCAGGAAAACGAGGCGCATGCGGTTACCACTCGCCGTTCTTCTGCAATTTCTTGATTTTCCGCTTGATCAGGTCGCGCTTCAGCGCCGTCAGGTGGGAGAGGAACAGGATGCCGTTGAGGTGGTCAATTTCATGCTGCAACGCGCGCGCCAGCAAGCCCTCGCCGGTGACTTCGATGGGGTTGCCGTCCACGTCCTGAGCCCGCGCCGTGGCGCGCAGGGCGCGGCGGACGTTGGCGCGAAAGCCGGGCACGCTCAGGCAGCCTTCTTCATCGTCCTGTTCGCCGTCGGTGGCGGTGATCTCCGGGTTGATCAGCACATGGCGCTGGGAGGTGTCCTCGCCGACGCTGCAATCAATGACCGTGATGCGGCGGGAGATGGCGATCTGCGGCGCCGCCAAGCCGACGCCGTTGGCGCCGTACATGGTCTCGAACATGTCGGCGATCAATTGCCGCAGCTCCGCGGTGCCGAACTCGGTGACCGGCTCGGCCGGCGTGGTCAGCACCGGCTCGGGATATTTCACGATTTTGTGGACAGCCACGATAATTCAGAACTCCCGCACTTGTCGCCAATAGGCTTGATAGTTGCGCCGCAGCTCGTAGAGCGAATCGCCGCCGCATTTCGCCAGCACGGCGCGGGCCAGGGTCAGGGCCGTCATGGCTTCCCCCACCACGGCGGCGGCGGGCACGACGCAGACGTCGCTGCGTTCATACGCCGCCTTGACCGGTTCGCGGCCGGCGAACGCGACTGAAGCAAGCGGGCGGCGGAGCGTGGAGATGGGTTTGAGATAGCCCCGCACCACGACTTCCTCGCCATTGGTCATGCCGCCCTCCAGCCCGCCGGCGTGATTGCTGGGGCGCTGGAAGCGGTGCGGGCCGGGATCATAGTGAATCGGATCCTGGACCTCGGAGCCAAACGCCGTGGCGGCCCAAACGCCGCCGCCGATTTCCGCGGCTTTCACCGCCTGGATGGACACCATCGCGCGCACCAGTTCCGCATCCAGCCGCTCATCCCAGTTGATATAACTGCCCAGTCCGGGGGGCAGCCCGCGGGCGCGAATTTCGAAGATGCCGCCGACCGAATCGCCGGTGCGCAGCGCCCGGTCCACTTCGGCTTTCATGGCGGCTTCGGCGGTGGGGTCCAGCGCGCCCAGCAGGACCTCGTCCTTGGCCGCCAGCGCGCGGAGTCCTTCCCAGGTCACCGGCGTGGACTCGGGAAGGCGGGCGCCGCCCACGGCGATCACATGCCCGAGGACCTCGATGTCCAATTCGCGCAGCAGCATCTTCGCCAATGCACCGAGCGCCACGCGGGCGGCGGTTTCCCGGGCGCTGGCGCGCTCCAGGACGTAGCGGGCTTCGGGCAAATGGAATTTGATGGCGCCCGCCAGGTCGGCGTGTCCGGGCCGCGGGCTGGCCACGGGCCGGGCGGCGTCGCCTGGCGGATCCGTGACCGACATCGCCTGCTGCCAATTCTTCCAATCGCGATTCTCCAGCCGCAGGGCGATCGGCGAGCCGATGGTTTGGCCGGCGCGCACGCCGGCGATGAAGTGCGCGGAGTCGCGCTCGATCTTCATCCGCCCGCCGCGCCCATAGCCCTGCTGCCGCCGCCAGAGTTCGCGGTCCATAAAGGCGAAATCAATCGGCAGCCCGGCGGGCAGGCCGCTGATCCACGCCATCAGCGCCTCGCCGTGCGACTCACCCGCGGTGGAAAAACGCAGCATCGGAGTGTTTATTGTAGCGAACCGGTGCGGCGTTTCGCCGCTCCGGCCCAGCCGCGACACGCGCCGCGCGGTCGCACCGTGGGCCGTTATGCGCTCTCCATGATGCGGTGATAAATGGCGCGGAGGGATTGACTCGCGATGGCCACTTCCGCGCTGGGCCCGCCGGGATGCAAGCGCCGCTGCAACAGTCCGGCCAAGAGGCGGGGCAGCGCGGGCACGGCGGGCACGGTCAAGTCGCGCGGCGGTTTGCCGGTGAGCAGGCGGATCGCGTGATCGGCGGCGCGCAGCACCGTCACCGCGGCGGCGAGCTGCTCCCCGGCGCTGGCCGGCAGCGGCAAGGCGAGCAGCCGCTGCGCCAACGTGCCGGTGGGAAACGTGCCCGGCGTGGAGAGGGCGGAGACGGCGGTCAGGAAGTCGGCGTCGTAGTAGCCGCCAGGCGGGCTTTTGAAGCCTCCGCCACCGGCGGTTTCCTGCTCCAAGCGGCGGCGCATCGCAGCCAAGGGCGCGCGCACCGCGGCGGCATTGAAGCGCTGGCTGATGGCGCCGCGTAGGGCGGCCATGGCGGCTTGGTTGAGCCCGTCGTCGCCGGCCAGCGGCCGGGCCTTGAGGTAGCTGGCGGCTTCCCAGGGACTGGCGCGCTGGGCGAAGTAGGCGCCCAGCCCGTTGGGAGTGCGGGTCAGCTCCCCTTGCGTGCCCTCGGGGCGCAGCCGGGCGTCCACGGGAAACACCATTCCGTCGCCGGTGTAACTGGCCAGCAGGGTGATGACGCGCGTGGCCAGCCGCGCCGCGGACGCATCGCCCGAAGCGGCGATGAACACCAAGTCGGCGTCGGAGAAAAGATCGAACTCGCCCAGCCCTAGCCGCCCCAGCGCGAGGATGCCGAGCGGCGGGGCATCGCCGCCGAGTTCCGCCTGGGCGGAGGCCAGGGCGGCGGAAACGGCAAACGCCGCCCGCTGGCTCATGCGGCGCAAAGCCGTGGCGACGGGCCGCGGCTGGGCGAGTTCCGCCGCCGCTTGCCGCCATACCGCGGCTTGATATTCGCGCCGCAGTTGGCGCATGGCCTCCGCCCCAGTCAGGCGGGCGGCGCCGAAGGGCGCGGGCGCCGGCGCGGGCAGCCAGGCGGTTTGGCGGTCATCGGGCCAGTCGTCCGCGGCGTTGAAGAGCCGGGCTTCGGCCGGGCGGAGAACCATCGCCTCGGCCAGAAAATCGCTTGCGTCCAGGGCCGCCGCCAAGCGCTCCCGCGCGGCAGCATCCAGGGATTCCAATACCTCTTTCCCGGCCGGATCGCGCTGGGCGGATTCCACCCAATGCCGCCAATGCCGCCGTCCCCGGGGGCCCAGCCCGGCGGGCGGCGCAGGCGGCGATTGTCCGGGCGGTTCGGGCGGGCGGAGGCGAAAGGCCTGCGCGTCCCCCTCGCCGGCGGCGGCGCCGGCGTCCTCCCAGTAGGCGGAGACCGCGGCCATCGCCGCTTGCAAGCGACGGTGCAGCGCGGCGACCGCCTCGGCATCGGCCGCGGGCGAGAGCGGCGTCGGTTCGCCGCCGCGCTGCCCGGCTTGGCTGCGGGCGATGCCCCGCGCCAGCGCGCGCAGCGCGCCGGCATCGGCCGGCAGGCGATGCGTTTGCTCGCCGAAGCGCAGTTGCAGGCGGTGCTCGATCTGCCGGAACAGCGTGTAGGCGCCGGCCAAGGTCTGCCAGGCGGGACCGCCCAGGCGGCCCTTGTCGTGCAGCCGTTGCAGCGCTTGCAGCGTATTGCCGACTTGGAGCCAGGGTTCCGCGCCGCCATGCGCCCGTTGCAGCATCTGCGCCATGAACTCCACGTCGCGGATGCCGCCGGGATCGCGCTTGACGTCGCAGCCGCCGCCGATGCGTCCCTGCTCGGCGTGGATGCGGGCCCGCGCCTCCCGGGCGCCGGCGATGGCCGCGGCGACGCCGCCGGCGGCAGGGTACACCAGTGGCGCGACGGCGGCCAGGAACTCGCGGCCCAGCGCGGCGTCCCCAGCGCAGAGGCGCGCTTTGATCAGCATCTGCCGTTCCCATTCCCGCGCGGGGCCGCGGTAATACGCCAGGCATGCCGCCAGCGGCAGCGCGATTTCACCTTCTCGTCCTCCGGGGCGCAGCCGCAGGTCTGCGCGGTAACAGGCGCCCTCGAGAGTGGGCTCGGAGACGTATGCCGTCAGCCGCTGGGCCATTTTGAGGAAGAACTCCCGGCTGGCCTCGCCTTGCGCGGTTTCCCCGGGGGCGGCGTAAACGAACAGCAAATCAATATCGGAGCTGTAATTCAGCTCGCCGCCGCCCAGCTTGCCCAATCCCAGCACCGCCATGCCGGTCACCTGCCGCCGCTGCCGGGCCGCGTGCATGGGCGTGCCGAAGCGCGTGACGCAGTCGTTCCAGGCCCAGGCATAGGCTTGGGCCAGGATGGCGTCGGCCAAGTTGGACAACTCCCAGGTGGTTTCCGCCAGGGATGCCAGGCCGAGCGAATCGCGCAGCACGATGCGCAGGTATTCCCGGCGCTTGAAGCGGGTCAGGGCGAGCGACCGCTCGGGGCCGCGCGCGCCGCCCGCCAGGGCGGCTAAGTCCGCGGCGATTTCCTCGGGATGGCGGGGGCGGTCTTCATGCCGCGTCCGTTCCAGCCAATCCGCCAGCGTGGGGTCTTGGATCAAGCCCTCGCCCAAAAACCGGCTATCGCTAAAGATGGCGAGCAACGGATGCAGGCGTTCCGGCTCGCGCCGCAGCGTCTCGGCGGCGGCGGGAGCGGCGGCCAGAAAGCGTTCCAATCCCTGGGCCGCGCCTTCCGGGTCGGCGACCCGCGCCAGCAACCGCGGCAAATGGGTTCCGGCGGGCGGGCCCAGCCGCGCCATCACGGCGGCGGCGCTGCTTGGAGTTGGCGTTGAGGTGGGCAACCCTTCAGTGTAGCGGCGGGCGCGCCGCCGGGCTTTCGCTCGCCACGCTCCCGCCCCGGCCGCGTGGGTTGCGACGGAGCCGCCAAGGCGGGGCAGATCGATACTCCGCTCGTGCGGATGGCGCGGGACAGGGCCGGCGCGGCCGCGCCCCGGCTACCTGGTGAGCGGGGATCAGCCCGCTGTTTTGGGCCCACCACCGCTTCCAGAACTGGACGTAATATTGGAGGTGCTTGCGCACGTTGCTCGCCCCGATCGTCCAGTGGAGGAAAGTCGCCTTCGTTCGGAACGGCCCCTGCCGGTTGATATGGAGACCTGCGGGCCCTTTCGACAGGTCGAGCGGCGGGGCCGCGTTGGCAAAGCTTGCGATACCGCCGACCGCCCAGGACTGAAGATCGGGGTTCAGACTGCTGAGCAGCGGCGCCAGGAACCGGATCGCCGCTGGGCTATGGTCGTCGGCGAGTGCGCGCGCGGCGCCCAGCTGGACGGCCAAGGGCGCGCCCGGCGCGTCGAGGATCGCGCCTAGCGCAGTGACGGCGGCGGGGCTGGGGAGCGAGATCGAGGCCAGCGAAATTTGCAAAATCGAGCCGGCCGTGGGATCGCCGTACCGCACCTCGACCTGTTTCCCATCTAGGATCCGGGTCGCGGGCATCGGCGTGGCCGACAATTGGCTGACGTTGGCGGCCAGCGTGGCCAGCGCCGTCGCGTCGCCCATTCGCACTAGCCCTAGCAGGCCCCACAGGTGCTCGGTCGCCGCCGGACTGGCCGCCAGCGCCTCATAGATGGTGTGCATCGCACCCGGCGAGGCGCCGTCGAGCAGCAGGGGAAAGTCTAAAAGCGCCGCCGGCTGGGTGCCTCCGCTGGCGTCAAAGGACCATGCCAGCAGATAGGCGAGTTGGTCGGCTGGGGATGCGCCCGGGGGCGCGGTCCACTGCGGAGGGGGGCCCCTTGCGGCACCGCGTACGACTGCCGTAGCGGGTTGCAGGCCTGGTCCTTCGGCTCCGGGCCGAATTGATAGACGCCGTCCTTCTCGGGCGTGAAAAACCAAACACCGTACGCCGAGCCGACGCGCTCGCTGGTGTAATTGCCGCAAAACGGGCCGGGGACCGGCCGATTGACCAGCACCGTCGTGCCGGCGTAGGCCGGGCCCTTTAGGACCCTGTCAATGTCTAGCGAGAACGGGGCGCCCGCGGTGCCCGTCGAGTTCAACCGGCCCGTCACGATGACCGGATCCCGCATTGCGAGATAGCCCACCCCGGGCATGCCCTCCCCGCCGCTGATTGCGTAGCCTCGCGGGTGGCTGGTGGCGAGGGCTGGCACGGCGAGGGCCGCGACGATCACAAGGCAAACCGGAAGAGCGTTTCGCATCGAGACCTCGTATGGCCCACGCCGCACTGCGACTCGCTGGTCCACGCCATGGTCACGGAGGTGCTCCTGGTCAATATCCATGACGGCGGCATAGCCGTTTATCAGCACCAGCCGCTTTCCATCGTAGATCAGGGTCTGGCGCAGTGGATTCTGCGGATTTTGCGGAGTCGGGGTGCAGGGCGGGCAGTCCTCCCTCACCATGTCGACAAAATCCGCGTTCTGCTGGTTCGTCCAGCTGTTAGGAACCGGGGACGGCCAGTTTTCCCCCGCATAGTCCGCGACGAACCCTGTCGGGAACTCCTCGCCCATCGGGATGCTGGCAACCGGCGTTCCACAGGGGTCCGCAGCGACCATCCAGTTGTAGGAGATGTAGCCGCTCCCCGAAGGGTAGTTCTGGCTGATGGTGTAGGGCGCGTTGGGCGGGGCCGCGTTCACCAGCGGGCGGGCTAGTTGACCTGGAGGGTAATGGCGGCTTGGCCGGTGATCTTGCCGGAGGCGGCGGTGACGGTCACGGTGTAGGTGCCGGCAGGGGTTCCGCCGCTGGCGGCCTTGGCCGCGGGCGGGTCGGGAGGCGCGGCGCCGCCGCCGCAGCCGGCCAGCAGCGCCAGGCAGAGCAGCCCAGCGGCGGCCCACATGCGGCCGCGCCGTGGTGGCGCCTGCGCCGGCGCCCGGCGCCACGCCATCCCAGCGGCGGCAAGAAGGCACAGGGCAACCCAGAGCCAAGGTGGCAGCGGGCCGCCCGGGAACGGAGGCAGGGAACTGTTGGTCGTGGTGCTGATGACCAGCGTGCTATTGACCGCTCCGCCCGAACTGGTGGCGCTGGCAGGCGAGAATGCGCAAGCCGACTCCGCCGGCAGGCCGGAGCAGCTCAACGCCACCAATCCAGTCAAGCCGCCGCCCGGCGTCACCGTAATCGCGGCCTGCCCGCTCCCGCCCGGCGAGACGGCAAGCGACGTGGGCGCCGCGGCGACCGCCAGCGCCGCCGGCGCCACCGTGATGCTGGCCGTCGCGGTATGGCTTTGCTGGTCAGTGGTATCGTCGCCCAGGATCGCGATCTGCTGCGGGCCGGGCGCCAGCGTGCCGGCGGCGATGGTCACGACGGCGGTTTGGCCCGGCGCAATTGACGCAGGGCTGACGGTGCAGCCGCTCGCGGGCTGGGGACAGGTCAACGCGATTTGCGCATAGGCTCCATTGATGGCGGTGGCGGCGGCGGTGAGCGTGAAGGCGGAGTCCTGATCGGCTTGCGGCGCCGAAGGCGTCAGCGTGAGGGAGAAATCGGGCGGCAAGATGGTGATGGTGGCCGCGGCGCTGATCGGCGCGCCGTTGAACTGGCCTTGCACGTTGACGATGTTGGCGCCGACGGCGGCGGAGCCGTAGGACACGCTGACCTGCGCGCTCTGTCCGGGCGTCAGCGAACTGGGCGCGACGTTGCAGCCCGTGACCGGCGCCACGCAGCGAAGCTGCGTGATCTGTGCCGTCGTGCCTCCGGAAATGGCGGTGCTGGCGAGGGTCAGCACGGTGGTCGTGGCGACGTCGGCATTGCTGCTGGCGGGGGAAAGGGTCAGCGTGGTTTGGGGCGGAGGCAGCGCGGTTTCGGTGTAGCTGGCCGGCGGCAGGCTGAGCGTGGCGCCGGCAGCGGTGAGCGTGACCGTGCCCGGTGCGGCGGGCAGCGTGTACGTTGCGCTGGCTTCGCCTTGCGCGTTGGTGGTCAGGGCCAGCGTTTCGCCCGTCTGACCAGCGGCGGAAAAGCTGCCGCCCGCGTTGTTGTCACCGAAGGTGAGGTTGACGCCGCTGACGGGATTGCCGTTCGTGTCTTCCACTTCCGCGATGATCGGCTGCGCCAGGGTTGTATCGGCCGTTCCGCTTTGGTTGCCGCCGCCGAAGGCGACGATCTGGGACGGCATGGCGGCGATGGCGGCGAGGCTGAACGTGGCGCCGCCGCCGACGGCGCAGGCCCCGCTTGCCGTGGCTGGGCAGGCGGTGATCGCAATGGTTCCCGTGGCTGCGGGCAATGTGATGTTGTTGGTGCTGGTGCTCTGGCCTTGGCTGTTGAGGCTGGCGGTAGTGGTGGCGGCGAAAAGCGTGCCCGCGGATGTGGTCCAATCGAGCGTGGCCGGCGCCGGCGCGCCAAACGCATTGACCACGCTCCCCGTGACGGTAACCTGCGTGCCGACCGTGGCCGAGCCGGGTCCCGCCAGCGTCACGTTTTCCGCCGCGGGTTGCAGTTGCAGGCTCCAGGCGCCGCGGCCGTTGGTGGCGGCCAAGAGCTGGCGGTCGTTCGCGTCCACGCTCAAGGCGGTTACGGGAACCTGGGGCAGCGCCGTACCCAATTGGTACCAAGTCTGCCCGCTATTGGCGCTAGCCAATACGCCGCCGCCGGCCGGGGCGGCATAAATCGTGTTCGCGTCCACGGGGTCAATGGCCACGGCGCTGACCGGCTGGCTGGGCACAGCGGTGATCGCCGACCAATTCGACCCTGAGTCCGTGGAGAGATAGAGAAAATTCGCCGGCGGCGTGCCGGAACCTGGGCCTAGTCCAGCGACGGTCGTATTGCCGGCGGCGGCGACGGCGGCGACCGGGACGCCGGCTACCGGGCCGTTTTGCCATGTGCCGCTGCCGGCATAAAACAGCACCTGCCCGCTGGCGCTGCCCGCCGCCAGTGCCGGGGATGCGCCGCTGCCGCTGGCGGACAACGCGGTCACGGCGCCGGTGGCGGGTGCGGCCAGTTGGGTCCAGGTGTCGCCGCCATCCGCCGTGGACCATAGCTGGCTGCCGGCGGCGTAATATCCCACCTCGCTGTCATTGGGAATGACCGCCAATAATGGCGCCGCGCCTACCGGCGGCGTCGCCGGGCAGGTGGCACAGGGCTGAAAACTGGCGCCCCCATTGCTGCTGACCTGGATGGCGCTGCTCTGCGGCGGGGCGGCGTAGACCGTTGCGGGGTTGGCGCTGTCGCTGGGGGCGGCGGCGACCGCCCCACCCGCGCTGGCGGCGAGCGCGGTGGTCCAGACACCGCTTTCGTCACTGGCGATTCCGCCCTGAAGCGCGCTGACCCAGAGTTGATTCAGTAGGTTCGTGGCTGCAACCGAAGTGAGTTGAAGCGCCGGCGGGCTGCCGATATTGTTGGACCAAATGCAGGGGCTGCCGCTGGCGCAGGTGTACCGCCAAAGGCCGTTGCCGGCGCCGGCAATGAAAAGACCCGAGGCAGCATCCGCAACCAAGGCGTGCACGGCGCCGACAATGCCGGTCGCCTGCTGCCAGGAGGCGCCGCCTTTCGGCCATTCCCACAATCCCGCGCCGCCCAGCCACAGATTGCCGTTCGCATCGAAGCCGATCGCCACCGGCGCCGCCGCCGCGCTCGTGTCGCCGGATGGGCAGTCACTGTCGGCGGTGGTCAAGGGCAAAAAGGGCTGCACGCCGCCGGGGCTGGCCTCGACCGCCAAGCACTGGCCGCTGCCGTCCAGCGCCACGGCGACAGCCTCCGCGCTGCTGACGGCCAATTCGATCACTTGGGTTGCCGGCGGCCAACTTCCGCCGACCAGCGTCGGGGCCGGGACGGTGGTCGTGGAGGCGCTCCAATCGGACCAGTTATAGACGTTCGCACCAACGCTGGCCCACACTTGCGTCCCGCCGCCCAGGCGGACGATGCTGGCCGCCGCCCCCACCGACGGCGCGGACGACCATTGCGGCGACACCGCCGACCAGTCGGCGGTCCACCATACCCCCGCGTGCGCCGGGCCTAGCACTGTGACCGCGACCGCCGGCGACAAGCCGGCGTCAATCGCGGTGATTGTTTCGCCGGCAAACGGGCCGATCTGCTGCCAGGTAACCCCGCCGTCACTGCTGGCGAGCAGGCCGACCGCGCCGCTGCCCGGATGGTTCAAGCTGCCGGTGCCGGCATAGAGCGTGCCATCCGCGCCAACCGCCAGGGCGTTGACGGTAAACGCGGGCAGGCCCAACTGCGCCACCGCCGCGTCGCTGATCGAGGTCCAGGTGCCGCCGCCAGTGCTTTGCCAGATGCCGCCCCAACCTGTGGCCGCGTACACGGTGACGCCGGTCGGAGAGACGGCCAGCGCGGTGACATTGCCGCCGACGGCGCCGATCTGGTCCAATCCGTCAGCAATCGTTGCCGGCCCGAGGAAATGCCAGGCCGGACCGGCGGTGGGGAATTGCGTTGCCGGCGATTGCGCCCGCGCGGCGAGCAGCAGGGCGGAGAATAGGCCCGCCAGACACCCGACCCACAATGGGAAACGACGTAGGGAACCCGGGATCAACACAGCCACCAAAGCAGCACTCCGGTGATCCAGGTTGCCTGCGATCCATGCGAATGCCCATCCCCATTCACGGGGACGGAACGCCGATTTTCCCGCTCTGGTCCACAATCCAGGTGCATCGGCGGCGCAACCGCGGGCCCCGGTGCATTCTTGCGGGAGCGAGGGGAGAGAAGTTGCGGTTCGCGGGGCCGCGCCCATCAAGGATTTCCGCCCGCGAAGCCGTCCCGGCAGCCCTAATTTGGCGCCATAAATGAAGCAGGCCCGCCGAGGGGAAGGCGGGCCCGCAAGATCTGACGTGTGAGGTCAGATTCGTCAGTAGCGCCATCATAGACCCGATCCCGCCGGGTCTGTCAAGAATCACCTTGGGCCCAAAATCCCTAAACTGAAGATCACTGCAATGCGCGTGATCGCCGGACAGTTTCGCGGCCGTACGCTTCTCGCTCCGCCCGGGTTGCGGCTGCGGCCCACCAGCGACGCGCTGCGGGAAACCCTGTTCAATATCTTGGCGGCGAAGGTCCCGGGAGCGGTGTTCGTGGATGCCTGCGCCGGCACCGGGGCAGTGGGCATCGAAGCCCTCAGCCGCGGCGCCGCCGAGGCGGTATTCGTCGAGCCGTCGCGTCCCGCCCTGGACGCGTTGCGCGCCAATTTAAGCCGCCTCCCAGCGGCGCCGGCGAAGATCATCGCCCGGCCGATGCCGGGCGCCTTGGCGCGGCTGGCGCGTCCCGCCGACGTGCTGTTTCTGGATCCGCCCTATGCCGCCGCGGAGATATATGAAGCGTCCCTGGCGGCGCTAGGCATGGAGCGGACGCCGGACGTGTTGCAGCCGGAAGCGTGGGTGGTCGCCGAGCATGCGCGGCGGCGGGAACTGGCCGCGGCCTATGGCCGCCTGCACCGCTTTCGCGTGGTGACGCAGGGCGACAGCCAGCTCAGCTTTTACGCAATCGCGGCGGCGGCGTTTGTCAATAGGGCGGAGAAAAAATAATGTGTCCGCGGGATCGTTGTTTTTTTTTCGCCGCCGGTGTATCCAATGAGTCTGGACCCTGAATCCGGGTGCACCCGCGGACCATCGAATCGAAAGCAGAGATCAGAAGGTTTGGTCACGATGCAATCGCCGCCTGTCAACTCGTCCGCCGCGGTGGCGCCGCCGGAGTACGACGCCCCGGAGCGCGAGGCGGCGTTCTTTTACGGCCTATTTTTGCGCGGCCACTCCTACCAGCAACTGCGCCAGGACATCGAAGTCCCGGCCGACGTGCTGGACCGCTGGCAGCGGGCGAGTCTCCGCGACCCCCGGTTCGCCTCCATGGCCGACCAGGTTCTGGCGTACCGCCGCCGCGTGCTGGCGATCTTCAAATCGCTGGTTTCCACCGAAGGCGTGGCGATTCATTAATCCCGGGTGGCCGGTTGGGCGGCCGGCGCGGCGAGCGTTGCCGCCGCGGACGGGAGCGAGAGAGGAAGAAACCCATGGCGATCAAGCCCGGCGCCACCGCGCCGGAAACCGGAATCTATTGGTGCAGCGTCTGCAAGCTGCCGGGGCACTTCACCGCCGGCCAGGTGCTGCCGGAGTGCCGCAATAAATGCGGCCGGGGCGGCTGGGATTTCGTTCGCGCCCAGGAGCTGCCGACCGGCGCAACCTCCGCCAATTGAAACGGCCGGGCGCCGGCGGCTGGGCGGCGGCCGGCGCGGCCGCTGCTTACCCCGCCAGCAAGGCGCGGAGCGAGGCAAACGCGGCGATTTCCCAGTCCGCGGCGCCCGGCTGCCAATCGCGCGGGGCAAAGCCATAACTCACCGCGCAGGTCCAGGCGCCGGCCGCGCGTCCGGTTTGGATGTCCACCATGCTGTCGCCGATCATCAATCCGTTTTGCGGCGCCAGTTCGGTCCCGAGAATGGCGCGCAAGCCCATGGGATCTGGTTTCTTCGCCGCCAGGCTGTCGCCGCCGTATACGGCTTGAAAGCAGCCGGCCACCCCCAGCCCGGCCAAGATTTCCCGCGCCGGCTGCTCGGGTTTGTTCGTCAGCACCGCCAATTGAAACCGCGCCGCGAGGGCCGGCAGCAGGTCGGCGACGCCGGGATATAGGCGCGTTGCGTCCAGGCAATGGCGTTCGTAATGGCGCAGCATCGCCGCCATCGCGGTGTCCAACTCCGCGGCCGTGCCGGCGCCGCCGCTGGCGGCCAGCGCGCGCGTCAGCAGGGCCGGTACGCCGTTGCCCACGAACCGAGCCACCTGCGCCGCGCTCAGCGGCGGGCGGTCCAGTTCGGCCAGCGCCATGTTGACGCTGGCGGCCAGATCGGCGTGGGAATCCACCAGCGTCCCGTCCAAGTCGAAGACCAGGACGCGCAGATCAGCGGCGAATGGCGGAGCCGTGAACGGTGGGGCGGCAGGCATGCAAGCAGGTCATCAGCCGCCCGTCTGGGGACGTCCCGCGTTGCGGGGCTGCGGCTGGAGTTCGGCGGCCGGCAACGGCAGCCCGGCGGCGATCAGAATATCTGCAAGTTGCCGCGGGCAAAGTTGCCGCGGACAGCGAACGCCGGCCCACGCCGACACGCGCCAAGAGCATGAACTCCGGCGCGCCGGCGGGCGCGTGGTCCGAGCACGAATATCCGCGCGCTACTTCTTCTCTTCGGCCCGGGCCGTGGTTTCCTCGGCGGGAGGATTGGCGCTGTTCTTGCTGATCGCGTTCTTGAATTCCCGAATGCTTTCGCCCAATCCCTTACCCAATTGCGGCAGCTTGGAAGGCCCAAAGATCAGGACACAGATCGCCAAAATGATGAGGAGGTGCGTCGGTTCGAAAATGCCATCAAACATGGGATTTGCCCTGTTCAGTATACCGCGCCCGCCTGCCGCCATGGGTTTTTCGCATACCCGTGCAGTTGGCCATGTGGGAACGCGGAGAGGACCGGAGCGCCGCCAGGCCTCCCTTGCCCCTGCGACTTGACTGCGGCGGCGCCGGGTCCCGGCGGCGCGATGCCGGTGCTTCGGGCGGCGCCAGCGCCCCGTGCGCCGCAACCGCCGGGCTGGGTCCCTGGGGGTCCCCGGCCCAGCTAGGCGCGTAAGCGGGGCTCCGCGCCGCGCCAAGCAAAGCGGGGCGCCGCGCCAACCTAAAGCGGGACGCTCCGCCTGCCGCGGGGCGGGGGCCCGCGCCAAGCCATTGTTTGGCGCGGAACCGTTTGGCGCGGAACGCACTTTCGGCCGGTGGACACGCGGAACCGGGTTCAGCTGCCGTCCGTCGCTCCGTGGATCGCGTCCATGGCGCGGGCCCGATTTGGGAATGAGCCCGGCGGCACCATCTTCTTGCCCCTTGACCGAAACTTGCCCACCGCTTATATTTAGCACTTGACGTAGCCGATTGCTAAACCCCGGCCGGTAGTCTTGGCAGTCGTTGCATGAGACTGCTAGCAGGCCAAGGCGATGCGCTGCGCCGCTCACCAGACAAGGAGAACTCATATGGCCAATGTCAGACCGCTCCACGACCGGCTGCTGGTCCGGCGGATCGAAGAGGAAGAGACCGTACGCGGCGGCATCATCATTCCGGATTCCGCCAAGGAGAAGCCCCAGGAAGGGGAAGTGGTGGCCGCCGGCAAAGGCAAGGTGACCGAGGATGGCAAGGTGCTGCCGCTGGATGTGAAGGAAGGCGATCGCATCCTGTTCGGCAAGTATTCCGGCAATGAGATCAAGCTGGACGGCGAGGAGTTGCTGATCCTGCGCGAGGACGAGGTTCTCGGCGTGCTCACCAACGGGTCCAAGTCCAGCAAGAAGTAGGCATCGTTCGGAAGGAGATATCCAATATGGCGAAACGAATTGTGCACGGAGAAGGTTCCCGCCACGCGATTCTGCGCGGCGTCAACGCCCTGGCCGACGCGGTGAAAATCACCCTCGGGCCGAAGGGCCGCAACGTGGTGATTGAGAAGAAATTCGGCTCCCCCACCATCACCAAGGACGGGGTGACGGTGGCCAAGGAGATTGAGCTGAAGGACTCGCTGGAGAACATGGGCGCGCAGATGGTGCGCGAAGTGGCCTCCAAGACCAGCGACGTCGCCGGTGATGGCACCACCACCGCGACGGTGCTGGCGCAGGCGATTTACCGCGAGGGCGTCAAGTCCGTGGCGGCTGGCGCCAATCCCATGGCGCTGAAGCGCGGCATTGACCGCGCCGCCGCGGCCGCGGTGGATGAGGTCAAGAAGCTGTCCAAGCCGGTGCAAGGCGACATGATCGCCCAGGTCGGCACGGTCAGCGCCAACAACGACTCCACCATCGGCACCATCATCGCCGAGGCGATGAAGAAGGTGGGCAAGGACGGCGTGATCACGGTCGAGGAAAGCCGCACGATGGAGACGCAGCTGGACGTGGTCGAGGGCATGCAGTTCGACCGCGGCTATCTGTCCCCCTACTTCGTCACCGATCCGGAGCGCATGGAGGCGGTGCTGGAGGATCCCTACATCCTCATTCATGAGAAGAAGATCAGCTCGATGAAGGATCTGCTGCCGCTGCTGGAGCAGATCGCGCGCGCCGGCAAGCCGCTGGTGCTGATCGCCGAGGACATCGAGGGCGAGGCCCTGGCGACCCTGGTGGTGAACAAGCTGCGCGGCACGCTCCACTGCTGCGCGGTGAAGGCGCCGGGCTTCGGCGACCGCCGCAAGGCCATGCTGGAGGACATCGCCACGCTGACCGGCGGGCAGTTCATCAGCGAAGAGCTGGGGATCAAATTGGAGTCGGTGCAGCTGAACCAGCTGGGCCGCGCCAAGAAGATCACCATTGACAAGGACAACACCACCATTGTCGAGGGCGCCGGCAAGAGCAGCGCCATCGAGGGCCGCGTCAAGCAACTGCGCACGCAAATTGATGAGACCACTTCCGACTACGACCGCGAAAAGCTGCAAGAGCGGCTGGCCAAGCTGGTCGGCGGCGTGGCGGTGATCAAGGTGGGCGCGGCGACCGAGACCGAAATGAAGGAAAAGAAGGCCCGGGTCGAGGATGCCATGCACGCCACCCGCGCCGCGGTCGAGGAAGGCATCGTGCCGGGCGGCGGCGTCGCCCTGGTGCGGGCGGAAAAAGCGGTCAACGCCCTCAAGATGGAAGACAGCGACGAACAGATCGGCGTCAACATCGTGCGCCGGGCCCTGGAAGAGCCGCTGCGCCAGATTTCCCAGAACGCGGGCAAGGAAGGCGCCATTATCGTGGGCAAGATCAAGGAATCGAACGACACCGCCTTCGGCTTCAACGCCCAGTCGGAAAAGTTCGAGGATCTGGTCAAGGCCGGCGTGATTGACCCCGCCAAGGTGACTCGCTTCGCACTGCAAAATGCCGGCTCCATCGCCGGCCTGATGCTGACCACCGAAGCCCT
>DAHVCP010000057.1 GCA_027314025.1 Acidobacteriota bacterium
CGCGGCCCGCGCCGCGGCGCGCCTCGCGGCGCAATCGCCGGCCCCCGGCGCGGCGTCCCCCGCTGCCACGGCCAAATCCGGCGCCGCCAAGCCCCCGGCCGCGGCGAGCTCGCACGCAGCGGTCGCGGCGAACTCCCAAACCCATCCTGCCGCCGCGCCATCCGCCACGCCGCACCCACGGAGGCGGCAATGAGCGACTACTTCGCTCCTCCCCGCGCGGAGATTGCCCTCTATCGCTTCCCTTCCCTGTTTTATCCCATCGCGGCGATCGTCGCTCTCGCGCTGCAAGCCTATCTGCCGCTGTTGTTTCATGCCGCCGTCTACCTCGACCTGCCCCTGTTCGTCGTCGTCTATTACGGCCTTTGCGCCCGCAACGCCACCGGCGCGGTCGTCGCCGGCGCCACGATGGGATTGCTGCAAGACGGCGTTTCCCACCTGGCGCTGGGCCTGAACGGAATCGCCGAAACCTTGGCCGGCTTCATCGCCGCCGGCATCGGCGGCCGCCTGGACAGTGATAACGCCGGCGTCCGCTTCCTGGTCGTCGCCGGGCTGTACGCCATGAACGTCGCCCTGATCTTCCTGATGGAGCGCTATCTGATGGCGCGCATGGTTCCCTGGTGGGGCGGCCGGCTGGCGCTAGCCGCCGCGTTCAACGGCGCCGCCGCGGTGCCCGTGTTCCGCCTGCTCGACCGCTTCCGCCAGGCACGCTAACGCATGGCCATTCGCTATCATTCCGACGACGTCCTGCCCGGCAGCCGCATCCGCGTGGTGCAGTTTCTGTTAGCCGCGGCGTTTCTAGTGCTGGTCCTGGCGTTGTGGCAGTTGCAGATTCTCCACCAGCGCCACTGGAAGCAACTGGCGCGGGACAACCGCGTTCGCACCGAGCCGATTCCCGCGCCCCGCGGCCGCATTTTGGACCGCCGCGGACGCGTACTCGTCGGCAATTACGCCTCCTTCAGCGCCCTGTTGGTGCGCCAGGAGGAACCGCATTGGCGCGCCGATCTGCCCGCCATCGCCGCCGGTCTGCACCTCGATTTGGCCCAACTGCAGCAGCGTCTGCGCCGCCAGGAAAGCACCCCAACCTACCAGCCCATCCTGCTGAAGGACAACATTACCCCCGCCGACGTCGCCTTCATTGATTCGCATCGCGACCAGTTCCCGGAACTCGAGACCATGACCATCAGCCGCCGTCTCTATCCCAGCGACGGCTACGCGGCCCAGGTGCTGGGGTATGTGGGCGAGGCGACCCCCGCTGACATGGCCCATTACCATGTCGCCGCCGGCACCCTGGTGGGCAAGAGCGGGCTGGAGGCGTATTACAACAAATGGCTGATGGGCAAGGACGGGCTGCGCCGCGTCATGGTGAACAGCCGCGGTCAGGTCATGGGTCATCTGCCCGGCATCCCGCCCACGCCGGGCCATGATCTGCGCACGACGCTGGACGCCACGCTGCAAAACGCCGCCGAAGAGGCCATGGGCGACCGCCCAGGCGCCGTCGTCGCGTTGAACCCGCAAAATGGCCAGGTTCTGGCCATGGTCAGCACGCCGGCATATAACGCCAACGATTTCACCTTCGGCATCACCGAAAAGGAGTGGCGCGCGCTGCTCACCAATCCCCACCACCCCTTATTGAACAAAGCCATCCAAGCCGAACTCGCCCCCGGCTCGATGTTCAAAATCATCGTGGCGGTGGCGGGACTGGAGGAAGGGATCGCCCAACACCAAGTCGTGGACTGCAAGGGCGGCGCCACTTTTTATGGCCACTACTACAAATGCTGGGTGCCGACCGGCCACGGCGTCACCAACCTCACCAAGGCCCTGACGCAGTCCTGCGACGTTTTCTTTTACACTCTGGGCAACAAGCTCGGCATCCAAACCATCGCCCATTACGCCAAGGCCCTGGGCCTGGGCCGGCCCACGGGCATTGATCTGCCGCAGGAAGCCGGCGGCCTGATCCCCACGCCCGCCTGGAAGCAGCGCCGTTTCCACCAACCTTGGTGGAATGGCCAAACCATTATCGTCTCCATCGGCCAAGGGCCGATCGAAACCACGCCGCTGCAAATCGCTCATACCATCGGCGGCATCGCCGTCGGCGGCACGTTCATGCGCCCGCATTTGGCGTTCAATGGTGAAGTGCCCGCCGCCGATCACCCCCTCAACCACGCGCCCAAGAAGTTCACCTTCCCGCTTTCCGCCCAAGTCGTCAGCGCCGTGGACGCCGGCCTGCGCGGCGTGGTCCTGCCCGGCGGCACCGCCGCCACCGCGGAAATTCCGGGACTGGATTGGGGCGGGAAAACCGGCACCGCGCAAACCGTTTCCGACACCACCTTCGCGCACCTGGGCCGCAAGCTGCGCCGGCGCTTCATGGACAACGCCTGGTTTGTCGCCCTCTACCCCTTGCAGAATCCCACCCTTGCCATCTGCGTCCTGTATCAGCATGGGTCGGAAAGCTATTACGCCGCCAACATCGCCTCCCAAGTGGTTGCGGCCTATGCTCAGGAGCGGCAGCAGCGGCAAAACACCATCGCCGCCCGCCTGCGGCGCGCCCTCGGCGCCGCCCCGCGCCACTGGGCGCTGGTGGCCCCGCCCCCGCCGCCGGCGCGCCGCTCCGCCCCTTCCCAGCCATGAGCCGCTGGCGCGACCTCGACTGGATTGCACTCGGCCTGGCGCTGCTGATTTCCTGCATCGGCATTCTGGAAATTCATGGCGCCACGGTGGGCACCAAATTCGCCGGCATTTACGTCAAGCAAATCTACTTCCTGGTTGCCGGGGTCGTTCTCCTCTTCATCGTCAGCCGCATTGATTACCAGTTGCTGCTGGACGCCGCTCCATGGCTCTACTTGCTCTCGGTCGGCGCCCTCGGCTTGGTGCTCGTCGTCGGCCGCGCCATCTTCCATTCCCGCCGCTGGATCCCCCTCGGGCCCTTGCACCTGCAAGTCTCCGAGCTGGTGAAACTGGTTATAATCGTTGTGGTGGCAAGGTATTTCGCGGGTACGCGGAACGCCTTGCCAGGGTTCCGTGACGCCATTCGCATCGGCCTGCTGGTCGGAGTGCCCATGCTTTTGGTCCTGGCGGAACCGGATCTGGGTACCGCGCTCACCTATCTGCCGGTCGCCGCGATGGGATTGTGGTTAGGGGGCCTGCGGTGGCGCCATTTCGCCATCCTCGGCCTCTTGGGGCTCATGGTCCTGCCTTTGGCCTGGCGCCATATGCACCCCTATCAAAAGGCACGCTTGGAAAGTTTTCTTCGCCCCCAGGCCGACCCCTTGGGAACCGGCTACCAACTGCTGCAATCCAAGATCGCGGTGGGTTCGGGCGGCCTATGGGGAACCGGCACCGCGCGGGGATCGCAAACCCGCGGAGCGTTTTTGCCCGTGCCGCAGACGGATTTTATTTTCGCCGCCTACGCCGAACAGTATGGCTTTCTCGGCGGCATCGCTTTATTGTTTCTGTACCTGCTGCTTCTGATGCGGTTGATTCAGGATGCGCAGTCCGCTCCGGATCGTGGCGGCGGATTGTTGATTATGGGAGTCGTCGCGGTGCTGGCGTTCCATGTCCTGGTGAACGTGGGCATGGCCGTCGGCGTGATGCCGGTCACCGGCATCCCGCTGCCCCTGATGAGTTCGGGAGGATCGTCGTTATTGTTCACCTTTGCGGCCTTGGGCGTGGCCATGAACGTCCGGATGAGCCGCTTCGTGAATTCGTAGCATGGGCGTGGATGTACCCGCCGCCGCGCCCCGCGGCGCGCGACGGGCGACAACAAGTTTGCGAACGCCCGCAAGGGCGGAGAGCCAGACCGGGATACGGCGGGGCGGCGATGCCGCCGGCCTGGGACGGTCCGTGGGCTCGCATGAGGGTTCGGCCGAAAATCCGCATCCGCAACCACCGCCCTTGGGCATCGCGGTTGCGCGATCGTCGCTCCTCATGTCCTCTCCGCTCTCCCGGGCATGGGAGAGGTAATGAACAAAGAACTGTACATTTCCGCCAACCCGCATGAGACGCGAATTGCGCTCAGCGAGGATGGCGAACTCACCGAGGTCTATTACGAGCGTGAGCGCGAATATTCGCTAGCCGGCAGCATTTACAAGGGGCGCGTCACCCGCGTCCTGCCCGGCATGCAAAGCGCCTTCGTGGACATCGGCCTGGAACGCGACGCGTTCCTCTACGTCTCCGATTTCTTCGAGGACATGGAGGAATTCGACGAGCTCGCCGAGGGCGGCACGCCCGTTCCCAGCCGCCGCGCCGCCCCGCCCGCCGAAGGTGAAACCGCACCGCCGGCCGCGGAGGGCGGATCGGCGCCACCGGCCGAAGCGGGGGGCGAC
>DAHVCP010000060.1 GCA_027314025.1 Acidobacteriota bacterium
CGCACCATCGACATGGTGCACGAGGACGTCCGTCCCTCGGAGGTGCTCACGGCCGAGGTGGTCCGGGCCGCCCGGGGGCGGTCGGTGCGGCCGTACACCGCGGGCCAGAAGCGCTACACCGACGCCATCAGCGCCAACACCGTCACCTTCGGCATCGGCCCGGCCGGAACGGGGAAGTCGTACCTGGCGGTCGCCCTGGGCGTCCAGGCTCTCCAGGCCCGCGCCGTGTCCCGCATCATCCTCACCCGGCCCGCCGTCGAGGCGGGCGAGCGGCTCGGCTTCCTTCCCGGCGACTTGATGGCCAAGGTCGACCCCTACCTGCGCCCGCTCTACGACGCCCTCTACGACCTGCTGGAAGCCGAAAAGGTGGATCGCCTGCTGGAGCGCAACACCATCGAAATCGCTCCCATCGCCTTCATGCGCGGCCGCACGCTCAGCGAGGCCTTCGTGATTTTAGATGAGGCCCAAAACACCACCCAGGAGCAAATGAAGATGTTCCTCACCCGCCTCGGTTTTGGTTCCAAGGCGGTGATCACGGGTGACATCACGCAAATTGATCTGCCCTCCGGCCGCGCCAGTGGCTTGTTGCAGGCCATGGACATCCTAGCCCATGTGGAGGGCATCTCCACCGTGTTCTTTGACGAGCGGGACGTGATTCGCCACCATTTGGTCCAGCAGATCATCCGTGCCTACGAGGAATACTCCCAGCACGGCGGCCCTGCCGCCCCCCGCCAATTGCCCCTCCTGGGTCCCGACGCGCCTCCGGACCTGCCTGACGATGCCGCCGCGCCCACCGTCAGCTAGCCCGGTGCGGCGGCGCAGATCCGTCCTGCCCAACCCGTCCGGCGCCGCGCCGGCGGGCGCCGGGGTTGTTGCTGCGCAGCCCGGCCGGAACAACCAGTCCCCGCGGCGCGCAAATGGCCGCCTTTCGCCCGCTCGTCTCCGCTCCTTTTTGCTCCAGGCCCGCCGTCTCGCTGGCGTACGCGGGGAAGTCTCGGTGCGGATCACCAGTGATCATGTCCTCCGCGGCCTCAATCGCCGCTTTCGCGGCGTGGATGCGCCCACGGACGTTTTGTCATTTCCCGCGGCGCCAGAGTGCGCCGCGCCGGCCCGTTTGGCGGGAGACCTGGCCATCTCCCGTGCCGCCGCCGCCCGCCAAGCGCGGCAATTCGGCCATTCGCTGGATATCGAACTGCGCATCCTCATCCTGCACGGGCTGCTCCATCTCGCCGGCCACGATCACGAGCGTGACCAGGGGCAAATGCGCCGTTGGGAAGACCGCCTGCGGCGCCGTCTCGGCTTGCCCACCGCGCTCATCGCCCGCAATTCCTAACGCTGCGCTTCTGCCCGCGGTGCATCCACCGGCGCTGGCGAGCCAATAACTCAGCCGTTCGGGGCAGGGAATCGCGCAGGCGGCGGCGCCGGCCGCTGCAACGCTTGCCTCAATGCTGCGGTTCGCCTACGCCGGCCCGCGCGTTTTCCGTCATTCCGGCCACTCAATGCGCCGGTGTCGCCCGACGTTCCGCGGAAGGCGGCTCCCGCTCGCCTCCTCCCTGGCCGGTTCCCAGCACCTCCTCCGGCCGTATCTGCCGCAACGCCCCAGGCGCCAGCCCGCTCAACTCGAGCTTTCCAATCCGAATCCGCGTCAGCTTCAGCACCCGATACCCCACCGCCTCCACCATGCGCCGCACCTGGCGGTTTTTTCCTTCCGCGATCGTGATCTCCAGCCAGCTCAAGCGCCCGTTGTCCCGCGCCAACTTCACATGCGCCGGCCCGGACTGTTCCCCCCGCCCGATGTCCACGCCATGGCGCAGCCGCGCCATGGCCTCTTCCGTTGCCAAGCCGTTCAGCTTCACCAAATAGGCCTTCTCAACCTTGGAGCCCGGATTGGTGATCCGTTCGGCGAAGACGCTGTCGTTGGTGAGCAGCAGCAACCCCGTCGTGTCCTGGTCCAGGCGCCCCACCGGAAACAGCCACCGCTGGCCCGGCGGCAACAAGTCATACACCGTACGTCGTCCCTTCGGATCGCCGTGGCTGGTGATGCAATCCGCCGGCTTGTTCATCGCCCAATACACCCGCCGCGCTACTTTCAGCCGCCGCCCGTCCAGCCGCACCACCGCCTGTCCCGGCGCCACCCAGGCGAGCGGATTGCGCTCCGTCCTCCCGTTCACCGTCACCCTTCCGGCGCGAATCGTTCCCGCCGCCTCCCCCCGCGAGGCCACGCCATACCGTGACAGTACGCGGTCTAGGGTCATCTCCGGTTTTTTCCTACGTGCCGCCTTATGTACCGGCTTGGGCTTCGGCATGTCCGCATTGTATCGGCCCCAGCCCGCCAGCCGGGTTAGAGTAGACGGCATCACCTGCCTCCCTATGGCCAAGAGAACATTGCCTGCCTCGCGCCGCGCACCAACCGTCCGTCCTGGCTCCGCCTGGCTCCGCCGCGCCGCTGGCGCTGCGCCGGCCCGGGCCTCGCGCCCGTTCTGGCTGGGCCTGGATGTCGGCACCGGCGGCGCCCGCGCCGTTTTAGTAGACGCGGGCGGCCGCGTCCGTGCTGCCGCCACCGCACCCCACGCCCCAATCTCCATGCCCCACCCCCTCTGGGCCGAGCAGGAGCCGGAGGATTGGTGGCGCGCTGCCCGCCGCGCCATTCATGCCGTGCTGCGCCAAGCCGCCATCGCCCCCACCGCCATCGCCGCGGTCGGCCTGACGGGCCAAATGCACGGCGTCGTGCTGCTGGATGCCACCGGCGCCGTCCTGGCTCCTGCCATTATCTGGTGCGATGGCCGCGCCCAGGCGGAATCTGACGCCTGGACCCAGCGCCTCGGCACCGAACGCATCATCGAATGGACCGGCAATCCCATGCTGGTCGGCTTCTCCGCTCCCAAGCTTTCCTGGACGCGCCGTCACCGCCCGGCCGTCTGGCGCTCCACCCGTCATTTCCTGCTGCCGAAGGATTTCGTGCGTTTTCGCCTGACCGGCGAATGCGCCACCGACGTGGCTGACGCCAGCGGTACGGGCCTGTTCGATGTCCGCCATCGCCGCTGGTCCCAGGAGATGCTCGCCGCCTTGGACATTTCCCGGCAGTGGCTGCCGGCAGCTTTCGAAGGGCCCGAGATCTGTGCCCGCATCTCCGCCGCTGGCGCCCGCGCCACCGGCTTGGCCGCGGGCACCCCGGTGGTCGCCGGCGGCGGCGACCAAGCCGCCGGCGCCGTCGGCAACGGCGTGGTCAGCGAAGGCCTCGCCAGCGTCACCGTTGGCACCTCGGGGGTGGTTTTTGCCGCTACCGGCCAAATGCGCCTCGACCCGCACGGGCGCGTCCATGCCTTCTGCCACGCCGTTCCCGGCCAATGGCATGTCATGGCCGTCACCCAGTCCGCCGGCCTCAGCCTCCGCTGGCTACGCGACACCCTCGGCGCCCAGCCCGGCGCCGGCGATGCCTATGACCGCCTTTGCCGGGAAGCGGCGCGCTCGGCAGCGGGCGCCGGCGGCCTGCTGTTTTTGCCCTACCTCATGGGTGAACGCACGCCCCATCTCGATCCCTTGGCCCGCGGCGCTTGGATCGGCCTTACCGCTGCCCACCGCCGCCCGGAATTGATTCGTGCCGTCCTGGAAGGTGTCGCCTTCAGCCTGCTCGACGGCTTGCAGATCATCCAATCCATGGGAATTCGGCCCCAGCGCCTCGCGCTTTCCGGCGGCGGCGCCCGTGGCCGCGTCTGGCCCAGCATCCAAGCCGATGTCTTTGCCCTCCCTTGCCTGCGCTGGAACCGCGATGAAGGCGCCGCCCACGGCGCCGCCCTTTTGGCGATGGCTGCCGCCCCGCCCGGCCAATCCTCAGCGGCATCGCTCCAAGAGATTGCCGCGCGCGGCCTCCACGCCGCCGCCCAATGGACCCCGTCTGCCGCCGCTCGCCCGGTCTATGCGGCGGCCTACGCCGCCTATCGCGAGTGCTACCCTCGCCTTCAGACGCTGTTTCCCCGCCTCTCCGCCTCCGTCGCCGTATCCGCCGCCGGCGATCGCCAGGCTGCCGCCCGCCCCGCTGCCGCCGACGATTGACCATGTCGCGACCATTCCCAGTCCGCCGCCCGGAACGCGGAAAGGCCGATAGAACCGTCCGGCCTTCCTCCTGCACGGGCGGCGCCGTCTCGCCGCCTTTTCCGGCCGTTCGGCCCGGGGTGGCGTCGCAATTCCGGCGGCGGTGCGGCGCGTTCGGCGGGCCTGGCCGCACTGCCTGGCATGGCGGGCACTCCGCGCTCCAACTCGGCCGGCACAGCCGCCGGCGCGGGTTTTTGCCGCTGCTCCGCCGCCGTTTCGTCCTTCGCGTGCTGCCGGCTGCCGCCGCGGCGATTCTTGCGTCCGCGTTCGCTGCCCGCGGCTTCGCCCAAAATGCGGCGCCCGCCCCGTCGTCTGCTCGATGGCTAATCGCCCACGCCCGTCTTCCCGGACCCCTGCGCTCGGGCCGCACGCTTAGTCCCTCCCTTCGAGTCACCGAGACTTGGACCCCCGCTCACGGCGGAGCCGATCCCGCCGATCGTGCGCAAGTGTTGTTCTTTGATAGCGTGGAGCTGGAAGCCCCGCTCACCCGTCACGGCCGGCTGTTAAACCTGCACCAGGCGGCTGCGGTCAACCGCCAATTGGCCAAGATCCGCCGCCTGATCCACGCGGCGTGGCGTGGGCCGCAGGACGATGGACGCCTGCTGATTGTCAGCGGCCATGTCCTTAGCGCCGCTGCCTTGTTGCGCCGCTTCCATTGGCGCAGCCTCGGAACCGCCGCTTATCACGGCCACCCCTGCCGCCGCTTCGCCTTCACCCCTCGCCGTCACCTGCGTATTTCCAGCCGCACCGCCCGGGTCATGGCGGCGATGGCCGGAACGCTCTGCGCCGATCCCGTCACCGGCCTGGTGTTCCGCGTCCGTTTTCACAACCAGTCCCCGGTTCGCTTCGGTTGGGGTATCCTCGGCGATTTCCGCGGCATCCGCGGCGCTTTCAGCCTCCAGCACCTCGACGGCCGGTGGACCTGGGCCCGCACCGTTGTCCATCTCCAAGGCCGCGAGTTATGGCTCAATAAGAGCGGTACGCTCGTTAAGCGCTATCGCCTCTCGCGGGGACCGCGCCTAGCAACGCCGCTCCAACCGCGCGTTCGCCCCTAGATTCCCGCCGGAACTGGACCCCTGACGAGCGCTGCGGTCCCGGGAAGGGAAGGGGTTCGAAGCAGTTCCCGGGCGCCGGAAGCATCGCCTGTGCCGCGCCAGCTGGGCGCTGGGCGCTGACCCTAACTACCGCTGCGTTCCGCCCAGCGCCGTCAGCGCCCCAAGGATGCGTTCCGCCTGCTCCCCCACTTCCTCTTCCCGCAGCGTCCGCTCCGCCAGTTGAAACCGTGCCCGCAACAATAGGCTGTACCGTCCCGCGGGCACGGCCCCGCCGCGGAAGACCTCGATCGGCGTCAGCGCGACCAGCGCCGGCAAGTTCAACCCCGTCACCGCCCGCCGCACTTGCGCCCAGCTAACCTCATCGCCGAACAAAATGGAAAAATCCCGTTCGCTCGCGGGATACTTCGGCGGTGGCGCGTACCGCGCCTCGCGCGATCCCCGTGCCAGCAGCGGCTCCAGTTCAATCTCCGCCAGGTACGCCTCCGCCTTCAGCTTCCACTCCGCCGCTCGCTCCGGATGCAGTTGCCCAAACCGCGCGATCCGCCGCCCATCCAGCGAAAAAGCCGCCCCGCGCCCGGGATGAAACGCCGGATCGTCCAGCCCTTCCAATTCCAGCTCCGCCGCGGCAAAGCCCTCCAGCACCGCTTCCACCGCCGCCTTCAAGTCATGGAAGTCGAATGCCCTCCCGCTCTGCGCCCAGCCGATCGGCTGCGCCCGCCCCGCCGCCCCCAGCGTCACCACCCGCCGCTCCTGCACCCAATGCCGCGGTTCCCGCCGGTCGGCATCCGTTGCCGCTGGTTCCACCCGGCCATACACCTTGCCGATCTCGAATAACCGCGCCTCCGCCTGCCCCCGGTTGAGGTTGTATTGCAGCAAATGCAGCATCGCCGGCAGCGCACTGCTGCGCATCACCGCCGCCTCTTCGCTGATCGGATGCTGAATCGCCACCGGCGCCGGCGCTGCTTCGCCCCCCAGCTGCCGGCATTCACTTTCCGCCGCGAAGCTCAGCGCCACCGCTTCGGCGTATCCCTGCGCCCGCAGCCGCGCTTGAATCCGTTCCTCCGCTTTCGCGCTCTCCGTGCGCCGCGCCCCCCCGGCGAAGCTCGGCAGCCGGGCGGGGAAGCGGCCATAGCCATGGATCCGCGCCAGTTCTTCCACCAGATCAATCTCTTCTTGCAGATCCGGCCGCCACGATGGCGCTGCCGCGCTCAGCCTCCAGCCCCCGCCGGTCGTGCTGCTTCCGCTGCCGCCCTCCTCCACCTCCAATCCCAGCGCCACCAGAATCCGCCGCGCCTCCGCCTCGCCAATCTCAACGCCCAGCACCCGGCGCACCGTCTCGCCCCGCAGCACAATGCTGGGCGCCTGCCACCGCCGCGGATAGACGTCAATCCGTCCGCGCAAAATCACTCCCCCCGCCGCGGCCCGCAATCGCGCCGCGATCCGGTCCGCAACCCAGCCGCAAATCTCCGGATCGGCGCCCCGCTCGAACCGGTGCGAGGCATCCGTGTGCAGTCCATGCCGCTGCGCCGCCCGCCGAATCCGCGTCGGTTCGAACCAAGCGCTTTCGATCACTACCCGCCGCGTCTTCGCCCCAATCGCCGTCGCCAGCCCCCCCATCACCCCCGCCAGCGCCACGGGCCGGCGCGCGTCCGCAATGACCAAATCCTCCGGATCCAGCCGCCGTTCAACCTCATCCAGCGTCACCAGCGTTTCTCCCGCCCGCGCCCGCCGCACCCGGATCTCTCCGCCTTCCAGCGTGTCGGCGTCAAACGCATGCGTCGGCTGCCCGGTCTCCAGCAAGGTGTAATTGGTCAGGTCGGCAGCGTTGTTGATTGCCCGCTGCCCCAGCAACTCCAGCCGCGCCGTCACCTCCGCCGGCGCCGGCCCTGGCGTCATTCCCTCGATGACCCGCGCGCAATACCGCGCGCAATCCGCCTCCGGCTCGATCACTACGTTCAGCTGTTCGGCCGCCACCTCGCCGCTTTCCTCGATCCGCGGCTGGCTCTCACTCAGCGTCCGCAGCCGGATCGCGGTCGCTGCTCCTAGATCCCGCGCCACGCCGTAATGCCCCAGTGCATCCGGCCGGTTCGTCGTTAGGTCCAGGTCCAGCAGCGTGTCTTCCTTCACCGCCGCCGCACCTTCCACCGTCAGCCCCGCCATCGTCAGGGCTTCCGCCGCCTGTTCGGGGCTCAGCCGCCCCGCCTCCGGAGCCAAAAACTCCCTTAGCCAGTTCAAGGACACTCGCATGGGTAATCTTTCAGTTTCGTACCGTTGCCGGCGCCGCCTGCGCCGCGCTCCCCGGTCCGTTCGGCGCCGGCGGCAGCGGCGCATCCGGCGCAATCACATCCATGAAGGAACTGACCGAAAACACCGCCCGCCCCGCTCCCGGGTCACCATAGCCCGGCGGCGTCGGTAGGCCGTAATGCGCGTGCGTGTCCCGCCAGGTCTCCAGCAGCCGCAGATGATATTCCAGCGGCGCGCCTTGCGGGTTGGCCTGCCCCAGCGGCGTCAACGGCTCCGGACACCAGGTGGTGAATCGCGGCGCCACCCCGTGCGACATGAAGAACCGCAGCCCTGCCGCCGTGGAAGCGATTGCTTCTTCCACCGTCCGGAACCCGTACGGCTGCGCCATCTCGATCCCGCCGACAAAATTTGGAATCACGTACGCCGGCCCGAAGATCTCCGCCGCGTCCAGAATCCGTTGGTGCCATTCCTCCCGCCCCACGTAACGCGCCTTGCCCGGGCAGATCTGCCGGAACAGCTCCGCGTCCCACACCTCATAGTTCGGGTGATAGATCTGGATTCCGGCGTTTTTGAACCGCCGCGCCTCTTCCTTCGGCAGCGCCTGCGTCACCATCTTCCCAATCCACCGCCCGGGAAACCGCTGCTCGATCGCCGCCGCGTACTGCGCGTAAAACTCCGCCTCCCGCTGCCCCTTCAGTTGGCTCGTAATGCTCCCGCCGGTGATCGTGTACGCGCGCGTCTCCGCTCCCGTCTCCGCGATGATCGCGAGGGCCTCCAGAATCTCCTCCACCGATTTCACCCCGGTGTAGGGCCGCCCCGCCTGTACCTGCTGCCGGTAGTTCTCATTGATGTCGCAGAACTGGCATTCCTCGCTTTTGCCGAAATACTGGCAAATCCGGAACACGGTGAGATAAATCAAATATCCCCACTCGATCGTGGGCGCGATCTCGTTCACGCGTTTCCCATTCGCCAGCGCGCGCGTGTAATACGCCGGCGTCGGCGGCAACTTCACCTCGCACAGCATTTCTCCTTCCAGCCGCAACACCGCCCGCCCCTCGTCCACCTCCACGCGGTACGGCGAGTTCGGATTCAGCCGCACCGAAACCACCGTCGGCCGGAATCCCCATGGCCCCCCCTCCAGCCAAATCTCCTCCGGCGCCGACCAGTGCTCCCGGCCCGCCATGTCCGCCAGCGGCACCAAATCAAAGGAAAAGATGAAGTACGCCTTGCGCTTTCCCGCTGCTGCTAATTCCAGGGCCGCCGCCGAAAACGCCACTCCGCCGCGCAGCAAATCCTCCTTGACCACCGCTTCCCGCGGCAGGGTCGGGTGCGCCGCCATCGCCGCGTCCACCTGCCTCAGCCGTTCGCGTTCGCGCCGCTCCGCCATATCCCCTCTAGGATACTGTGACCCCGAAAGGCGGACAGCCGTGGCCGCGGCCAATGCCAACGCGATCGGTCCGCGCCCCTGGATCGTCGCTGCCGCAATCACGGGGAAGTGCGGACCGCCGTTCCGGCGGAGCGCGCCCCACGGCCGGCAAACCCAAATTCGCTTACATTCATTGCGGCGCGCGGCGCACCTTCAATCACGCCGCCGGATTATCTTGGGGTGCTCCGATACCGGCGGGAAACGCCTTCCACGGCGCCCGCGTCGCATTGTCCAGAGGCGCAACTCTAGGTAACCAATCAGGCGCGCGCTGGCTTGGCGCCAACAGCTCCGCCCATCGCGCGCCCATTGGTTGCCGCTGCAACCCAAGCGCATTCCGCGCAACCACGCGGTAGTCGCCTCAGGGCCTGGAGTTGCTCGCTTAAGTCGCGGCGACTTGGAGATGCCAGGAGCGCTAGCGGGCATCCGTCGCCGCCATCGCAGCCCAGCCACCGGTCCGCCATCGGCGGGCCGCCAAAAATGGGCGGCTGATCCGTTTGTAAGCACGTCAAGGAGGCACCATGTCCAATCGCCTGATCGCTGTGCTCGCTCTCGCCAGCTTGTTCGCGCTGCCCGCCTGGGCCGCCGGAAACGAGTCCGCGAGTTTGTTCGTCACCCAACCCTCGCGCATCGGGACCGTCATGCTGAAGCCCGGCAGCTACCGCATCCGGGTTCGGTCGCGGCAATCCCAGGCCACCGTCTATCGCCATGGCCGCCGTATCGCCACGGTGCCCGCCGCCTGGAAGCGGCTGCCGCACCGCCCGCAGCGGACGGAAATCCTGCTCAGCCACAATCGGGTCAAGCAAGTCCGCTTTGGCGGCCGGCTCATGGCCCTTACCTTCCCCGGCGCGAAGCAAGGCTAATCGCTCTGCACGGGCGAAGTTGATTTGCCGAACGGGCGGGCTGCACAGCCCGCCCGTCTTCTCGTTTCCTCCACTCTTGGCAACCCGTGGCGGCGGGCGCCGGCGGCCGAAGCCCGGTCATTCTCGGCCTGCATCGGCGCGTGCCGAGGTTGGGGCCCAGCCGCAGCCCGCGACCCCGGGCGCCCCGTTGGCGCCTGAGCCGCCGCGCAGACCCTAGACCCCAATCCCCAAACCCTATACCCTATACGTGGATGCAACTGTCCCGCGAATACGTCAGCTACCTCGCCCGCGTTGTTACGCACCGCCTTGCCGATCGCAAGCTGATCGCCGCCCCGGACCTGGCCGTGGTCACCGAATGGGTCCACGCCGCCATGGTCGAGGAGCTCGGCGTTGAGGAGCGCATCAACGCCGAAGCTCGCGCCATTCTCGACGCCCATGAGTCGGATATGCAGCGCCTCGGCGCTTCCTACGCCGACGCTTTCAAGAAAATCAAAGCCGAGCTGGTCCGCCAGAAGAAGGTGGTGCTCTAGTGCGCCTCTCCCGCGACAAAGTCAACCAGCTGTCTCACGTCATCGTCAATCGCCTCGCCGACCACCCTGTCGTTCATTTCTCCGAAGAGCGCAACGCGATTCGCCTGGAGGTCCGCAAAATCCTTGAGGAACTGCTTCACGGCGAGGAAAAGATGGACCAATCCGTCCGCCAGAAAATCGCCTCGCAAAAGCGCCCCATCCTCGAAGGTTCCGAGGAATGGGACATCCTCTATCGCAAGTACTACCTCGAGGAACTCAAGAATCTGGGCGTCTAGCCCCCGCCCCAAACCGCCGCGCCGCTCCCGTGGCTCCGGCCCTGCAATCGCCATGTCCCAGCCGCCCAACCCGCCCCGCATCAAAGTCACCCACCGTCCCGACTACCGCGACAACTACGCCAACTCCGTGCAGGTCCGTCCTAGCGCCTGGGACTTTTACTTGCAGTTCGGCACCATGGACCAAAAGATTCCCGAAGAGGTCGAGATCAACCTCTTCCAGGGCATCTATCTCAGCCCCCAGCAGGCCAAAGCCGTCCTCGCCCTCCTGCAAACCCACCTCGTCAATTACGAGAAGGCCTTCGGCGAAATCCGCCTCGAACCCCGCGCCGACGCCGACCGCGTGCAATAACTCCCGTCGCCTTGGCCGCGCCGCGACGCGCCAGCCGTCCCGGCGCATTAGTTGCGCCGCCGCCAGGTCTACGCCTCGCGGGAACCGTTACGCCGTCCCAAAATCGCGTGCTCGACGCCTGGCACGACTAGCACCCCAAGCGCTGTCGCTGGTAGCTCAGCGGCGAGAAATAGAGGCAACCGAGAGCCGTGGCGGAATACACCAGCGCCGAGCCCCGACCAGAAAAGTACCGGCAAGCCCCAAGCCACCGCGTTGCCCGCGAACCGCTGCCCAAAACTTAGGCCGCGCATTGGCCGCGGCCAGCCGAACCGCCGCCTTGCGTCATCGCCTCCGTCGCTATCCGTGCTCCCGTCGCGACGTCCCTGCATCTGGCCTCGCATGCCCTTAACGGTCCCGCGGCTAAGTGCCCTCGCCCCCGCCAGCCCCTGGAAACGTATACTATCCGCGCCGCAGCCCGTTTGAAGCGTATTCCACCGGCATCCCCCTCGGGCGTTAGCCTTGTTCTAGGCTCACCTACCGTGCCCCGCCCCGCACCGTCCCACGTCGCGCCCCTGAGGGATCTGCCCCGGTGGCTTTTCGCCGCCGCTTTCGCCATCGGCGGAGTGTGGCCGGTCTTCGAGATTTTCCGCCTCGCCCTCGCCCGCACGCTAAGCGCGCCCGAATCCGGTCTTGCCGTCGCCGTCGCCTTCGGCCTCCTATTCGTGGCGCGCTGGGACGTTGTCCCCTACGTCCTTCGCGCCGTCTGCGCCGCGGTGGTCATCTTCGCCGTGTTTCGTCTCGCCGGCGGTCCCGCCGCCGCGCTTGCCACCGCCGTTATCGTCATCACCCACCTCGTTCTCCACCGGCCGCCTGCCGCTCCCGCGCTGGAAATCGCGTTTCCGCTGCGCGCCGGCAGTTACTTCATCGCCTCCGCCGGCCGTTGGAGATTGACCAACGGCCACGTCTCCTCGCCCGCGCAGCGCTACGCACTCGACATCACCCGCCTCAACGGCGCCGCCGCCCGCGCCTGGGGTTTGTATCCCGCCCGCCACTCGGCCTACCGCATCTTTGGCGCTCCCGTAAACGCCCCCTGCGAGGGCCGGGTAGAAGAGGCCGTGGACGGTTTCCCCGATCTTCCCATCGGCGAGCGGGGCTCTGTCGTGCCCGGCGGCAACTATGTGCTGCTCCGCGTTCCCGGCGACATTCAAATCAAGCTCAGCCATTTCCAGCGCGGCAGCCTGGCGGTCAAAAGCGGCGATTTCGTCGCCGCCGGCGATTTCCTCGGGCGCGCCGGCAACTCCGGCAACACCAGCGAGCCGCACCTCCACATCCACGCCCATCGTCCCAGCCATATCCCCGGCGAACCCGCCCTCCCCGTCCCCCTCCGCTTTAACGGCCGCTGGCTCATCCGCAACGACATCTTCTACGTCCCGCAACAATCTCAGCCATGACCACTTGCGCCGCGGGCATTCCGCCCGTTCCCGTCGCACCCCGGGGTCGGGGCAGGGAAATCCTGCCCGCCGGCCCCAGCCGACGTCTCGCGGCGCCCGCCTACCCGGCGGCGGCGCGCTAGCCTGGAAGGCAGCGCAGTGCTCCCCGCCGAGCGTTATCAGCGCGTATCATGCCCGCACCGAGCGCAAACTTCGGTCCGCCAGCAGCCCCACTCGGCGGCACGCGCCCATCCCCAGCGCCGTCGCCGGCGCCGCCCGCCATCGGCGTCCCAACGCTCCCCTCTGCACGCCTCCGCCGCGCCCTCCGCTGGCTGCTGGCCGCGGCCGCCGTCTACGCCGCCCTCCTGGCGGCCCATTGGCCGCTCTTGCATCTCCCGTATTACTGGGATGAAGCCGGCTATTTCGTCCCTGCCGCCCTCGACCTGTTCCGCCACGGCTGGTGGGTGCCGCGCACCACGCTGGCCAATGGCCATCCGCCCCTATTCATGGCCGCCCTGGCCCTCGCCTGGCTCATCTTCGGCGTGACCATTCCTGTCACCCGCGCCGTTGCCTTGGCCTTCGCCGCCGCCCTGCTCCTCGCCACCGCCCAGCTCGCCGAAACTCTCGCCGCCCCAATATTCCCGCCGGCCGCGCCTGCCGCCCCGCGGCTTCTCCGCCTCAACTCCGGCTGGCTCGCCGCGTTCTTCCTCGCCATTACCCCACTCTGCTTCGCGCAATCGTCGCTCGCCCAACTCGATCTTCCCGCTGCCGCCCTCGGCCTCTGGGCCCTGGTCGCCTGGGCGCGAGGCCGCCGCTGGCTCTACGCTGCTCTCGCCGCCGCCGCCTGCCTCACCAAGGAAACCGCCATTCTTATGCCCTTCGTCCTCGGCTGTTTCGCCTTGGCTCGCTGGGTGCGCGGCTCCGCCGCTCCCTCCCGCCAGCCCCCTGCCGGCGACCCCGCGCCCAACCGCGCCACCTCCGCCTGGCTGGCCCTCGGTCCCCACCTGATCCCCGCCGCCGCCCTGCTCGCCTGGCTCGCCTACTACCATTCCGTCACTGGGTTTTGGATGGGCAACGGCAGCTTTCTCGCCTACAACCTGCAAGGCCTGCTCTCGCTGCCCCGCATCGCCATGGCCCTGGCTCTGCGGCTCTGGCAGGTCGCCGGTTACGACGGCATGGCCGCCATCTCCCTTGCCGCGCTCCTCGCGACCTGGCTCCATCGCCGCGCCGTCGCTTCTCCAACGCCCGAGGGAGTTGCCGGCAGCCAAGTCGCCGCGGGCGAAGACCAAACCGGGGCGCATGGCCAATCCGGCCTGGGGGGCGCTCCGCCAGCCCTGGGGGCGCGGGCCGCTGGCCCGCAACTGCCGCAGCCGCCCCTGGCGACGCCACCCGCCCGCGCGGCAGGCGGCGACCGCCCGCCGCACCGCCTAACGCGCGAGCTTTGGGCCATCATCGCCGCCTACATCGTCTTCCACGCCCTGGTCGGCGGCGCCGTCCTGGCCCGCTATTTGCTGCCCGCCATCGCCATCTATATCGCCCTGCTCACCCCGCGCATTGCCGCAGCCCTCCGTCCGCGTCTCCGCCTGGCCGTAATCGCCGCCGTCGCTGCCTTCCTCATCGCCGGCTGGTTCTGGAATCCCCCGTATCCTTTCCCCTACGAGGACAACCTCGCCTACGCCACCTTCGTTCGCCTGCAACAGCGCGCCATTTCCGCCCTCGCTGCCCGCGGGGTTACCCATCCGGTCCTCACCGCCTGGCCCGCCAGCAACGAACTCACCGATCCCGATCTCGGCTACCTTCGCCGCCCCATCCCCGTCTTTCCGGTCAACAACTTCTCAGCCGCGGCTCCCGCTGGCCACCGCCTTGCTCCCGGCCAGTACGCCTTGCTCTACTCCCGCATCTACCAGCCCCACACCGACTGGGCCCGGCTGCTGCCATTCTGGACCCGCTGGAAACGCCTCTACTTCCATTACGCCCCGCCCCTCGCCCCCGGCCAGCTTCTCCGCCGCCTCCACGCCCGCCCCGTTTGGCGCGCCGCTGCGCACGGCCAATGGGCCCTCCTCGCCGTTGGCCGCTAGCCGCGCCGGCCACGAGCGCCTTGCCATCGCCCTACCCTCGATGCGTCACCAGACCGCTGACCCTCTCTTCGGCCAAGGGTCATGTGTTCGTCTGCATTTAACAATGTAAACAATGAAAACACAAGACTTAGCATATCTTTGATCGCTAACAGTGGGGCCCCAGCCACGCCGCCTTGGAGCTGTTGCCAACTCCGGCGAAATCCCCCTGCGGCCGCGATGCGGTTTCCTCGCCCGCTCTTGCTTCGTGGCCGTTGCGGCAGCCGGGACCGCCAAAATACGGCTCTGAGGCCGAGCGGCGCGGCCTCTGGCCTTCGGCTCACGCTCCATCGCCCGTCCCGGCGGCACCGCGGCCCTCCGCCGCAGCGCAGTGCGGCGCGGCCCAATTGCCGCGCCTATTCCCCCGGAATGACGATCTGCGAAAAGTCCGCCACCTGCGACAGCTCCCGCCCCGCCCAGGCCAGCAATCCTAGGCGGTTCGCCCGAATCGCGGGATTCGGATCGTTCACCCGCACCGCCTCGAAAAACGCGTCCAGAATCGGCCACAGATCCGCAATCGCCGTCAGCTCCCGCAGCGGTGGAAACGACGGTCCCCGGTCGCGCGCGATTGCCTCCACCGCCGCCCGCAGCCGCCGTTCCTCCGGCGCCGTCAGCAGTGCCGGGTTCACCGCCTCGCTTTCCCAGTTTTCCTTGTGGACGATATTCCGCATCCGTTTCAGCGCCGCCGCAACTTTTAAAAATGCGCCGCGGTTCTGCGCCCGCAGGTGCTCCAACGCCTTGGCGTGCTCCAGTTGTTGCGTGATGTCGTCCGGCGCGGCCGCAATGACCGCTGCCGCCAGATCCCCAAAGCCAGCCTCCTGGAGGAAGCGCTCTTGGCGCTCCTTGAAGAACGAGAGGAGCGCGTCCACGGTGTCCGGCGATGGGTTCGGCTGGAACGTTGCCAGGGCCTCGCTGATCAGGCCGCGCAACATCAGGTGCCAGCCCATCTCCGCGCAAATCCGAATCACCGCGTTCGCCGCCCGGCGCAGCGCGAACGGGTCGCGGGAGCCGGTGGGAATCTCCCCCGCCGCGAATAGTCCCGCCAGCGTGTCCAACCGGTCGGCGATGCCCAGCGCCGCTCCCGCCGCCGTCCGCGGCTGGTCGCCGTACTGGTCGTAGATCGCCTGCCAAACTTCCTCGCTCTCCCCATCCGCCTGCGCGTACAGCCCGCCCATCACTCCTTGCAGTTCGGTGAATTCCTTCACCAGTTCCGTCGTTAGGTCGCACTTCGCCAGGAGCGCCGCGCGCGCCGCCGCCTCGGCATCGGCCCCAACCGGCTCCGCCAGCTCGCGCGCCAACCGCGCCACCCGCTGCGTCTTGTCGAAATAGGATCCCAGCCGCGCATGAAACGTCACCGCCCGCAGATCATCCACCCGGCTCGCCAGGCTGCGCTTCCGGTCCGCCTGCCAAAAAAACTCGGCGTCCTTGAACCGCGCCCGCAGCACCCGTTCATTCCCGTGCCGCACCAGCCCGTCCCGGTCGGCGTCCAAATCCATCACCGCCAAAAACTGCGGCGCCAATTTCGCCGTTCCCGGGGCCGTGTCCGTCGCCTCCTCCACCGCGAAGTACTTCTGGTGATCCCGCATCACCGTCACCAGCACCTCCGCCGGCAGCCGCAAAAACGCCGCGTCGAAGCTTCCCGCTACTACCGCCGGCCATTCCGTTAAATTGACCAGCGTCGCCAGCAATCCGTCGTCCGGCCGGGCCCGCCGCCCGCTGCCCGCCAGCGGGGCCTCGATTCCCGCGATGATCCGCCGCCGCCGCTCCGCCGGATCCAGCACTACGAATCCCTTCGCCAGCGCGGCTTCGGCCTCATCCGCCGTGGCAATCTCGACCGCCAGCCCGCTGCCCACGCCGCCCAGCGTCGGATGCGGTCTCGTCCTTCGCCCCGCCGCCAGCCCGCCCAGCTTCGCCGCCACCACCTCGCCGTCTAGCAGCACACTCCACCACCGCACCGGCCGCACGAACTTGAATCCGCAGCCGTCCCAGCGCATCGCCTTGGGCAGATCCATTCCCTCTATCCACCCCGGCAGCGCCGCCGCCAGCACCGTCGCCGCCGCCTCCCCCTGGCTCTCCCGCCGCAGCGCCGCGTACTCTCCCTTCGCCGTCTTTGTCCGGTACAGCGCCTCCGCCGGCATCCCGTTCTTCGCCGCGAATCCCGCGCCCTGCTTCGTCACCCTGCCGTCGGCCGCAAAGGCGATCGCCGCCGGCGGGCCCACCAGTTCCTCCACCTGGCCCGGCTGTTGCGCCGGAATCGCGGCGAACTTCGCCACCAAGCGCCGCGGCGTCCACCGCACCTCCGCCTCCGCGTCCGCTGCCAGCAGCCGCGCCGCGCGCAACCCGGCGGCGGTCCGGTCCGCCATTTGCCGCGCCAATCCCTCGACCCAGCGAGCGGGAAGCTCCTCGCATCCCAGTTCAATCCAAAGTGCGGGCATAAGCCCTCTATTCTATTCGAGCGGCGAATCGCGCAGCGCAGCGGCGCTGGAAACGACGCCCCGAGCAGCGCGAGGCGGTCCGAGCGAGGGCGGCGCGCCGCGTCAGCGGCGGGATAAAGATCCCGAGCGCAAGCGCAGGGAAACGGAGCGCCGGGCAAAGTCCAATGACGCGATGCGGCGCATTATCGTCCCGCGGGATCTTCGTGCTGCGCCAGCCAGGCCCGCGCTACCCCCACCGCCAGCCCCCGCACCCGCTGAATCACCCCTACCCGCTCGGTCACCGAGATCGCTCCCCGCGCGTCCAGCAAATTGAACAGATGGGAGCATTTCAGGCACAGCTCGTACGCCCCCAGCACCGGCCGCCGCGGATCTTGCGCCGCCGCCTCGTCCCCGTTCTTCTTCAGCAGCGCCCGGCACTCGCTTTCATACAACTCGAAGTGCTTCCACAGGTTTCCCACGTCCGCGGCTTCGAAGTTATACGCCGACATCTGCTGCTCGTCGGCCAGCCGGACGTCGCCATAGCGGAAGCTCGGCGACCACTGGATGTCATAAATTGAGTCCGCGTCTTGCAGGAAGGCCGCGATCCGCTCTAGCCCGTACGTGAGTTCCACCGATACCGGGTCCAGGTCCACCCCGCCGCATTGCTGGAAATAGGTGAACTGCGTGATCTCCAGCCCGTCCAGCATCACCTGCCATCCAAGTCCCCACGCGCCCAGCGTCGGCGACTCCCAATTGTCTTCCTCGAACTTGATGTCATGCCGCTTCAGGTCGATCCCAATCGCCTCCAAGCTGGCCAAATACACCGCCTGCACATCCGCCGGCGGCGGCTTCAGAATCACCTGCAACTGCGTGTGCTTGTACAGCCGGTTGGGATTCTCCCCGTATCGTCCGTCGGTCGGCCGCCGGCTGGGCTGCAAATACGCGACCTGGCACGGCGCCGGCCCCAGCACCCGCAGGAAGGTGTCCGGCGACATGGTTCCCGCCCCCACCTCCAGGTCATACGGCAACAGCACCGCGCAGCCTTGCTGCGCCCAAAACCGTTGCAGCTCCAGCAATAGGTCCTGGAAATATCGCCGCGGCTGCGGCGCCGCGCCTTCCGCGCGGGCCGTGGCCGGCCGCTCGAGCGTCGTGGGACTAGAGTTCATTCAATAATTTCCAACTGCGCAAATGTTGTTCCAGGTGCTGTTCCAACTGACCATGCAGAAATGTCCGCAGCCCAGCCGCCTGGGTGCTGTTCTCCCAGCCGGCCGTCGGAATCTCCGCCAGGGGCATCTTCGCCAGCACGCGCCCCCAATGGCGGTTTTCCTCGCTCAGCGGCGCCGATTCCAGGTCGGGCAAAAATCCGCCCAGCCGCACCATCCAATACAGATCATATAGCAGCGGCAGCCATGGCGATCCACCCGACCGCAGCGCCGCCAGCACCACCGTCAGCAGCCGGTACGCCGCGTCGTTCACCTCGCGGTCCGGCAGCAGCTTATCCGCCACCTCCGCCACGTACCCCAGCACCACCGACCGCGCATAGTCCGGCGCCGTCTCCCACATCGTCGCCACCACCTCGCACCGCTCCAGCGACACCAGCTCCTGCGTCGGCCGCTCGAAGAACGAAACCCGCACCTGCGTCAGCGGCTGGAGCGCCGCCCCAAACCGCCGTTGTGAGCGCGCCGCCCCGTGGCCCACGCCGCGGCATTTGCCGAACTGCCGCGTGAAGAACGTCACCAGGCGGTCAATTTCCCGCAGGGGATAGGTGCGCAGGATGATGGCGTCTGCTTGCCGCGCCGGCATGGGACCATGGTAGGGCACGCCGGTAGGGCACGCCGGTAGCCCACGTCGGGAATCGGCGGCGCCAAGCGCGATTTGCTGCCGTCGCCGCCACGCTCGCTCCGCGCAAATCGCCCTCACGGCCGGCATCGCCACTCCGATGGACAAGCCATTCGATCTCGTCGGTCTCGGCCTGAACTCCCGGGATTATCTTTTCCACGTAGCCCGCTGGCCCGCCGCCGGCGAAAGCCTCCCCACCGCCGCCCCCATCGCTACCTTCGGCGGTCAAGTCGCCACCGCTTGCATCGTCGCCCGCCGCTTCGGCTTCCGCGTCGCCTACGCCGGCAGCATCGGCGGCGACGCTGCCGGCGATGCGCAACGGCAACGCCTTGCCCGAGAGGGCTTGGACCTCGCCGCGCTTCATGTCGTTCCCGCCGCCGCCTCCCAGCAGGCTTGGATCTTCGCGGATGGTCAAGGCGAGCGGACCATCATCTTTCACCGTCCGCCCGAGCTCGCCTATCCCCCGGACTTGGTCACTTCCGCCTGGGTCGCCTCCGCCCGCATCCTCCATCTCGACGGCCACGACGGCCCCGCCGCCGCTCGCGCCGCGGAATTAGCCCGGCAATCCGGCGTCGAAGTCTCCGTGGATCTGTCGAACGTCTATCCCCCGCAGCGCGCCTCCACCGATCGCCTCCTCGCCGCCGCCGATTGGCTCATCGTTCCCCAAGCCTTCCCGTCCCGCTATTACGGCCGCGATCAATTCTCGGCGGTCGCCGATCCCAGGCCCGCGCTAGACCGCCTCTACCGTGACTTCCATCCCCGCCTCGCCGCCCTCACGTTGGGGTCCAATGGCGTCCTCGCCCTTGATGCCGAAGGCTGGCATTACGTTCCCGGCTACGAGATCCCCGTCACCGATCCCACCGGCGCGGGCGACGTCTTCCACGGCGGTTTCCTGGTGGGCCGCCTCAATGCCTGGCCCCGAGAGGAGTGCTTGGACTTTGCCTGCGCCCTAGCCGCCCTCAACTGCACCGCCCCTGGCTCCCAAGGCCACATTGCCACCGGCGCCGAAGTCGGCGCCTTTCGCCGTTCCCAGCCCCGCCGCCACGTGCATCCCGCCCTGTCGCAAACCACCGGCGCTAGTGACAAAAATCCGTCCGGATTATGTTAAGAACACACTGAAACGAAAGCACTTGCGTGACTGCCTACCCGCCGCTGTCAGGCAAAATGTCACATCGCGCTGGCCGTGCCGTTTGCCGGCCACGAGCTCCGCGCCGGGGAAGACAGCCGGGACGGCCTCCCGCCAGCTTCGTTGGCGGCGGAACTGCCCGGCCGCGCGGAGCGCGACCGCACGCAAGCCGGAGGCATACTCCACGCCGGGCGCGGCGCAGCGGTTCCGCCCGGCGGAAGCACTGGCAGCGAAGCGTGGGGTAGGGCTCCTGCCCTGCGTACGCACTCGTGTTCTGAGGGCGTCCCGCCAGCGGCGGGGCCGTCGCCCACCCGGGCGGCGGGGAAGACAGCCGGGACGGCTATCCCACGAGCTCCGCGCCGGGGAAGACAGCCGGGACGGCCATCCCACGATCTCCTCGCAGGCGGGCGTTCGCCCCACGGTAAAATCAAAGTTTCCGTCCCTCGCTGCCTCGGCCCCGCCATGGAAATTCGTCTGCGCAATACCCTGACCCGCCAAATCGAGCCGGTTGCGCCCATGGACGGCCGCCGCTTGCGCATGTACACCTGCGGCCCTACGGTTTACGACTACGGCCACATCGGCAACTTCCGCACCTTCGTCGCCGTGGACCTGTTCCAGCGCTTCTGGCGCTCCCAGGGCAGGGAACTGGTCACCGCCCTCAACCTGACCGACATTGACGACAAAATGATCGAGCGCGCCCGCGCCGCCGGCCACGATGTCGCCGCCCATGCCGCCCTGTACGCCGAGGCGTTTTGGGCCGATTCCGCCGCCCTGGGCATCACCAAGGCGGATCACGTCGCCCGCGCCACCGAGTACATCCCCGCCATGGTCGCCTGGATTGAGCGGCTGGTCGCCGCGGGCCATGCCTATGCCAGCGAAGGCTCGGTTTATTTCCGCGTCGCCAGCTTTCCCGCCTACGGCCGCCTCTCCGGCAAGGATCTCGAGGGACTGCAAGACGGCGCGCGGGTGCAAAGCGACACCTATGACAAGGAGCAGGCCCGCGACTTCGTTTTGTGGAAGGCGCACAAGCCCGGCGAGCCCAGTTGGCCCAGCCCCTGGGGTCCCGGCCGCCCCGGCTGGCACATCGAATGCACGGTTATGTCCACCACGCTGCTCGGCGAGTCCTTCGACCTCCATGCCGGCGGCGTGGATCTAATCTTCCCGCACCACGAAAACGAAATCGCCCAGGCGGAAGCCGCCACCGGCCAGCCCTTCGTTCGCCACTGGATGCACGTCGAGTTTCTGCTGGTCAACGGCGAAAAGATGTCCAAATCGTTGGGCAACTTCTATACCGTCCGTGACCTGGTGGCCCAGGGCCATCGCCCCAGTTCCGTTCGCTATTTGCTCGCCTCGGTCCCGTATCACCGCCAGCTCAACTTCACCCTCGATGGCCTGCATCAAGCCGCCGCCGCCGTCAATCGCCTGCGCTCCTTCCAGGACCGCCTCGCCCGCCAGTCCTGGCCCACCCAAGAAAACGCCGAACTGACCGCCGCCATCCGCGCCGGAGAGGAGAAATTCACGGCTAGTTTGGCCGATGACCTCAATACGTCCGAGGCGCTGGCCGCGATCTTCGAGGCGCTGCGCCAGGCCAACGTCGCCATGGATGCCGGTGAGTTCGGCGCTTCCCACGCTGCCGCCTTCGCCGCCTGGCTGGAGCGCTTTGACGCCATTTTCGCCGTGCTCGGCCTCGCCGCCCAGGAAGCCGCGGCCGCCGAATCCGGCGCTCTGGCCGATGCCGTAGTTGAGGAAAAGATGGCCGCCCGGGCCGCCGCCCGCGCCCGCCGGGATTTCGCCCGCTCCGACGCCTTGCGCGCGGAGCTTGAAGCGGCGGGCATTATCGTCGAAGATAGAAAGAGTGGCGCGGTTTGGCGCCGCAAGTGATCACCCGCATGGCCTGGAACAAACCCATCCCGATGCCCGCCTCTCTTCTTGGCGCCGGTGTGGGCGCGGTCCGTTCGCCCCGTGCCGACGATGCCCGACCGCGGGCCTGCATGGCCTGGCTGCCCGCGGGCAGCCGTCCCGGCCTCTTCGGCTGCGACTAAGGCCGCCTTTTCTTCGCCTCCGGCCGGCGCCTGGCGTTTGCTGCGCCGCTGCCCGGACCGCAGTCCCGCCATTGCGCGCTGGGCTGCCCGCGATACAGCTTTGCTGGCCCGTGGTGGGTGCGCGAGCCGCCCACCTTCGGCGCCGGAAACCAGTCCGTCATTTTCGCTGGTTCTTGGTTTCCACCGCTCGCCGCTCCCGCCGAAAGGAGACGGCTTATGACTGCAACTTCCACCGCCAACCAGTTCACCCCCAAAATCCGCACCGCGCTGCCCGGGCCCAACGCCCGCCGCGTGCTGGCCGGCGACCAAGCCCTGATCTCGCCCTCCTACACCCGCAGCTACCCCCTAGTCGCCAAGCGCGGCCACGGCATGGTGGTCGAGGACGTGGACGGGAATGAGTTTTTGGATTTCAGCGCCGGCATCGCCGTCTGTTCCACCGGCCACTGCCATCCCGATGTTGTCGCCGCCATCGAGCGCCAATCACGCGAATTGCTTCACATGTCCGGCACCGACTTCTACTATCCCCAACTGGTCGAAGTCGCCGAGACGCTCTCCCGCACGGCGCCCATGCCCGGGCCGCATCGCGTCTACTACGGCAACTCCGGCGCCGAGGCCATGGAAGCGGCCCTGAAGCTGGCCCGCTATCACACCCAGCGCCAGTTTTTTATCGCCTTCTACAATTGCTTCCATGGCCGCACCTTCGGCGCCCTCTCGCTGACCAGCAGCAAAACCGCGCAGCGTGAGCGCTTCGCCCCGCTGGTGCCCGGGGTCTTCCACATTCCTTATCCCGATGAGTTCCATCCCCTGCATGGCGCGGCCGATGTCACCGCCGCCTGCCTGGAAGACCTCGATCGCCTATTCCACACCACCACCCCGGCGAATGAAGTCGCCGCCATCGTGCTGGAACCAGTGCAAGGCGAGGGCGGCTACATTGTCCCGCCCGCGGAGTTCGTCTGCGAGATTCGCCGCATCTGCGACCGGCACGGCATTCTGCTGATCGCCGATGAGGTGCAAAGCGGCTGCGGCCGCACCGGCAAGATGTGGGCCATCGAGCACCACGGCGTGGCGCCCGACATCCTCACCAGCGCCAAGGGCGTGGCCAGCGGCATGCCGCTGGGCGTGACGCTGGCGCGGGCCGGCATCATGGATTGGAAGCCCGGCGCTCACGCCTCCACCTTCGGCGGCAATCCCGTCTGCCTGGCCGCCGCTCAGGCCACGTTGCAACTCCTAGAGTCGAGCCTCATTCGCAATGCGGCCGAAGTCGGCGCCTACCTAAAGGGCAAAATGCAGTCCTGGCCGGAGCGGTTTCCCATGGTGGGCCAGGTGCGCGGCTTGGGGCTCATGCTGGCCTTCGAGTTGGTCAGCGATCGCCGGCTCCGTACCCGCGACGCCGCCATGCGCGACCGCTTGGTGCAGGCGGCCTTTGAGAAGGGCCTTTTGGTCCTCGGTTGTGGTCCCAACAGCATCCGCCTGATGCCACCTTTGGTCTGCTCCCGTGGCGATGCCGATGTGGCGGTGGACATTTTGGAGTCCTGTTTGGCTGCTGCAGCGGGCAAACCGTAAGAACCCGCTAACGCCGCGGAGGCGGCGGCGGTTGGCGCGGAGCCCAAGTGGGCGGGAATACGCCGGCCAGGCGCGATTCGTCCCGCCCACCTAGGCCGAGTTAGGAACAATACCGGAGCGTGCTCCGCCTGGAACCGGGGCCAGTTGTTGCCACTGGTTCCTGGCGGCGGATCGCTCTGCAAGATGGCGTTGGCGCGATACAATCGAGAGCGGCTGGCCAATCACCGAGGAAGCGGTTTCCACACACGTGCCTGAGCTTCGCAAAGATCCCATCACCGGTCGCTGGGTGATCATTTCCACCGAACGCGCCCGGCGTCCCACTGATTTTTCTCATGAAAGCACCGCCACCCAAGGTGGAGGCTTCTGCCCGTTCTGCTACGGCAATGAGAGCAAAACGCCGCCGGAGATTTTGGCCTATCGCGCCAACGGCGGCGGCCCCAACACCCCCGGCTGGTCCGTGCGCGTGGTGCCCAACAAGTTCCCGGCGCTGGGCATCGAAGGTCCGCTCCTGCGTCAAGGCGACGGTATCTTTGACAAGATGAGCGGTATCGGCGCGCATGAGGTCATTATCGAAACGCCGGACCATCACACCACGCTGGCCATGCAGTCGGAAAAGGGCATCGAGGACGTGCTCTGGGCCTTCCGCGACCGGATGCTCGATCTCAAGAAGGACAGCCGTTTCCGCTACGTGCTCGTCTTCAAGAATCATGGAGTCGCCGCTGGCGCTTCGCTGGAGCATTCTCACTCCCAGCTCATCGCTCTGCCCATCGTGCCCAAGGAAATTCGCGAGCAGGTGGATGGCGCCAAGCAGCATTTCGATTACAAGGAACGCTGCATCTACTGCGACGTCGTCCGCCAAGAGCTGGACAGCGGCGTTCGCGTGGTCGCCGAAAACAGCGATTTCGTCACTCTGTCCCCCTACGCGCCGCGGTTCCCGTTTGAAACTTGGATCGTGCCCAAGCAGCACGAATCGCGCTTTGAGAATTCGCCCACTCACGCCTTTGAAAATCTCGCCCGCGCCTTGAAATTGCTGTTGACCACCACCGATCAGGTTCTGGAAAACCCCGCCTTCAATTTGGTCCTCCAGTCCGCTCCCTTGCAGGAGCCCAGCAACGCCTATTACCACTGGCATATCGAGTACATGCCTCGCCTCACCAAGGTGGCCGGTTTCGAATGGGGCAGCGGTTTCTACATCAACCCCACGCCGCCCGAGGAAGCGGCGCAATATCTGCGCGAAGCCGAAGTGACCGCTCCGGTCACGGTCGGCTAATCACCTTCCCGCCATCAATTCGTGGCCACTGTCGGCCAGCATCCCTCGGGCGCTGTTACGCTGTCCTGGGTCGCCGCGCCGCTTGCGGCTGGGGCAAAGCGGGCGAGCCAATCCGCGGGGCAGCCCGCCACCGGCCGGCGCAGCGGGGCGATTCCAGCGACGTGCGGGCGGGACTGGGGCGAGCGGGGCCCCTAGCCTCACCCGCTCCAAGCGGGACGCACGGCGCAACGGCGATGGGGCCCGCGCCAGTCAATCGCTCCACCCGCCTCACGGCCCGCATCAGGTTCTGAATGGTCATCGCCGCATTCAGCAGTCCTTGGTACCTGTTTTGGTCCAAGTGGTGGTCGCAAAGCTGGGATTGGCTGCGCCGCCTGGCCGTCCAATATCAGGTCAATCCCGTCGTCTTCGCCTCGCTGTATCTTGGCGCCATTCCCTTCACGATCGCATCCGTGGCATGGGCGGCGCGCAATCATCGCCTCGGCCGGCCCAATTGGCTGCCCATCGGCTTGGCCTGCCTATCGTTTTCTTCCGCGACGTTGTACGTCTTGATCGCCGGCCGCAATCTGCCGCCCGCGGCCTATGTGGTCTTGGGCCTAATCCTGGCCTATGGCTTATGGGCGGTGCGCCACTCGCTGCGCAAGAAATCCGGCGGCGCGCCTCCCGCCGGGCGCATTTAATAGAACAAGCCGCTGCGGTAGGCCAGCCACCAACTGAACACGAACAATGGCACGGTCGCCACCATGGACCACACGAAGGGCATCGCGAACCCCGCGGCCGTGGTCGTAAGGCTGAACACCGTCCAAAATGCTTTCTTGGGATCCATGCTGTTTGCGGCCAATCACCGCGCTTAGGGCGCGCCGCTGCCGCGGAATACCCTAGCTCAACCTAGCACCCCCGCGCCTCGGCCCGCTATGTCCCAGCGGACAGGTGATCCCGCCAGGCAGCCGTGCGTGCCCGGACGCCCGCCGCGGGCGCCCGTCACCGGCCGCCCAGCCGCCGCGTCCCTTGCGCCACGGGCTACATCGTGGCGATCATCGCGAACGTCATCAGCACGATCACCACGCTGGTCGTCCAGGCGACGATGTTGAAGAACCTTGAGTTCCGCATATCGCCCATCACCGATTCGCGGTTGATCAAAATCAGCATGAACGTCAGCACCACCGGCAACAGCACGCCATTGGCCACCTGCGAAATCAAAATCACCCGCAGCAGCGGCAGATGCGGGATCAGCACGAACCCGGCGCCGAAGGCGATCAAGGCGGTGTACAGCCAGTAAAACGCCGGCGCCTCGGAGAATCGCTTATCAATGCCGGATTCGAAGCCCAGCCCCTCGCAGATGTTGTAGCTGGTCGCCAAGGGCAGAATCGCCGCCGACAATAGCGCGGCGTTGATCAGGCCGATCGCGAACAGCAGGGAAGCGAACCGTCCCGCCAGCGGCCGCAACGCCTCCGCCGCCTGCGCGGCGTCGGTGATGTTGCGGTGCCCGGAAACGAATAGCGTCGCGGCGCAGGCGGCGATGATGAAAAAGCTGACGACGTCGGTCACGATGCAGCCGCTGATCACGTCCCAGCGGCTCAAGGCGTATTCCTTTTTCCCGATCCCCTTTTCCACCACGGACGCCTGCAAATAGAACTGCATCCAGGGCGTGATCGTGGTGCCGATCAGCCCCAATAGCAGAAAGAGATACGTATTGTCGCCCCGCAGCGACGGCACCAGCGTATTGCGGATCGCGTCGCTCCAGTTGGGGTGCGCCAAAAACGCCGATATGGGATAGGCGATGTAGATCAGCGAGAAAAGGATCAGGATCTTTTCCACGCCGCGGTAGCGTCCCCGCGTCACCAGCAGCCACACCAGCACCGCGCCGATCGAGACGGCGATGTATTTGGAGACGCCGAAGATGCCCATGCCCGCGGCCAGGCCGGAAAACTCCGCCGCGATGTTCCCGAAGTCCGCCGCCCCCAGCACCAGCATGGCGAAAAACGTCCAGCGGAAGCCGAACTCCTCGCGGATCAGGTCCGACAGCCCCTTGCCGGTCGCCGCGCCCATACGCGCCGCCATTTCCTGGATTACGATCAGGGCGATGGTGATCGGAATCAGCGTCCACAGCAGCAAATAGCCGGTCTGCGCCCCGGCTTGCGAGTACGTGAAGATTCCGCCGGGATCGTTGTCTACATTGGCGGTAATGAAGCCCGGGCCGAAGATGGCGAAAAACAGCACCAGCTTCGCCTGCCAGGAGCCCAGCCAGCCGCGCGCGCGGGCAGCGCGGCGCCGCTTCGGCGCCGGCGATTCCTCCGCGCCGGAGGGTGCGATGACGGATTGGGTGGGCAACCGCATCGGTTCCAAACTTGCCCGCGCCAGGCAAGGGGAACCGGCGGTTCATCCGAGCCTAGGGCCGAGATGGATTCCGCGGCAGACCCTCGCGCCAGGCGGGGCGGGCGCCCCGCCCGAAGCGGGGGCGACTACTCCCAGGTTCTTTTGTGCGACTCATAAGACAGGTGGCGCGAATCGGCGCGCCTTGCCCGACCTTTCTAACTCTAGCCCGCCGCTGAGAAAACGGTCAACGAGAAACGGAGCGGAATCAATCGGCAAGCGTGCGGCCCTTGCGGGCGCACCCGTAGGGTAGCCGACCTCGGCTGCCCAGCGAAGCCGGCGTCCCGGCTGCCAAAAAACAGACAGGCGAGGACGCCCATCCCACTTTCTCCGCGCCAGCCGCAGCAGTAGGGTAGCCGTCCTCGGCTGCCTAGCGAAGCTGGCGTCCCGGCTGCCAAAAAACAGACAGGCGAGGACGCCCATCCCACTTTCTCCGCGCCAGCCGCAGCAGTAGGGTAGCCGTCCTCGGCTGCCCAGCGAAGCTGGCGTCCCGGCTGCCAAAAAACAGACAGGCGAGGACGCCCATCCCACTGTCTCCGCGCCAGCCGCAGCAGTAGGGTAGCCGTCCTCGGCTGCCTAGCGAAGCCGCCGTCCCGGCTGCCAAAAAGCAGACAGGCGAGGACGCCCATGCCACTCGCTCCGCTGCGGCGGCGCCAGTCGGCCGAGCAATCAGTGCGGCATGCCCTCATAGCCGGCATGACCGGCTCCCGGCTTCCGGTAGGCTTCCGTGCGGGCCTGGTTGATGGCCGCTAGCCGCGCCAGCGCCGCTTTGGCCTGCGGGCCCATCCCCATGCGCTGGTAGGCGACGGCCAGCCGGGCATACACGGCTGGATCATTGGGCGCCGCGCGCCGCGCCGCCTCCAGATGCGGAATGGCCGCGGCCGGCTTGCCGGCAATCAGTTCCAATTGGCCATAGGTGAGCTGCGCCGCGGCGTTGTGCGGCGACAGCCCTAACGCTAGGCTCAGCGCCTGCCGCGCCGCAACGAACTCCCCGGTTCCCGGCGGGGCGCCGGAGCGCAGCACCGCTTGGGAAAAGATAATCAGCAACAACACGTCCTTGGGCTGGCGCTTCAGCCCTTGCCGCGCCGCCGCCACCGCGCCGTTGAAGTCCGCCTGGGCGATATCCGCCTGCGCCCGCGCCATATAGCCGATCACGCGCCCATGCGCCAGGCGCTCGGCGGCCAGCCAGCCGCGGGCGGCGGCGCGGGGATGGTTGGTGTCCGCCGCTAGCGACGCTTGCTCATAATGCAGCCGGGCGGAATTCGGAACCTGCGCCAGCCCGGCGGTAATGATCTGTTGGGCAAGGGAGTAGTCGCCGTGCCGCAGGCAAGCGTCGGCCAAAAATAAATACAGCGGCAGCTGATGCGGCTCAAGCGCCGCTGCCCGTTCGAACGCGGCCCGCGCGGCGCCCGGATGGCCCAGGGCGATGTCCACTTGCGACCGCAAATTTTGCACCTCGGCTCGGCTGGCCAGCGTCCGCGCCTCGGGAAGCTGGCCGAGAATGTTCAGGGCTTTGTGATTCTGCCCCGTGGCCGCATAGCACAGGGCCAAATCAAAGCCGGCGGTAAACACTTCCGCCACCTTGTCCCTGGCATCGCGCAGCAAAGGAATGGCCTGCCGGTAGTGGCCCTGGCGGGTCTGCGCGATGCCCGCCTCCAGCTCGGCCTGGGGGCTGGCAAACTGCGGCTTCCCTGCCGCCGCTTTCGCCGCCGGCGGTTTCGCCGGCGCCTGCGCCCAGCCATAGCCGGCCAGCACGGCCAGCAGAGGTACCCACGTCCAGCCGCGCCGGCGAGAAAAGCTCACGAAGCCATTGTAGGCCCGCCGCGCCCGGCCCGCTTCCATCCATTCCGGGCGCGGCCGTGAGCGCTTGCCAGGCTCCCTCGCCTGGCCCCTGGGGACGCGGACGGCCTCGTCCGCATCCCTAAGGGCGCGTCCGCCGCCCGCCGGGGCTTCCCGGTCGCGAGGGCCCGGCTGCGGGCCAAAACGCTCCTCCGAACCAGCAGGCGCATTCCCGGGCGCCTGCATGAAGTTCAGGAGCCATTCAGCGGCAATGCTGGCGCGCTTGACCCTTCCCTCTGCAACGCAGATCATCTCCCATAGGGTGTCAAACAATACGGCCGCCGCAAGATGGACCGCACTCGGAATGGCGCTGGGGATAGCGTTAGGGACCACCGTGGGCGCCGCCATCGGCGCAGTTTTCCATCATGCCGCGATCGGGGTTTCCGTGGGTACCGTCAGCAGGGGTTGCCCTAGGAATCGCCGTCGGGGCGGCGATAGGCGCCGCAAAGGCCCGGGCGTAACGGGCAGTCAAGCATACTGCCGGCCAAAACGAGGCGGGTAACGCCGCCGAAACGGTGGTCCCATTTGGGTGCGCCGGCGGAGGCCGCAGGTTTGGCAGGCGAGGACGGCAGCTTCGCTGGGCAGCCGAGGACGGCTACCCTACTGGTGCGCTTGCAGCGAAGTAAAGTGGGATGGGCGTCCTCGCCTGTCGCGTCCGGGACGGCTTTTCCATTTCGTGCGTCCGCAAGGGTCGCGGGACCGGCAGCCGCGGACACGCTATTCTGGTGGCCGTTATGCCTGCTCCCCAGCCCCGTTTGCGCGTCGGCATCGCCGGCGCGGGATTCGCCGCCGCGTTGCACGCCGTCAGTTGGCGCCGCGTCGCCGGCGTCGCGGTCGAACTCACCGGTGTCTTCAGCCGCGCCCCGCAGCGCCGCGCCGCCTTCGCCCAGACCCACCGCATCCCTGTCGCCGGCACTTGGGAGGAACTTCTTGCCGGCGCGGACCTCATTGACATCTGCACCCCCGGAGCGACGCACGCCGCGCTCGCGACCGCCGCGCTCGACGCTGGCCGGCATATCGTGCTGGAAAAACCCTACACCGGCTACTACGGCGCCTGCCAACCCGGGGAGGACGGCTTCACCTACGACCGCGCCCAGGCGCTGGCCGCGGTTCAGGAGAGCTGCCGCCGCCTGCGGCAAGCGGCGGAACGCTCGGGAAAGATGCTGGGCTACGCGGAGAACTGGATCTACGCCCCCGTGGTGCAAAAGGAACGGGAGATTTTGCAAAAATCCGGCGGCCAAATCCTGCGCCAGCTCGGCGAGGAATCGCATTCCGGCTCCCACGCCGCCAGCTACGGCGTGTGGCGGGAATCCGGCGGCGGCGCCCTGGCCACCAAAGGCTGCCATCCTCTATCCGCGGCCATTTATTTCAAGCTGGTCGAGGGCCAAACGCGCCTCGGCCAGCCCATCCTGCCCGCCCGCATCAGCGCCCACTCCCATCGCCTGACCCAACTGCCCGGCTATCAGGATCACGGCACGCTCCGCACCGCCTACACCGACACCGAGGATTACGGCCAAATGCACGTCACCTTCTCCGACGGCACGGTGGCGGACATTTTCGCCTCCGACGTCGTCCTCGGCGGCGTCAGCAACTGGATTGAGGTCTTCGCCGGTAATCACCGCACCCGCTGCAACCTCAACCCCACCGACGCGCTGGAAACGTTCGTTCCCGGTGCCGAGACCCTGCGCGACGTCTATGTGGTCGAAAAAATCGCGCCGAAGCAGGGCTGGATGCGCCCTGCGCCGGACGAGGATTGGCAGCAGGGTTACCACCAGGAGGCCCAGGACTTCGCCCTGGCGGCGATCGAGGGCAGGGAACCGCTCTCCGGCTGGCGCCTGGGCGAAACCGTCAGCCTGACCCTTGCCGCCGCGTATTTATCCGCCAGCCAGGACGGCCGGGATGTGGAGATCCCCTTGCCCGCTTAGTAGGGTAGCCGTCCCCGGCTGCCAACCGTAGTCCCGCTGCTCGGCTGGCGAGAAGCCGGACAGGCGAGGACGCCCATCCCACTTTCTCCGCTCCGATGGCGCCCGTAGGGTAGCCGTCCTCGGCTGCCCGGCGAAGCCGCCGTCCTCGGCTGCCAAAAGCAGACAGGCGAGGACGCCCATCCCACTTTCTCCGCCCCGATGGCGCCCGTAGGGTAGCCGTCATCGGCTGCCCGGCGAAGCCGCCGACCCGGCTGCCAAAAGCTGACAGGCGAGGACGCCCATCCCACTTTCTCCGCTCCGATGGCGCCCGTAGGGTAGCCGTCCCCGGCTGCCCAGCGAAGCCGCCGTCCCGGCTGCCAGCCCCAGGAGTTCGTCGGCTAGGGGCGAAAGGCCGGTGTGCCAATGCCGCTAGCGCAGTTCCGGGCTGAGCCAGCTCCAAGGCCACGATTCGGCGGTGTGTACCAATCCCCTCCGCACGGGATTTTGCAGAATATATCTAGCGGTCGCCGCGATCTCGCCATCGGTGCGCAGCCAGTGATCGAAGGATTCGCGTTGCCAGAAATGCTGGCCGCCGAGGCCGAACTCAGACGCCACGCGGTGCGCGGTAAAGCTCTTGAGGCTATGGGTGATTCGCGCCACAGGCGCCGTCGGCGCGACGAGCAAATGGATATGGTCCGGCATGATGGTGCTAGCCAAACGGCGGTAGAGGCCAAGACGCTCCTCCGCATGGCGAAAAGCCGAGTCCATAAGCCCTGCGACGGCAGGAAGAGTGAGAATGCGTTCGGGCGCCTGCGGGTGAAGCCGCCATGTCAGGAACAGGACCTCCCCGCCGGGATCCCAATGAGGCAGGTGGCGACGGTAAAACATGCTCCAGCATGGGCCGGTGGCGCCCGCGCCGCAATCCGCGCTGATGGGTGGTGCGGCCCAATTCAAGCGCGCCCGTAGGGTAGCCGTCCCCGGCTGCCCGGCGGAGCTGCCGACCCGGCCGCCCAGCGCTGACAGGCGAGGACGCCCATCCCACTTTCTCCGCTCCGATGGCGCCCGTAGGGTAGCCGTCCTCGGTTGCCAGAAGCAGTTCCGCTGCTCGGCTGGCAAAAATGCTGACAGGCGAGGGCGCCCATCCCACTTTCTCCGCTCCGATGGCGCCCGTAGGGTAGCCGTCCTCGGTTGCCAGAAGCAGTTCCGCTGCTCGGCTGGCAAAAATGCTGACAGGCGAGGACGCCCATCCCACTTTCTCCGCGCGGGCCGCGCCGGCGCTCCCGAAATGAAAACGGCTGGCGGCATTGCTTGCCGCCAGCCGCTTGCCCTGGTCGCGACGGGGGAGCCGCGCAGGGAACTCGACGTGCCGGCGCGGAGGCAAAGGACCGGCCGGGTCTCTAGAAGGAAAAAGCGGCGGGCAGCCCAGCTGCCCGCCGCGCGTACTGCCCGCCGCCAACCTCAGAAGGTAATGTTGGCGCGGAATTGGACCACCCTGGGCTGGTTGGCCACGCCAGCGGTGCCGAAATAATAGCTCTGCACCGCCGAGTCGGGGTTGCCCCATTGCACGTCGTTGTAAAGGTTGAGGAATTCGCCCTGAAGCTGAAGGTGCCAACGCTCCGTCAATGCAATCGCCTTGGTGAGCGACAGATCCTGATTAAACAGGCCGGGCCCGTGCAGCCAATAGTTGGAGGCGAGCGTTCCGGGTGTCGTGTTGGGCACGAAGTCCTTGGTGTTCGAGCCTCCGCCCGTCGGCGAAACCATGAAGCTCGGGTTAAAGGTGTCCGCGAACGCCTGGCCGGTATTGTAGACACCAACCGAGCTCTGAAGGGCCGCCAGCGTCGAACCGGTGAAGCGAACGCCGCCATCGGCGTAATCATTGAACGTCTGGTAGCCGCCGGTCAGATTGAAGGGCGCCCCGGATTGCAGCGTGATGATGGTGCCCACCGTCCAGTTGCCCAGAACATCGTTGACAATGCCGGGCGAGTTCAGGAACGCCTTGCCGCGGCCAAACGGCAGCTGGTAGGTGCCGTAGGCATGGAACGTCTGTGCAATATCGAACATGGTGGGGCCGTAGCTTAGGCGCAGGTTGCGCATGGTGAAGTTGTTGAAGCTGCCGGTCCAGGAATTGCCCGGCTCGACGCCCAACGTGTGCGCCCAGGTGTAGTTGACGTTGAACTCCATCCCATGCCACTGCTTCTGGCGGAAATCCACCTGAAGGGCGTTGTAGTTGCCGTAGCCGACATCGGTCATATAGCCTGCGGAGCCCAGCGAAAGATACGGCGGCCCCTCGGTGCCGGCGCCGTAGGGGTTCGCTTGGAAGAAGTTGATCGGGTAGGCGCCGGCCACGCCCGCACCCACATACGGCGTGCAGGGCGAGAATGTGGCGCTGCCCACCATGTTGCACAGGTAATTGGGGTTGTTGGCCAGCGTGCTGGCCGCGGAGCCCACCTGCCCGGTGTTCAGGTCGTTGATGATCCCGCCGTTGGTGGGGCTGACGCCGGCGGTGGTCAATATCGGCAGCGCGCTCTGGCCGGCGTAGCCGTTGTCGGCGAATGAACCGCTCACACCGTTGGCGGCGTTGATCTTCATGTTGTTCTGCGCGGCCTTGAATTCGGCCAGGAAACCGTTATTGAAGACGTTGACCTCGTTCGGATTCAGCGCCACCCACTGGTGGATGCTGCGATTGCCGACGTAGCGAACCTCAATGGCGTTACTGCGACCTAATTGCCGCTGGATACCGAAGTTCCAGGATTCCACGTACGGCTGATGGATGTTCGGGTTCATGCCGTCGGCACCGTAGGGGCTAAAGCTGAAAGTTAGGTCCGACATCGGCACGGTGGTTTGGAAGGATGTTGGCGTAAAGGAGTAGGCCGGCAGCGTGTTGCCCAGGAACAGGGTGCCTGGGGCGAAGTTGCCAGTTCCGCCGCCAGCCGCCTCGTTTAGCGCGAAGCTTTGGTAATAGTTGAACCCGCCGTCGGTCGCCGTGTTCCAGAAAAACTGCTGCGGCTCGGTGTAGGCGATCATCGCGTAACCGCCGCGGATCACGGTGTTCTGGCCGCCCATCAGCGAGCCCAGAATCCCGCCTTTCACGTCCGGATTCCAGGCGAAGCCCAGGTTCGGCTGCGCGGTGTTCCAAGGACTGTATTTGTGCGAAGACGCTTGCAGTACCGGATTGTTCGTGCCAGTCAAGACGCCGGGTTTGAACAGATTTCCGATTCCCGACGGACCGTAGATGTTCGCCAGCGTCGCGCTGGTGTAGGCGCTGGTCAGGTCATAGTTGTCGCTGGTGTGGTCAAACCGCAAGCCGTAGTTAATGGTCAGGTCGGAGGTGGCGTGATAGGAGTCGCTGAAGAAAAGACCCCACGCTTGCTGGAGCTCATCGAGAGGATAGGTGCCGATCCCCGGAAGATACTGGTGCGTTGCGGGGTCGTAGGCGTGCTGTCCGTTTACACTCTCGATGCGTCCGGTCAGCGTCGCGTATAGCGCCTCGGCCTCGCTGATCGCCGAGGACGGCGCGTTGGCGAAATAGGGCGAATTTTGGAATGGGGTCGCGGCGGGGTCAACGCTGGGATTAATCCCGAGGTTGACATTGGCGTAGCCGAGCGGCGGATTCCAGTAATGGTCCTGTTCCCGGTTGTAGTCCACGCCGAAATCGAAAAGGTGTGCGCCATCCTGCCAGCTCAGGGTGTCGGTGAAATTGACCACCGGGTAGTAGGTGGATGTTGGCGTCTGATAAGACTGGCCGCTGAAACCGAGGGCGTAATTGATCGTCGGCTGGGTGTCGTAGAGCGGCTGGGCGTCCGGCGAAAACCAATTGGCGTCATAAAGGAAGCCGCCGCGGAACTGGTTGACCATCGTCGGGCTGACGGTCCAGTCCACGCCCAAGCCGGTGGTGTAGTTGCTGCTGTAGTTGCCTCCGCCCCGGTTGCTGTACGACCCGGGCAGCGACGGGGCATTGGCACCGGGCTGCGAGTAGTCGGTCTGCAAATAATTGAAGTCCACCCGCAGAGCAGGAGAGAGGTCGTAGTCCAGTCGCAGGTCAGGGTAGTACTGCGTCACAGGCGAGGGCACCAGCCAAGAGACGTTGTTCAGGTTCGGGTCGGCGGTGGCGCTCAGCGCGGCCTGCTTTACCGCCGCGTCCATCGCCTGAAGGTTGCTGGCCACGTTGGGGTTAAGCTTGTACGGCAGCCCGTTCGGCTGAGCGATCTGCGTCAGGACATTGACGGTCTGGAGCTTGCCGCTGTTATCGGTATAGGTGAATAACCCCGCTTGCGCCGCGGGCGTCAGCATGCCGGTGTAGCCGTCGAGCCCGTTGCCGCTGCTGGAGATGGTATAGGCGCCCGGCTGCCGCGAGGTGGCGAAGCTGCCGAAGAAGAACAGCTTGTTATGGATGATCGGGCCGCCGATGTCGCCGCCGAAATCGTTCTTGATCAACGTCGCGCGGGGCAAGCCGACCGCGTTGTTGAACCAACTGTTGGCGTTGAGGCCAGAGTTCTGAAAGGTCTCGAAAAGCGAGCCATGGAAATTATTCGTCCCGCTCTTGGTGATGTAGTTGACCTGCATCGCGTTCTGGCCGGAGCTTTGGTTGACGCCCAGCTGGTCGGTCTGGATGGTCATCTGGCTCATGTCTTCCAGCCGCGCGCTCACCGCCGGAGTGGCGTTGCCACCGAATTTCATGCGGCTGCTGGAAGAGATAACACCGTTGACCTCGTTGCCCTGCGCTGCCGTCGGCAGCCGTCCCAAGTCATCACTCCGCCGTTATTGCTCGTGCCAGGGATGAGCCGGTCGAGGTCGCTGATGTCGCGGCCCGCCAACGGAAGGTCGTTCACCTGCCGCAGGTTGACCGTGGTTCCAATCGAATTAGTCGTCGTTGCGACGAGTGGGACCGCGCTGCTCGAGACGTCGACCGTGGAACTGACCGAGCCGACTCTGAGCGATGCCCGGATGTCAGTGGTCTGCGCCGCCTGCACCGTCACCGAGCGGAAGTCCTCGGTTTTAAAACCGTGCCGCGTCACCGCGAGCGAGTAGGTGCCCGGCGGCACGTTGACGAAGGTGTAGATTCCCTGCGCCGCGCTGGCTCCCGTGCGCACGCTTCCCGTATTGAGATTCGTCAATTTCAACTGCGCGCCGGGAAGCACGGCGCCGCTTTGGTCCTTCACCTGAATGGTGACGGTCCCGGATGCGGTTTGCGCCCAGGTCGGCAGGGCGAGGCAGGCAAGGACGGCGACGGTTGCGAGGCTGGCGAGGAGGTGGCGCTGAATCGGTTTCATATTTGGAATCCCGGTTTGCATGCGCTTGTGCCGATTCCCGTGCCCGGCTGGTAGCGCTTGCAGCAACGATCAGCAACTTACCGTACCGCGCAGTAGTGTGTCAAGCAGGAATTTCACCGAGCCGATTTGCAACCGGTTTCACCCAACCGTTCGGTCAGTAGGGCAGGCATCGCGGCTGCCCAAAAACGGACAGGCGAGGACGCCCATCCCACTGTCTTCGCGCCGGTGGCTACTTGGTTCGCCGTGCCAACTCCCGGCACAACTGCAGCAGCGGCTCGGCATGTTCGAAGGTTTCGCCCAGCCGCGCCAGCGCCGCGTCCGCCAAAATTTGCGCCTGTTGCAGCGAGGCGCCGATGCCGACCAAGGCGGGGTAGGTCAGTTTGTTTTGCGCCGCGTCCTTGCCCGGGCTCTTGCCCAAGGTCGCGGCGTCGCTGGTCACGTCCAGCACGTCATCGGTAATTTGGAACGCCAATCCCAAATCGTTCCCGGCGGATTCCAGCACTTGCAGGCGTTTCCCCTTGGCGCCGCCGACCACGCCGCCCAGCGTCAAGCAGGCGCGGATCACCGCGCCGGTCTTGCGGCGGTGGATGGCGGTAACGGTCGCCAGCGAGATCTCCGCGCCGCTCGGCCCAGCGCGCCCCGCCGCCGGGCTATCGGCCGCCGAGTTCGCGGAAATGCCGGCGGTGATGCTGGCGGCGATGTCGGCGGCCTGTCCGGCCAGCATGCCCTCCGGCGTGCCGGCGGCGGCGGCGAAGCTGGGCAGCAGCTGCGCCGTCCAGGGCCGCAGCGCCGAATCGCCGAGCTGCGCGAACGCCAGCGTCAGCAAGCCATCGCCGGCCAGGATCGCCAGCGCTTCACCGAATTGCCGGTGGCAGGTGGGCCGGCCGCGGCGCAGATCGTCGTTATCCAGCGCCGGCAGGTCGTCGTGAATCAGTGAATAACAGTGCAGGAACTCGAAGGCGCAGGCCAGCGGCATCGCCTCGGGCAGCGGTCCGCTCCCCGCCGCGGCTTCGGCGGCGGCCAGGCAGAGCAAGGGGCGAATGCGCTTGCCCCCGCCCAGCACCCCGTACCGCATGGCTTTATGCAGGCTGGCCGGCGCGGCCGACGCCGCGGGCAGGGCCTGCTCCAGCGCCGCCTCCAGCGCGCGAGTCCGGCCCTCGCGCCAGGCCGCAAACAGTGTATTGCGCATGTCCGCTGGCCGCCGGCGGCGGTAGCAGCTACGCCGCTAGGCCCCCGCCGACTCTTCTTCCAACTTATAAATGTACTTGACGTTGGCTTTGTAGATCAGCAGATTGGGCTCGCCGGTGCGGTGAATCTTGAGGCAATGCCGGTCGTACCATTCGATCACGCCGCGGATGCGCTCGCCGTCTTGCAGCACCAGCACCACCGGCGTTTTCGCCTGCATCTGCTTGACGTAGTAAAACGCCTCGGCGTTGGTCTGCTCCGGCGGCACCGGCTTTTTCGGGGAGCGGGGCGGCGCGGCCGGCACCGCCGCCGCCACGGGAGCCTTGGCCATCTGCTCCCGCAATCCGGCCAGCGAGGGACGGATCAATTTGCGGTTGGCCAGCGTGTCGGGCTCGGCGTGGGCGGGGCGGGGAGCGATCGGGGCGCTGAATCGGGGTTCGCGGCTGGAGTCGCGGCTGGAAGGAAATTGGCTGGGAGGCATAGAGTCACCACACCAGGCCGGGCAGCGATTCGGTGGGCGGTCGCCGCCAAGCCCACGGCGCCTACGCCCAGGCCGCGCTGCTGCCGCGGCTCAGGCGCAAAGCCCAGGCCTCCAGCGCCAACCCCCGTTGCGCGTTGCGCTGCGCGGCGGCCGCCATTTGATCGGCTTCTGCGATGGCTCGAGACAAATGGCGCGGGCTGAGGCGTGAAGCTAGGGCGGCCAGTTCCGCCCGGCAATCCCAGTTGCGGATTGCCGCGGCGCGGCCCGCCGTTACATACAGAATATCTTGCAGCAGACTATAAAGAATTTCGATCAGTGATTCAAGTTTTTCTTTCCCGGCGCGGCCCGGGGGAAATATGCGGGCGGTCAGTTCGAAAAGAGAACGCGGATCACCGGGATTGAGCCCGGCCGCGAGCAGCGCCAGCGCCTGCTCCCGCAACTCGCGGTAGGCCGCCCAATCTTCGGACACCGCCAGCCCCGGGCTGCCCTGGGCCAAGCGCGCAATCACCTTCCATTCCCCTACAGGCGGTTCCACCGGCTGCCGTTCCAGCCAGGCGACCAATTCGGCTTCCGGCACCGGACCGAGGGCAATTTGCAGGGCGCGGGAGCGCACCGTGGGCAGCAGCTCCATGGGATTGCGCGCCAGCGGCAGCAAGCAGGTGCGCGGCGGCGGCTCCTCCAAGGTTTTCAGCAGCGCGTTCTGCACCATCCAGCGGGCCTGGTCGAAGCCGGGAAGAATGACGGTGGTGAACTCGCCGCCGGCGGTTTTGCCCTGCAAGCGCTCGGTTAGCAGGCGCGCCTGCGGCAAAGTCAGGAAATCGCCGTCCGGCGGATAGATGCTAATGCGCGGATGCACCGCCAGCACCAGCGGCGCGACGTCCTTGGCGCGGGTTTTGGCTTGCTGCTCGCGAAACGCCAGCACCGCGGCAACCATCCCCGGCAGGTCGCGCCAAGCGGGATCGAGCTGGGCGCAACTGCCGCAGCGGCCGCAGAAGTCGCCCGCCGCCGGCGGCGCTTGGCAGTTCATCGCCAAACCGGCCAGGATGGCCAGCGTGGTCTTGCCCACGCCGCGCGGCCCGGCCAGCAGCACCGCGCGGTTCATGCCCCCGGAGGCGATGAGCCGCCGCAGTTGGCCGACGGCGGCGGCGTTGCCGCAAAATTCGCTGCCGGAAAAATCACCGAAGGGCATGTCCCTAGGATAGCGGGCGCGGCGGTGATAGCCGCGGCCGGATCGCGGCGGCAATCGCCGCGTGGACAGCCTCCGCGGACGGCTCCGCGGAAATCACGATGCAGCGCTCCGGCTCCCGCGCCGCGATCTGCAAATAGCCCTGCCGCACGCGCGCCAGGAACTCCACGCCTGCGGCCTCGATGCGATCGGCGCCGCCGCGACCGCGCGCCCGTGCCCGCGCCGCGGCGGGGTCCAGGTCCAGGATCACCGTAATGTCCGGCCAAAGATCGCCCAGCAGGACGCGGTGCAAGGCGGCGACCGCTTCCCGTCCCAGGCCGCGGCCCACGCCCTGATAGGCTTCGCTGGCGTCGGTGAAGCGGTCGCAGAGCACGAGTTCGCCCCGCGCCAGCGCCGGGCGGATCACCTCCGCGGCATGCTGGGCGCGGGCGGCGAACATCATCGCCAGTTCCGCCTGCGGCGCCGGCGCCGCGCCCGGCGCCAGCAGCAACCCCCGCAGCCGCTCGCCCAAGGCGGTGCCGCCGGGTTCCCGCGTCCGCGTCACGCGATAACCCGCGGCGCGCAGATTTTCCGCCAGCAGCGCGAGCTGCGTGCTTTTTCCCGCGCCGTCAATGCCTTCAAAAGTCAGGAACACGCGCGAACCATCATAACGGAGGGAGCGCCGGTCGCGTGAGCGGGACGCCCGCCGGATGCTCCGCGTTGCGGGACTGCTGGTCTCGCGCCGACGCGGCGGGCTAAAGCCCCGCCGCCACACGGGCTAAAGCCCATTCCACGCGATTGCCTGGCGCGGGCCCCAGCGCGGCTGCCTACCGCAACGCCCCGCCGCAG
>DAHVCP010000071.1 GCA_027314025.1 Acidobacteriota bacterium
GGGACTGCTGGTCTCGCGCCGACGCGGCGGGCTAAAGCCCCGCCGCCACACGGGCTAAAGCCCATTCCACGCGATTGCCTGGCGCGGGCCCCAGCGCGGCTGCCTACCGCAACGCCCCGCCGCAGGCGGGGTTGGGGACCCGGCTTTGGTGGCCGCGCCGCTGCGCTGGCGGGCGGGCCGCACCAACCGCAAGCGCGCCTGCGGTGCCGGGGAGTTTCGCGGCCTCGCGGCCACGCGAACGGAGGCGATACTGGACCGGGAGGGCGATGGACGGGAAGGCTATGGAACTGGCCGGGAACTTGGCGGCGGTGCGGGAGGCGATGGCGGCGGCGTGCCGCCGGGCCGGGCGGCCGCTGGAGAGCGTGCGGTTGATGGCGGCGGTGAAGACCGTGCCGCCGGAGACGGTCCGGGCGGCGGTGCTGGCGGGGGTGCGGCTGCTCGGCGACAACCGTATCCAGGAGCGCGAGGCCAAGCGCGCGGCGCTGGCCGATCTCGACGCGGAGTGGCATTTTATCGGTCCGCTGCAAAGCAACAAGGCGGCCAAGGCGGTGGCGCTGTTCCGCTCCGTGGACAGCCTGGACCGGCAGTCGCTGGCGGAGCGGTTGAACCGGCTGGCGGCGGCCGAGGGGCGCTTGCTGCCGGTCATGATGGAGGTTAATATCGCCGCCGAGCCGCAAAAGTCCGGCGTGCCGCCCGCCGAGGCGGAACGGCTGGCGGCAGTCATCGCCGCCCTGCCGGCGCTGCGGCTGACCGGCTGCATGACCGTGCCGCCCGCGGCGCACGGTGCAGAACAGGCGCCAGAAGCCGCGCGGCGCTGGTTTGCCGCCATGCGGCAACTCGGCGAGCGGCTGCGGGCGTATGCGCAGGGCGGCCGCTGGGAGTTGTCCATGGGCATGTCGGAAGATTTTGCCGTCGCCATCGAGGAAGGGGCGACGATAATACGTCTGGGCCGCGGGCTGTTTGGCCCGCGGCCAGCGCCGCCAGCCGTGGGCTAACCGTGGGTTAAGCCTGCGAGTCCGGGCCCCGTTGCCGCGGGCCGTGGGGTATGCGTTTTGGCTTGCGTTCCGTCGTCCTCCGGGCAGCGGACCCTTCGCCGCCAGAAGCGAGCCAATTCAGCACGGGATTGAAGACACTGAAATATGGGGACATTGAAATGGCGAAGTTGAAGTTAGTGAGGGCAGGGGAGAGATCCAGCGGGACGAAATCCTCCCGCACGAGAAAACCGGCTGGGGCCGTGGGAACGGGACGGGCCTCCCGCCGGCCGGCACGCGTGGTGGGACGGGCGTCCCGCCTTCCCGCCCCAGCGCACGTTGCCAGCGCCGCGACCTCCAGGAAGCCCGCCACGCGACAAACCGCAACGCGGCGGCCAGCGGCCGTCACCAAGCCGCAACCCGGCGCCAAGGCCATGCGCGGCGCCGCGGCAGCAAGCAAATCGCGGGACAATGCGGCGCAAGCCGCGCGGCAAACGCAACCACGCCCAGCCGCTGTCGCCGCGTCGGCGCACGCGGCGGGCCGCAGTCCGGAACGGGTGCAGGCCATCGTCGCCACCCTGGCCGCCGCCTACCCGCAGGCCGAATGCGCCCTGCATCATCGCAACGCCTGGGAGCTTCTGGTCGCCACGATTCTCTCCGCGCAGTGCACCGACGTGCGGGTCAATATAGTAACGCCGGAACTTTTCCGCCGCTATCCCACGCCCCAAGACCTGGCCGCGGCGCCCCTGCCGGCCATTGAGGAGCTGATTCGCACCACGGGTTTTTATCACAACAAAGCCGTCTCGATCTCCGGCGCGGCGAAAAAAATCACCGCCGAGTTCGCCGGCCAAGTCCCGCGGGACATGGCCGCCCTGCTGACCCTGCCGGGCGTGGCGCGGAAAACCGCCAACGTGGTGCTCGGCGTCGCTTTCGGCATCGCTGACGGCATCGTCGTGGATACCCATGTACAGCGCATTTCGCGCCGCTTGGATCTGACCGCGGAGGAAGATCCCAAGCGGATCGAGCAGGACCTGATGGCGGTGATTCCGCGCCCGGAATGGATTGCGTTTTCCCATCGCGTCATCGCCCACGGGCGGCAAACCTGCGTGGCGCGCAAGCCGAAATGCGACGCCTGCACATTGGAGCGGCTATGCTATTCACAGGACAAAACCTACTGGAGCGATGCCGCCGAAGATGCCGCCCACCCCGCCGCCGCACCCGCCAAAAAGCACGCTAAGCGCCGCACCGGCTGAACTGAAACTGGACCTGTGGGAACATGGCGGCCCGCGGCAGGGCCAGCCGCAGGCGCTGGACCGGCGGCTGTTCATGCAGTTGCTGGCCTTCACCGGCGCGGGCGATTGGCAGGCCTATGCCGCCGCCTTGGCGGCGGCGGATCTGCCAGCGGTGCTCTATGCCGACGTCAACGATCCCCGCGGCTTGGGGCTGGTGAGTTGGAGCGAGGACCCGGATTTTTTTGTCCGCCGCCTGCGCCCGTTTTTGTCCACCGGCCCGTTTGACCGGCTAGCGCCGAAGCTGGAGTTCAGCATGTTGGGCCGCAGTTACGCCCTCGGCCATGAGCCGGATCTGGAGGAAGTCCTGCTCGAGCGGCCGCGGCGCTCCGTCACCAATCCCGCCTGGCCCTGGGCGGTCTGGTATCCGCTGCGCCGGCGGGGAGCGTTTTCCGCCTTGCCGGCGGAAGAAGCCGGGCCCATTCTGCGCGAGCACGGGCGCATCGGCCATGCCTTCGGCCAGGCCGGTTACGCCCAGGACATCCGCCTGGCCTGCTTCGGCCTCGACCAGCAGGACAGTGATTTTGTCATCGGCCTGGTGGGTGAACGCCTCTATCCGCTTTCCGCCTGCGTACAAGCCATGCGCAAGACCCGCCAGACCGCGGAGTTCATTGAGCGCATGGGGCCGTTTTTCGTCGGCAAAGCGGTCTACCAACCCGCCTCCTAGCGGCGCCCGCGGCGCTTGCAGCGTCGGCTTTCAGGGCAGCCCGCAGGCCCGGTTTCGGGGCCGGCCGCGGCGCAGGGCCCGTCGGCGGCCGGTTCGGGCCGGCTGCGGCGGATATTCGGGGCTGTTTGTTAAGATTGGGGGTTCTCTATGGCGAGCTCCCAACAGCAAAGCGCGGTGGAAGACGTGGTGATTTTGGGCACCGGATGCAGCGGGCTGACGGCGGCCATCTACGCCGCCCGCGCCGGCCTGCGCCCGTTGGTGGTGGATGGGCATGAAAGCGGCGGCCAGTTGGCCCTGACCACGTTGGTGGAGAACTTCCCCGGCTTTCCCGAGGGCATTCAAGGCCCGGAACTGGTGGACAACATGCGCCAGCAGGCGGCGCGCTTCGGGGCCCGCTTCCGGGAGGGAGCAGTCGAGGAGGCGGACCTTTCCGCCCAGCCACTCTGCCTGACGGTACAAGGCGAGGAGATCCGCGCCCGCAGCCTGATCATTGCTTCCGGGGCGTCGGCCCGCTGGCTCAACCTGCCGTCGGAGAAGGCGCTGATCGGCCACGGCGTCTCCAGTTGCGCCACCTGCGACGGGTTTTTCTTCAAGGGCAAGCCGGTCATCGTCGTCGGCGGCGGCGATTCGGCCATGGAGGAGGCGATGTTTTTGACCCGCTTCGCCACCGCGGTGACCATCGTGCACCGGCGGGACCAGTTCCGCGCCTCCAAGATCATGCTGGAGCGCGCCCAGGCCAATCCCAAGATCCAGTGGATCACCAACGCGGAGATCGAGGAGATTTTGGACGTCAGGAAGCAAGAAGTCACCGCCGTGCGGCTGCGCGACACCGGCGACGGACGGCGGTGGGAGATGCCCATCGCGGCGGTGTTTCTGGGCATTGGGCACGTGCCCAACGCCGCGCCCTTCGCCGGGCAGCTGGAGCGGGACGCCGAAGGCTACCTAAAAACGCGCGACTACGTGCTGACCTCCGTGCCGGGAGTCTTTGCCTGCGGCGACGTGCAGGACCGCCGCTATCGCCAGGCCATCACTGCGGCGGGCACCGGCTGCATGGCGGCGATCGAGGCCGAGCGCTATTTGGAAGCGCGCGGCCACTGAACCGTGCCCAACGCGCTGCTGATCGCGTTGTCCCACAACCGCCGGCTGCGCGCCTTTGCCGAGCGCAGCCCGCTGGGCCGGCGCATGGCCCGGCGCTTTGTCGCTGGGGAATCGCTGGCGGACGCGCTCGCGGCCGTCGAGGCCAGTCGCGGCGCCGGCGTGACCGCGACCCTCGATCATCTCGGGGAGAACGTCACCACCCCGGCCGCCGCCGAGCAAGCGGCGGCCAGCGCGGTGGAAAGCCTGGAGGCGCTGCATGCCGGCGGTTTCGAGGCGAACGTTTCCGTCAAGCTGACGCAGTTCGGGCTGGATCTGAACGCGGCGCTGGTGCAGCGGCTGCTGCGCTCCGTGGCGGAGCGGGCGGCGGCGCTGGGCGGATTTGTCCGCGTGGACATGGAGGGATCGGCCTATACCGATCGCACGCTGGAACTGGTCCTGGCGACGCATGCCGCCGGGCTGCCGGTGGGCACGGTGCTGCAATCCGCCCTGCGGCGGACCGCCGGCGACGCCGAGCGGCTGATCGCCGCGGGCATTCGCATCCGCTTGGTGAAGGGCGCCTACCGCGAGCCGGTGAGCCTCGCCTTTGCCACGAAAGCCGAGGTGGACGGCAGCTACCGGTGGTTGACGGAGCGCCTGCTGGCGGCAGGGAACTACCCGGCCATCGCCACCCATGACCCCAACATCATCGCCGCCACGCTGGGGGCGGCGCGGCAGCAAGGGTTGCCGCCAGAGCGGTTCGAGTTCCAGATGCTTTACGGCATTCGCCGTGATTTGCAGGCCTCGCTCCGCCGCCAGGGCTGGCGCGTGCGCGTCTACGTTCCCTACGGCGCGGAGTGGTATCCCTACTTCATGCGCCGCCTGGCGGAACGCCCCGCCAACCTGCTCTTCCTCCTGCGCAACCTGCTGCGCTAACGAACCGCCGCAGTGCGGCGGCGCAGCCGCTGGTCCCGGCGCGGTGGGGGGCTGGCAAAGGCCTGCGGCGCGATTGGTGATCCGCCCATCTGCGCCGCCTGCCGGCCGGTAGGTGGTTCGGCCGGGGGCGAATTTGGAGGTGGACTGGGCGCTAGCGGGCGACCGTTTAAGCGCGAGCGCAATCCGCCGCCGGCGGCCCGGCTAGGTCGCGGGGCCGGGCCTCATTTCCCACGCACCGCGGCGCCTAACTGCTAGACTGGCCGGCAAAGCCGGGCCATGGGACGCACCCAGAGCAACGAATGGACGGAGAGGGCAAAGCGCGCGGCACCGAATGATCCCTGCGCCTGGCTTCGGCAGCAACTTCAGCGCAACACGGATAGCCGGATCAAGGCGAAAATAGTGGCAGCGCAAAAATACCTCCGCTGCCGGAATGCCCGGAAGAAGAGGCCCTGAGCCCCATCATGAAGTGGTATGTAGCCTACTCGCTGTCTCAGCCAGCGCCGCCCGGGCGGAGGGCGCGGGAGTGCCGTTTCCTCGTCCGTGCTGAGGACAGCAATGCGGCCTATGATCGGGCGTGTGATGTCGGCCGGAGCCGCGCCGGGTCCGATCAGATGCATTTCGCCGGCATTACGGACCTGCTCGAAACGTACAGCGAACCTGGGGATGAGGAGGAAATACTCTGGCACGAGGCCGAAATGAGCGATGCCGCGATTCGGGAGTGTCTGCGGCCCGAGAGCGAGATGACGGCATTCCGCCAGGGAAACGGCCGCAGTGGCTGGTACGTGGCCCACGTGCTGCTCCGCGAAATCCACGACGGAGGTTCGCACGGACCGCGGGGGCTGGTTTGGGTCAACTCCTATCTTCTCGCGGCCGGCCGAGCCGAGGAGGCGTACAGGAAGGCAGTAAAAGTCGGCAAGGCGCAAGCGGGCGCGGGTTCCCACCTCTGCGGCGGCGAGAAGGCGCACTGGCAATTCGCGGGGCTCTGCGACCTCATTGCGGCCGCTGAGGCGCCCGGCGATGGATCGCTGCTGTGGTGCGGCGACGCCGGCAGCAGGCGAACCGTTCCGCCAAAATCCCGGTTAGCCGTATTCAGGTGGGAAGCGGGCCGGTCGCGGACGCGGCGTTTGCCGCTATCGCGTACATCCGCTGCGCGCGGCTAGGGGCGTCGCGGCGACCTGGAGACGCCAGAAGCGTTCGCAGACAGATCGGCTGCCCGGCGCAGCCCAGATGCAGGCGCGCCATCGGCCGGCGGTCGCAACGGGGTTGTCGCGCCACTGCCCGCCCAGCTACAGCTGGATGGCGCGGGCGTAATGAATGGCCGGATGCTGGCGAATGTCTTCGATCACGTGCGGCGGCACGGGGGCGTCGGTTTGCACCAGGGCGACGGCGGCGAGCGGCCGGCCGTTTTTGCTCGCCGGGTCGCCGGCGGCGCCTGCTTGGCGGGCCCCTTCCTGGCGGCCTAAAGTAAAGCTGGCGATGTTAATTCCGCGCCGGCCCAGTACGGCGCCGACATGCCCAATGACGCCGGGAACGTCGTCATTCCGCAGCACCACCAAGTTGCCCTGGAGCGGGGCTTCAATGGCCATGTTCTCGTCAATGCCCAGCAGCCGCGGGCTGACGCCGTTCACCACGGCGCCCTGAATGCGCAGCTCCTGCCCGTCGGTGGTGACGCGGGCGGTGAGCGTGCGCGCCTCGCCGCGCGTATAGGCCTCTTGCGTCACGTGCAGGGCCAAGCCGCCTTTTTCCGCCAGCGAGCGGGCATTCACCAGGTTGACGTCCTCGGCCAGGATTTGGTTCAGCAGGCCGGCGACGGCGGCGTTGGCGATCAAGTCCAAATTCAGGCCTTCCAGGTCCCCAGCGAAGTGCAGCAGCAGATCGCGCGGCTTGCCCGGCACCAACTGGCCCAGCATGGCGCCCATGCGGCTGCCGAGGTCGAGCCAGGGCTGGAGCGCCCGTTGCTCCTCATAGCTCACGGACGGCACGTTGACGGCGTTATGGACGGCGCCGGTGGTGAGGTAATCCCGCACCGCCTCGGCGATGCGGAAGCCGACGCGTTCCTGCGCTTCCTTGGTCGAGGCGGCGATGTGCGGCGTGGCGATCAGGTTGGGCAGGGCCAGCAGTTCGGAGCCGGTCGGAGGTTCCTTTTGGAAGACATCCAGCGCGGCGCCGGCAAGCTTGCCGGATTTCAGCGCGGTATAAAGAGCATTTTCGTTGATCAATTCCCCCCGCGCGCAGTTCACCAGGCGGGCGCCGTTTTTCATGCGGGCGAAGGCGCGATCGTTGAACATTCCGCGCGTTTCCGGCGTGAGCGTCACGTGCAGGCTGAGGTAGTCGGAGTCCGCCAGCACGTCCTCCAAGGGCAGCAGCTTGGCGCCGGCTTCGCGCGCCGCCAAGGGGCTGACGAACGGGTCGTAGGCGACCAGGTCCATGCCGAAGGCGCGGGCGCGCTTGGCCAGCTCGGAACCGACTTTGCCGAGGCCGATGATGCCCAGGGTTTTGCCCATCAGCTCGGAACCCATCAGCGCCTTCTTTTCCCACTGGCCGGCGCGGGTGGTGGTGTCGGCGCGCAAAACCTGGCGCGCCATGGCGACCATCAGGCCAATGACCAGTTCGGCGACGCTGATGGCGTTGCCGCCGGGCGTGTTCATCACCACCACGCCCTTGCGCGTGGCGGCTTCCAGGTCCACGTTGTCCACGCCGACTCCGGCGCGGCCGACGACCTTCAGCTTGGGCGCGTGTTCCAGCAGTTCCGCCGTCACCTTCACCGCGGAGCGGACGATCAGGCCGTCGGCGTCGGCGAGTTCCCGCGCCAGACTGCCGTCCTTGGCCGAACTGGGGGGCAGTTCCACGACCGTCCAGCCGGGCTGGGCTTTCAATTCCGCGATGCCCCGCGGCGACACTTTCTCCGGAACCACGATTTTCATAGCTGTGATGGGTTATCTGGCCTGGGCGGCGCCCACCGGCTCGGCGGCCACGCTGGGGCGGTGTTGCAGCCAAACCTCCTGCGCGGCGCGCACGCCGCTGCCGAGGCGGCTGCGTTCCAGGCGTCCGGCCTGCGCCAAAACCAACTCCAGTTGCGCGATCAGCGAGAAGGTGTCGGCGGCGTCGTAGTAGCCGAGATGGGCGACGCGGAACAACTGGCCCTTCATGCTGCCTTGGCCGTTGGCGATGACGCTGCCGAAATCCCGGTGCAGGGCCTTGACGATCTCGCCCGAGTCCATGCCCGCGGGGCTCTGGATGGCGGTGAGGGCGCCGGCGGGCTGGCCGCCGCCAAAGCGTTGCAGGCCCAGGGCTTCCGCCGCGGCGCGGGTGGCCGCGGCCAGCATCTCCGCGTTCGCCACCAGGGCGCGGCGGCCGCCGTTGGCGGCGATGAATTGCAAAGCCGCTTGCAGAGCGGCGATCAAGCCGGTAGCGGGGGTGCAGGCGGTTTCGCCTTGCGCTTGGCTTTTTCGCTCGCGCCGCAGGTCGAAGTAATAGCGCGGCGTGGTGCTGGCCTCCATGGCCTTCCAGGCGCGGGCGCTGACGCTCACGTATGCCAAGCCGGGCTGCATCATCACCGCCTTCTGCGAGCCGCCGATGACGTAGTCCAAATCCCAGGCGTCAATTTCGATCGGGCTGGTGCCGATGCCGGTGATGGCGTCCACCAGGATCAAAACGTTGGGATTGGCGCGGCGCGCGGCCCGCGCCAGTCCCTCGATGTCATGGCGGATGCCGGTGGAGCTTTCCGTGGCTTGGAAGGCGAGCGCGACGGTGCTGTTCGCCACCTTGCCCTCGAGGTCGGCGGCGGAGAAGCCTTCGCCGTAGGGCTTGCGCACCGTCTCCAGTTGGGCGCCGAAGGCGTTAGCCAGTTGTTCCCAGCGTTCGCCGAATTTGCCCGCGCTCAAGACCACGACCGGACTGCCGGGCGATATGGCATTGGCCATCGCCGCCTCCATCGCACCGGTGCCGGAGGAAGCCAGCATCAGCACGTCATTCCGCGTGCCCAGAAACTCCTGCAACAGGCCGCGGGTGGCGGAGAAGATTTGGCGGAATTCCGCGGTGCGGTGGTGCAGGCCCATCGCCGCCATGGCCGCCTGCGCGGCGGGCAGCAGGGCGGTGGGTCCGGGAGTGAACAGGCGTTCTTTGCGCATAAAGAAACTGCCGAACGGGTGCAGAATTAAGAATAGCAGGGAGCGGCGCGGGCGGCGGACGCCGCCGCGGGGTGTTCCGCGGCGGCTTGCGCGCAGCGCCCCGCCGGGCGCGGAAACGGCCCTGTCCCGGGGGACACGTGCCTTGCGCGCCACCTTCTAAGGCGAGTTGCGGCTTGCCGCCGCCGCCGCGCCGGGCGATATTGAAAAGCTGCACTGTAAGCGGAATTCCCCATGAGCGTCCGGACGCTGTTTAGCCTCTTTTCCAGCGATTTGGCCATTGATCTCGGCACCGCCAACACCTTGGTGTACGCCAAGGGCAAAGGGGTGGTGGTCAACGAGCCTTCCATCGTCGCCATCAACAAGCTCACCGGCGAGGTCGAGGCGGTGGGCAAGGAAGCCAAGGAGATGGTCGGCCGCACGCCGGGCAACATCGTCGCCATCAAGCCGATGAAGGACGGCGTCATCGCCGACTTCAAGGTGACGGAGAAGATGCTGAATTACTTCATCCAGAAGGCGCACAACCGCAAGATGCTGGTGCATCCGCGCATCGTCATCGGCGTGCCTTCCGAGATCACGCAGGTGGAAAAGCGCGCGGTGATGGACTCCGCCTACCGCGCCAAGGCCAGCGAGGTGCACCTGGTGGAGCAGGCCATGGCGGCGGCGATCGGCGCCGGCCTGCCCATCACCGAGCCCAGCGGCAACATGGTGGTGGACATCGGCGGCGGCACCACCGACATCGCCGTCATCTCCTTGTCCGGCATCGTCTACTCGCGTTCGGTGCGGGTGGCGGGCAATGAGATGGATGACGCCATCACCAACTATCTGAAGCGCAAATACAACCTGCTGATCGGCGAGCGCACCGCGGAACATATCAAAATGGAACTTGGCTCCGCGTATCCGCTGGACAAGCCCGCGACCATGGAAATTAAAGGGCGCAACCTGATTGAAGGCGTGCCGAAGACCATCACCATCGACGACAGCGAAATCCGCGAGTCTCTGGCCGAGTGCATCAGCACCATCATGAATGCCATCCGCGTGGCGCTGGAACGTACACCGCCGGAGCTTTCCGCCGACATCAGCGATCGCGGCATTGTGCTGACGGGTGGGGGGGCGCTCATCAAGAATCTGGACAAACGCATTCGCGAAGAAACTGGGCTGCCGGTCTCCGTGGCGGACGATCCCCTAGCGTCTGTGGTGCTGGGAACAGGAAAGATGCTGTCGGATTTCCGATTGCTGCGCAAGATCAAGATCGATTAGGTATTGCCCTCCCCCGAATACCCGCCGGGCTGCATGATAGATTTTTAGCTATCGCTGCGAATCGGTGAAATGCGCTCCGCA
>DAHVCP010000004.1 GCA_027314025.1 Acidobacteriota bacterium
CCCGGCGGCGGCCCGCGGTCGCGCGCGATGCTCACTCGCTCGGAAGGTCGCGCCGTTGGCTCGCGGAGTCGCTCCGGCGCGAAAAGCCGTGAAACTCCGCGGAGCCGCCCAACCTCGGCCGAGGCGGCGCGGCCGCCAACGAGTCACGGGCTTGCGCTGGGATGCGGGGCGCCGATCCCGCTCGCGCCTGCGATGAACTTAATTGGGACGCCCCGCCGCTGGCGGGTCTGGAGCCCGCGGCTTGTCATTTATCGCCTTCGCCACTGATCCCGAACGCGGCGTCACGCGCGGCACGGCGCATCTGCCCCGCGCCGGACAGCAACTGGTTCGGCGTGGCGGCACAATTGGTTGTTCGGCGACTGGGAAACCGTGACCAGCGCCGTGGCCGAAACCGCCCACGACACCATCGGCGTGGACACCGCCGAAGACCTAGCCCGCGTGCGGGCCCATTTCCAAACAGCACACGGCGGGACGGACGCTAGAAGCTTCGTTTCCTCCTATCCGGTTGAGATGTAGGTGCGCCGGCCAGGGCTGTACTAAAGGCGGAAAGGGCTCAGCGCGGCGGTCGGCAGGATGCCGGCGCTCCCACGACCGCGGCCCCGACGATGCTGGCCTTCCCAGGCTTGGCGGGTGCTATCCCTCGCAAGAGACGAGCAGCGAAGCGTCTCATTCCGCCGGGGTGTCTTTGGCTAGGCCGTCTTTTTGCCGCAAGCGAAATGAGAATCGCTGGAGAGCGGTCGGGTTCCTGGCGTTCCCAGCCCATACCGCTTCTCGGTATTCCGATTTCGCGCTGGCGGGCAGGACGGTGAGGGCCCGAGAGGCGCCACGACGCCATCGGGCAAGCGGGGCCAATGGGGCCCCGCTTGGTTCGTCAATAGTAGGTGATCGTCCGCTCCTCGTCGCTCGCGAACGCTGCCTCGCCGCCCGGCCGCTCCTGTCGCGCCACCTTCCGCACCCAGTTGCCCGACGGATCGTACCCGTACTCCGTGCGCACCAGGGTCTCCGGGCCCTCCTCCGACCGGGTGCGCTCGAGCACCGGGTTGCCTTGGGAGTCGAATTCTGTCCGCACCTCCTCCGCCCGGAGCGAACCGAGATTCACGACGCTGTGAACGCAGCGGTGGGCCGCATCGTATTCATATGTGGCCGACGAGATGGCGTCCTCCCGCCTCAGCCGCGCCAACATCTGCGCGCCGGGCCAGCGCCAGTCAGACCCCGGCGCAGGCAGGTCCCCAGCGCGAAGCTCGGCGCGAAATTCCTCCACCAGTAGGGCCTCCGGGCCCCGGTACCGGCTGAAGACGCCAAACGACCGGTGCGGCGGCGGCGCCAGCATCACCGACCAATGCGCAATGCCCAATGGGTCGTATTCGGTCCGGATCTCGGTGACTCCCGGCGCCGAATAGCCCATCCGGCTGTTGGGAACGGTATGCGACACACGAATGCCGGGAGCGAGGACGGGGAGAATGTCCTGGCGCGATGCGGCGCCGTCCGGCCGGAACATAATCGTCTGCATTGTTGCGCCCCGCCCAGCGTCATCCGCCCATACCCTCACCAGACGGCCGCGGTCGTCGTAATCGTAACGCGTGCGGCGCGGGACGCCGGCGTCGCCCGTCCTTACCAGCTCGCTCACCCTGGCGTCCGGGCCGTAAACATACTCCACGCTGCTCCGCCGGACGCCCCCACGCGGCAGCGCCGTCGCTTCGCGCGCCCAGCTCACCTCGCTGGTCGGCCTGAAGGCCACTTCCCGTTCAGTTACTTGCCCGGGCGGCCCGAATCTATGGACCAGGGAGCGCACGGGGCCCGAAAGGCAGTAGTCGGCTGCGAACAGGCGCGGGTCGGCAACAGACCGCTGGCTCATCAGCGCCTCAGGTGCAATTCTTCGCCGTGTTCGACACGCTCTCGATGCCGACGGAGAAGCAGTCGCCGTCCACAACCAATTGCCAGGTGTAGGCGTACGGCAGACACGTCCCCTGGTCCGGGTACAGCAGGAAATCGACCCCGCACGAGGCCGCGCCGCCCCCATTCGGGCAGTCCTTGCTACCCGGAGTAGTTCTGGGGAGGGGTGCCGAGCTCTTCAATGCCGGAGTAGACGTAATTGGTCACGGCCAAACGCACCCAAATCGTGCCCGCGTCGAGCTGAAGGTCGTGCCCGCGGCACTGCAAACAAGGGGGCGGGCCAAGCGCGCCCGCCCGGCTGGCCTCCATAATAAGTGATCGCCCTTTCCTCCTCGCTCCCTACACCCGCCTGCCCGTCCGCCGGCTCGGACCGCGCCACCTTCCGCGTCCAATTACCGTAGTCGTCGTAGTCGTATGCGTACACGGTCTTGCTCCGGTGGCCGGCGGCGGATTCCTCGCTCGCGCTTGCCGGATCCCCCGCCTGATTCCATTCCGTCCGCAGCACCCGCCAGAGCAGCCCCCCCGCACCCTCGCTGCGCCGAAAGATCTCCCGGCCGGCCGCGTCGTATTCGTAGCTCGTGCGCTGTTCCGCTGCGGCTGATAGCCGTGCCAGTTGATCCCCGCCCGGCCAGCGGAAATCCGCGCTAGCGGGCGGAGGCGCAATCATCCCTGGGGCGGTTGCGAATTCCTCGATCAACAAACACGCTCTCGCATGCCGGCCGAACACGAGATAGGCATTTGCCGGGTCGTCGGGCTCGAACACGGACCAAAAGGCTCTTCCTGCCGGACTAAATTCGGTGCGCAAGGCCGCCAGCCCCGGCATGCGATACAGCTGGTGAAAGCCGGGCAGGACTCTGAGCACGCCTCGGGGCGGCCCGCTCGCCGGCCGGGGGCTGCGCTGCGTAAACGAGCCATCCGCGCGGTAGCTGCGCCACGCCAGTAAGCGCGGCTCCTCGGCGGATCCGCCTTCGATGCGGGAGAGACGCCCGGCCGGATCGTATTGGCGCCGGGTTAGCAGTGTCCCCCCCGGACCGTCCTCTCGGAACTCGACCTCACGACCCTGCGCATCGTAGAAATATTGCGCGCGCCGCTGTGCCCCGCCGCTCGCCGCCCAGGAGCTTACGAGCCGTCCCTCCGGGTCAAATTCCCATTCCTCTTGCTCCGGGTAGGGCCCGGCCCTAACTCGGCGTACCCACCGCGCAGGGCCGTGCAGCCCTTTCTCCTCCCGACTCGGTATGGCGATCACTGCATTTCGCCCGCCCCCGGGGCGCCGTCATTGGCAGTCTCCTGCCCCGGGCACGGGAAATGGGCCAAAAACGGCGTCACAGTTTGAGTTCACGATCAGCCAGTCGGTCACGATCCAAGGGTGCTCCGTGCAATACGCATTACCGTCCTCCTCATCGTAAATCCAGTCCGTAGAATAGGTCCCGCAGCGGGCCGCACCGTTGCCGTTGGCGCAGGTTAGGTCGTATTCGCACCCGAGGTTGGGGTCTATGTGACCTGTAAAAAGATACCGTTCACGCCGATCGCGAGGGTGATCTCCGGCTGGCTCCAGCTATAGATCTCCCCCACCGCGCTGCAGTAGACGTCCGCCGAGGCCGACTCGTAATAGACCACCCCAGGGACACCGACGATCTGCTCGGTTTCCTCCTGGGAAAGGTACGCCGCGGGGCTCACCGGCGCCCCGGAACTGGAGCCCGAGGCGGAGCCTAGTTGGTCGTGGACCGTGGGAGTGTGCGTCACGCCGGAAAGATTGCAATACTCCGTATTGCCGATCTCGGTCGAGCCGTCGAGCACAACTGTGGAATAGATAGTGTCGTTGGCGCCCACGGAACAGCTGACATAGGTGCCGTATTCCGGCGTCATAACGCCCCGGCAGCCCTGGGCAAACGCCGGACCCGCGAGGAGCAGCGCAGCGGCCAGCGTCAACAAGGCGGCGCATCGAAATTGATCTCGCCTCATTTTACAACCCTCGCAATCCGCATGTTCCGCTTCTGATCCTTTACAAACGAGCCGAGCCGCGACTGCCCGGGCGCGGAAAGCCCGGCGATTAACGCGGCCCGTGTCGCCGCCACCAATGCGTCACGCCGGGCGAGGAAATCCGCAAGGCCGGAGCTGCTGCGGTTAAAGACCTCCGGCGAGCGGTCGTAAGCGGCCACCAGCGCCTGGTATTTCTTTTCGAACCGCGCAAGGATCGCGATCGCCGCAGTGACGTCGCCGCCACGCGTCCTGCGTCCATCAACATCGCCTCAGTGCGCGCCGTAGGGGCCACCGCCCCGGTCCTGGACTCCGACGCGGCCAGCAGCCAAAGGCGGTAGGCCGTGGAGTTCGGGATGTCCTGGGGGTCGAGGCGGCCGTCAATGATCTCCGGGGCCGGCGTGGCTTGGGAGGCCGAACCCTTCGACACGGCCTGGCGGGCGGCCCCGCGCGTCGCAGGCCCGCCGGGCCCGATGGCCAACACCGCCGCCAAGCCCGCGATCACGGCGGGGGCGGCAAAAACCACTTTTGTCATTTTGTACCTCCATCAGCGTGGCGACTCGTGCGCTGCGCCACCGCCGATGACAAAGAGAGTTACCCCCCCCCGCTCCGAGTCAATCGCGTTTACCCGAAGGTTATTGCTTGCCCGGATGCCCGGTTCCCTATTCGGCACGGCTGCAAATGGGGTGACGATTTTACCCGCGCCACGCACCCAAAAGGCGCCGCACGGCCACCATCTGGCCTAGGTGGTAGGCGTTGTGATCCACGACGAGCAGCGCCTCGCGCATGATCGTCTGGCCCTGGCCGTGGGGGATCGGTGCGGTCAAATCCACGGCGGGGTCCAGCACCAGGGCGGCCATCGCTTCCAGGTCGGCCGCGAAGGCGCGGACGCTCTTGGCCCAGGCGGCGGCATTGGGCGGCGCCGCCGTGCGCGGCCAGTAGCCGGCGGGAAAATCCGGCGAGACATGACCGGGGTTGCGGCAGAACTCCAAGATGTCCCACTGGGCGAGGCGCAGGTGCTCCAGCAGCTCCCATGGGCTGTGGGCAAAGCCACGCGGGCGCTTGCCGCGCAGCGTGGCTGGAACGCCGGTCAAAATGTGCCGCCACGGGGCATGCGCCTGGCCGCCGCGCAGCGCGGCCTCCAGTTGCTCGCGTATCGCTTGCTCAATCATTGCGCCTCCTTGCCGAACGGGTTGAACCGCGCAGGCTCCCAATATACGCCCCACCCGTTGGCGTTAGTCTCGGCGCCTGGCCGATCGCGGGGTCGCGCCGGTGGCACCGCGGGGGCGAAGCCGGCGCCAAACGGCTGCAACATTACGCCAGGCGGCGCGGAGCGCCGGCGTTCCGCGGGCTGGATTGCTGAACTCGCGTGCGGGCCAGCGGCCCGGCCCCAGATACGCGCAGGGGCTGGGGCGATCGCGCCCCCGGCCTCGCCCGTGCGGCAAGCGGGACGCGCGCTGGGATCCAAGCCGGGCGAAGCACCGGGCCGAGCGCTGCCCGAACAGCGTTACCGGTATCATAAAAAAACTTGGAAGCGTCTGCGGCCCGGTGGCCGTCTTGGTCTTCAAAACCAATGGGGGGTGCCTTCTTGGCATCGCCGCTCGGTTCGACTCCGAGCCGCTTCCGCCAAAATCTGTCATGCGGCTCAGCCGCCCATTTTGGAACGCCCCGGGGTTGCGGGGCTGCGGTGAGTCTGCGACAGCCGGTAAGGGATGATTGCCAGCCCACAGGGCCGCTTCATGGTGGTGCGAGTGGCCGGACCCGCGGTGCCGCGGGGGCTGACCCTAGCGGAAACGCTGGGCTTGCTGGAGGAGACGACAGGGCAGGCGCTGGGGCGAGCCGTCCGGGCCGCAGACATAGCAGGGTCCGGCGCCGGGCACGGCGGGACGGGGGAAGATGCGGTACCCGTTGACTCGCGCGGACCCCAGCTTTGGCGCGGGCGGGGCGCCCCGCTGGCCGCGAATCGGCCGCCCGAAATTGGGATGATAGCGGTAGTCGTAACCGAAGCGGCGGAGGGTGTAGGCGCCGAGCAGCAGTTCCGGGCTGATGCCTAGGCGCCAGGTGTTGGCGGTCAGTTGATCCAAGCGGGCGCTGAATCCTTGGCGGGGATGGCGGCGGCTGTATCGCATCTCCGCGGCGGTGAGCACGCGAAAGGTGTTCAGCACGGTCTGGCGCCGCTCCCAATCGTGAATACCTAGCCAATGCGGCTGGAGATAGCGCCCGTAGAGTCCCCATCCGCCGAGCACCATTCCGGCCAGGCTAATGGCCAATGCGCCGGCGGCGAGAAGCCGGACGCCCGGGGCCAAACGGCGATTTTCCTTTGAGCGTAATGCCGCCAGCGCCCAAGCGGCGAGCGCCATGCCGACCGCGGCGGTCAGGCCATAGCTGACCGCCCCGAGGATTCCCAAAAGGCCGGCCAGCAGAGCCAGGCGCGCGCCGGGGCGGCGGAGGAAGGGCAAAATCTCCGGCAGGCGGAGAAGATATTGGCAGCCAGGACAACGCGCGGCGGCAGCGGGAGCCAGCACCCCACAACGCGGGCAAGCGGCTTCGGCAATGACCTCCGGGCCGCCAGCAGGAGTGGGCGCATTGGATGGCGTGAACACGGCGGCGGAACTGGGACCCGGAAAAGCTTAGGATGCGGTTCGCAACCAAGCTGTTGCGCCGACATGGCTGCCCGCCAGGCAGGGCAAACGGCGGACGATGGACGGCCGCCCGCGTCCCGCCCTGGGACGCCGCGGCTGGGTCGTGCCGGCCGATAATGGGGCCCGCGAGCGGTCCGAGCTTCTTTGCGTTGCCCCCGATGGATTGCCACGAATGGACAGCCGTGTATGGCCGTCCCACGTTCTCCGCGCTGGCGGCGGGGACAGCGGTGGGGGCCGCGCACCGGTGAAGCCAGGCGACCGGGCGGTGCCGTTATACTAGCGGGTGCGGGAAGTCACCCTGCTCCATGGCGACGGCATTGGCCCGGAGGTCATCTCCGCGGCCCGCGAGGTGCTGGAAACGGCCGGCGCGCAACTGCAATGGCGGGAATTCGCCGTGGGCCAAGAGGCGCTGGATGCGGGCGGCGAAACTTTGCCCGCGGCCGCGCTGGAAAGCATTGAGCGCACCGGCGTCTGCCTGAAAGGGCCGATCACCACGCCGGTGGGCGAGGGCTTTCCGAGCGTGAACGTGGCCCTGCGCAAACGCCTGGACCTGTACGCCAACGTCCGTCCGGTCTACAACCTGCCGCACGTGCCTAGCCGCTTCAGCGGGGTGGATCTGGTGGTGGTGCGGGAGAATACCGAGGGCCTGTACAGCGGGATCGAGCACGAGGTCGTGCCCGGCGTGGTGGAAAGCCTTAAAATCGCCACGGAAAAAGGCTGCCGCCGCATCGCCCGTTTCGCTTTCGACTATGCCCGCAGCCACGGCCGGCGCCGCGTCCATGCCATCCACAAAGCGAACATCATGAAGCTGACGGATGGCCTGTTCCTGCGCATGGCGCGGGAGACCGCCCAGGACTATCCGGAGATCGAGTACCGGGAAGCGATCGTGGACAACGCCTGCATGCAGTTGGTGATGAAACCAGAGCAGTTCGACGTGCTGGTCCTGGAAAACCTGTACGGCGATATCCTGAGCGATCTTTGCGCCGGGCTGGTGGGCGGGCTGGGGATGGTGGCCGGCGCCAATCTGGGGGAACGCGCCGCCATCTTCGAGGCGGTGCACGGCTCGGCGCCGGATATCGCCGGGAAAGGCATCGCCAACCCGACCGCGGTGATGATGGCGGGGGTGATGCTGCTGCGGCATATCGGAGAATCGGGCCCGGCCGACCGGCTGCAAGCTGCGCTCCTAGGGGTGTATGAGTCGGGCGAGCACCTGACACGGGATGTGGGCGGCTCCGCCTCCACCGCCGAGTTTACTCAAGCGGTGCTGGCGCGGCTGCGGAAATGACTCCACGGGGAGCCCTCCGCGGAGCCGGGGAGTAAAATACGAACTAAGGATGTGACGGGCGTCAGCGCCCGCCGGAAGGCGTCCTCCGCGGACGGGCCGCAAGGGCCGGTCGCGGGCTGGAGGAGGCAAGTACGTGGCTCGCATTCATGGCAAAGTGAAGTGGTTCAATAACGTGAAGGGCTATGGTTTTATCGGCCGCGACGACGGCCCGGACGTGTTCGTCCACTATTCCGCCTTGCAGCAGGAGGGATACAAATCGCTGCAAGAAGGCGATGACGTGGAGTTCGAAATCGTCGAGGGGAAGAAAGGCCCGCAGGCGGAACACGTCACTCGCGCCGGGTCATAGCGGCGGCGCCGGCGGCTGGGCCGCGGCGGTGCAGCCGCCCATTTCCATACGCCCCGCATTGCTGGGCTGCTGTTGTCCGCACCACGTCGCGGGGCCACGTCTGCCCCGCCCGCGTTGCCGGGCTGGGGTAGGGATTCCCGCCCCCGCCCCCGGAGCTTCGCGCCGAGGGCCCCGGCTGCGACGGCCTACCACGGACGCCCGGTTGGCGCTCAGGACTCTTCGGGATTGCCGCGCGTGAAGGGTAAGACCGCGGCGCGAACGGCGCGCAGTTGCTCCAATAACGGCGCGAGCCGGTCCAAGGGCAGGGCGTTGGCGCCGTCGGAGAGCGCCCGCTCGGGGGCTTCATGCACCTCCAAGAAGACGCCGTCCGCTCCCGCCGCCACGCCGGCGCGGGCGAGCAGTTCGATATACTCCGGCTGGCCGCCGCTGCGGTCGCCCTGCGCGCCGGGCAGTTGCAGGCTGTGCGTCACGTCCAGCACCACGGGCGCGCCGAAACCGCGCAGGATGGCCAATGAGCGCATGTCCACGACCAAGTTGTTGTAGCCGAAACTGGCCCCGCGCTCGGTGAGCAGCAGCCGCTCGTTGCCCTCGGCCCGCACCTTTTCCGCCGCGCCGCGCATGTCCCAAGGCGCCATGAACTGGCCTTTTTTGACGTTGACGGCGCGTCCGGTCGCCGCCGCCGCGCGCAGCAGGTCGGTTTGGCGCGAGAGGAAGGCGGGGATTTGCAGGACGTCAGCCGCGGCGGCGGCCGGCTCGGCCTGCGCGGGGCTGTGAATGTCGGTGAGCACGGGAGCGCCCACTTCTTGCCGCACGCGGGCCAGTATCTCCAAGCCGTGCTCCAGCCCCGGGCCGCGGAAGGAACTGCCGCTGCTGCGGTTGGCCTTGTCGTAGGAGGCCTTGAAGATGTAGGGCAAGCCGGCCGCGCGGGCGCGGGCGGCGATCTCCCGGCCAAGCCACAGGGCGTGTTGTTCGCTCTCGATGACGCAGGGACCGGCAATGAGAAACAGGTCCGGCCCGCCGACCTCGACGCCGCCGATCTGGAACCGTTCCGCCATGGCCCTGCTCGGAGCTAGGCGCGGCGCGCCGAGCGGTGAAAGATCTCCTCGGGCTCGCTCGCGCGCGCGCGGGTTTGCTGATAGGCGTGGGCCGCGGCGGTGAACTCGCGGAACAGGGGATGCGGCTCCAATGGGCGCGACTGGAACTCGGGATGGAACTGGCAGCCCAAAAACCAGGGATGATCCTCGATTTCCACGATCTCGACGTATTGGCCGTCGGGGCTGGAGCCGGTGATGCGCAGGCCGGCGTTCACCAAGCGCGCCTCATAATCGCGGTTGTATTCGTAGCGGTGGCGATGGCGCTCACTGATCTCCGGCTGGCCATAGGCGGCGTAGGCGCGCGAGTGCAGCTCCAAACGGCAGGGCCACGCGCCCAGGCGCATCGTGCCGCCCATTTCCTCGACGCCGCGCAGCTCGCGCAGCTTATAAATCACCCGGTCCGGCGTCGCGGGATCGAACTCCGAGCTGTTGGCTTCCGGCAGGCCCGCCACGTGGCGGGCGAATTCGATGACCGAGCATTGCATGCCGAGGCAGATGCCGAAGAACGGGACGCGGCGGGTGCGGGCGTATTCGATGGCCAGCAGCATGCCGCCGATGCCGCGTTTGCCGAAGCCGCCGGGCACCAAAATGCCATCCACGCCGCCCAGGCGGCGCTCGACTTCCTGGGCCCCGGCCTCGAGTTCCTGCGCCTCGATCCAATGCACGTCCAACTCCCAATTGCCGGCCAGCGCGCCATGCAACAGCGCCTCCTTCAGGCTCTTGTAGGAGTCTTCGTATTCCACGTATTTGCCGACCACGGCGATGGCCACGCGGCCCTGGGGATTGCGCATACGGCGGACCAGGGCTTCCCAGCCGTCCATGGCGGGCGGCGGGGCTTCGAGATGCAGATAACGCAGCAGCAGATCGTCCAAGCCCTGCGCCCCGAGCAACGCCGGGACCTCATAGATGCTGGCGGCGTCGGTGGCCGCAACCACCGCCTCTTCGGCGACGTTGCAGAACAGGGCGATTTTTTCCCGCATTTCCCGCGGCAAGAAGCGGTCGGTGCGGCAAAGGAGGATGTCGGCCTGAATGCCGATTTCGCGCAGATCCTTGACGGAATGCTGGGTCGGCTTGGTCTTCAGTTCGCCGGCGGCGGCGATATAGGGCACTAGGGTGAGGTGAACGAAGACCACGTTCTCGCGGCCCTCTTCCTGGCGCACTTGGCGGATGGCTTCCAGGAAGGGCAAGGACTCGATGTCGCCGACGGTGCCGCCGATCTCAATGATGGCCACGTCCACGCCTTCGGAGACGCGGCGGACCGCCGCCTTGATCTCACCGGTGACATGGGGGATGACCTGCACGGTCTTGCCGAGGTAATCGCCGCGGCGCTCCTTGGCCAGAATCGTCTCGTAAATCCGCCCCGCGGTGACGTTGTTGTCGCGGGTCAGGCGGGCGTGGGTGAAGCGCTCGTAATGGCCGAGATCCAGGTCGGTTTCGGCGCCGTCATCGGTGACGAACACCTCGCCGTGCTGGAAGGGGCTCATGGTGCCGGGGTCCACGTTGAGATAGGGATCGAACTTGAGCATGCTGATGCGCAGCCCGCGGCTCTCCAGCAAGGCCCCGATCGAAGCCGCCGCCACCCCCTTCCCCAAGGAAGAAACCACGCCCCCGGTCACGAACACGTATTTACAAGCCATTGCCCTGCCCCCTCCACACCCAATCTCCCGGCGCCTGGCCGGCGGCCGCGGTCAGGCTTTGGCGGCGCAGCGGAGCCGCGGATCCGGTGGGTAACCCCCCGCCGGGAAACGCCCGCCGCCGGCCCGCCTCCCGGCTCTTTTCAGGTTGTCCGTGCTTGTGGTCGCCGCCCGGCACGCCCAATTATAGCCAGCGCGTTACCGGCGTTTGTTGCCGGCCGCTTGGGCCCCCGGGCCATTGCGCCGGAACCGCTGTTCAGGCACAATAAATTGACATTCCCTCCCAAGCCGGACGGTGATTTGCCGGCGGATCCAATTTGTGGGGCTGTGGCGCAGTTGGGAGCGCGCTTCAATGGCATTGAAGAGGTCGGGGGTTCGACTCCCCCCAGCTCCACCATCTAAATCATTGAACCTGCTGGGTCGGCGGCAGCAGCCCAGCATCCGTTTTCGCCAACTCGCCGCCAATATGCACCGTTAAGCCGGGGCTGTCGATGGACTGCGACACTGCCCGCTCCGCGCCCATCAGCAATTCCGCGAGCCTTTCGGCCTGCTGTCGCCGATGGTCCGGGTTGGGCCGGGGCGCTCTGGGGCGAGCGACTGGGCCCGGACGCACGCAGCGGTTGGGGCCGGTCTTTGCAGCCTCTCCGCCGATGGGGGGAGCTTCAGGGGCCCGGCGGCGGCGCGGGCTCGATGCGGGTAAACTCCGGGATCAGCCGAACGGGGGCCTCGCCGCGGCCCAACCTTATCTTGGTCGAAGAAAAGGACGCATCCTTTTCCGGACGACCGGGAACTGCGGTAAATAAGCCCGGAGATCGGGTGCCCACGTGCGCGTGTAGGCGGAACCGAACGTATTCCGTGACGACTTGCGCGGGTGCGTATTCAATGTGGTCCGCACCGTCCTTTTCAACGGGCTTCGTCAGGTCGCTGACAAAGTGTTGTAGGAACATCCGACTCGGACGCAGCGACAGCATTTGGCTGTCTGGATGGAAAACGCTCGGCACGGGAGGCAGCCGGGTCAAATCCAAGACGTAGAAGGGCGTCGTTGTTTCGAAGGCCGAGATCGTGACCTCGTTCTCGCCACCGCCCGCACGCCGCTGGGTCTCGGCAAGAGCCGTTCCCGGGTCGAAGGCGGCGTAAAGCATCGGGACGTCGGCGGGGCTCATGCGGTTGGCGTAAACCGCTTTTTCGACCGGCGGTGGCCCAAGGTCTTCCATGCTGTTGGCGGGCCCGTGCTCCGCGTCGTGCCGCCGGACACGGAAGAGTCGGGTTCCGTACTTCAGCCGCTTCGTAAGGTGGCTGTCCTTGACCAGCCTCCCGATCTTGTCGAGCATGCTGGACGGAAGGAATAGCTCGGCATCTTCGTCCTCATACTGGTCCTCGTCCAGGTCGCTAAAGAACAGGTATCGGTTTTTATGTTTGACCAAATGGCAAAAGTTCTCCCAGCTGAACCGCCAGACATCCTCTGGTGCGTACGAAAATGGGTTGCGCCTGACCCAAGAGCGGTCATCAAACCCCTGCGCAAGCGCGTCCATTAGCTGTTTGTGCCTAGGGAATACGCCCAATTCATTGAGGAGATCGTAGTTGTCCAGCGCCGGAACGAGGTATTCGCCCTCTTCAGAATCGTACGGAACGCAGCCCTCCGCGTCCTCATATTCTTCGTTGATACGCTCAGACATGTACGCGAGCGGTCGAGCGAGCGGCACGGCAGCCGGGATTCGGCCGGTCCTTTTGCAAAACGCGCAGTACTGGTCGGTCGCATTTTCTTTAATCCATGCAGCCAGCCCGTCGGACCCTATACATCTTCGGCACACCGGGCTTGCGGTTGAGATTGCCATTTCCAAGACACTCGACGGAATTCTAGCGGCTCCGCTGACGGGGCGTCTAGACGCCCCGGCCGTGGTGAACCATAAGCTCGCCGCCGTTTGCTGAACGGCGTGGTTCTTTGCGTAACGGGCGGCGGAGCCGATTTGCGCAATTCCAGGCGGGCCAGAGGTTTACGGACATCGCCGCAAAGATGGCATTGAATAGGTCGGGGGTTCGACTCCCCCCAGCTCCACCAAACCATCAAGATCATCAGTTTGAATTTTGCGGTCGGCTGTAATGCGTTTCGGGCGTTGGGCGGCTGACGGACGCGGTGCGCGTTGACCGCCAGTTGGGCACCTCTGCGCCGGTGGGGATGGTGTGGCACGCCGGTGGGCGGTGTTAGGATGCGGGCATGGCGGCGGCGCTGGCGGTTCGGTGGCTGGTGGCATCGGTTGCGGACCGCGCCGCCGCCCGAGGGGTTCACCGTCCACGCGTTTGGTCGCGGCTGCGCTCACGCAGATTTGCCCCGCCGGGAGCATGACGCGCAACCGCAGGGGCCGCCCAACCGGCTGCCGCGTCTGTCCCAAACAGACCGACGTCCGCTATTGGCCGTGGACGCTGAAGGAGGCCCTGGCGGGCCGCTTAACGTCCGCGCACGGGCGGGACTTGCTTTTGGCCGGCTGGGGCTGCGAGCCGCACATGATGAACTGGGGCGGCGCGTTCCTATTTGCGCTTTCCGGCGATGGGGCGCCGCGGCTGTTGCGGTATTATGCCGGGCTATCGTCGGTTCGGTGGCGCGCTTTCCGCGTGGCGGGTGGTCCTGATTTTTTGCTGGGCCGGGCGGAGGGCGGCGCCCAGGGCACGAGCACGCATTCCATTGTCAGGCTGATTTTCCACCGTGGCGGGCGTTACAGCCTGCGCACCTTGTTCACAACGGCCAGCATTTTTTGCGCGGAGGCCGCGGGTGGCACGCCGGCCCCACCCATCCGGTCGCAGATCCTGCGGTGGTGGGTCGTTGGCCAAGTTGGCGCGGCCCCGAGCGGGCTGCTCGCGACCGTAACGTGGGGGCAGGCGCCGAAATCCGAGGAGGCGGCGGCGTGCTCGAAGTGGCCTATGCCCAGGTTTCCGGTGAAGACCTACCAGCTCCGTTTCCGGTTTAATGGCCGATCTTTCCAGCCGACGCCCGCGACGGCCCGCCTGCTCCGAAACAAGTTCTCTCCCTCGCTGTCACTTTGGGTGAATCCACAGTTCACGCGGTAGCTGGCGTAGGCGTGGTGGGCGCAGCGCCGGCGGTCGCGCGGGGTCGGTTTTCCGCCTTCGGAGCGCAATCCGGAAACGGGGTGTTGGCCGGAACCTGGCTGCAAGGCTGGGGTGGGTCATATCTTCGGCGCGTTCGCCGGCTCTGGGCGGGCCGGCGATTGCGAGCGGCCGGCCGCCCTGGAGGGCGGCCGCACGCAGGGCAGGAGCCCTACCCCACCAGGCAGGGCGGCTTCGCCGTTGGCGGGGCGCTTCCGCGACATCGGGCGCAGGCGGGGCACGCCCCTTTCCCACACCTGGGAGCGAGGGCGGGGCCGGCAAGCCCCGGGGCGGCCTAGCGCCGCAGGTGGCTGGGGCTGCCGGCGGCGAACAGTTCGACACCGGCAGATACGGCGGCGCGGCGCAGGTCGTAGTCCAGGGTGGCCAGGGGCAGCGCCTGGGTCTGCGCCAGCCAAAGGTAAAGAGCGTCGTAGCTGGTCAAGCGGTGGCGCCGAGCCAAGGCCGCCAATTCCTGCGCCGGAACGGCACCGTCTTCGACCCAGGTCAAGGTCTGGGCCAACTGGTCAACGCGGACCAGCGCGCCGGCCAGGTCCGCGGCGCCGAGGATGCCGCGGCGCTCGGCGGTCAGCAGCGCGTTCAGCACCTCAAGCCGCCATAGGGCGGGGACCACCGCATTGGCGCCGGCGGCCATGTCGTTCAAGATGCGCTGGGCTGTCTGGGAAGCGGGCGGATCCAGATACAACCGCAACGGAAGCGTCGAGCACGAACGAACTCAAATTCGCCCCGCCGAGATCATGTGCTTCAGCTCCTTTGCGCTGAGCGGGCGTTTTCGCCGCACCCTGGACCGGACCCATTCCATCCCGGCGATGATCTCGTCCCAGCTCGGCGCGGGCGCCGCCGCGGGCGCAACCAAACGCGCGGCGAGGCGGCCGCGGCGGGTTATGCCGATGTCCTCGCCTCGGGATGCCGCCTGCACCAACTCCGAAAGCCTCTGTTTGGCCTCGAACAAGCCTACCGTACGCATCATCTAGATTATACATCTAGATGTTTAGCGGGCAGGAGGGGGCTCTTATGCCAGGGGTGGGGCCAGGCAGGGACGCCTGGCCCATGCGCGAAAAGGGCGGGACCCGTGTTCGCGCTCGGCTACTCGAGCGTGACGACGACTTTGCCGAATTGTTCCTTGGCCTGGAGGTAACGCTGCGCGGCGGCGGTTTCCGCTAGGGGAAAGATCCGGTCCACGACGGGGTGCAGATCGCCGCGAGCGATGAAGGGCAGCAACTCGCGCAATTCGCTGCGCGGACCCATGTAGGAGCCGACCAAGCGGAGCTGGCGGGCGAACAAGTGGCGCAGGTCAATGGCGGCGCGGCGGCCGGTCGTGGCCCCGCAGGTGACCAATGTGCCGCCATTGGCCAGGGAGCGCACGCTTTGCTCCCAAGTCGCCTGGCCGACGTGCTCGAAGACCACATCCACGCCGCCGCCGGTGAGGGCTTTTACCCGCTGGGCGATGGGGTCGCGGTAATGATCCAGCACCTCATCAGCGCCGAGGCGCTTGGCCAATTCCATTTTCCGCTCACCGCCGGCGGTGGCGATGACGCGGCAGTGCATCCATTTGGCGATTTGCACCGCGGCCGAGCCGACGCCGCTGCTGGCCGACCAGACCAATACCTGCTGGCCGGGCTGGAGCCCGGCGCGGGTGCGCAGCATGTGCCAAGCGGTCAGAAACACCAGCGGAACGGCGGCGGCCGCGGCGAAATCCAATCCCCCGGGCAGCGGCAGGGCATTCTCCGCCGGCGCCTTCACCAGTTCCGCGTAGCCGCCATCCACGCCATAGCCGAGCACGGTGTACCGCGGGCATTCGTTTTCCCGGCAGGCGTCACAGGCGGGGCAGCGGCCGCAGCCGATGCCGGGGGACAAAATGACCGCGTCGCCAACGGCGGGGCCGTTCCTGGCGGCTTCGACCCCCGGCCCCAGCGCGGCCACCTGGCCGGCGATATCGCACCCGCCGATGTGCGGCAAAGGGATGGGAACACCGGGAATGCCGTCGCGCACGAACAGATCGAGGTGGTTGAGCGCGCAGGCGCGCACGCGCAGGAGAATTGCACCGGCGCCGGGCACGGGATCCGGCGCTGATTCATAGCGCAAAACCTCGGGACCGCCGTGCTGGTGGAAGCGGATGGCGCGCATGGCATGAGCATAGCCCCAATGCTTGGCGCGGGTCTGGGCGGTTGAGCGGGGCAGGCTGAAGCCCGCCGCCACACGGGCTGAAGCCCATTCCACGGGACTCGGCGCGGGCGGCGCCAACGCCGGCAGATCGCAGGCGCTCCAATCGGCGCTCCCAAGGTGCTGGCGGACGCACGCGGGGCGCGGCTTACAATGAAGGCGGGGAGTGCGATGGCCGGGGACATCTATGCAGAAATCGTGCGCCTGCGCGCGGCGGGCGAAAACGCCGCGCTGGCCACGATCGTGCAAGTGCGGGGATCCATACCCTCCTTCGAGACCGCCAAGCTACTGATCCGCCAAGACGGCACGCTGCTGGGAACCATCGGCGGCGGCTGCGTGGAAGCGGAGGTGTGGCAGGCGGCGCGGGAGCTGCTGGCGGAGGCGACGCCGAAACCCCGGCGGCTGGTCTTTCATTTGAACCACGACGCCGCCGAAGACACCGGGTTGATTTGCGGCGGCACGCTGGAGATTTTTCTGGAACCGGTGCTGGCGCCGCCGCGGCTGATTTTGTTCGGCGCCGGGCACGTTTCCCGCGCCATCGCCGCCGCGGCGGGCGCCGCGGGATTTATCAGCGCGGTCTGCGACGACCGGCCGCAGTTCGTCACCGCGGAGCGCTTTCCCGCCGCGGCGCTGCACGCCGGGCCCTACGAAGAGCAGTTCCCGGCCCTGCGCGCCGGCGCCAACGCTTACATCGTGATCGCCACGCGCGGGCATCGCGACGATCTGCGCATTTTGGAATGGGCCGCGGGAACGCAGGCGAGATACATCGGCATGATCGGATCGAAGCGGAAGGTCATTTCCACCTACAAGGAACTGCTGCGGCGCGGCGTAGCGGCCGAGGCGCTGGCGCGGGTGTATGCGCCGATGGGGTTGGCGATCGGCGCGGTCACGCCGGAGGAGATCGCGGTCGCCGTGGTGGCGGAGATGATCGCGGTGCGCCGGGGCGCAACGGCGGCGCACATGAAGCTGGGCCAGATCCCCGTGCCGGCCGCCGCGGAAACCGCCCCGTGAGCCGGCCGGCGCTAGCGGGCGTCATCTTGGCCGCGGGCGGCTCCACGCGCATGGGCCGCAGTAAGGCGCTCCTGCCCTATCCGCTCCCCCTCGCCGGCGACCGCGCCCGCCCCGCGCCGCCAGAGCCCACGTTCCTCGCCGCCTGCGCCTACAAGCTGGCCGCTGCCTGCGGCGAGGTCTTCGTCGTCATCCCGGCGGGCGCGGCCGGCGAGGCCCTACGCGCCGCCGGCGCTGGATTCGCGAGCCCCATTGCGTGGATCGAAAACCCCGCGGCGGAGCGGGGCCAATTCCATTCCTTGCAATTAGCCGCAACGGCGGTATTGACGGAGGAGCGATTCGCCGGCGCCGTAATCTGCCCGGTGGATCGCCCGATGTTCGCGGCCGCGACCTTGGCCGCACTGGTTGGCGCGTTCACGGCGCCGGAGGCCGGCGCGTCGCCGGCGCCCGCGCCGCGGCCGCCGCGCGCGATCGTCAAACCGAGCCATGCGGGCCGGCACGGGCATCCGGTGCTCTACTCGCGCGCCTTCCTAGCCGCCGTGGTCGCGGCGCCGGCGGACGCCAACGCGCGGGACCTGGCGCGCAACTGGGCGGAACGCACCGTGACCGTCGCCGTGGGCGATTCCGGCATCTTGGTGAATGTGGATACGCCGGCGGATTACCGGCGCCTCGACACGCCGGGCGCGCGTTGATTGGCGCTGGCTCCGGCCCCGCCGCAGGCGAGACCGCCCGCTGACGCGAACGGTTACGGCTCTTGCGGCTAGGCCAGCACCGCCAGGCCGAACGCCAGCAACACGTACAGCAGCCAAAGGCCGACGACCACGGCCAGCGCCGAGCCAAATTTGACCTTCGCTCCCAGCTTGGTCATCCCCAGAGCCAGCAAGCCGATGGTCCAGAAGGAAAACAGATCGAAGTGTTCCAGGAACGCGTTCCAGACGGGACCGATGGAACTGGGATCGAGATAAAAAGCGGGGTTAGAACCCAGCAGATTGTCGAAGCGGGCGGTGTTGGGATCCGCGCGCAGCCAAAGCACCGCCGCTCCGGCCAGGCTATAGAGCGCAATGGGCAGCATGGCGTGGCTGACGGTGGCCAGCATCGGCTTGTACTTGACCTGCTGGCCGAGGAGGAAATTTTCCGCGCCGAGAAAAATCGCCCCCAGCAGCAGCAGCATCAGGACCACGAACACCGGCGCGGCGTACATCTGGATGGGCAGAATCTTCGCGGCGGTCGCCAACTGAGCCTGCAATTGCGCCGCCGAGAGAGTCTGCGCCTGCGGGCGGGCCAGCAGCGCTTGCCGCGCCAGGCCATAGGCGCCGAAGCGGGCCAGGAGGGTGTAGCTGCCAAATACACTGGCGGCGGCGATCACCACCCAGCACAAAATAAAGTGCGGTTCGCGGGCGATGTCCTCGAAGGTTGCGCCCGGCGAATAGAAGGCGCCGAAAATGCGGGCCACGGAAGACATGCGGCGGGGCTCGCGCGGGGCGGCGGCGCCCGCGGCGGAGGGCAACGACGGGTTAGCGGTGAAATCGGCCATAACGGATCCTCTCGTCGGTTGGGTGCGGAATCGGTTGTCGTTGGGAGCAGGCCTGGCGGTGCGGGCCAGGCGGCGCGGCGCAACCGCTAGGGAAAGAGCACCGGATTCAAGGGCGAGGCGATGGTAGCACCAATTTCCACCCCGGGGCACCAGGCGGCGCGGTCAGCCTGCTGGTAGGAGTTCGCCGGCGGCGTGAGGCGCATCTCCGCGTCCATATAGATGATCGTCATCACCTCGCGGGGAGCGGCGGTTTGGTTGGGGCCGGCGCGGTGGAAGGTCCAGCCGCCATGGAAGCTGACGTCGCCGAGCGCAAACGGCGCCTCCACGAGCGGGCGGCCCGCCAGCGCGCGGCCAATCTCCGCCTCGCTCTCATCGCTGATCGCCAGCTCGCGGCCTGCCCGCAAACGATGGCTGCCGGGACTGAAGGCCAGCGGGCCCATGGGCAGGGGCGTCGGCTGAAGCGGGATCCAGGCGGTGACCGCGCGGTCGCTGCTTAGCGGCCAATAATATTGGTCGGCATGCCAGGGGGTGGGACCGCCGCCGGGTTCCTTGTACAAAGCCTGATCGTGATACAGGCGGACGCTAGGCGCCGCCAGCAATGCCGCGGCAATGGCCGCTAGACGCCGGGAGAATACGAAGCGCCGGACGGCTTCGCTCTCGCGCCACAAGTTCATGACTTGAATGAAGGCGCGGTCATAGGTGGTGCGCTCGGCCATCGGCGGCAACGTCTGGCGCCGGGCCTCGACATGGGCGGCGATGGCGCCGCGCAGGGCGGCCAACTCCGGCGCCGCCAGCACGCCGGGCAAATGCACAAAGCCCTGTTCTTGGTAGGCGCGCACTGCGTCCGGCGGCAAGGCGTAGGCCGCGTCCAGCAATTCCCCGTTCCGCCCGGAAGGCATACCCGGCCATTGTGGCGGAAAGCGGTGACGGAGGAAAGCGGCGGTGCGGAGGGCGCCGCCCGCCGCCCATCCGGTGCGGGAGCGGGCCGCCAGGCGCGAAAAGGGCGCCGTGGCTTCTCCTCGCGCGCCTTGGCCCTCGAAGCCGAGGGCGCGGCGCAGCGAGACAGCGAGACGGACTTTTGATGTTGGCCTGATGTCCAGTGGCTGGCGGGGTTCGATGGTGAAAGACTGTGGCGCGAAGGCGGCGGCGCCGGCCCAAGGCGGGGCACAATGATTACTGTGATCTGCGCGGTTTCACTGAACCCGGCGGTGGACAAATATCTGTGGCTGGAAACCTTGCAGCGCGGGGGCCACCACACCGCCGGCGAGGTGGTGACCTCCGCCGGGGGCAAGGGCGTCAACGGCGCCGGGGTCATGCACGCGTTGGGCGAGCCGGTCACGGTGCTGGGCTTCTTTGGCGGTTACACAGGCGATTACCTGTTGCGCGAAATCGCCCGGGAGGGCCTGTTGGCGGAGCCGGTGACGGTGGCCGGACCCACGCGCACGGCCTTTGTGCTGGTGGAAAGCGACGGCACGGAGACGGAGGTTTGCGAACCGGGGGCGGAGGTCACCGCCGAAGCCATCGCCGAACTGCGCACCCGGCTGCGGGGCATGGCGGCGAGGGCCAGCGCGGTGGTGCTGGCGGGCAGCGTGCCGCCGGGCTGCCCCGGCGACATCTACCAGTTATTGCTGGCCGATTGCGGGTCGGCCTGTCCGGTGCTGCTGGACACCAGCCGGCAGTGGCTGCGGGCGGTGATGCAGCCGGTGCAGGCGGACGGCAGCCGCCCGCGACCGTACCTGATCAAGCCCAATCGCCGCGAGGCCGAACAGCTGCTCGGCCGCCGCCTGGACACGCCCGAAGACTTCGCCGCCGCGCTGCGGGATCTGCAAGCCGCGGGGATTGCCCGCCCCATGATCAGCGACGGCGAACACGGCCTATACGCCACGGACGGCGAATCCGTGTACCGCGCCCAGTCGCCGCCGCTGAAGAGGGTCAATTCCGTGGGCAGCGGTGATGCGACGGTTGGGGGATTTGCCGTCGGCTTGACGCGCGGCTGGGACTTTGCCGAATGCCTGCGCCTGGCCGCCGCCTGCGGCGCCGCCAATGTCTTGACCAAGGAATGCGCCGACGTGCGCCGCGAGGACGTCGAACGCCTGACGCCGGAAATCCGCATCGCAGCGGTCGCGCAAAGCGCGGAGGGGGCGGCGCGGTAACGGGCTGTATCCCGGCGCCAATGCCGCGGCGATGCCGCAAACGTTTTTCGCGGTCCGCATCCGTTGTCCGGAGTAAAAAAAGGACATCATTGGCTAACCGGTGCTGCAAGGTGTCGCACATGGAAGAAGAAACGCGGAAGCGCTCGGCGGCGGTACGGGCGAATCTCAGCAGCCTGCTGCCTGAGCTGGAGTCAATCTACAAGGATATTCACGCTCATCCTGAGCTATCCCTCCAGGAGATCCGCACCGCGTGCATAGCCGCGGATCATCTGCGCGCGGCTGGCTATGAAGTCGCCACGGGAGTCGGAAAGATGGGCGTTGTGGGCCTGCTGGAAAATGGCGCAGGCCCGACCATCATGCTGCGCGCCGACATGGACGCGCTGCCGGTTAAGGAAGCGACCGGACTGCCCTACGCGAGCAGCGCCACCGCGACCGACGGGGGGGAAGACCGTGCCGGTGATGCACGCCTGCGGCCATGACATGCACGTGACGTGGCTGATCGGCGCGGCCGCCTTGTTCGCACGAGCCCGAAACGCATGGCGCGGCACGTTCATGCCCGTCTTTCAACCGGCGGAGGAGACGGCGGAGGGCGCCCAGGCAATGATTGACGATGGACTTTTCCAGCGCTTTCCCAAGCCGACTTTCGTGCTCGGACAACACGTCATGGTGGGGCCCTCTGGCGTGTTGAGCTTGCGCCCTGGGGTCGTCACCTCCGCCGGCGACAGCCGCCAGATCCGCATGTTCGGAAGGGGCGCCCACGGATCCATGCCGCAGGCGAGCATCGATCCTGTCGTGATGGCTGCCGCGACCGTCCTCCGTCTGCAAACCATCGTCTCCCGCGAAGTCGCGCCTACGGACGCCGTCGTGGTCACCATCGGCGCGCTCCAGACTGGCGCCAAGGAAAATGTCATCCCGGATCAGGCCATCATCAAGCTGAATGTACGAACCTTTGACGAAGGCGTTCGCGACCGCGTGCTCGCCGCAATCACGCGGATTGTCCATGCGGAAGCCGCGGCCTCGGGCGCTCCTAGGCCGCCGGAGATCACCCCGCTCGATCACTATCCGCTGGTCAAAAACGACCCGGAGTCGGCGCAGCGCGTCGGCGACGCGTTTCGCCGGTATTTTCCCGCGGGCCGCGTACTGGCAGGCCAACCGACGACGGCGAGCGAGGACTTCGGCTCGTTCGGAGCCGAGTGGGGCGTGCCGTCGGTGTTCTGGTTTGTCGGCGGCACCGATCCGGCGGCATACGCGGCGGCTAAAGCGGCGGGCGGGGTTGCCGATCGCCCCACCAATCACAGCCCGCATTTCGCGCCCGTGGTCCGCCCAACGCGGGAGGCAGGCGTGGAGGCCTTGGTCGTCGCGGCGCAGGCGTGGCTATCCTAAGAAAGCCTTATGGTGTTCAAGGAGCATATCGCCGTCGGCACGTTCCTGGCCGCGCTCGATCTCGGCGGTACGCTAGTTTTTGCACTCAGTGGGGGGGTGGCGGGGGTGAAACGCCGGCTCGATCTCTTCGGCGTTCTCGTACTGGCGGTTGCCGTGGGCAACGCCGGCGGCATGACGCGCGACGTGCTGATCGGCGTGGTTCCGCCCGCCGCCATGCGCGACTGGCGCTATCTCGCGGTCTCCCTCCTCGCCGGCATGGCGGCCTTTTTTTGGGCGCCGGTCCTGGATCGCATGTGGAGCTCCGTGCTACTGTTCGATGCCGCCGGCCTGGCGCTTTTCGCGGTCGTCGGCACGCAGACGGCGCTGGCCCATGGACTGAATCCGGTGATGGCGGCCCTCCTCGGAATGGTGACCGGCATTGGCGGCGGAATGGTTCGGGATATCCTTGTGACCGAAATCCCCATCGTGTTGCGCGCCGACCTATATGCCGTCGCGGCGCTTGCCGCCGCCGCCGTGGTGGCGGTGGGCCACGTACTGCATCTGCCGTCTCCGCCGGTGGTTATCGCCGGCGCAGTGCTGTGTTTCGGTCTCCGGCTCGGCGCAATACGATACGGCTGGCATCTTCCGGTCGCGCGCGCGCCCCGGCCAACCGGCGCGAGCGTGAACCGAAACGATCATAACTAAATGAAGACGGGCTGATGCGGGCGCAGCTGCGCTCGCATGCGGCACAGTAGCCGACAGCGGCTCAACGGAAACTGAATCCAGGCCGGCGCGCGCTCAGGCCATCGTCAAGCCGCCGTGAAATGCGCCGGCGGCGCGGCGTCAGGCGCGGACGCCCGCGTTGGCGCCCAACTCGCGCATGGGCGCCGCGTCCGGCCGCGCGGCGGCGACGATACGGCCCACCACATCGTAATCCTGCGCGGCGGTGATTTCGACCCACGCCAACCGTCCGACCGCCGGCGGCGCGGTATCCACGCCAAAGTCGTTGATCAAGACCTTGCCGTCAATCTCGGGCGCCTGCCCTTCCAGGCGGCCCTGCCAAAGCAGGTCGGTTTCCTCCGATGGCCCCTCGACCATCACGGGCAAACACCGGCCCACCATCGCCCGGCGCCGTTGCCGGGAGATCTTCCGCTGCGCCGCCATCAGACGGTGGCGGCGCGCGGCGATGGTGCGGGCGTCCACCTTGCCATCCAGGGCATGGGAGCGGCTGTTCTCCTCATCGGAATAGCCGAAAACCCCCAGCCAATCGAACTGCGCGGCGGCGACGAAGTCCATCAGGTACTGGAAATCGGCCTCGGTTTCGCCGGGAAAGCCGACGATGAACGTGGTCCGCAGGCTGACGCCGGGAATGGTTTGGCGGATCCGCTCGAGTAGCTTGAGGAAGATTTCGCCGCCGCCGCCGCGCTTCATGCGCTTCAGCACCGCCGGGCTGGCATGCTGCAACGGCATGTCCAGGTACTTGCAAAGGCGGGGATGGGCGGCGATGGTTTCCAGCAGGCGCGGGGTAATTTTGTTGGGATAAAAATACAGCGCCCGCACCCAGTCCAGTTCCTCGATTTCCGCCAAGCGGGCGAGCAAATCCGCCAAGCCGTCCCGCAAACCCAGATCCTGGCCATAGCACGTCGTATCCTGCCCGATCAGAATGGCTTCGCGCGCGCCCCGCGCGGCCAATTGCCGCGCTTCGGTGATGACGGATTCGAAGCGGCGGCTGCGGAAGGCGCCACGAAACTGCGGGATGACGCAAAAACTACAGGGGTGGTCGCAGCCTTCGGCGATCTTCAGATATGCGGTGTGGGGCGGGGTGCTGAGCAGCCGCGGCGTCAGGTGGTCATAGAGGTACGGAGCCGTGGGCCTAGGGTGCAAAGGCGCCGCTTGCGGCGACGCCGCCGGGGGCAGAATGGGAGGCAGGACCGCCGCGCCGACCGGCGGCGTCGGCGCCTGGCTGCCGGCGCAGGCGGCGAGGATCGCCTCCAGTTCGTTGGTGCCGACCACGGCGTCCACTTCCGGGATCTCGGCTTGGATCTGCCGGCGATACCGCTCGACCAAGCAGCCGGCAACGATGAGCTTGCGCGCCCGGCCGTGCTTTTTGTGCTCCGCCATCTCCAAGATTGCATCCACCGATTCCTGCCGCGCGGACTCGATAAAGCTACACGTATTGACCACCAGGATTTCGGCGTCTTCGGCCCGCGGCGTCACCGCGTAGCCATGGCGGGAAACCAAACCCATCATGACCTCGGAATCCACGCGGTTTTTGGGACAGCCCAGGCTGACGAAGCCTACTTTGACGGGAGCGCTCACGCAGCAGCTATTTTACCGCGCCGCCGGGCGGCGCAGCCGCGGGCGAGGTGGTTGCGGCGGGTAAAGGGGCTTCGGACCTTACTGAATGTTGACCAGCCGGGTGCGCGTGGCGACGCGGCCTTGGTTGTCCTCGGCGGTCACGGTCAGCACGAAATCCGGCTGGCGCGGCAGATTGGGGGTGATGTACTGGAAGCTGCCGTCGGACTGAATCAACCCCACGACTTCGTCATTCACCAGCACCTTGGCGCCGGGGGCGGTTTTGCCGTCCACCTCCAACACGCCGGGGGCGATCTCGGTCACCTGGGTGACGCGCAACGGCAGCTTGCCGTCCGCCTGGGAGGCGATCAAGCTGAATTTGTTGGCATCCAGCGGCGGCGTCACCGCGCCATGGCTGCCGATCGAGGCAACGTCCCAGTAATAGTTGCCAGCCGCCAGGCCGCTGACCACGGTGGTGGTTCCCCCCAGCCGCCGTTGCAGCAGCAAATTGCTCATCAACGGCGAGCGGGACAGCTGGAACTCGTAGCGAACCGCGCCCGGCGCCGCCGTCCACTGAAAATGCACGCGCACCTGCGCCGGATCGGCGGCAACGAGCGGCTCCAGGTTGCCCGGCGCCACTAACTGCGGCGGCTGGGCGACGGTGCTCAGCGCCATAACCCGTCCGGGCTGGACGTTCAGGCGTTGGAAGGCGCCGACCCGCACCGTCTGTTGTCCGCGCCGCACTCGCGCCGCGCCGGCCACGACGGTCAGGGTGCCGGCGTTGTTCTGGCTGACAACCTCGGCGCGGGTATTTTGCTTCAGCGCGGCGGCGGCGTTGGCGAAGCGCACGCGCGAGCTGGAGCCGGGGCCGTCGAACTGCCCGGTGGAAAGATCCACGCGGCCGGATGAGACCTGCACCGCCAGCGAGGAACGATGCGCGGTGAATTGGCTCTGTTCCACCACGATCAGGGAATTCGGGCTGAGCACGTAATTGGTGCTGTCGCCGAATTGAATGCGCGCCCAGCCATTCGACTGGGTCTGGACGGTGTCGCCCTGATGCAAGATGGTGCTGGGCTGGGCGGGGGTAAAGTCCACGCTGCCGGCCCGTTTGACCAGCACGCCGCCTTCGACGTTGATGAACCGGGCTTGCGGCGCCGCCGCGACCGGCGGCGCCGCCGCCTGCCGCGACGCGCCATCCAGAACCCGATGCAGCGCGCGGCTCACTCCGGGAAAGAACCCGGCATACGCCAGCACTCCGAGCACGACGATGATGACCGCGGCGGCAACCAGGACGGTGCGGTAGGACACCGTGCGCCATTGCAGAACCACTTGCCGATCGTGAGCCATTTGCGCGGAAAAATGGGCGGCCGGAGGCACTCCGCGGCGCCAAATGCTGGATATCTGGAGTGTATGCTGGTTTGTTGTCTTCGCCGCCCTGGCCGGGGACCAGGCGGATTACTGTCACGATACCCGGCCAGCGGACAGGTGCGCCGCCATGGCCTCCGATACGCATTCCGCCCCGCCCGCCGCTGACCCCTGCGCCACCGCCCGCCGCGTGGTGGCGGCGGAGGCCGAGGCGGTGGCGGCGCTGGCGCAGCGCATCGGCCCGGAATTCGTCCGCGCGGTGGAGTTGGTGGCCGGCTGCCGCGGCCGAACCGTCGTGACCGGCATGGGCAAAAGCGGGCTGGTGGCCCGTAAAATCGCCGCCACGCTGAGTTCGACGGGCGCGCCGGCGCTGTTTCTGCATCCCGCCGAGGCGCGCCACGGCGACCTGGGCATGCTGGCGCCGGGTGACGTCGTGCTGGCGCTGTCCTACAGCGGCGATACCGCGGAACTGCTGGACCTGATCGGACCGATCCAGCGCCTGGGCCTGCCGCTGATCGCCCTGACCGCGGCGGGAGCGTCGCCGCTGGCGCGCGCCGCCGAGGTTTGGCTGGACGTCTCCGTGGCCGCCGAAGCCTGCCATCTGGGCCTGGCGCCCACCGCCTCCACCACGGCCGCCATGGCCATGGGCGACGCCCTGGCGGTGGCCACGGCGGAACGCAAGGGCTGGACGCCGGAGCAGTTCGCCCAGCTGCATCCCGGCGGCCAGTTGGGCAAGCGCCTGACCCCGGTAGGGGAGCTGATGCACGCGGGCGCGCGCCTGCCCCGCGTGCCGGCCAACGCCGCCCTGCACGACGTGCTGCATGAGATCAGCCGCCAGGGCCTGGGCGTCACCAGCGTCGTGGCGGCAGGCGATGAACTGCTGGGCGTCATCTCCGACGGCGACTTGCGCCGCCTGCTGGAAGGCCACGGCGCGGCGGCGCTGGCCATGGCCGCGGAAGCCTACATGACCCGCCAGCCCGTCTGCGTGCCCGCCGAAACCTTGGCGCCCGCCGCGCTGCGGCTGATGGAGGAGCGCAAAATCACGTCCCTATTCGTCGTCGCGCCGGCCGCCGGCGCCGCGCGGCGGGTGCTGGGCGTCGTCCATCTCCACGACCTCTGGACCACGCAATGGATCTAACCCGGCCCGCCGGCACGGCGTCGCGCCGCTGACTGCCATGCCCCTACTCTCCTCGCAACCGCGTCCCGTCCGCCCCGCTTCCCGCCACGCCGAGCTGGCGTCCCACTTGGCGCCCAGCGCCGTCCGCCGCGCCCGCCGCGTCAAGCTGCTGATCTTCGACGTGGACGGCGTGCTGACCGATGGCAGCCTTTGGTTTTTTCCCCTCGGCCCCCAGGCCGCCGATCCCGGCGCGCGGCCGGCGGAAACGATGGTCGAGGTGAAGGCCTTTAGCGCCCACGACGGCATTGGATTCGCCGTGGCGCGCACCGCGGGCTTGGCCACGGGCCTGATCACCAAGCGGATGTCGCAATCCCTGGCGCGCCGCGCCGGCGACCTGCATTTGGACTTCGTCCGCCAAGGCGTGGAACAAAAGGGAGAGGCGCTGGCGGAAATCCTGCGCGCCAAAAACCTGGCCGCGGAGGAGGTGGGGGCGATGGGCGATGACATCATTGACCTGCCGATGCTGCGCGCCTGCGGTTTCGCCGCCGCGCCGGCCAACGCCCGGCGCGAAGTCCGCGCCGCCGCTCATTTCGTCGCCCGCCACTCCGGCGGCGCCGGCGCCGCGCGCGATTGCATCGAGTTCGTGCTGCGGGCGCAGAACCGCTGGCAAGCCGCCACCGCCGAATACCTCCGTCTTCCGGGGCGCGGATAGCCGGCCGCGGCCATCCAGCCGCGGTAACCCGCCCGCGGGCCGGCGCGTATTGCATGCAAGCTGGGATTGTGCCCGGGGTGTGCGTTCACGCGTCTGCTACGCTAGGAGGTATCCCGTAAGGAACTTTCCAGCCGGCGAGTTCGTAGGCTTTTTGCACCTAAATCCATCTTCCATGAACAATTGCGTTGCACGTCATCGGGTTAGGCGGCGGCGGCTAATCACGCTGGCTGTCTTGTCGCTGGCCGCCGCCTGCCTGGGCCTCGCCGCCTGTGGCGCCCCCGCCAAGCCCGCCGCCCACGGCCCGCAAGCGCTGCCGGTGGAGATCATGCCGGCCAAGGCAACCACGGTCAATTCGACGACCAGTTACGTCGGGACCCTGCAATCTCGCATGGCGGCGACCATCATGCCCCAGGTGACCGGCAACATCAGCCGCATTCTGGTGCATTCCGGCCAGGTGGTCCGGGCCGGACAGCTGTTAATGGAGATCAATCCGGAAAAGCAGCAGGCCACGGTGGAAAGCGATCGCAGCGCCGTCGCCGCGCAAGCCGCCACGACCGCCTACGACTTGGAGCAGTTCCACCGCTATCAGGCGCTCTATAAGGCGCAGGTGGCCAGCCAGGAACAGCTGAACCAAATGCAATCCACCTATGCCGCCGCCAAGAGCCAGCTCGACTCCTTGAAGGCGCAGGTGGCGGAGCAGGAGGCGCAGCTGACCTATTACCGCATCACCGCGCCGCGCAGCGGCATCGTTGGCGACATTCCGGTGCACGTCGGAGATTTGGTCACCACCTCGACCGTCCTGACCACGGTGAACCAGGCCGGCGCCCTGCACGTCTATGTGTATGTTCCCGTGGAGCGGGCTTCGGCGCTGCGGCTGGGCATGCCGCTCCAGTTGCTGGGGCCGGATGGCAAGGTGCTGGCGGCCACCACGATCAACTTCGTCGCGCCGGAGGTCAACAGCGGCTCGCAAACCGTGCTGGTCAAAGGCGTTGTCAGCGATCAGCAGGGGCGGTTGCGCAACCTGCAATATGTCACCGCCCGCATCGTTTGGGGCCAGCACTCCACCATCCTGGTGCCGGTGCTGGATGTCGCGGCTATCAATGGGCGCTACTTCGTCTTTTTGGCGGTGAAGAACCCGAAAGCGCCGAAGGGCTACGTGGCCCAGGAGGTTCCGGTTTCGGTCGGCCCGGTGCATGGCAACGCCTATGAAATCACCCGCGGGCTCAAGCCGGGCGATTTGATCATTACCTCGCAGTTGCAGATCCTGGTGGCCGGCATGCCGATCATTCCGCTGCCGCCGCACATGCCCGGCGCCGGCCAGGGCGGCGCGCCGCAGACCGCATCCTCGCCCACCCCGGCCAACAACGGCCAATCCGGAGCGCGCCCGTAATGTTCGTGGATTTCTTCATCCGCCGGCCGATCTTCGCGACGGTCACGGCGCTGATCATCGTGCTGGCGGGGGCGATTTCCATCCCCAACCTTCCGGTGGACCAGCTGCCGAATCTGGCGCCGCCCACCGTGGTGGTCTCGGCGAATTACACCGGCGCCGACGCCGCCGAAGTGGAATCCGCGGTGACCACGCCGCTGGAAGAAGCCATCAACGGCGCGGAAAATTTGATGTACATCAGCAGTTCCAGCACCAACCAAGGAACCGCCCAAATCACCTGCACCTTCGACACCAACAGTGACCTCTCCCTGGACAAGGTCGAGGTGCAAAACCGGATCGCCAGTGCGGAAGGCCCGCTGCCGGCGACGGTGAAGCAAGCCGGCATTACCGTCACCAAAGCCAGCACCGGGTTCGTGCTTGCCGCCGGCTTTTACTCGCTGCATCACCAGTACACCAACCTCTTCATCAGCAATTACCTGAACATCTACGTCGAAAACGCCATCAAGCGCGTGCCCGGCGTGGCGGGGGTCACCGTCTTCGGCGAGGGCCAGTACGCCATGCGCATCTGGCTGGACCCCAACAAGCTGGCCGGGCGCGGCCTGACCGCCAGCGACGTCTTGGCGGCGCTGGAAACCCAAAACGTGCAGATCGCCGCCGGAGCGGTGGGCATGCCGCCGGCGCCCACGGGGCAGAAGTATCAGTTCCAGGTGATGACCTCCGGGCAGTTGAGCACGCCGCGGCAGTTCGACGACATCGTGCTCAAGACCCAGCCCGACGGCACTATCATTCGCCTGCGCGACGTCGGCTATGCGGAGTTGGGCGCGCAATCCTACAGCAGCGCCCTCACCTACGACGGCAAGCCGGCCATCGGGTTGGGCGTGCAGCAGTTGAGCAGCGCCAACGCCTTGGCCGTGGACGCCGCCGTCAAGGCGGAACTGGCCAAGCTGGCCCCGCGCTTCCCCCCGGGGCTGAAATACGGCATCGCCTTCGACAGCACCACGGCCATCGGCGAGTCCATCCACGACGTGCTGATCACGCTGCTGGAGGCCATCATCATCGTCGTCCTGGTCATCTTCTTGTTCCTCCAGGATTGGCGCACGACCCTCATTCCCTCCGTCACCATCCCGGTCGCGCTGATCGGCACGTTCATCTTCATCAAGGCCTTCCATTTCTCCATCAATACGCTGACGTTATTCGGCATCGTCCTAGCCACCGGCTTGGTGGTGGATGACGCCATCGTGGTCATCGAGAACGTGGAGCGCCATTTGTCCGCCGGCGTCCATGAAGCCCATCGCGCCACCAGCGAAGCCATGGTCGAGATCACCAGCGTGGTCATCGCCACCTCGCTGGTGCTGGTGGCGGTGTTCGTGCCGGTGGCCCTGTTTCCCGGCACCACCGGCATCCTGTTCCGCCAGTTCGCCCTCACCATCGCCTTCTCCATCAGCATCTCCGCCTTCAACGCCCTGACCCTGACGCCGGCCATGTCCGCGTTGCTGCTGCGGGAGGTCAAGCACAAGCGCGGCTTCTGGGCCTGGCTGGAGGGCGGAATCGAGGGCCTGTCACACGCCTACAAGAAGGCCCTCTCCGGCGTGGTCCGGGTGCGCTGGCTGGTGGCGCTGGTGTTTTTGGGCGTCATCGCCGCCACGTACTTCATGTTTATTCACGTGCCGCAGGCGTTCATCCCCCAGGAGGACCAGGGATTCATGATGGTGCAGGTGATGGCGCCGGAGGGCGCGTCCCTGCAATACACCGAGCACATCGTCGCCGAGGCGGAGGCGGTGCTGATGCGCCAGCCGGAGGTCGAGGGCGCATTCGCCGTCACCGGCTTCAGCTTCGCCGGCGGCGGTTCGAATACCGCGATGATGTTCGCCAGCCTCAAGCCGTTCAGCGAGCGCAAGGGGCCGCAGCATTCCGTCTTCGCCGTCATTGCCCGGCTGCGGCAGCAGTTTTTCATGATCCCGGGCGCTTTGATCGCCGCCTTTCCTCCGCCCGCCGTGCGCGGCCTGGGGCAGTTCGGCGGCTTCCAATTCGAGGTGCTCGACCAGGGCAACGCCACGCCACAGCAACTGGCCGCGGCCACGCACGAGCTGGTGGCGGCGGGGAACGCCAATCCGCACCTGCGCGGCTTGTTCTCCTCCTTCACCGCCAACACGCCGGAATACATGGTGCGGGTGGACCGGGCCAAGGCCGCCAGCCTCAACGTCCCCTTCTCCCAAATCACCGACACGCTCGGCGCGTTCCTGGGCTCGATCTACGTCAACAACTTCACCTTCGACAACCGCACCTACGATGTCTTCGTGCAGGCGCAAAAGCAGTTCCGCAATGAGGCGAAGGACATCAACCAGTTTTACGTCCGCTCCAGTTCCACCCCGCCGCAGATGATTCCGCTCGGCAACCTGGTGAACATCACCGAGCAGTCCGGCCCGGTGGTGATCAACCATTACGACCTTTTCCGCTCGGCGGAAATTGACGGCAACGCCGCTCCCGGGACGAGTTCGGGCCAGGCGATTCAAATCATGGAGAACCTGGCCAAGAAAGTTCTGCCGCGGGGCATGAGCTACGCCTGGACGGGATTGTCCTTGCAACAGATTCAGTCCGGCAGCCAGGTGGTTTGGCTCTTCGGCTTGGGCCTGCTGGTCGTGTTCTTGGTGTTGGCGGCCCAGTATGAGAGCTGGGTGCTGCCCTTCGTGGTGATGCTGGCCGTGCCCGCGGCCCTGCTCGGCGCGCTGGGCGCGCAGTGGCTGCGCGGACTGAACGACGACATCTACGCGCAAATCGGCCTGGTCATGCTGATCGGCCTGTCCACCAAGAATGCCATCTTGATCGTCGAGTTCGCCGAGCAGCTCCGCGACCGCGGCATGAGCATGGTGGAGGCGACGATTGAAGCCGGCCGCATCCGCTTGCGTCCGATCTTGATGACCTCGTTCGCCTTCATGCTGGGCATCGTTCCGCTGATGGTCGCCAGCGGCGCCGGCGCCACCAGCCAGCACTCCGTGGGCACCTCGGTCTTCGGGGGGATGTTCTTGGCCACGCTGCTGAATCTGTTCTTTATCCCGACGCTGTACCTGGTCTTCCGCGGAATCTTCCCCGGCGGCGGCCGCCATAAGAACCTCCCGGCCGCGCCATCCGAACAGCCGGAACCCGCGGCCTCCCACCTGTCCTGAAGGGCCTGCGGCGGAGGCCACGGGCCGTGCCGCCCTGCGGAATGCTGCGGGGCAAGAGGCCCGGCGCTTACGAACGCGCAGCTAACCTCCTACGCCGGCTCCCGTTCCCGCCTAGTAAATACCCCTGTTCGCGGGGCCAGCAGGTCGGGCCGTAAGTTGCACTACTCTGAGGACAGTAGTTGGTGTTTTCCCCCACCCGTCATGGGCCTCCTCCCCAATCCCCGGCGTTCCAAGATTGGTCTGTTTTCCACCCCGGAAGCCTATCAGCTGCTGTTCGAGCGCAATCCGCTGCCGATGCTGATCTATGACCCCAAAAGCTTGGAAATCTTGGCGGTCAACGATGCGGCCGTGGCGTTATACGGATATGGCCGCGAGGAGATGTTTGGGCTGACCATGCTCGACATCCGCCCGGCCGGGGAGCGGCCCCGTCTGCTGGCGGCGCTCAAGGACTTCTCCCCGGGACTGCGCGCATGGGGCGCGTGGCGCCACCAGAAAAAAGATGGCACGGTGATTGACGTGGATATCGTCACCAGCGACTTCTTCATTAATGGCCGCCTCGTTCACTACGCGCAAGTGCGGGAGATCGGCGAACAGAAGCGGCTGGAGGAACAGTTTCGCCAAGCGCAGAAAATGGAGGCCGTGGGCCGCTTGGCCGGCGGCGTTGCGCATGATTTCAATAACCTCCTGAGCGTCATCAACGGCTACTGCGACCTGCTGCTGATGGCGCCCGCAAGTCCGGATCCAGACGCCCAGGCGCAGCGGCGCAAACTGGAGGAAATCCAAAAGGCCGGCACGCGGGCCACGACGCTCACGCGCCAACTGCTGACCCTCTCCCGCCACCAAGCGGAGGAGCGCGGCGTCGTTCACCTCAATGACTGCGTCAGCGGCCTGGCCTCCATGTTGCGGCGCTTGATCGGCGAGGATATGCAGCTCATCTTGTCGCTCGATCCCCAAACCGGCAGCATCGAGGCCGACCGCAGCCAGCTGGAGCAGGTGCTGATGAATCTGGCGGTCAACGCGCGCGATGCGATGCCCAACGGCGGCAAATTAATCTTCGAAACCCGGCCGGTGAGCGCGGTGGCGCCCTGCTCGCTGGGCGGCATCCCCCATCATCACGCCGATCCCGAGCGCCTGCTGCAACAGCTGCCCCAGCAGTGCTTGGCGCACCTGCGCCCCGACCAGGGCGCCACGTCGGTCGCGCCGGAGGCTCCGCCGGCTATGCCCTGCGGCCTACCTCCGGGCGATTATGTCCAGCTCACGGTTTCCGACACCGGCTGCGGCATGGATGAGGAAACGCGGGCGCGGATCTTCGAGCCTTTTTTTTCCACCAAGGGCAACAAGGGCACCGGATTGGGGCTCTCGACCGTCTACGGCATCGTGCATCAGCACAGCGGAACGATCACGGTGCAGAGCGAACTCGGGCATGGCGCCAGCTTCATCATTTGCCTGCCCCGCGGCAACGTCGCGTCCGCGGCCGCAGCGCCTTCGGCCTAAGCTCACAGCCCGCCAGGCTGGCAACGGGCCCCGCCTCTGGCGGCATCGCACCCGGCATGGCTGGCATCACCCTGGAAGAAGCCCAACTGGTCATCACCGCCGCCGCCCGCCAGGCGCAGGCCATCGGCCAACCGATGAATATCGCTATCGCCGATGAGGGCGGCCACCTCAAAGCCTTCCTCCGCATGGATGACGCCTGGCTGGGGAGCATCAATATCGCCATTAACAAAGCATTCACCGCCCGCGCCTTCGACCTCAGCACCCAGAAGCTGGCCAAGCTGGCCAAGCCCGGCGAGCCGTTTTACGGCATCCAGCAATCCAACTATGGGCGGGTGATGATTTTTCCCGGCGGCGAGCCGCTGCTGCGCAACGGCCGCGTCGTCGGCGCCATCGGTGTCAGCGGCGGCGATAACAGCCAAGACCAACGGGTCGCCGAAGCCGGCGTGGAGGCGTTCGCGCAGATCCCGCCACAGAACGTCCGCGCCGCCTAACAGCCAGCCGCCGTGCCGCGCGCGCCAGCCTTGCGCCGTCGCCCGCGTGAGCCTGCATTCCCGCCCGGCCGGCCTCACACGTACTTCTCGTGGACCGGTGCGGGCCATCGCGGCCTCATTTCGCTCCAATCACCCGCTCGCAAGGCAACGCGGGCGGAAGTCCGGAGCCATTCCGGGCACGTCGCGTGATCGTTTTCCGCCGCGAGTTGACACCCACTCTGCCTCATGGGAGTATGGATTCGCGGGGTGGAGCAGTCTGGTAGCTCGTTGGGCTCATAACCCAAAGGTCGCTGGTTCAAATCCAGCCCCCGCAACCAATTCTCTGGTTCCCTGGCGCGACGTGACAGGCAGTCCATCACCCCGGAGGACCATCGTGACGCTATCCTAGCGAGCGGCAATCCGGAATCCCCGTCCCCCCAGGCCACGGCGGAAGCGGCCGCCATCCGCGCGCGATCGGCCGGGGGGGTTCTCCCGGGGCGCGAAGGCGACTTGCTTAGGCTGCCGGGAGGAGCGGGCGGAAATGCGCGTCGCCGGCCGTTCCGGCTCCGCACGCCGCAAGCACGCGCGGAACGGCGGCCCACCGCTAAGGCGTTCTGTTCGCAGGCCGCTGAGACGCCGGAACCGGGGCAATAAAAAACGGGAAGAATTTTCATTCTTCCCGTTCACCTCTTTTCGAACTCGTTTAGCGCCTAGAGCACCTGAACGTTCTCCGCCTGCCAGCCCTTGGCTCCCTTGACGGCGTTGAACTGAACGGCTTGGCCTTCCCGCAGCGACCGAAAACCGCTGCTCTCAATCGCGGAGAAGTGGACGAAAACGTCCTCCCCATCCGGCCTGCTGAGAAACCCGAAGCCCTTGGCGTCATTAAACCACTTCACTGTTCCCTGTTCCATTTGCATTTTCCTCTTCCGAGATGAATGTATCGCTGAACTCTAGTTGGACCGTTTGCGAGTTAAGCAATAAAGCGGAACAGGCAAAAACGCCAAGCCGGATTCGACGACCTTTTTTTATCTTACCATCATTGCTTGGCGCCGGCCCCAGCCCCGCCGCTGGCGGGGCGTCCCGCTTACTGGCCCAGCTAGCTGTGCCTCGGGCCCCATCCGCGCCGGCCCCGCCGGTGCGTCGCTGGAGTTGCGCCGCTGGCCCACACGCAAGCTCCGCGATGCAGCCGGCGAGGACGCGGCGCTCCAGCCCGCCCGGCGACTGTCGCGGCGCTTTCCCGCGAACGTTGCCCCCAACGCGAACGGCGCGACCCCGCGAAATCCGCCCGACCCCGAGAACGAATCCAGCGGCGGAAGCAAAAATGGCGTATGCTGGGTCTGGCCCTGATCCTGAATGCGGCTCGCTTCTCACGTCTCAGCCAGGCCTCGGTCGCCTTCCATTACTGCTCCTAATCCACGCCGTTGGGCCGGAGCTTCCCTCGTGGAGGACTCGCAAAGGGTGCATGCAGGGAGCCGAGCCGCAGCAGCACGCGCATCATCGCCACGAAATGAGGTATCCACGCGCTCTGATCTGGTGCTTTCCGCCGGAAGGGGTATCATGACTCGTCTTCTGCTCCCTACAGCGGCCAGCCCAACCCTGCACCTCGGCTCGATGCCAAGCGAGGCCACAGGGAATCAGGCATTTTCTGATATTTCGCAGGGCCGGCATGCACCCACGACTCTTCGCGAGCCGGCGCCGCCTGCTAGCATCGCGCCGTGGCTGATCGCGTTCGCGGGCTGAGCCAACACGCCGACGGCAGCGAGTCGTCACGTCACGCACTTGAGGCCTGGCCGGCACATTAAGATTCGAACCCAACAATCACCGCCCGTGGCGATCAAAGGCTATCCGACGCCGCGAAAGCCTTCCCCGAGACCACCCGAAACCGAAAGGAAACTCCAATGAAGAAAATCTATGTGGGCAATCTGTCCTTTGACGCCAGCGAAGACGAACTGCGTCAACTGTTCGAAGCGCACGGCGCCGTGGAAAGCGCCAAGCTCGCAACCGATCGCGATACCGGGCGCGCACGCGGCTTCGGCTTCGTGGAAATGGCCAGCGACAGCGAAGCCAACGCGGCCATTGCCGCACTCAATGGCGCCCAAGTCGGAGGCCGAGCGCTGGTCGTGAACGAAGCACGGCCCAAAACCTCCGGCTTCGGCGGCGGCAACTCCCGCGGCGGCGGCCGCGATAGCGGCCGTCGCTCCGGCGGCGGTGGCCGCGACCGATAAGACGTTGCGCGGCTGCCCGTGGCCCGCCAGCCGTGGTCAATCCAACGCTGCTTCCGCTGTTGCGTTTGACCTGAGCGGCCCGTGGCAGCCGCGCTCCGTCACCCACCGCGACCCGAGCTACAATCTCGGACACATTCGACTCGTTTTGGACTCAATCGTAGGGCAGTGTATTGCGCTCGGCGAACTGTAGCTAACAGCCTACTGACGAGCGCATTGCCGCTGTTGAGCGACGGCCCAACCTGCCGCCGGTCCGTCGTCGAAGGGGCCGAAATGCATCTAAAGCGGCAACGCTTCCCTGCCCCTAAGCCAAATAGAATCAATCCGGCCGACCCGGCGGCGCCAGCCCTTGGCGCCCCCGGCGCAGGCGGATCTCCTTGCGGCGGCAATTCGTAGCACGTAAAATGGTGCAGCACGCATCTACGTGCTATTCCGCCTGGCGCGAAATGAAGACCAACGTCACGCTCAAACTAGACGCCGACCTGCTCCGGGACGCGCGCATCGTCGCCGCCGAAGAAGGCAGGTCCATCAGCGCCCTTCTTACCGACCGGCTCGAGGCGATGGTGCGGGAACGCAAGGCGTTTGACCAGGCCCGCCGCCGGGCGCTGGCCAGGCTGCGCGACGGCATGGACCTACAGTGGACGCCTCCGAAATCGCGCGATGAGATCCATGAGCGATAGGTACTTCGTCGACACCAACATCCTGATATACGCCCACGACGCGTCCAATGGCGCGAAGCATGAACGCGCCAAAGCCCTGGTCGAAGCGCTGTGGCGGGACCGCGCTGGCGTCGTGAGTACGCAGGTGTTGCAGGAACTCGCCGCCAATCTCCGCCGCAAGGCCGGCAATCCGCTAGATGCCAAAGCCGTGCGGGAGATCGTCGCGGACTATTTGACGTGGCACGTCGTCGTCAACAGCGGTGCTTCGATCATGGATGCGCTCGACCTGGAAGCCAGGCATCACATTTCGTTCTGGGATGCCCTCGTGGTTCACGCGGCTCAGGCGTCCGGCGCGGAGGTGCTGTATTCCGAGGACCTTGCCGACGGGCAGCTCTATGGCCCGGTGCGAGTAGTCAACCCTCTTCGCCACGGCTGATTCTAGATAACCGTTCTCGATTTTTATGCCACGCGCGCATGGCGGCGAAGAGGGCAGCCGAGGCCCCGTTCCTTGGTGCTCACGCCGGCGGGTCGCCCCCGGCCGGAAAGATCTTCGCAGCGGCGGGTTCCGCGACGCCAACGCAGGCTCCGCTCCGCGTCCTTTTTCTTGCGGCCTGACAGCCACCGGCGCGACGTTGGGCATTCGCGCGGTGCTCTTCAAGAGCCGCCAGCCCAGCAGACGCTGCCCGTGCTATCCCGCCGTCCCTGGCCCATCGCGACTCCCGCCGCCGTTGTCCGCGCCGCACTCACCGCCTCACCGCGGCTTGGGTAGGCCGTACGTCGCGACTCCCGCCGCGGCCGAGGCGTCCAACTCACTGCGATCCGTTCGCTCGTGCTGGCGCCAGGCCGCCGGCCGAACCGGACGGGCGTGCCGGCGTCAGGCCGCCGGCCGAAGCCGATGCGCTTGCCGCGCCGCCAGCTTTTCCGGCGCGGTCAAGCGGAAATACACATCGAACAGCGGGTCCAGCCAGCCGCGCAAACTGATCCAATAGATGCGCGCCATGGCCGCCTTCATCCAATGGTTCAGCCGGCTGGGCGCGTACTTCACCGTCGGCGCCGCGTAGGAACCAACGACGAACGTTCCTTTTCCGTAAGCCAGATCCATGGGGCAGTGGGTGCGGCCGTCGAAACGGGCCGGTTTCGCCGCCAATGCCCGCGCGACCACCTTCGCCTCCAAGTGCGCGCCCACGCCCGCCTTCGAGGTGGGCAGATTGGTGCCGTCGCCAATCGCGAAGGCGGATTCCACTCCCTTCACCCGCAGGCTGAACTTATCGGTGATGATCAGGCGGTCCTCGTCCAGCACCTCCGCCGGCTCGTAGGTGATCGGCGCGCCGATGAACGGCGGCACGATGAACGCCAAATCGTACGGGATCTGCTCGCCTTCGATGGAATGGATCGTCCGGTTCGCCGTGTCCACCCGGTCCAGGTCGAAAAACGTCCGCACCTCGATCCCACGCTCCCGCAGGATCGGCGCCACGATGTCGTTGATCCCTTCCGCGGCGTAGGGCCGCGGATAGGGCGTGAAGTAAACCAGCTTGGTGCGGCTCTTCAGCCCGCGATCGCGCAGAAACTCCTCGGCCAACAGCGCCCCCTCCAGCGGCGACGGCGGGCATTTGCAAATCGCCGCCCCCTGTCCGATCACGATCGTCCCGCCGCGAACCTCGGCGAGATGCCGCCAAACCCTTTGCGCCTGCTCGATGGTGGAATGGTAATCCCCGAACTGGGCATTCACTTCCTCCAGCCCAGGGATGCGCGCCGCGGCGGTGCGCACGCCGGTCGCCAGCACCACTTCGTCATAGGTCAGTTCCGTGCCCGCTTGCGTGCGCACGCGATGCTCGCGCAAGTTGACGTGGGTCACGTCTTGCTGCAAGAAATGCACATGCCGCGGCAGTAGACGGCGTTCCGCGCGCGTGATTCCCACCGGCGCGTTTTTGAACGCGACATACAGCAGCCCCGGCTGGAACATATGCAGCGCCGAATCGCTCACCACCGTGGTCTCGAACCGGCGCCGGTCGAGCGTGTTCGCCAGGAACGTCGCCCCGCTTCCGCCGCCGATGATCAGTACGCGCTTCATGGCGTCACCTCCGATGAATCTTCAGCACGGCCACGACCTTATCCGCCTGGTCCTCAATCGAGACCACCTCGTTTTGCGTCTTGGCCGCCCATGCCCGCACATCCGCTTTCACGCCCGGATCGGTCGCCCACAATTCGATCACGTCGCCCACCTTGGATCGCCGGTAGGCCTTGGCCAGATCCGTGATCGGCCCCGGGCACGACTCCTCGCGCGCATCCACCAACGTTCGTGGTTCCGTCTCCGCCATCGCCGCCTCCTCAAATGAACAGCGTCTGCCCGCCTTCGGCGTCCTTCAGAAATGCCGCGGCGCCCACCACATCGTCAATCAGCTCATTGAAATCTTGTTTCTTCAGCCCCATCACGCTGGACATCATCGAGCAGGCGTACACCTTCGCTCCCAGTTCCTTCGCCTCCCGCAGCATGGCGTCCCAGGCGGCGACATGATTCGCCTGCATGCCCTGGGCCATCGCCGGCGCCAGCGCCGCGAACTCGGGAGGAAAGGGCAGTTCGTGCCGCTGTTTGGTGAAACCCATCAGCGCGAAGCCGGTGACGAAAACGCTCACTTCCACGCTCATCGCCGCCGCCGCTTGCGCCAGCACCCCCAGCGGAATGAACTTATCCGCCGTGCCGCTATACATAATGATCGCCAGCTTGCTCGCCGTCTCCTGCTGCCTGTTTGTGCTTTGCTTGGCTTCCGCCACGGTCGCACCCATGCGTTCCTCCCGGGCCCGGCCTGGTCGCTGCTTCCCGCCTCGAGCCCACAAGATGGCTATGCATTTCGGCGTCCAGGGGCGGGAACGCGCCAATACGGCGAATTCTCCACCGCCGCGCACGGGCTCCGGGTGCTATCCCCCAATTCGCTGCGCCCCTGCCCCCAAGTCGCGATGATTGGGGGAATCCCGCAAGTTCGGCGGTGCGCCTCGTCCCGCGAAGAACCAGCGCTCACGCCACCACGAATCGCAACCGCCGCTGGCCGGCCAGTTCCCGCTGGCCCAGCTCCACCACCTGCCCCGCTACGCGGCCTAGCGTCGTTGTCTTCAGCGCCGCGCCGCTGGGAGGATGAATGTGCACCCAAATACTGCCCGCCCAATCGTCGCTGCCTCCGCCGGGAGGCAATTGCAGCTCGATCCGCCACTGCGGCTGGCCTCCGGGACCGCTCTCGGCCGTTGTGCTCCAGCCGATGGCACCATAGCGCGTCGGGCAGTTCTCGACGCGGATCATTTGGCCCGCGGCGAACCAATGCTTCGGCGCGGCTTTTTGCAGGTGCACCCGTCCCGCGCCGTGCTCCTCGTAGCAGAGCAGCCAGCGCAAGCCCATCGCCGGTTGCAGCGTGCTGTTGACCACCGCCGACCACGCGTAGGGGCTGCCCTCCAGCGGCCGCCCGCCCGGCAGCAGCGCATCTTCCGGCGCATACCGGCTGCCGCAGTCCATGGCGTAGCAGGCGTTGCCGTACAGGGCCAGAAGAAACGGCCGGTAATCGTCCTGGCGAATGCGCCCGGCCAGCGTGCCGTGCTCCATGAAGTTGGAGGTGCGGCAATAGTGCCCGTCGGTGTTCATGCCGATCAGCTGCTCGCCCGCCAGCGCGCGGTGGCGGAAATGGCCTAGGTCCAGCTCGGCTTCGCCCCAGTCGCTGGTCCACCAGTCCATCATGAAGCGGTGGTTTTCGTAGCTCGATAATTCCTCCGGCCGCCGCTCGGTGTCCCCGGCATAGAACGGTGTGACGCCCGCGGCCTGCATCGCCGCGTTCCGCGCCGCCATGGTCCGCGCCAGAGACGCCGTAATGCTGTGCCGCATCTGGCCCGCCAGGCGCGCCCAATGCGGCGCCCGCGGCGCCAAATCCGCCGCCCCGCGCTCCCGCGCCGCCCGCGCCAGGCAGCGCGCATGCTCATGCAAGCCGCGCCAGGCCCAGCTGGCGTTCTGATAATAGTACGGATGCGATTGCGGATAGTCGTCCTGGACGTCGCCCAAGTCGGCCTCGGGCGAGCCCCAAATCAATCCATGTCGCGGATCGGATCGCGGAAATCGGCGCAGGCCGTCGCGATACCGCCGAACTAATAAGCCCGCCATCCGGTCCAGCGCCGGCAGCCGCCGCCGCAGCGCCGCCACGTCGCGCGTGTAGTCGAAGGCCCGGGCGCTGTTTTCCAGGAATACGCCGGCGTTCAGCGGCGCCTCCACCTGGTCCTGCGTGTTATAGAGAAAGTTCCCGTCCGGCAGGATGTAGTGATCCAAATAATGCTGGAAATACGGCTCGCACTGCGCCGCCAGCCCCCACGTTTGCTGCGCCCAAACGAATTCGTAATGCGCCACCGGAAACAGCGCGTGGCTGCGCTCCGGAATCTTGGTGTACGCGCCTTCGCCGATTTGGTAGCTGGGCCGCAGCCCGCGGTAGCTGCACCGCGCCACGGCAATGCCCGCCCGCGCCGCGTCCGCCAGCCACGGATCGGGAATCTCCACCTGCATGCCCTGGGCGAAGAAGTTCCGCCAATGGTTCCCCACCCCGGCAAGCGCGGCGAAGAAACCCGCCGCGTCGGTGTTCCAATACCGGTCCGCGACCGCCGGCTCGCCCGCCGGCGGCTGCACGCGAATCCGCCCTACCGGCGTGGCGTTCTCGCCCGGCGGCAGCACCAGCATCGCCTCATAGCCGCAGCCGAAACGCGGGTTCCACACGCCGATGTCCGCCGCCGGCAGATAGCCGCCGAGCAGCGTCCGCTTGCTGTAGCCCTCGACGTAGTCGAAGTGGTATTCCGAGGGCAGAAAGTCCTGCGGATCGAAGACCCGCCCCGCCATGTCCGGCGCCAACCGGCTGGCGATGGTTTCTCCCGCCGGCTGGGGATTCACCTGCCGCGACCGCCCGTCCGGCTCCAGGTACAAGGACGCCAGCGGCCCGCCTTCCTCATTGCCCACCAGCGTCCATCCGATCAGCTCCGGCCCGAGCGCCGCGACGTTCTCATAGCAGGGGTCTTCGGCGGAATTGAGAATGTACTCGCCCGGCAGATCGGGCTGGCGCGGAAACTCCGCCGGCCGCTCGAAGCGCACCCCATGGCCGGGGCGGATGGGCCGGGGCCGGATGTTTTCCAGGCGGCCGACACGCTTGGGGATGCGCAGAATCTCCCCCAGCATCGTGCTGTAGACAATGACCCCCTGATGCGAGGCGTCTTTTTCCCACACCGCCGTCGGCACGCCGTTCAGCCAGCCGATCACCGTTAGCAACCGCCAGCCGTCCACGGCGCCACCCGGCCGGACGACGCGCGTCGCGCCCCCGGTGCCCGGCCCCGCCGCGTGCACCCGCACGCCGTCGCCGGCAAACCCCGCCAGCCGCGGCGCATGCGCCAACGCCTCCCGCTCGCCCGGCAGCCAACGGTCGTAATCGTTCTCGATCCGCCCCGGCCGGTACCGCCCTTTGGGCAAATCGCCCGGCGCGTGGATCGCCGGCTCCTGCCTGCCGTCATCCTTCGCCGCCGGGCCGGCCGCCCACGCGCCTTGCGCCGCCGCCAACACCGGCGCCGCCGCCGCGCCGCGGAGAAATCGTCTGCGATTCATGCGCCAATTCTGCCTGACGGCGGCGGCCGCCGCCACCGTCCCTGGCAATGGGCCGGCGCCGCCAGCTGGCGGGCGCAGGGCGGGAGGCCCCGCCGCGGGCGGGGCTAGGGCCCGCGTTTGGCAATCGTCGCCGCTCCCGGCCATTGCAGTCATTCTGTATTTCTAGTATTCTCGAATCATGGAAACGGGAACCATCACCGCTGCGCCGCGCCAACTGGAGAAGCGACCAGGCCTACAACCGGCGAATGACGCCGCAAAATACGCCGACATGTTTTCCGCTCTCGGCGCCGAGCCGCGGCTGCGGATTGTCCGGCTGCTGCTGGCGGCGCATCCCGAAGGCCTGGTCGCCGGCGACATTCAGCGGGAGTTGGATATCCCGCCCTCCACCCTTTCCCACCACCTGGAGAAGTTGAAGAGCGAAAACCTGGTCACCGTGTGGCGGGAAGGAACATTCCTTTGGTACCAAGCCAACACGGAGGCGCTGGCCGAACTGCTCGGCTTCCTTTACGCGGAGTGCTGCACCCGCAACCGTGCGATCTCCGGCAAGGCCATTGTGTGCTGCCGTTAGCGCCATCGCGCCGGCTAGTGGCCCCAAGCCAACACCGCGCACATCCTCCCCAACGCTGATCCCGTCCCGATGGGCACGTTGCCGCAAAATCTCTCGCCAGCCGCCGCCCCTGCCTGCCCTCGCAGCCTGGGGGCCGTGGACCGCTTCCTGACGGTATGGATCTTCGCGGCTATGGCCGCCGGCGTCGCGCTGGGACGCTGGCTGCCGCGCGCCGCCGAATGGATCGGCCACATCCAGGCCGGAACCACCAGCATTCCTATCGCCGTCGGCTTGATGATCATGATGTATCCGCCGCTGGCCAAGGTGCAGTACGAACGCCTCGGCGCGGTCTTCCGCAACCGCCGCGTGCTGGCGCTGTCGCTGGCGCAGAACTGGGTGATCGGGCCGGTGCTGATGTTCGCCCTGGCGGTGCTGTTCCTCCGCGGCGAACCGGGTTACATGACCGGATTGATCCTGATCGGCTTGGCCCGCTGTATCGCCATGGTCATCGTCTGGAACGAACTCGCCCGCGGCGACACCGACTACGCCGCCGGCCTGGTCGCCTTCAACAGCGTCTTCCAAATCCTCTTTTACAGCCTCTACGCCTGGATCTTTTTGACGTGGCTGCCGCCGTTGTTCGGTCTCCAGGGCAGCGTCCTGCACGTCTCCATGGGCCAGGTCGCCGGCAGCGTGCTGCTCTACCTTGGCGCGCCTTTCGCCGCCGGTTTGCTGACCCGATTCCTGCTGCTCCGCGTCCGCAGCCGCGAGTGGTACACCCATACCTTTCTGCCCCGCATCAGCCCGCTGACGCTGGCGGGCCTGTTGTTCACGATCGTGGTGATATTCAGCTTGCAAGGCAAGCAAATCCTCGGCCGGCCCCTGGACGTCCTGCTCGTCGCCGCGCCGCTGGCCGTCTATTTCGTGGTCATGTTCTTCGTCAGCTTCTGGCTCGGCCGCCGCGCCGGAGCGGATTACTCGCAAACCGCCACGCTTTCCTTCACCGCCGCCAGCAACAACTTTGAGCTGGCCATCGCCGTCGCCGTCGCCGTCTTCGGCCTCAACTCCGCCCCGGCCTTCGCCACCGTCATCGGCCCGCTGGTCGAGGTGCCGGTGCTCATTTCCCTGGTCAGCGTCGCGCTATGGTTCCAGCGCCGCTGGGCGCCGCGGCAAATGGGCCATGCCGCCGACGTGGCGTGATGGGGCAAATGGGAAGGAAATGATGGAAAGGAACGGCGGAGAGCGAAGGAACCCACCCCTGCGCGTATTGATCTTGTGCACCGCCAATTCGGCGCGCAGCCAAATGGCCGAGGGACTGCTGCGCCAGGACGGCGGCCCGGGGTTCGCCGTCTTCAGCGCCGGCCACCGCCCCAGCAGCGTTCGGCCGGAGGCGATCGCCGTTATGCGGGAAATCGGCGTGGACATCTCGGCGCAGCGCTCCAAGCATGTGGATGAGTTCGCCGGCCAATGCTTCGATTACGTGATCACCGTCTGCGACCAAGCCAAGGAGGTCTGCCCGTTGTTTCCCGGCGCGCCGCGCCGCATTCATTTCAGCATCGCCGACCCCGCCGCCATTGCCGCCGGCCCCGAGCAGCGCCTGGCCGCCTTCCGCGCCGCCCGCGATCAGCTCCGCGCCGCGCTGCGCCAGTTCGCCGCCGCCGCCCCGGCCCCTGGGGGCGCGGACGGCGTGCCCGCAAACACATAGCGCCGGCGCCACGCCCGCCCCCGTGCCGACGCGGTAGGCTAGGCGTCCCCGCCTGGCAGCTCGCGGCAAATAGCAACCGTCTTGAGCGCGAATCGCTGGGGCCGCGCCTTACGAGGACGGCTGTCCCGCCTTCGCTCCGCCGGGTCAGCCGAGGGCTGAAGCTCGCGGCACACAGGCTGAAGCCTGTTCCACGCGCCAGGCCTGGGGGCGCGGACCGCCGGTCCGCACCGGAGGCATACCCCACATTGCTGCGCTAGGCGGCGGGAAATGACAGCCGAGGACGGCTGTCCCACTTTCGCCGCGGCCAAGTAACTGGCCCGTCGGTCGTGACGCCGCGCGCGGTGACACCCGCCGCCGAAGGCAGCCGCCCACACACGACCGCGGTGATTTGGCCCGGTTGGCGGTCGAGGCGAACCATTGCGGATGGACTAAACTCGTATCGCCATGCCCCACCCATCCTGAAACGAGAGCTACGCGTCGGGACAGCTACCCTGGGACACCGGGCATCCAGACCCCGTGCTCGTCGAGTTCGTCACTTCCGGCCGGGTTGAGCCAGGCCCAACCCTCGAGATCGGCGCGGGCACCGGCACGAATGCGATTTGGATGGCGGAGCGTGGATTTGACGTTCTCGGAGTCGACGTCTCGCCGCTAGCCGTGGAAAGAGCGCACGCCAAGTTGGAGGGGCGCGCGCTGCGCTGCCGCTCTGCGGTATGCGATTTTCTCCGCGCGCCTCCGTTCGGCGGACCGTTCCAGTTCGTCTTCGACCGGGGTTGCTTTCATGTCTTCGACGCAGCGGATAATCGGCAGCGGTTCGCGGCGCAAGTCGCTGCCGCGCTGGCGCCGGGCGGCTTGTGGCTGAGCCTGATCGGCAGCACGGAAGGCCCGCCGCGCGAGAGCGGTCCGCCACGCCGCTCAGCGCGCGAGGTCACCCTCGCCATCGAGCCCGCGCTGGAGATCGTCGAATTGCGCACGGCGGAATTCCGGGATCACGGCGCCAAGGCGTGGTTCTGCCTGGCGCGTCAGCGTACGACGCCGGCTCAGCCTTCCACCCAGGACGATTGAGGCCCGGCGGCGACCGCACGTTCTGTTCTTGTCGCGAGGGTCGCGCCGTTGGCTCGGGGAGCCGCGCCGCCCGCTGCCACGCTTAATCCGCGACCGCCGCGCCGCCCGCCGCCGACCGGCGCAATTTAGGCAAGAACCGCCCCGTTTGGCGCAGGTGCTCCGCGAAACGGGCGCCGAAGACCGGCGCGAGCAGCTTTTCTTCCCCGCGAGATTTGATATCCAAGGCGATGAACACGAGCACCGCCCCCACGGCCCCGCCCCACGTACCGTTGGCCGCCAGCGTGCCCGCCACCGCTAGCAGGATGCCCGTGTAAATCGGATGGCGGATGCGCGCATACGGTCCGCGCCGGATCAGTTCGTGATCTTGCTTCAAAACGATTCGCCCCGACCAATTCCCGCCCAGCGTGAACCGCGCCCAATAGCAAAGGGCGAACCCGGCGAGCACCGCCGCCAGCGCCGCTCACAACAGCGCGGGAGACGGGACCAGGAAACGCCGCTGCGCCCACTCCCCCAGCCACCATGGCCGGAACAATAAGACGGCCCCGGCACTCAACAGCACGCGATGGCCGACCTCATAGTTTCCGGAGCCCCGCCGCTCGACCGGCTTGCGCCACATCGCCAGCAGAATCCAGCCCACCACCCACGCCAACCACAAATAGACGATCCAGTGCGGAATCCGGTTCGCGAGGCCGATAGCCATGCGGCCCATTCTAGCCGTAAGCCGGGAGACTGCCCCTATTTCCGGCAACTTGTCGCCGCCCTGCGTACCGTCGTCCCCGTGGGGTAGGGCTCCTGCCCTGCGTACCGTCGCCCTCCTGGGCGGCGAGCCCATCTCCACGGCGCTGCATTCCTCAATCGCAGCTCGGCCGCGCCAAGCGCGACCGCACGCAAGCCGGAGGCATGCCCCACGCCATCGCGCGCGGCGGCGGGGAATGACAGCCGAGGACGGCTATCCCGCGTTCGCTGCGGCGGAGGTCAGCCGCAGGCTGAAGCCCGCGGCACACAGGCTGAAGCCTGTTCCACGCGCCAGGCCTGGGGGCGCGGACCGCCGGTCCGCACCCAAGCCGGAGGCATACTCCACATGGCTGCGTCCGGCGGCGGGGAATGACAGCCGAGGACGGCTATCCCGCGTTCGCTGCGCCGGCGGGCTTCCGGCTGGCGGTGTACGGCGGACCGACCACGAGCGGAGATAGTGGGATGGGCGTCCTCGCCTGTCCGCCCCGGCCGATCCGCTCCGCTCCGTACGCTCCGGCCGCGCCAAACGCGACCGCAGCGGCCTATTCTTCCCGGATCACCTGCGCCGGATCCAGCGCTGCGGCGCGGCGCGCGGGCAAATAACACGACGCCGCGGCGACCAGCAGCAACAGCGCCAGCGCCGCCGCATAGCTGACCGGATCCAACGCCGACACGCCGAACAGATGCGCTTGCAGCAGCCGGGTCAGGACCGCCGCCGTGGACAAGCCCACCGCCCCGCCGGCCAGCGCCAGCGCCAGCCCCCGGGCGACGGTGCGGCGCAAAATCGCGCCCGGCTCCGCGCCCAGCGCGATGCGGATGCCCGTCTCCCGGGAAGACCGCGCCACCTCGAACGCCAGCAGGCCATACAGTCCCAGCGCCGCCAGCAGCAGCGCCAGCGCGGCGAACAAACTCGACAAGCGCGCCAGCAGCCGTTGCTGCCACAACAATTGCGCGATCTGCTGCCGCTCGGTCATCATCCCCGCAATCGCCACGGAGCGGCTCGCGCCACGGATCACCCGGCGCACGGCCGGCATCACCGCCCCGGGCGCCGCCGCGCAGCGCAGATTAAACACCTCGCCCGGCGCCAGCGTATACACCACCGGCTGAAACCGCCCTTGCAGGACTGCATAGCGGGCGTTGGCGGTAACGCCGACGATCCTCCAAATAGCCCCGTTGCCGTGAATCTCCTGCCCGATGGGATCGGCGGAACCGAACGCCCGCTGTGCAAATCGCCGATTCACGATCGCCAGCTTGCGCCTCGCGGCCACGTCCGCCGAAGCGAACTCCCGGCCCGCCACCAGCGGAATGCTCATCGTGCGGAAGAAGCCTGGGCCCACGCCAAGAAACGGCGCGGTGACCGCACCGGCGTGCGGGTACGCCGGACGCGTGAAGCTGTCTTCCATGTACCCGCCGCTAAGCAGGGGCACTTGCGCGTATGTGGCGCCCGTGACCCCGGGAATCGCCGCCAGCCGCCGCCGGATTTGTTCGTCCAACTCGGCGAGCGCATGCCCTTTCAGCCGCGCGGTGGACGCGTCCACGTTGACGACCAGCAGGTGGCGCGGGTTGAAGCCCAGCCGCACCCGGTCCAAGTTGCCCAGTGTCCGCACCAGCAGCCCCGCACCCGCCAGGACGAGCACTGACAGGGCTGCCTGCGCAATCACCAATCCCTGTCCCGTCCCCAACCCGAATTGCCGCCGCCGCGCCACATGCCCTGGCGCCAGCTTCAGCGCCGGCGCGGGCGCAACGGCGGAGGCGCGCCAGGCGGGCATCAGGCCGGACAGCACCGCGCAGAACAACGCCACGCCCGCGGCGAAGGCCAGAACCGCCGGGTTCGGGCTGACCGCCACGGGAAATGCTCCTCCCGAACCCGCGGTAAGCAACGCCGCGAGCGCCCGCGCCCCCCAAGCCCCAATCGCCAATCCGAGCAGTCCGCCGCCCATGGCCAGCCATAGGCTTTCCGCGAACAGCTGGCCGGCGACCCTTCCCCGCCCCGCACCCAGCGCCAGGCAAATGGCGATTTCCTTTTGCCGTCCCGGCGCCCGCGCCAGCAGCAGCCCGGCCACATTGGCGCAGGCGATCAGCAGCAGTAGCGCCACCGCCGCCATCAGGATTTCCAGCGGCGGCGCGAACATCAGCGCCGCGGCGGTGTTGAGCCCGCGCGCGGCGGGCAGCAGCGCCACCCGCGCGCCGTCTTGGCGCTGGAAAACGTGCGCCGCCAGCGCCGCGCTCAGGAACGCCGCGTTCGCCCGCGCCTGCGCCGCGCCGCGCGCCGCCGCATGGTTGAGCGCGGCCCCGATTTCCAGAAACCCGGCGCCCGTGTCGTTCAACCCGGGAAACCGCGGGTTCAGCTGCTGGATCATGCGGAGCGGCAGCCAGACGCCGGCCCGGTCGCCGGACCCCAGCCCATGGAAGCCGGCGGGGGTGACGCCGACCAGGGTGGCGGCGACGCCATTGACCTTGATCACCTGGCCAATTGCGCGGCGGCTGCCCCCCCATTCGCGCTGCCAATACCCGTAGCTGACCACCGCCGCCGGTGGCGCCCCGGGGCTGTCGTCCCCCGGCCCCAGCAGCCGTCCCGCCGCGGGAGTGATCCCCAGCGCCGAAAACAGCCCGCCGGACACAAAATAACCGCCCGAGACGGTTGCCCCCGCCGGCGCGGTGATCACCGCGCGGAAAAGCGGGAAGAAGGCGAACGCGCGCGCCGTTCCCCGCAGCCGCCGCCGGATGGCGCGGAACATCGGCCCGGAAAACGTGCACGAAGACGGGTTCGGCCCGCCGTTTCCCGTGGCGCCGGCGCAAGGGAAATAATAGAAGTTGCTGGTCTGCGCCGGGCGCCGCGCCTGCCAGCGCAGCAGCACCAGCCGGTTGGGGTGCGGCACCGGCAGCGACCGCCACATCACCGCATCCATCACGCTGAACAGCGCCGTTGTGGCTCCAATCCCCAGCGCCAGCGTCAGCACCACCACGGCGGTAAATCCCGGCGCCGCGCGCAGCCGCCGCGCCGCCCGCAGCAGATCGCGCCCCGTGGCCTCCAGCCACGCCGGCCGGCGCTCCTCCCGCCACGCCTCTTTCGCCGCCTCCACCCCGCCAAACTTCACCGCCGCTTGCCGCCGCGCCTCGTCACGAGGCAGCCCGGCGCGTTCATTCTCCGCCGCCAGCAGCGCCAAATGCTCGGCCATCTCCTCGCGCAGCCGCGCCTCATCCCGCCGCGCCGTCGTCAGGCCCGCCGCCCGCGCCAGTAGTCGCCGCAGCCGGCTCATGCCCCCTCCGCCTTCAGCGCGATGAACCGGCCGATCACCTCCGCCGTCCGCCGCCACTCCCGCGCCTCCGCCGCCAGCCGCTTGCGCCCCAACGGCGTCAGCCGGTAGTACCGCGCTCGGCGGTTGTTCTCCGACGCCCCCCAGCGCGAGGCGATCGCGCCCTCCTGCTCCAGGCGCAGCAGCACCGGATACAGCGTGCCTTGGTTCACCGCCAGGATGTCGCCGCTGATCTGCTCGATGCGCCGCGCGATGCCGTAGCCATGCAGCTGCCCCAGCGCCTCCAGCGTCTTCAGCACCATCAGCGCCAGCGTCCCCGGCTGCACTTCGCTCTTGTCGGGGCTCTTGTTCGCCTCCGCCATCCTCCGCTCCTCCGTCCCGCGGCCGCTCCTGTGGCCTAGCCACAGAGCATCGCACAGCTTCTTTGGGAAAACAACAGGAAACGGCCGTGGCCCGCGGCGCGCGGAAGGCGACGCAGTTGCGGCTGGAACCCCAGCCTCGCGCCTCCGCTTAGCCCGGCCAGCGGCAGCGCCGCGAACCGCCGGCCTCCCCGCCCCCCGCGCGCGCCTCGCCTGTGGCATGATGCCCGCATGCGCCGCGCCCTTGCCCTCCTGGCCTTAGTCGCCGTGACTGTCGTGACCGCCGCCGCCCAGTCACAACCGGCCTATAAGAACCCCCGCCTGGCCATCGCCGACCGCGTCGCCGACCTGATGCGCCGCATGACGCTCGAGGAAAAGATCGAGCAGCTGATCCCGCACACCGGCGGGATGCTGGACACCACCGGGACGTTCCGCGCCTCCCAGTTCGGCCGGCTGATGGCCGAGCAGTTCAACGTCCGCAACCGCCTGACGCCGGAGCAGCTCGCCATCCTGCACAACGCCATCCAGCGCTATCAAATCGAAAAGACCCGGCTGGGCATCCCGACCTTTTTCTACGGCGAGGCGCTGCACGGCTTCATGGCCCGCCATGCGACCATGTTTCCCATCCCCATCGGCCTGGCCAGCACCTGGGATCCGGCCTTGGCGCGCAAAATCTACACCGCCGCCTCCGACGAAGCCCGTTCCGAGGGCGTGACGCAGGTCTTCGCCCCCGATCTGGATCTGGGCCGCGATCCCCGCTGGGGGCGGACCGAAGAGACGTTCGGCGAGGACCCGTGGCTGGTCAGCCGCATGGGGCTGGCGGAGGTTTTGGGACTCCAGGGGCGGCATTACTCGATCGGGGCGCATCACGTGCTCGCCACCACCAAGCACTTCACCGCCCACGGCGAGCCGGAGGGCGGCACCAACGTCGGCCCGGCCAATTTCTCCCAGCGCAAGCTGCGCCAGGATTTTCTGTTTCCCTTCGCGGTGGCCATCCGCCAAGGCCATGCCGGCAGCGTCATGGCCTCCTACAACGAAATTGACGGCATCCCCTCCAGCGTCAATCCCTGGCTGCTGACCAAGGTGCTGCGGCAGGAATGGGGCTTCCGCGGCTACGTCACCAGCGACGGCTCCGGCCTGGAAGACTTAGTTCGCCGGCATCATTCCGCCCCGAACTTCGCCGGCGCGGCGCGGCTGGCGCTGGCGGCGGGCGTGGACTTCGATCTTTCCAACGGCGCCGTCTACCGCAACCTGCTCTGGGAGGCGCGCGCCGGGCTGGTGCCGATCAGCCAAATCAACCGCGCCGTTCGTGACATCTTGCGGGCAAAATTCCGCCTCGGGCTCTTCGATCATCCCTATGTTCCCGATCCCGCCGCCGCCAATCGAGTTGTCGGCAGCGCGGCGCATGACCGCCTGGCGCTGCGAGCGGCGCAGGAAAGCATCATCCTGCTCAAGAACGCCGCGGCCACGGGCGGCGCCTTGCTGCCGCTCGATGCGCACCGTTTCCGCACCATCGCGGTCATCGGCCCCGACGCCAAATACGTTCATCTCGGCGGCTACAGCCGCGGCCCCCGCCACCAGACCAGCATCTTGCAGGGCATCCGCAAGCTGGCCGCCGCCCGCGGCGTGCAGGTGCTCTATGCCCGCGGCTGCCGCATCACCACGGAAATCAACGCCCACACCCCGCCCTGGTACGCCTGGTACGAAAATGGCATCTTTCTCCCCAACCCCGCCAACCAGCGGCGCCGCATCGCGCAGGCCGTGGCCACCGCCCGCCGCGCCCAACTGGCGATTCTGGTCATCGGCGAAAACGAATCCATTGACCGCGAAGCCTGGAGCCTGCAGCATCTCGGCGACCGCGATCACCTCAGCCTGTTCGGCGACCAGGAGAAACTGGTCCGCGCCGTCGCCGCCACCGGCGTACCCATCGTTGTGGTCCTGGTGAATGGCCGGCCCATCGCCACGGATTGGATCAGCGCGCATCTGCCCGCCATCCTCGAGGCTTGGTATCCGGGCCAGGAAGGCGGCTTAGCGGTGGCGCAGGTATTGTTCGGCGCGGTCAATCCCAGCGGCAAGCTGCCCATCACCATCCCCCATACCGTCGGCGACCTGCCCGACTACTACGATCACAGCCCCTCGGAAAACATCCCCTGGATCGGCACCAACCGCCAGCCCCTCTATCACTTCGGCTTCGGCCTCAGTTACACCACTTTCCGCTTCAGCCAACTTTCCGTTCACCCCGCCGTCATCCTGCCCGGCGGGCGGGCTCAGGTCAGCTTCGACGTCACCAACACCGGCCAGCGCGCCGGAACGGAGGTCGCGGAACTGTACATTCATGAGCGTTCCAGCGTCGTCGCCCAGCCGGTCTTGGAGTTGCGCGGATTGCGCCGCGTCGCCCTTCAGCCCGGCGAGACCAAGCATGTGACCATTCCCTTGACGCCGTTCAAGCTGGCGCATTGGAACCGCCATCTGCGCCATGTCGTCGCGCCCGGCGCCTACGCCGTCAAGGTCGGCGGCAGTTCGAACGAGCTGATCACCACCGTCCTCACCGTCGCCAACCCCGCCTCCGCCGCCGCGCAACGCATTCAGGCGGCAGCCCGGGCCCGTTCCGCCGGCTTCGACCGCATCGGCCAGCGGCGGCCCTGAGCCGCACGGGAGCGCCGGCATCGTGCATGCGCGTGGAACAGGCTTCAGCCTGTGTGCCGCGGGCTTCAGCCCGCGGCTGACCCGACACAGCGAAAGTGGGAGGCCGTCCTCGGCTGTCATTCCCCGCCGCCGGACGCAGCCGTGTGGAGTATGCCTCCGGCTTGGGTGCGGACCGGCGGTCCGCGCCCCCAGGCCTGGCGCGTGGAACAAGCTTCAGCCTGTGTGCTGCGGGCTTCAGCCCGCGGCCGCCCGCAGCGTGCGGACCGGCGGTCCGCTCCCCCAGGCCTGGCGCGTGGAACAGGCTTCAGCCTGTGTGCTGCGGGCTTCAGCCCGCGGCCGCGCCTGCCGCGCCTAGCCGGTGGACAATGAATGCAACGAGCTCCGCATATGCCCCAGCCCATCACCACGCACCCCCAAACCAAGGCCGGCGAGCCCGCCGACTTCCGCCTCGATGGCCAAATCGCCCTCGTCACCGGCGCCGCCCGCGGCTTGGGCCGCGAGATCGCCCTGGCGCTGGCCCGCGCCGGCGCCGACGTCGCCCTCGGCCTCCTGCACCCCGACTCCGCCGCCGACGTCGCCGCAGAAATCGCATCCCTCGGCCGCCGCGCACTGCGGCTGCCCATGGACGTGACCGATCTGGCCCAGGTCCGCGCCGCCATCGCCGCCGCCGAGGCCCGTCTCGGCCCGCTCGACATCCTGGTCAACAACGCCGGCATCGGCTTCGCCAATCCCGCCGAGGAAGTCCCGGAGTCCGAGTTTGACGCCACGCTGGCGCTGAACCTGCGCGGAACCTTCTTCGCCTCCCAAGAGGCCGGCAAGCGCATGCTCGCCCGCGGCCGCGGCTGCATCATCCAAATGGGCTCGCAGGCCGGCGCGGTGGCCTTGCCCAATGAATCCATCTATTGCATGACCAAGGCCGCCATCGCCCACCTGACCCGCTGCCTGGCCGTGGAGTGGGGCGGGCGCGGCGTCCGCGTCAACTGCGTCGCCCCGACCTTCATCACCACGCCCGGCACCGAACAATGGCTCGATGACCCCGCCTTCCGCCAAGACGTCATCACCCGCATCGCCGCCCTGCACCGCATCGGCCAGCCCCATGACGTCGCCGGCGCGGTCGTCTTCCTCGCCTCCCCCGCCGCCGCCCTCATCACCGGCCACACACTGCTGATTGACGGCGGCTGGACCGCGCGGTGAAACCCGAGTGCCGGATCGCGGGTTAAGGCTCAGGCCTAGGGAAACAGATCGACGGTGCCTGCCGGTCGCGGCCGCGAGCGGATGCCCATGGCCCAATCCCATTCCCCGAATGCTTCGGCGGTTTTTGGGGCCCGGGGGTGGGCATAATTGCCTGCCGATGCAGCCACGCCGCGGGACACATCCAAACCGGGCGGGTGGGCCGCTCGTCCGGGCCCGTGGCCCCGATGGCCGAGCGAGGCTCGCCTGTGGACTTGAACACCCTGCCGGTAGGTGGCAGCATTCCTTCGTGGAAGGTAAGCGGTTAGCTATTGCGCTCCGCTGCGGCGCGCTATGTCTGGCCCTGCTCGGCGCCGGTTGCGCGCCAGGGCCCGGCGCCTTCCGGCTACGAGGGCCGAGTTGGAACCCGGTGTTGGTCCCGCCCGCCGCGAGGGGCGCACCCCCTCCGGTAGCGCGTAAAGCCACGCTTCAGTTGCGACGCGGCGCCGCGCCGCACGACTGCATTGCTAACACGCCCCTTATCCACCTGGGTTGGCGGCGCTCTTTCTGGCATCATCCACGGCCCGTGGTGTTGCTGGACCAACGTGTGGCCAAGAACATGTCCAATTTGATGCGTATGCGGGCGCTGGAAAGATTCCGGGCAATACTGTTTCGGCTGGAGGCCCGGAGCTGTTTTGGCGCCACCCGCGCGGGTACGTTGATGGCCGAAGTGGCCAGCGCGGCCCCCGTCAACCCAACAACGGCGTTCTACCTCCGCTACGGGCCCAGCCCAGCGACCGGCTCGGTCAACCTCGCGCCCGGGTTCCGCCTGCACTCAGTAACCCTCCTGCGATCGCCGCGCGGACGGGTGGTGGGCCAGCAAACCGCATCGTTCGCGGTGCGCGCCAGGCGCAGCGCGGGCGTCTGGGTGCAGCCCCTCAGCCGGCCGACGATTCGTTGGTACCTGCCCCACGTCCGCGCGCGGCGACCCGCTCCGCTGCACCTGCGCTTTCCGCGTTCAGCCCGTTACTGGCGCCTCGTGTGGTGGCTGGGCGCCTCAAAAGCCGATCACAGCAACATGGTCGTCGCCGCCGCCAGCCGCGCCGCGTTGCTGCGGGCAACGGCCGCAGTGCAGACTCGCCCCGCCGCTTGCGCCGCCCTCGCGCCGCGCGGCGGCGCCGGGCTCAGGCGGGCGTGGTGCTTGCCCATTGGCCACAGCACCGTTCTCACCGCCGAGGTGCCCGTTGAGGCGCAAGGGCGACGCCGGTACGTTCCTTTCGACCTCACCCTCGTCCAGGCGCTCAACGACCTCGGCATCGCCAACCCGGCGTCGTTGCTGCCCACACTGCGCTTCTGGCGGCGATTTCGCGGCCGTACGGTGCCGCTCCATTTCGACCGGCACAGCGCGGCGGTCTTGGCTGTCCCGCTGATGGCCGGCGATGAAATCCGGTGGTAGCGCGTGAACTTTTTCGCCCACGATGCGTCTAAAACCATGGGTTCAGCCGTAATTAGCCTGACGGGCTCAGGAACGATTTGGGCATGATCGGACAAGATCTGCGTTACGGATGGCGGCAGCTGCGGCGGTCGCCGGGGTTTGCCTTGGTGGCGGTTCTGGCGCTGGCGCTGGGCATCGGCGCCAACACGGCGATCTTCAGCGTCATTGACGCCGTGCTGCTGCGGCCGCTGCCGTTTCCCCATCCGCACCAACTGGTCTGGCTGCGGGAGGATATGGGCTTTCCCGGGCCGTTCAGCGGCCCCGATTTCCTGGCCTGGCGGCAGCGCAACCATACGCTGCAAGGCATGGCGCTGTTCGCCGGCGCCAGCTATAACCTGACCGGCGGCGGCCGGCCGGTGCATGTGCAAGGGCTCCAGACCTCGGCAAATTTCTTTTCGCTGCTGGGCGCGCGGCCGCTGCTCGGCAGGACCTTCGCGCCGGGCGACGACCAGCCCGGGCAGGATCGCGTCGCGGTGCTGAGCTATGGGCTGTGGCGAAGCCAGTTCGCCGGGCGGCGCAACCTCTTGGGCCGCGGCGTCGAACTCAATGACCGCGCCTACACCGTCATCGGCGTAATGCCGCGGGCTTTTCGCTTGCTGCGCAGCTTCCAAATTTGGACGCCGGAAAACATGAGCCCGCAGGCGATGGCCAACGCCGGCTCGCACCAATTCAATGTGATTGGACGCATGAAGCCGGGGGTCACCGTCGCCCAGGCGCACGCCGACCTCGCCTTGATCGCCCGCCAACTCCAGCGGCAGCATCCCGACACCAACACCAACGTCGGCGCGGACGTGTTCTCCCTGCACCGCGAACTGGTCGGCGGGGCGCGCACTTCCCTGCTGATGATGCTGGCCGCGGTCGGCCTGGTCCTGCTGATCGCCTGCGCCAACGTCGCCAACCTGCTGCTGGCGCGGGCGGCGGCGCGGCAAAAGGAAATCGCCGTGCGCAGCGCGCTCGGCGCCGGCCGCGGCCGCCTGATCCGGCAACTGCTGACCGAGAGCATGATCCTGGCTCTGGCCGGCGGCGCGCTAGGCGCGGGAATGGCCGTAGTGGGAGTGCGCGCGCTGGCGGCCCTGCCCTCCGTCCATCTCCCCGCACCGCGGGCCATACACGTCAACGGCGCGGTCCTGCTGTTCACCTTCGCCGTCGCGGTCCTCACCGGCCTGATCTTCGGCCTGGCGCCGGCATGGCAGTTGTCGCGGCCCGAAGCCAGCGAGGAATTGAAAGGCGCGGCCGGCGGCGGCAGCAGCGCCAGCCGCCAGCGCCGCCGCCTGAGCCACGCGCTGGTGATCGCGGAGATGAGCCTGTCGCTGATTCTCCTCGCCGCGGCCGGATTGCTGATGACCAGCTTCCTGCGCCTGCGCGGCGCCAAGATTGGCGTGCGCGAAATCGGCGTGCTGACCGCCCGCGTCAGCCTGCCCCGCGCGCAGTTCTCCCAGCCGCGGCCCATCTTGGCGTTCGCCCGCCGCTGGCTGGCGAAGGTCCGCGCGCTGCCCGGCGTGACCGCGGCGGCGATGACCGATCACCTGCCGATGGAAGGCGGGACCAACGGCGTCATTACCCTGTTCGGCCATCCCACCAACCACAACAGCGCCGGCCAGTTGGTCGAGATGCACGGCATCACGCCGGACTATTTCCGCGTCATGGGCATCCGCCTGCTGCGCGGCCGGAAGCTGAACCGCGCCGATAGCGAGCGCGCCCTGAAGCTGGACACCGCCATGCTGCCCTACATGCTCTCCTCGGCCCAGCCCAGCGCGGCGCTGACCCGCGACATGGTCTATCCGGTGGACGTCAACCAGGCGATGGTGCGGCATTTCTGGCAGCATCAGAATCCCATCGGACAGAAGTTCTCCTATTGGAGCGCCAGCGGCCCCTGGATGCAGGTGGTCGGGGTGGTTGGCAATGTGCGCGAATGGGGCGTAAAGCATCCGCCGGTTCCGGAGGAATATCAGCCCTTCGATGGCACCAACTTCGGCGGCACGATTTTGGTTCTGCACAGCACGCTGCCGCCGGCGGAGCAGATCGCTCCGCTGCGCCGCACCCTGGCGGCGGTTGATCCCAGCCTGCCGCTGTTTGGCGCCGTGACGCTGCGCGGCCTGCTGGACAACCTGACCGGATTCGCGCAGTTCCAGACCATGCTGCTCGGCATCTTCGCCGCCCTGGCCTTGGCGCTGGCGGCGGTGGGCATCTATGGCGTCATGTCTTATTTGGTGGCGCAGCGGACGCGGGAGATCGGCATCCGCATTTCGCTCGGCGCGGAGCGCGGCCAAGTGCTGGGCTTGATCCTGCGCCAGGGCCTGACGCTGGCGCTGGCCGGCATCGCCATCGGCATCGCCGGCGCAATTGCCGGCGGGCGGCTGCTGGCCAGCCTGCTGTATCACGTCCAGCCCAGCGACCCGCCCGTTCTTGCCGCCGCGTCCGTGACGCTACTGGCGGTGGCGTTGGCCGCCTGCTGGCTGCCCGCCCGCCGCGCCGCGGCGGTGGACCCCATCCAAGCCCTGCGCCAGGAATAGCCGGACCGCCGGTTCCCGCAATGCGATAGGATTCCCGCGCCCGCCTGCGGCCGCTCAATCCTATGCGGACAAGGGCCGCGCGCGGTGGGGAAAGGCGCGGAGAACCTCCCGGTCGTTGGTCACCAGCGGCGCATTCAAGGCTTCGGCCAAGACGACAAATTTCAAGTCATAGGCCGTGCAGCGGCGATCCCGAGCCAGAGGTAAAACGCGGTCGCCATTGACCAGGTGTTCGTGCCGGGCCATCCGGCTGCGAGCGGCGGGCCACGCCGCGTCCGCGCTCCGCGCTGGCAGCGCTCCCCGGCGAATGTAGCCAATGAGGGCATTACAAAACTCGGACCGCCACAGGAGCGGCGCGTGCCAATCGGAATCCCACGCCCCTAGTTTCTCCGCCGCCGTCCAGGGTCCCGGAACCGTCCAGCAAAGGATCACGTTCGTGTCCACCACGATCGCCGCCGCCCCGCCCTCTTCATGCGGTTCAGCTCCTCATCGTCACGGATGCGAAGGCGGATGCGGCTGCGCGCCGCGCGCATGGCTTCCAGCTCCGCACCATACCCCGCCAGCAGCTCCGGGAGCGAGGCGCGCAGCCGGTGGATCACCTCGGCGTTCAGGCTGCGGTTCTCCGCGGCCGCCAGCTTCTTCAACTGCCGGTGCAGCGCGGGCGGCACGTTCTTGATGGCCAAGCTGGGCATGTCACCACACTACGACCATTTTGGTGGCGGTCGAACCGGCAATGCCCCCGCAACCTCAGCGCGGCGGCAGGCGGTGTGGATCCCTACGCCCCGACGATGCCGCTAGGCGGGAGCGGGCAAAGGCGATGACGGCGGGGCTCAGATAGGTCGTCGGGGCGACGGCGAATGCGGGAATGCCATTGCCCGCGCCGGCGCCGCCTGAAGCCGCATTCGCGGCGGGGCCAAGCGATTCCGCCGCTGCCGGGGAGATTGCGCCGGCGCCGGATCCGGCGCCGACCATCAACCGGGCATCGGCGCGGGGCAAAAGCGCGCGGGCGGAATCCTTGAAGTCGGCGATCGCGGGATCCAGCAGCGTCAGATACAGATCCGAACGGCGCAGCGCAACCAGGCTGTTGCTCTCGCAGATCACCCATTCCGCACCGCTGGGCTCCGCGGCCGCCTCCGCCGCCAGCGCCTCCTCCAGAGCCGGAAGCGCCTGGGCCAGGGCGCCCATCCGCGTGCGCAGCCACCAGACGCGCCGCGCCCCGGCGCGCAGAAAGCGGGCCGTATCCTTTCGGCCAGCAGAGTTGCGCTCCGCGCTGAGCGTCCAATCGCCGTCCTCGCAGGCGCAGTCGCAGGCATGACCGCTGCGGCTGCAAATGCCATGGCCGAATTGGGTGATCGTGACGGCGGTCCAGCGGCGGTCGTTGAGAGCGGCGATCAGGCCGCAGACGGCGGCGGTTTTGCCCACGCTGCGCGACTGCCCGCCGACGACAACCCAGTGCATATCCCGATTATCCGCGCAGCGCCGCCGGGCACCGCCCGCCGCCGGTGCCGCCCAGCCGCGGTGGCGACCTTCCGGCCGCAGGGGCCTCGTCTTTTGCCCCGGGGGCAATTGGTTAGGCCGCGGGCCGCAGCGCCGCGGCGGCGATGGGGCGCAAGAAATCACTCAACTCCCGCCGCAGTTCCTCATCGTGCCCGACCCACAGATGCCCGCCGTCCGGGTACATCACCAGCCGCGCATGGGGAACTGCCCCGGCGATATACCGGGCGCTCCGATAGGTCCCATACAGGTCGTCATTCACGCTGACCACCAGCGTCGGGGCCTGGATGGCGCTCAAGTTGGCTGGTTGCAGCCGCGCCATCATCCGGGTGTCGTTGAGCAGGCCGGCGCGCCGGCGGCGGACCGGCAGAATGCCCGCCAGGATCGCCGTGATCCGGCGTTGCTCGGCGGGGCTGGCCTGCGCGGCAATCCCCGGCGGGGTGCCCAGAATTGTCCGGACTAGCATGCTCCGCCCCAGCTTCGCCGTCAGCCAAAAAGCAAAATCGGAAGTCAGCAGCAGGTTGCGGAAAGCGTTCATGATCCGCGGCGCTCCCGGGGCGGCGGTCACTCCGGCGCCGGGCGCATACGCCGCCGGCACCAGCAATACCAGCGCGGCGCACCGGTCGGGATGGTGGGCCGCGAACTCCAGCGCTGAAGGCGATCCCGCCGAAACCGCGATCACGGCGCAACGCTTCACGCCCAGGGTATGGAGCAGCGCGGCATACGCGGCGGCTTGCGCCCGCGGGGAACCGTCCGCCGGCAACGGCGTCCGCAAGTAGCCGAAGCGGGAAACGAAGATGCGCCGAAATCCCAGCCGCCGCAGCGCGGAGTCGCGATCAAACTCCAGCAGTTGGTCAAAGCCGCCGCCCGCGCCATGGATGACCAACAGCGGAAAGCCATCGCCGTCGTCCGCGTACTCGATCGGATCGCGGCGCGTCTGGGCCAATTCGCTGCCGCCAGCGACGCGCCGCTCGGCGGCTCCGATTTCCCGCCGATAGGCGCGATAGGTGAGCCACGCGGGCACCCCGCCCGCCACTGCCATTGTCCACGCCGCCGTGTTCCTCGCCCTCATCCCCGCCTCCCGGTTACTCGGATGTAGGCCGATGGGGCGGGGATGCCGCCCCGCGGCGCCCGCCTGGGCTAACCGGCGGCTCCGGCGCGCCGCCCGCCGGACCGAACTCGCGGCAACTTGCAAACGACCGGAACGCAAACCGGGCCCGAAGCCATCCGCGGCTGCGGGGTGGATGCTGACGCTTGCTGCCGGCTCACAGCGCCGCTTGCCGGGACGATGCAGTATTCCTGGCGGCGCAGCAGGCGGGCGAAGGCCGCGAAATCCCCGCGCGCCTACGGACCCAGTCCGCGGCTCGCCGCAGCAGGGAATGCGGGTCCGCGCGCCGGGTAGGCGGATTGATAGGCGCGCACTTCGTGGCCCTAGCTGCTGGTGATGGTCGCAGTGGCGCTGGCCAGGCCCTTGGCCGCGGCGGTCAGCGTCATGCTGCCCGGCTGATGCCGCAGCGACTGAACGATGGCGCAGCACCAGCCGTTGAAGGCGCGGCGGCGGGCGGCCAGGCCCTGGGCCTTGGGTTCGGGCTTGTCGGCCTCATGGCTGCTGGGATCGCCGTTGCCGACGCCGATGATGCGGCCGGCGCCGGTGAGCGAGAACTCGACCTCGTCAAATGCCGTGGGCACCACGCGTCCCTTCGCGTCCACGATGGACACGGCGACGACCGCGGCGTCCTGGCCATCGGCGGCCAGCGCGGTCAAATCCGCCGCGGCGTGCACGGCGGCGGGATGGCCGGTGGTTTCGCGCCGGGCGGTCAGGACCAGCTTGCCGCCGCGATAGCCGCGGGCTTCCAGTGTTCCGGGCTCGAACTTCACCGACCATTGCGCATGGCCGTTGCGCGGCACGCGGCGCGCCCCCTGCGATGTGCCGTTCAGGAACAGCTCGACGCGCTCCATGTTGGTGTGGCACCAAACGTCAATGGGTCGGCCCTCCTGGCCCGGCCATTGCAGCCAATTCCAATGCGGCAAAATGTGCAGCACCGGCTGATCGGTCCACCACGCGCGGTAATAGTAGAAGTTGTCCTTGGGAAAGCCGCAGGTGTCAATGACGCCGAACTGCGAACTGATGCACGGCCAGGCGTAGGGCGTGGGCTCGCCGCGGTAGTCGAAGCCGGTCCAGACAAAGCCGCCGGCGAGATAGGGGCGGTTGGCGTAGACCTGCCACCACTCCTCGGCGGTTGCGCCCCAGCGCGGATTGTTGACGTCATAGGCGCTCAGCCAGCCGCGCGTCGGCTGGTAGGTGTAGATGCCGCGGGTGGAAAAGGTGCTGGCGGTCTCGGAACCGAAACAGGGCTTCTCGGGAAACTTGCGGTGATAGGCGTCAATGCGGGGGCCCAGGCCATAGTTGAATCCCTGCACGTCCACGACCTCGGAAAGGCCGTATCCCCAGCCATAGTTCATGGCTTCGGTGACCGGGCGGCTGGGGTCCAGGCGGCGAGCCAGACGCTTCATGCTGGCGGCGATGCGCGCGCCGCGCGGCGTGCCCTGCTCCGGCTCCTCATTGCCGATGGACCACAGCACCACGCAGGGGCGGTTGCGGTCGCGGCGAATCAGGCGCGCCAACTGGCTCAGCCCCTCGGGCTCGGAGGAGAACATCCGCGTCTCATCCATCACCATCATGCCCAGGCGGTCGCAGGCGTCCAGCACCGCCGGGGTGGGCGGATTGTGGCTGGTGCGATAGGCGTTGACGCCCATCTCCTTGAGGCGGCTGACGCGGTAATACTGGATGCGGTCGGGCACGGCGATGCCGACGCCGGCGTGATCCTGGTGGTTGCAAACGCCTTGGATCTCCGTGCGCTCACCGTTCAGGAAAAATCCGCGCTCGGCGGTGAAGCGAATGGAGCGGACGCCGAACTCCGTTTCCTCGCGGTCGGCCTCGCCCGCATCGGTCTCAACGCGGGTGACCAGGTGGTAGAGATAGGGATGGTCCGGCGACCAAAGCTCCGGATGGTCCAACCGGGCGGTCTGCCGGAAGCCGCGGCGGGACCACGGGCCCAGAGTCAGCTGCGGCGAGCGCAGGCGCAGCACCTCCCGCCCGTGGGCGTCGAGAATGGTGGAGACGACGCGGCAGCGGACGGCGGAGTCCTGATCGTTGTCCAGCTCCGTGGCCACGGCGACCGCGGCGTGGCCATGGGCGGCGTCGGGCTCGGCGGTGATGTAGACGCCCTGCGGGGCGATGTGCAGCGGCTCGGTCTCCACCAGCCAAACGTGGCGGTAGATTCCCGCGCCCTCATAGAACCAGCCCTCATGCTCCGTGGCGTTGACGCGCAGCACCAGCACGTTGGGATGGCCGTAGCGCGCGCAGTCGGTGATGTCGTAGCGGAACGGGGCATAGCCGCTGAAGTTGCGGCCCAGATAGTTGCCGTTGAGGGCGGCGATGGAATCGCGGAAGACGCCGTCGAATTCCAGCGCCAGACGCCGGCCGCGCGCCGCGGCGGGAACGTCGAAGACGCGCCGGTACCAGCCGATGCTGGTCGCCGGATAGTCGCGGCCCAGCGGCTTGAACCCATAGCTGGTCAGTTCGGGATCGTTGACGAAGGGCAAGGCCACCGCCCAGTCATGCGGCAGATCCACCGCTTCCCAATCGGCGACGGAGAACTGGAGCCGGCAGGGGGCGAATAGATTGCCGGTTTTGGAAAACGCCTGGCCGTTGCCGAAGCCGAAGTCCAGTGACGGCTTGTCGGCGTTGCCAAAATGAAAATGCCAGCCGAAGTCCAGCAACTCGCGGCGGCGCGGCGAGGCGGGAGCAGCTGCCTGCTGCGCGTCCGCGGCGGGCGAACCGCCGGCCGCGAGCGGCGCCAGAGCGGCGGCGGGAAGGGCGGGAGCGAGCGAAGCGGCGGCGGTGGTCTTCAGGAAGCTGCGGCGAGGCCAGTCGGACATGACTCGGATACTAACTCAGATTCGGGCCGATAGACGGCGCGGCCGCAACGCGGCTACGCCGCGCGTTCCGCTCATGCGCACGGCCCCGGCCGGCGGCGCCGCAACGACAATGCCCCGGCGTGGGCGCCGGCGGTTAGTACCAGAACTTCACCTTGGGCCACAACTGCTGGAGCGTGCCGTGCAAGCCGCGGCAAATGAAGACCGGCCCGCGCTCATAGGGCTCAATGTAGGGGTTCGTGTCCCGGGCATAGACCTGCACCGAATCGAATTGGCGCTCCAGCGCCCTCCGGCTCTCGCCAAAGACGATCATTACTTGGCCGCTGTGGCCGCGCGGCCCCCACAGAAAATAGTTCTGATGGCCGCTGATCGCCGTCGGCACGTCCGGACGGTAGACATTGACCGCGCTGGCGTCGCCGTAATTAGTCGCGAAGATGGCCGCCTGGGCGCGCTCCGCCGGCGGCAGCGACCAATAGGCGTTCGCCAAAAGATTCGCCTTATGCCGCCAATCCAGCATGTCGGCGAAATACTGCGGCAGCGCCGCCGAAGCCCCCGTCTCCAGCTGCGGCGGCCGCAGGTGCAGGCGCTGCATATAGGCGATCTCCGCCGCCGGCCGCAGCACCGGCAACACGACCGGCAGCGTGATGGCGACGCCCAGGACGTGCAGCGCCACGTACCCCGGAACCAGCCCCCTGCGCTGCCAGGCCCGGCGCAGCCAGCCGTCCCACGCCGCGGCGCCGGTGGCAAAATACAAGGGATAGATCGCCGCCAGGTAATACACCTTGGCGTGCAGCAGAATCATCAGGGGCAAATAGAGAGCGTAGGTCAGCCCCAAAAACCGCCACGGCCGCGCCCGGCGGCCGGCCAGCAGCCAGCCCACTCCGGCGATCCACAGCGGCGCCATCAGCAGGCCCCAGGCGACGATCTGGTTGACCACGAACGTCAGCGCGCCGACATGCACGTTTTTGCCGCTGCTCTGGTCATTCCACAGCAGTTGCAGCGTCGCCCAGTGGTGCCGCATCTCCCAGATGACGTTCGGCAGGATCAGCAGCACCATCAGCCCCACGCTGACGGCGAACCACCGGGTCGCCAGCATCTTGCGCTGCGCGGTCAGCAACAGAGCCACCAGCACGCAGGCGAGAAAGAAAAACTCGTTCCACTTGTTCTCCAGTCCCAAGCCCGCCACGACGCCGAGCACAATCCACCATCGCGCCACCACCGGTCCGGAGGTGATGCCGCGCTCGGCCAATCGGGCCAGCTCGATCAGCGCCAGCGCCACCACCATCCAAGAAATCGGCTCGAAGCTGTTGGTGGATAGCGTTGCGGCGATGGCGGTGGCGATCGGCGCCAGCAGCACCGCGATCATCGCCAGCGCCTGCGCCCAGCGCGTGCCGCCCAGTCGCCACGCCAAGATGCCCGTCAGCGCCACCTCGGCCCCGCCGGCCAGGGAAGGAATTAAATGAAACAGCGGCAGCGATTGCAGCCCGAACAACCACTGCGTGCAGCGTTCCACCAGCGGGACAATCGGCGGCTGATCCACATAGCCCCAAGCCAGGTGGCGGCCGCAAACTAGGAAATACAGCTCATCGCGGAAGATGCCATATCCGGCGTGCTGCATGGCCACTTGGGCCAGGGTTTGCAGCACAATCTTCAGCAGCCCGAAGCCCAGCGCCAGGTAAAGGACACCACGGGGCGAATCCGCCGTTCCGGCCGCTCGCTCCGCCTTCGCTCCCACGATCGTTGCCGGCATCGCTTTGTCCCGCCTGGCGCATTGATGCTAGCATCGCCGCGGATTGTGCGCAATTCGCCGCCGAGGCGTCCAGGGCCTGTACCGCGCCACCGCGCATCCCGCCATCACCGCGCCGCAAACCAACGGCAGCCTTACCCGAGGAATGGGCGTTTCCCTGGGGGCGCGCACGGCACCTCCGCGCCCGGCGGCGGCGGGCAAGCGGCCCGCGCCCCCAGGGGCAGCCGCGTGCGAGCCCCGTGCCGCGCCGGCCCGCCGAGCGCGACCGCACGCAAGCCGGAGGCATACCCCACGCCGCCGCCGGCCGTTCCTCGTCCCGCGGCCATGGCGGCGACAGTGAGCCAGGGGAACCTGAATTCCCCGGCCGTCCCTTAGGGAAGCACGTAGCGGAGATCGGCGTAGACCATGTTCAGGCTGGCGTTGCGGGGCGCGCCGGGAGCCATCCACCAGGGGGCGCGGGTCAGGTAGGAATACTGCGTGATCAGTTGCAGGGCGCCGTAGCGCGGCTGCTTCCAGAAAGTGTGGATGACGCCAAACGTGCCTTCCTGAATGGCGCGGTTGCTGCCGCTGCTAGAACCGGGAAAGCCGTAACCTACCGGACCACCGGGACCGAGCACGTAGTCGCGGCCGTAGTAGGCGGCGCCGTAGTAGCCATAGGCCATCCAGCGGCGGCGAAATTGGTACTCGAAGCCATCCAGCGTGGAGGCGGAGTGCACCGGAGAGATCTGCCCGTCCGGGCGGACGATGAGGTCCGGGCCGAGGCCGAAGAGATAGCGGCCGCCGCCGTCGCTGAAGAAGCTGTTCAACACTAGATCCAGATGCGGCAACAACTCGACGTTGCCGTCGAGCTCGCCTCCCGCTCCCGTGGCGCTGTTGGTGGCCAGCGTGCCCGGCACGGCGTCGTGGAAGCCGCTGATTAACCCCGCGATTTCGCCGTGCACGCGGTGGCCGGCCCAATGGCCGTCGTAGGCCAGCTTGGCGATAATGTCCGGCCGCGGATTGGAGGCGCCGGTGTTGCCGCCGGTGTCGAACTGGCCGGCGTAGTCGGAGCTGGGAAGCACCACGCTGGAGCCGACATATTGGTTGGGGTTCTCCAGGGAAACGCCCAGCGTCCAGTTGCGGTTGATGTGGTCAATGACGCGCAGCTGCGCGTCGCGCGACCACACCAAGCCGACCTGGTAGTTGGTGTCCATGTTCGAGGTGAAGAAGATATTGGCGGGAAGCGGCGACAAGCCCTTGCGATTCGGCGTCAGCAGGCTCCAGCTCTGCCCGCCCAGCACCTCCCAATGTCCGCGGCGGACATCCACCCAATACAGGCGCATGCGCAAGCCGTTGCTGTTGCTGCTGACGTGGCCGTTGGCGGGCAGTACGCCGAGAAAATCCGCCTCGACATAGCCGGTGACCTGCTCACCGCCGGGATGGGCGCTGACCATCAGCGCCAAGCGGGAGTTTTGCGCGCTTTCATTGAATTCGCTCAGCTGGCCGCCGGGCGTGTTGGAAAACGGAATCGAGCCAAAATTGGTGCCGATGCCGCTGCCGACGGTGGTGGAGCGCCAAACCGACGTCCAATCGAGGAAGCCGCCGGGAGTGAAGGTCGCGCCGCCGATGCGGAAGCCCAGCGGGGCGTCCTGCCGGCCACCGGCGCCGGATTGCGGAGCGGCGACGGCGTTCGCGCCGTCCGGTCCCGGCTGCGCCGGCGTCACCGCATGTTTCGTGGGGGCTGCGACGGCGCGGATCGAGGCGGCCGATTTCTTGGCTTTGGGTGCAGCCTTGGGCTTGGGCGCCGCGGCCCATGCGGAGAGAGAAAACGCCAGGCTGAGCGAGATGGCAGATGTCTTGTTCATAAGCACGATTGTGAGAACCGAATGGGTCACGACCAGATTGCCGTAATCGGCGGGAAAGGATTGTGACGATTTGATGAATGGGAGGTTTGGCCCAACGCCCCGTTGCCCCGGCCCGCGCACGGCCGGCGGGCGCGCGCCCGGCGCATGGGCTTGGATCGGCGATGGGCGGCACATCGCGGCGGCGGCGAATTATGACGGTTCGATGAAACCCGCGGCGGCGGCTCCGAACCGGCGGCGGCGGGTGGCGATAATGGGAATAGTGGCGCGCGATCGCGGCAACACGGAACAAACGGGCGAGGCGCTAGCGCTCGCGTGGCGGCGTTGGGGCGCGCCAAAACCGCTGCTAGCGTTGGGACCGCCGATTCCGGGCGATGGCCCAGAACGCAGGTGGCCGGAATGATGCAATGGCGCGGTTGGCCCTGGCGCGCGGCGCGCGGGACGGTCCGGCGACAGTGGCAGGAATGGGCCCGAGAGTTCATCCAGCAACCGGAAACTCCGGCCCCGCCGGCGCTGGCGCCGGTCGCCGGCATTTTGGCGCCGGCTTGGCGGCAGGAGCGGCGGCGGGCACAAGCGGCGGCAGCGGAGTCGGCCCGCTTGCAAGGCATTTTGGATGGGTTGGACACGGCAGTCGCCGCGCTGGATCCGGCGGGACGGCTATTGTTCGCCAACCACGCGGCCAATGATCTTTGGCCGCTGCACGGAACGCAGGCGGGCGAACGGCCGGCGGCGTTGGCGCGGATTCCGGAACTGGCGCAGTGGCTGGCGGCGGGAAAATCCGGGCGCAAGACGGGACGCCTGGAGTTGGCCGACGGCCGGGTGTTGCAGATCGAGGTCACGCCTTGGGCGGAGGATGGCGTGGTACTGGCCGCCCGGGACATCACCGCCCTGGCGCGGCTGGAAACCGTGCGGCGCGACTTCATTGCCGCCGCCTCGCATGAATTGCGCACGCCGGTCACCTCCATCCGCGGTTACGCCGAAATCTTGCAGGAGGACTTGGCGGCGCTGGGCGGAGGAGCGGATTGGCGCGAACCACTGACCGTGATCCAGCACAATGCCCGGCGGCTGGAAAAGCTGGCGGCGGACCTGGTGACCCTAAGTTCAATGGAGACCGGCCAATATCCCTTCCAGTTTCAGCGTCTGAACGCCGCGGAGCTGCTGGCGCCGGCGGCGGCGGTGCTGCGGCCCTTGGCGGCGGAACGGGGCGCGGTGGTGACGGTGGGCGCGGTTGAGCCGGGCTGGGTGCGGGGCGACGCCGAGGCGCTGCACCGGGCGCTGCTGAACCTGGGAGAAAATGCCCTGGTGCACGGAACCCAGGGCGCAGGCGCGGGCGCGGCGGCGGCGCTGGCGGTGGAACTGAGCGGCCGGGTTTGCGGCGGCGACTATCGCTTGCAGGTTAGGGATAATGGGGTGGGCATCAGTTCCTTGGACCAGCCGCATGTCTTCGAGCGCTTCTATCGCGCGGATAAAAGCCACGCCCGCCCGGGCGGCAGCGGCTTGGGGCTGGCGCTGGTGAAGCATATCGCCCAGGAGCACGGCGGCACGGTCGAAATGGCCAGCCGCTTGGGCAGCGGCAGCAGCTTCACCATTCGGCTGCCGCTGGTTGCCGGCGAGGCGCGCCACGAGGCGCCAACGGCGGCGACGCTGGAGGAAAAACCGCATGCCTGACCTTGATTTTCGCGCCGCCGTGACCCGGGCGCGGCCGGCGGCCCAGCCGGCGGCGGAGCCCGCGGAAGCGGTCGCCACGCGCGAGGTCAATTTCTATTACGGCTCGCGGCAGGTGCTGTTCGACATCACCCTGACCGCGCCGGAGCGGGAGATCCTGGCGCTGATCGGTCCTTCCGGCTGCGGCAAGAGCACCTTCCTGCGCACCTTGAACCGGATGAACGACACCATCCCCAACACCCGGCTGACGGGCGTGGTGCGGGTGGAGGGCGAGGACATTTACGCTCCCGGTGCCGATCCGATCGCCCTGCGGCGGCGGGTGGGTTTGATTTTTCAGCGCTCCAATCCCTTCCCGTTTTCCATCCGCGACAACGTCGCCTACGGCCTGAAGGTCAACGGGCTGGCCAAGCGGAAGGCGGACCGGGATGCGGCGGTGGAACGCAGCCTGCAACTGGCCGGGCTGTGGGATGAGGTCAAGGACCGGCTGGATACGCCGGCGCACGCGCTCTCCGGCGGGCAGCAGCAGCGGCTGTGCATCGCCCGCGCCCTGGCCATCGAGCCGCGGATTTTGCTGATGGATGAACCCGCTTCGGCGCTCGACCCCATCGCCACCTCGCGCATCGAGGAATTGGCGCTGGAGCTGAAAACGCGTTACACCATCATCATCGTGACGCATAATCTCCAGCAGGCGGCGCGAATCAGCGATCGCACGGCATTCTTCTTGTCCGGGCGGCTGGTGGAAACCGCGCCGACGCAGCAGCTATTCACCAATCCCGGCCGGAAGGAAACGGAAGATTACCTGACCGGCCGCTTTGGCTAGGGATGGATCAGGCCCATGCGCAAACATTTCGCCGAGGAGATGGAAGAACTGAAGGAGCTGGTCGTCCGCATGGGCGGCTTGGTGGAGACCGCCATCCACCGCGGCATGCGGGCGCTCAGCGAGCGCGATCCCGCGGCGAGCGAGACGGTGCTGCATGAGATCGAGCCGGAGATCAACCGCCTGGAGGTGGAGATTGACGAGCGGGCGCTGCGGCTTTTCGCCTTGCAGCAGCCGCTGGCGGCCGATCTGCGATTTTTGGCGGCGGTGGTGAAGATCAATAACAACCTGGAGCGGATGGGCGACCTGGCGGTGAACATCTGCCAGGCGGTGCCGCATCTGCTGGCGCAGCCCGTGACGCCCCCGCTGGTGGACCTGCCGCTGATGGCGGCGCGGGCGGAGATGATGGTCCGGGAGGCGCTGGACGCGCTGCTGGCGCGCGATGTCGAGCAGGCGCGGCGCGTGCTGGAAACGGATGAGGAAGTGGACGCGGCGCGGGACCAGATTTTCCGCGAGCTGATCCGCCGCATGATCGCCGATCCGGCGATCGTGGAGCGGGCGCTCAGTTTGATCTTCGTGGCGCGCAATCTCGAACGGCTGGCCGACCACGCCACCAACATCGCGGAAGAAGTGATCTTTTGGGTCGAAGGCGTGGACGTGCGGCACCATCAATGGGAATCGGCGGCGGGGCGGGTGGCGCCCCGCGCCTAGCCGTGAGCGGCGCAGGGCCGGAGGCGAAACCGGGCGCCGGGCCGTTGATATTGGTCGTCGAAGACGACCCCGACGTGGCGCAACTGGTGCGGCGGCAGTTGGAGCGCGAGGGATTTCGCGCGGTCGTCAATGCGACCGGGGAGGGGGTTCTCGCGCAGGTCGCCACGCTGCGGCCGGCGCTGCTGATCCTGGATTTGATGCTGCCCGCTGGCAGCGGGCTCTTATTGCTGCGGCAACTGCGGCAGGACCCGGCGGCGGCGGGACTGCCGGTGATCGTGCTCACGGCGCTGGCGGAAGAGGCGGACCGGCTGAAGGGCTTCGCGCTCGGCGCCAGCGATTACGTCACCAAGCCGTTCAGCCCGCGGGAACTGGCGGCGCGGGTGCATGCGCGGCTGCGGGAAGGGGGCGGCGGCGGCGAGGAGCTGCGCGCCGGGCCCATCCGCCTGGACCTGCGCGCCCGCAGCGCTTGGCTGGCGGCGCCCGGCGATCCGGCCGGCGAGCATCCGCTGGAGCTGAGCGATACCGAGTTCCGCATGCTGGCGTTCCTGCTGCGGCGCCCAGGGCGGGCGCTGACGCGCCGGGAGATCGTGGACGCGGTCTGGTCACCGCAGCATTTCATCACCGAGCGCACCGTGGACGTCTACATGCTGCGGCTGCGGGGCAAGATCGAGGCGCGCGCCGAGGGGCGGAAATTGCTGGTCGCGGTGCGCGGCGTGGGCTATCGGCTCGATGCCGGCGGCGCTGACGCCGCCGCCAAGCCCCCCGCATAACGCCGCGCGCCGGCGCTGCGCCGTCGCGCTGGCGTACTTGCCTGCGGTGGTTCCCTGTCGCCTGCCGCGCGGAGCTTGCCCGTCGACAGGTTGATAGGCGCGGCCCCCGCAATGGCGGCAATGTATCGCGAAATACAGTGCCCTTCCTGGCGCGGCGCGGCAGACAAACCACCGGCGGGGAGGTATACTGCACCCGTTCCCGTTCACCTTTGATCCAAGGAGATCTGCTCACATGCTCAATCGCCGCGCGTTCCTCACCTCCGCCCTCACCACCGCCGCCGGCGGCGCCGCTTTGGCGGCGACCCGGCTGCCCGCCTTCGCCGCCGAACCACTGGCTTGGCCGGGTGCCATCGGTCTGGAAATCTACACCGTGCGGCATATGTTCGCGCAAGCGCCGGAAAAGACGCTGCGCGAAGTGCGCAGCGCCGGCTATAAGGCGGTGGAGCTGGATTTGCACGCGCTGCCGGGCGGGGTGGCGGGAACCAAACGGGATTTGGCGCGGGCGGGGCTGGTCACCTGGAGCGGCACCTGGACCATGCCGGGCAGCCCGGCGGAATGGGAAACCACCATCAGTCACGCCAAGGCGCTGGGCATGGGCTACATCGTCTGCATGGAGCCGATCCTGAAACCGGCATCGTACTGGCGGCAACGGGCGAAGCTGCTGGCGCGGGCCGGCGACCAGGCGGCGCGGCGCGGTGTGCAGCTCTGCTATCACCCGCACTGGCCGGAGTTCGTGAATGTCGGCGGCGGGCCGTCGGCGATGGATGTCTTCCTGAAGGAGACGACGCCGCGACAGTTGCAAATCGAGGCGGATATCTTTTGGATGGTCTGGGCGAAGCAGGACCCCGTGGCGTGGTTCCGGCGCGCTCCGGGCCGCTTTCCGCTGCTGCACATCAAGGACATGAAGAAGCACATGCCGGCGGGCGACCATTTCGACGCCTGGCCGAAGCCGGGAACCATCCCGTTCGATTACGTCGGCGGCGGGCGCATTGATTGGCCGCGGATTTTCCGCCACGTCAAACTGGCCGGAACCAAGCACATCTATGTCGAGCAGGATTATTGCAGCCTGCCGATCTTGACCAGCATCCGGCGCAGCTACAACTATCTGCGCCATCTGCGAGCGTAGCCGCCAGGCGGTCCGACAGCGCCACCGGTCGGTGGGCGATGAACGTCGGCGCGCCGGGTCATTGGCGCGCGCGGCCCCGCGACTGGAGTTTCCGCCGGCTAGGAGCGGCGGCGCGGGAACAGCGCGCGGCGCGCTTGCCCCATCGCCTGGATGGCGCGAAATCGCCGGTGCTTCCAGAGCACGTTCTGTAGCCGCTGTTTGCCGCGGGGTCCGTGGAAATCCACCAACCCGAGCCGCGCCAGGAACGCGAACAGTTGGTGATCCTCGCCCCCCGCGACCCCCACGGCCGCGCCGCGGAAGATGGCCCCTTCGCGCATCAGGATCCGGTCGGCGGCGAACACCGGCGCCGCCGGCTGGGTCTGCACATGGCCGCAATAATCGAAGAACGGGCCGTCGCGGGCCCGCCGCCCCGGCAGGATCCGCCCCTCGATGACGATTTCGGCGCCCGCGGGAACATCCAAGCCGGTTGCCTCGAGGCGCAGCAGCTCGACCGGCGCCTGTTGCAGCGCGCCGGCCAGACCATATTCGTCCATTCCTCGCGGACAACTGGCAGCGCCGGCGATGACGCAGGACTCCGGAACGCCGATGGCCACGGCCATGGGCAGCGGCTGGCCGATCCGCTCGGCTTTGGCGAGGTGCGCCCCCAAGCCGGTGCCCGCCATGGCATTCACCGTGGCGCGCGCGGGGCCCAGAACCTGCATCCGATAGACGCCGACGTTGCGCTCTCCGGTTTCCGGATCCCGTGTGATGTTTAGATGCCAGGTGCCCAGATAGCGGCCGGCATCCTGGTCGCTCCATTGCGGGACGGGCAGCCGCAGGAGGTCCACGGCCCCGCCCTCGGCCACGCATGCCAGGAATGGCGCGGACGGCGCCATCACCGGCGCCACCGGCGCCGCCAGCCTCCGCCGGCAAGCAGCGGCGATGGCGCGGGCCGGCGCCTCGGGATCCAACCCCAAAGCGAGCGCAATGGCGGCGCGGCCGAACAGGCCGTTCACGAACACCTGCCAGCCCGGATAACCGCGAATCGCGGTGAACAGCAGCGGCGCTCGCTCCGCCCGCGCGCGCGCGCCGAGTTCGCATCGCCAGTCCACCGTCTCCCGCACCCGCGTCAGGTGGCCGCCCGCCTCGAGCCGGCCGACAAATTCGCGCAGATCGCCAGGCGGAGCGGCGCGCGGCGCGGATGGCGGCGGCGCAAGCGCCGTTGCGCGCATCACCGGCTCCTGAGCGCCCCCGCGGCCATGTCCGGCGGCGCCACGGCGGACGCGGCGGCCGTCCCGGAGCGCAGCAGCTCCGCGGCGCGCTTCGCGAAGTAGGTGATGATCAGGTCCGCCCCGGCGCGCCGCATGCAGGCCAGCGCCTCCATCATGACGGCGTCGCGATCCAGGCGCCCCAAGCGCGCCGCGGCATCCATCATCGTGTACTCGCCGCTGACATTGTAGACGGCCAGCGGCATGCCGAATTCCCGCTTCGCCCGCGCCACGATGTCCAAATAGAACAGCGCCGGCTTCACCATCACGATGTCGGCGCCCTCCTCGACGTCCAGCGCGATCTCCCGCATGGCTTCGTCGCCGTTGGCGCAATCCATTTGATGGGTCCGCTTGTCGCCGAACGCCAACTGGGAGTTCGTGGCCGCGCGGAAAAAGGGATTGTAGAGCTCCGAGGCGTATTTCGCCGCATAGGCCATGATGGGCAGATGGCTGAAGCCCTGCGCGTCCAGGGCGTGCCGCAGGGCCTGAATCTGGCCGTCCAACATCGCCGCCGGGGCCACCATGTCGCTGCCGGCTTCGGCGTGCGACAGCGCGATCCGCTGGAGCAGCTCCAGCGACGCGTCGTTCTCGAGATAGCCGTCGCGCAGAAAGCCGCAATGGCCGCTGGTGGTGTATTCGCAGCCGCAGACGTCGGTGATCACGACCAGGGAGGGCGCCGCCCGCTTCAAGGCCCGCACCGCGCGCTGCACCGTGCCGCCGGCGGCGTAGGCTTCCGAGGCGAGTTCGTCCTTGGCCTCCGGCAGTCCAAACAGCAGCACCGCGTGGATGCCGAGGTCCTGCGCCGCGCGCGCCTCCTCCACCAAGCGGTCCACCGACAGATGGTAGTTGCCGGGCAGCGGCTCGATCTCCCGCTTGACGCCATGGCCGGGCACCGCGAACAGGGGGAGGATGAGCCGGCCCGCGGACAATTCCGTCTCGCGCACCAGCGCGCGCAGCACGGCGTTTCGCCGCAGCCGTCTTGGTCGTTGCAGGGGAAATCCCATGGGTTCCTCTATACGCAGGCGGCGGTCCGCGTCTCCGGACGCGCGCGCGCGGAATAAAACGGAAAAATCTTGCCGCTCCGGGTCGGCGCCGGATCCCGGCGGGTGACGCGCACCATCCCCGACTGGCGCCACATCAGCACGCCGGACTCCGCCCAGGACTCCGGCGTATCCCGCCCGCGGCGCAACAGGCTCAGGAACTCCTCCACGACGGCGGCTTCGTCCATCGCGCCGAGATGGGGGCTGATCAGCAGCTGGAGCCGCGTCAACCCATCGTCATCCTCCGCCTCCATCAGCTGATAGTCGCCGCTCCTGCCGCCGAACGCGCGCGGCAGATCGTGCTCGAGGATGCGCACCAGGTCGGTGTCCACGAACGTCACGCCTTCCCCGGTGAGTTTCTCGTAACTGCGAATGTCCCCGAGGGTGACATCGAACCCGATCTCGGTGAATGGACAGGAGCAGTTGTCCGCCGCCAGTTCGCCGTAGTCCCCCATGCCGACGTTCAGCAGCAGCTTGGGAGACTCAAACAGCAGCGTGGTGAACAGGTACTCGTCCAGCTCGACGCCGAAATTCGGCGCCACCTCGCGGTGCGGGATGACGGCCACCGCGTCCTTGTACAAATGGCAGTGGTCGGCGTGGCGGTGCGCCTGGCCGCAGCCGGCCGCGATCACGCCGGCCTCGGAGATGCCGTACACCGGCACCGCCGCCGCGCCCGCCGCCGCGATCTCCCGCTCCTTGTGCCGGGTGAGGGGCTCGCCGGTCACCAGGAATCTGGTCCCCGTCAGGTCCAGGTTCAGGTCGGCGGCGGCATGGCAGACGCGCACGGCGGAGGCGGCAAACGTATAGACCACGCAGCGGCCGCATTCTTGCCGGGCTTGCTCCGCCCAGCGCGCCACGCGGCCGGCGTCTTCCAAGGCGGTGAACTCCGGCTCCGCCAGCGGATTGCCGCAGGCGCGATGGATGGCGAAGATCGCGCCGACGCCCAGCCGCTTCTCCCAATCCACGCGCACCTGGTCCTCGGACACCTGGGAAAACCACCGCCGCACCGGATTGCCGATATGCGCGAAGCGCAAACTCGAGTTGATGCCCGGGGCGCCGGGGAAGATGGGAAACCAGTTGGCCACCGGCGCGGTCAGGCAGCCGTGCAAATCCAGAAGAAACGCGTCGTAGAGCGATCGCTGGTGGAGATACTCGAAATCAATGCGCACGCGCGTCCCGGCGCTGCGCGTGGCCCCGCTGCGCACCTCATACGCGCAGTGCAAGAAGGGGTTGTCGAACATCGCCTCCCGGCACTCCATGCGCACGCCATTGCGCTCGACCGGCTGGACGCCCTTGAACTCGGCGACCGTGAAGTAGACGCCTTCCGCCTCCAGCCGACGCAGGGCGCTTTCCACTCCGTCCCGCTCCACCCAGCCGCGGAGATCGGCGAACCCGATCTTCCGGGACGCCAGCAGCGGCAGATAGGGACTGCGGTCATAGTGGAAGATGCCGCGTTCGGCCAAGCGCAAAAAATTGCTCTCCCGCTCCGCGCACCGCTGCTTGAGGAGCGTCCGCGCGAGCTGGATCGCTTCGCCGGGTTCGAGCCGGGCCTGGGCGAACTTTCTCAGACCGTCGAGAAAGCGAACGTATTTGCGCACGCCTGCACTCCTCGCCCCTGGAACGGCATGACCGAAGGCGGCCAATGACGCCGTCTCCTGGGTTCGCCGCTGAGGGCGGGGGTGGAGAGTTGCACGTTTTGTTCCAGAAGCGCTCTGCCGTGAGATCCAACAGGCGGCACGGCCGCACCTTCCCCGCGGTCGGGTTCTTTGCCCCTTCAGGTGCGCTAAATTCCCCACGGCAAAGGGGCAAACCGCACGGTTCTGGAGGCCGGCCGAACGCCGGACCTCCAGTTTTCCGCGCTGGCCGCATCGCGCGCGGCGCGCCGGCGCACAGCCGCAATCCCGCTGGCGACGGGTAGGCGCGGGCCCCAGCCCCGCCTGCGCTGCGCGTCCCGCCTCAAGTGGCGCGGCGCGGAGCGCTGCCTGCGCGCCTGGCTGGACCGGAGGCCCCGCCCGGCCGCTGCTAGGCGCGGGGCGTTGCCCCGCTTACGCGTCGCCGGGGAACACCCCGCTTCCTCTGCCGGGGGGGGCCGCGGCGTTCTTTCGTGCGCCGCGGGGGCGCTGGAAGTTTCGCGGCCTCCACGCGCCCGGCTTGCCCCCCCGGGCAAAAGGCGCGGCCCCGGGTCAGCACCCGGTTCCGACCCAAAAGCGCACCCGCAAGCCCCGGAACCGAGACTTCGGGTGCGCCCGAGCGACCACCGCCGGCGAGCGCCTTAGCGCTGCTGTGGCGGACCGGCGGGAGCGGGAGTTTGCTGCTGGTATTGCTCCATGGTGCGTTCTTGGCGCGTCATCGCCGCCCGCATCTCATTCATCAGCCGCCGCATGGATTCCATGTTCCGCCGCTGCGCGGTGGCGTCGCGGGTTCCTTCCATGGCCCGCATTTCGGTTTGCATCCGCGTCATCACGCGCTCCATCTCCTGATGTTGGTTCCTCATGCGATACATCATCTGGGCCTGATTGCGGCTTTGCTCGCGGCTCTGCGTCTGGTTCCGAATCTGGTCGCGACTCTGGCTTTGGTTCCGGATTTGATCGCGAATTTGCGTCTGCGTCCGGGTCTGATCGCGGCCTTGCGTCTGGCTGCGGATCTGACTGCGGCTCGGCGCTTGGCTCCGAAGCTGATCGGGGCTTTGCGTTGGGTCCTGAACCGAGTCCACGGTCCGGTCTGGATCCCGGTCCTGATCGCGGGTCTGGTCCTGATCGTTGAGCCGATCCCGGTCTTGCGTGCGATCAGGCACTTGGGTTCGATCCTGATCCTGCGTGCGTTCTTGATCCGCGGTCCGATCCCGGTCCTGGGTCTGATCCTTGGTCCCGGTGCCCTGCCCTTGGTTCGTGACGGCGCCGCCCGAACCTCCCGGCTTGGCCGCGCCGCCTTGCTGGCCGGCCGGGGAGCCCGCCGCTCGGCCGCTCGCCGCTGGCGGAATCGCCCGCGCGGGCCTGGCACCGGGCCGGCCCTGCGCGACGGCGCCCAACGCCATCAATCCAACTACCCCCATGGCCATCATTCCATTCCATGTCTTCATAACAACCTCCCAAAACGACGAAGCCTGATCCGCCATGCCGCGGTCATCCATTAGCGCCGTGGGACGCGAGAACTCCGCTCGTCCGCCCGGTCAGCCCGCCTGGGCCGAACGCCGTCGGTCAAGCCGACCGTCAGCATGGCGGCGATGAACGCACCCCAAAACAGCACCGAGAACACTGCATTCATGGCAATACCCTTCCGGCGCGATATGCGCGCCCACCTTGACGCTTGCATCCGTTGTTCCAAACGCCGCGGGGCCGCGCCGAGCCCCCAGCGACGTGCCGGCCGGGCCAGGGCGAACGGGGCCCGGCCCAGCTGGACGCGTAAGCGGTGCTCCGCGCCGCGCCGGTCGCAGCGGGACGCCCTGCCAGCAGCGGGGCTTGGGCTCGCGCCCGCCAACGCCGCGCCGCTCACACGCCGCGGTTCGTGCGGGATGAATCCGCGGCCGACGGTTGCCACCGCCGCTGCGCTGGCGCAGGGCCAGCGGCATCACGGTTGCATGGGCGTGATCGTGGGGCCATTTCCCCTACGGTCGCATGGGGGTAGCGCTGGGGTCTTTTCCCCTTGGGCAGCGTGAAAGGGCCCATTGGCGGCCGCGGGCCGGCGGAATGTTGCGGGCCTCGGAATGCTGATCGCCGGATATGGGAGAGCTGGAGATGATTGTTCTAGTTGGTTATGCCACCGAGCATGGTTCCACGCGCGAAATCGCCGAGCGCATCGCCGCGGTGTTGCGCCGCTCCGGCATTGCCGCGGAGTTGCGCGCTCTGAAGGCGGTGGGCAACTTGGATCGCTTCGACGCCCTGGTGCTGGGCAGCGCCGTCCACAACCAAAAGTGGCTTCCCGAGGCGCTGGAGTTTGTCGCCCGCCAGCGCGGGCAATTGGGGCGGCGGCCGGTCTGGCTGTTCAGCGTGGGCATGCCGGCCGCGCTGCCTCGCGCCTTCCGCGCCATGGCCGAGAGCGAAGGGCCCAAGATCATCGCGCCATTTCGCACCGCCATGAACCTCCGCCAGCACCAGCTGTTTTCCGGCGTCATCCAGCCGGATCATCTCTCCCGCTGGGGCCGTCTGTTCTTTCGCGCCTGCGGCTGCCGCTACGGCGACTATCGCGATTGGGACCGCATCGAGCGCTGGGCGGCGGAGATCGCCGCCGACTGCGCCACCGCCGGCGGCGCCCAGCGCAGCGCGTGAAGCGGCTTCAGCCGGTGGTTGGTAGCCCGCTGTCGAGCCTGCGACGGTGGAAGCCGCCTTGGCGCTTTTCGTTAGCCGTGTGGCGCGTTCTGTATATCGGGTCCGGGGGAGAACCGCTTACAATTGATGACACCAGGCGCCATGACCAACCGCTTTCGCGTTCCAGCCAGCCTGGGAGTACGCCTTGAAGCCCTCGGAGTCAGCCCCGCGGTGGTGTTGCGCCGTGCCGGATTGCCGCCGGACCTGTTCGAGCGGCCCCTGACTCCGCTCAACACGGATGCTGTTTTCGCGCTCTGGCGGGCGCTGACCGAAGTCAGCGGCAGAGCCGACATCGGGGTGGTACTTGGCAGCGAGAGCCGCGTCGAGCATTTCCCGGCCGCCATTCTGGCGGCGCTCGCCGCGCCGGACTTCGGAACGGCCGTTGACCAGCTTGCGCGCTACAAGCGCCTGACCTGCCCGGAAGAGGTCGTTCAAACGGTCCGGGCACGCGAGTGGAAGATACAGTTCCGCTGGCTTGCGGCGGAAGGGCCGGAGCCAAACGCCATCATTGACTGTTCCTTTGCCTGGGTGCTGACCATTGGCCGGCGGGGCACCGGGCAAGATCCTTCCCCGCTGCGCGTGGAGCTGCGGCGCCCGCGCGGCCAGGTCGGGGTGCTGGAGCGGCACTTTGGATGCCCGGTGTATTGCGGCAAAAAGGCAAATGTAATCGTCTTTCGGGCGAGCGATGCGCGGCTGCCATTTGTAACCAAAAATGAGGAGCTGCGAGCGATTCTGTCGCCGCACTTCGACCGCGAGCTGCGGTGGCAAGCCGGGGTGGATAGCGTGGTGGATTTGGTACGCGATGTCATTCGCGGCGGCCTCGGCGCGCGGAAACCCGGGATCGCGGAGGTGGCGCGGGAGTTGCACCAGAGCCCGCGAACATTGCAGCGGCGGCTGCAATCAGCGGGATACAGCTATCGCCAACTTCTCGACGACGCCCGGCGCCAGCTGGCTCGCCATCACCTGTCGAACCCCGCCCTAGGGCTCAATGAGGTCGCGTTCCTGCTCGGTTACGAGAACGGCAATTCATTCGTGCGCGCCTTCCGCGCCTGGGAGGGCTCGCCGCCGGGCCGGTGGCGGCGGGCGGCGGAAAACTCACGCGACATGCCGGCGGCTTCGTGAGCCCTTCGAAGCCAGGCCGCCCGAGGAGCTGAACCGATGCATGGCCAAGCCAAAATCACCGCCCTGCCCGCCGCCGGAGGGGCAGCGCAAAGAATCATGCCATCGGCGGGCGGCTCGGCATCCGGTCGCTGCCCGGTCACCAACTCAAGGCATCTATCGGCCGGCGCGGCGCCCTGTGATCGGGCTGCCGCTTAACAGGAAGGAGAAGACGCACAATGCAGAGACGCAGATTGGGAAATAGGCTGGAAGTATCCGCTCTTGGATTGGGCTGCATGAGCATGAGCTCGGGCTATGGACCGCCGGCGGACAAAAGCGAGATGATCCGGCTGATCCGCACGGCATTTGACCGGGGGGTCACCTTTTTTGACACCGCGGAGGCCTATGGACCGTTCACCAACGAGCAATTGGTAGGTGAGGCGCTGGAGCCGATGCGGGAGCAGACGGTGATCGCCACGAAGTTCGGCTTCGACATAAATCCCGTGACCGGCGCGCGTAGCGGTGGCGTCAACAGCCGGCCCGAGCACATCCGGGCAGTGGCTGAGGCCTCGCTGCGGAACTTGCGGACCGACTACATTGATCTGCTTTACCAGCACCGGGTGGACCCCGCGGTTCCCATCGAAGACGTCGCTGGAGCGGTGAAGGAGCTGATGGCGGCCGGCAAGGTCAAGCACTTTGGCCTTTCGGAAGCGGGGGCCAAGACGATTCGCCGTGCCCACGCCGTGCAGCCGCTGGCAGCGGTCCAGAGCGAATACTCGCTGTTCTGGCGGGAGCCGGAGCGCGAACTCCTGCCGCTGCTGGAGGAGCTGGGAATCGGCTTCGTTCCATTCAGCCCGCTGGGCGCTGGATTCCTGACCGGCAAGATTGATGCGAACACGTCGTTCGCGCCCAACGACTTTCGCAACCTGGTGCCACGGTTTTCGGTCGAGGCGCGCAAGGCGAACATGGCGCTGGTCGAGGTGGTCAAGGACGCCGCGGCGCGCAAAGGCGTAACGCCGGCGCAGATCGCGCTGGCGTGGCTGCTGGCCCAGAGGCCTTCGATCGTGCCGATCCCTGGCACGACCAAACTGCATCGTCTCGAAGACAATCTCGGCAGCATCAGCGTCGAGCTATCCGCTGAGGATCTCCGTCAGTTGGGCGAAGCGGTTTCCCGCCTCTCGTTGGAAGGCGCCCGGCTTCCCGAAGCCGCGCTCAAGATGACCGGGCTCTAGTGGCGTCCGTGTAATCGGATCAATGCGTTCAAATGGTTGGCGCGGACCCCAGCCCCGCCAGGGGCGGGGCGTCCCGCGATCGGAGCGTGAGCGGGTGGGTCGGCTCGCCAGACCGCATGTCTTCGTCACTCGCAGCCGGGCCACGTCGAGCGGCAGGCGCGCCCTGGGCTACCAGCGACCCGAAGTTGGGCGACGGAATTGGCAAGCGCAAGGGGAGCCAGCCGCACCGCTCCGGCCCACGCGCGCCTTCGCCGGGGGGGAATTAGGCTAGATCCGCCGGCCGCAGCGGCAGATGGATTCGCTGGAGACGTTGGCGTTCGGCCCCTCGTCCCATTGCACCTCAAGCGCGGCGCGGCCCTGCATCGCGCTCCAGGTGTCGGCGGGGCCGCCTGGACAGAGCCTACTCCACTCGGATTGGCGACGGTAGCCCCCGCCTTGGCAACTGGACGCCGGAAACGGGCGGTGAGGCGCCGGCCAGCGGCGCGCAACGCGCGCCGGGATCGGCCTCGGCCCGCGCTCGCCTGCCCACTGTCCAGCCCGAGATGATGGCAGGGGTCTTGGCGCATTTCGTTAGAAGATTGGCGCGTTCTGAATATCGAGCCGGAGCGATGCGGCCTACGCAGGGCGGCGCCAAGCGCCATGGCCAAATCACAAGCACCTTGGCGCCTTGCCGCTGGCGACCGGCGGCAACGCGCCGGCCGGCGGCGCGGGATGAAATGCGCGAAACGGTTTCAGCCCTTGTTCGGTTGCCCTCGGTTGGCCGCGATATGATGGAAAGACGCTGGCGCCGGCCTGCCTTCGCGCCGCGCGCTTCCCCGACATGCGGGGCGGTAGCTCAATGGTAGAGCATTGCCCTTTTAAGGCAAGGGTTCTGGGTTCGAGTCCCAGCCGCCTCACACCCCCAGCCACCGGCAAGTGACTGCGCTCCGGTTGTTTGGGCAATGCGCACGATTCTCTCGTTGTTCCGGTTTGTTCCGTTACGCAAAAAGCAGTTCGGCGACCGCATTAATTGCGCCCTGCTTTTCCTGTTCCAACCCGTGGCCGTAAGCTCGCGTGGTGGCCGGATCGGCGTGGCCCATTAGCTCTTGCTGTGCTTTTTCGGCCGCGCCCACGGTGTCTAGCGCGGAACGGAACAGGTGGCGGAAGGCGTGCCATCCAATGCCGCGCATGCCGATAGAATCGGCGACGGGCCGAATGCGCTTCCATGCGGCGGACGGCCATGGCGGTAAGCCGGGGCGGCACCCGAAAATGAAATCTCCGTCGCCGTTGAACGGGGCCATGGCCCGCCAGCGCTGAAATTCAGCGGCCAACAAAGCTGGAAGCGGCAGCACGCGCACTCCTGCCTCGGTTTTGGGTACATCCAGATGCCCCTTCCAGACGGCGCGGCAGACGGTAACGGTTGCTGCCGTCCAATCAATATCGCTCCAGCGCAGGGCAAACAACTCACCACAGCGCAGCCCCAATAAACCCGAGGCGATCACCTGGGTTCTTTGGGGCTCCAGCGGGCAGCGAGCAAGCTGCCGGAATTGCGCCGGGCTGATCCGCGCGAGGCGGCGAGACCGCTTTGCGGATTGGCGCACTAAATCAATGGGGTTTTCGGTCAACCACTCCCAGCGCCGGGCGCATTCGCAGAGCACATGAAAAACGCCGCGCACGTTGGCCCGGCTCTTGGGTTCGAGGGGAAGCGATGCCAGCCAAGCTTCCACCGCCAAAGGCTTTACTTCTTCCACGCGCACATCGCCCCACCGCGGTGCGATCCACTTGCGCAGTAGCGCCCGGTAGGAAGACACCGTAGACTGTTTCGCGTTTCCCAATTCCTCAGCGACAAACCGGGCGATCACTTTGGCTACCGTGATTCCCGCCTCAACCGCCCGCTCGCCATTTAACGGCGCAAGAAATTCTGCCGCGCGGCGGTGCGCATCCGCCTTCGTCGGCAATTCACGGCGGCTGCCGAGGACCACTATGGCGCGCCTTCCGACGGCATCGTAAAAGCGCAAATCCCACCACGAACCTCTGGCACCATGCCGCTCAGTTAAGCTGCCCCTTTGAAAGCGCCGCTTCCGCTGTTTCACCTTGCCCTCCGTGGGGCCACCGGTGAAGCTCCGACTTCCGAAAGCGCCAATATCGCCCAATCTTGTGCGCCGGGATCGCCGCCCTTCGCGCCAGGTCGGCAACGAGCCAGCGCGTGACCCCCAACAGGGCCGCCGCCTCATCCACGCCGATCAACGGCTCGAATTCCGCCATGGTTGCGGTCCAAAAAGCTAACGGTTCTGGCTCGGCAATGCGGTGGGCACCGATTCGGCCATTGCGCCGTTCGCCTTTTCGCCTTCAGCTTTGCCCCTGGAGCGGATGTTGTCCGCTGCGACGATTGCCCAACGGGCGAAACGACGCAGAGGGAACGGGAACGGTCCGCCCCTTTCGCATGTCTTGTTCCAAAGAGCGACGACGAGTTCTTCAGAAAGCACATCCACCCGGCCCTCTGCCTTGAGTTCGCGAGCGTAGTTATCGGTGTAAGGGCGGGCAGGGGGGCGGGCGGTGGCCTGTGACGCCAGGCGAACCCACAGGGCGCTTAACCGGCTCGTGGCAGTGGCCCGGGGCTCCCGCTCTGTTCGTGGGGCCGCCAGCGGCTGGCAAAGGCCCCGTCTGTGATGCTGTAGAGCCGCTCGCCACACACTCCCGCGGCGGCCCGCCCCCGGGAGGGGCCGTCAGTTCAAGATTTGGACTCATTTTCGCCTCCGTTCATCTGGCGGTGTCTCCGCCTGAAACTCTGTGGCCCGCGCTCGGCGGGCCTCGCGCGCCACCATCTCGATATCCCGCCGCCCATTCAATCCAGGGTTGTTGAGCGGCACGGGATGGTAGCCGATAATCAAATTCCCGCCGCAGATGGGGCAGCCCGGCTCGGTCTTGGCCTTGGCAATACCCTCGGCCGGCGGAAGCCGGTAGAACACGCCCACGGCATGAAAGCGCCGCACCCGATGGAAGGCAGACTCCAGCGCCGCAATGCGCTCAGGGGAACGGGACGGAGCCTTGGCGCGGTATTTCAGGGTGTAGTAGACCGCCCGCACCAACTCCGTTCGCCACTTCGGGTTGCCAGTCTGGCGCAGATTCCATCCGCGGATTTGGCGGAAAAAGCAGCCCGTTGCGCCAGTCAGCTTCTCCCATGCATCGCGCAGCTTCTCCCAATCCAGCAGCGGGCCGTAGAAGATGCCGTGGCAATGGAGGTTCCATCCGCCAGCCGCACCGCCCTTTCCCTTGTGCTCGGCACCAAACTCGTCGCACCAAATCAGGCCAGGTCGAACGCTGCTCACTGCCCCTAGGCCCTCTTGGTACAGCCCCCCCTTTTCGATCAGGCGAAACAGTTTGCGAACGGCGCGGTTGAATGTCCTGATCTCGGCCGAACTGGGGGTATCGCCATGGGCGCGGACGGTGAGCGTGAGATGGGCCAGCGTTGTGCCGCGCCGCGTGGGCTGGCGGGCCACATAGCCGACGATGGCGGGGTAGTGCCGATCAACGAGCGCAGCCATGGTGGCAGGGCCGCAATCTGGGCAAAAGCGCATGCCGCAGCGGAACAGTCGGTAAAACAGGTGGGCGTCTATTTCCTGGCAATCCACCGTGAAACCCATTCGGCCGCAGGCGGCGTAGCGTTTCGCTTTTCCCGACAAGCCGGCAGCTTGTAGTAGCCGCGCCGTTCGGCCCCGCTCCTCGCCCGCGGCGGCGAACAGCGGCTCTAGCTCCTCCCGTTCCAGCGCCTCTAGCCCAGCCTTGGCCCGCTGCTTCTCCTGTTCGGTTGGGGGCTCAACGGCCGCTATGGGCCGGCACTCCCCACACCACACCCCGCGACCCTCGGCACAGGCGCAGCCGCAGTTCGCGCCGGCAATCGGGTGCTGGCATGCGCATAAGCCGCCCGGGTGCCGCTGCCCGGTTGCCGGATCGTAGTGACTTTGGGCAGAGCGGCAGCGGCAGACGACGACAAAATGCTTGGGCGGGACCGGTGCCCGCGCTGGGAAAGCGCCTTGCAGGTCCGCTTCCGAGATGCCCAGCCCCAGTGGCAGAGACCCGCGAGAAGCTGCCTGAATGCGGCGGCGCGCGCGCCGTGGCCACCTAGGCATAGGCGGGCTCCTGGCGCGCGCGCCACCCAATCCGCGGGGCGCTGCCCCGCACCCCGCCAACTTTTAGGCGATGGGGGCGCAAGCGGCGCGCCCCGGTTGCAAAGGCCGCGGCCGAACGCGGCGGCGCGGCGAGGGTTCGCCCCGCACTTGTGAGCGTGTAGGCCGACATCGCCACCGGACCGGAGTTGGCAACCGGCTGCCCGGATTTCGATTCGGCCGCACCTCGCGCCGCCGCGTTCGGTCGCGGCCCTCGCCCGCTTGCCCGCCCAAGGCGAGTCGCGGCATCATGCCTAGTGAAAAGGCAATTCATCCCTGATAACCCTTTTCCTTCTAGCCGCGGCGGCATCCGCCAAGAGCGTCGCGGCTGTTCCGTTTGTTGCGTTAGGCGGGTGCGCTTTGGTGCCCGCCGTTTACCCCATTGCCCCCTAGCCTCGGTTGGCGCGCTTGCGCGGGAAAACCTCGTTTTGCCGTCCCGAACCGGCGGCTTGGCCAAGTCCCGCGGCCGGGTAGCGCACGGTGCGGCAAAAAGGGACGAACGGAGGGCCGCCCCCGACGCGGCGCCACCGCGCCAACGTGCTGCGGCTGACTTGGAGCCGCGCTGCTACCTCAGGGACGGAAAGAAACTCGCCGGGCATGGCCTGTGAACCTCCTGGGACCGTGTTGCATGGTCCGAGGCCAGTTCACACCCATTTCGTGAACGTTGGCTCAAAACCGATCAAAATGGCCGCCGAATCGGCCCAGATGATACGGTTTTCAGCGTTCCAGCGGCCGGGCGAACCATTCCGCGAGGGGCTTTACAAAGGCGGCCATAAAGAGCCGATGCCGGTTGCGCCACAAGCGCTGGTTCGCTGCGGTAACAGGAGCCTGGCGCTTGGGAACAGTGTCCGCAACGAGCAACGCCACGTGTCTATCCCAGGGCTTTCCTGTTGCGGCCAGGACGTAGGCCGTTGAGAGCCCGCGGCTCGGCGCATCGCCCCTAAATGCCGCGCAGCTTGGTTCGGGCCCAACCAAGGCGCTCCTCCGCCAGAACACCCGCCTGCATGGCCATGGCCAGCGGTGATGCAAGGACGGCACGCATGCGGTCCACCTGAGCGCGGACCGGTCCGGAGCGGGGTGCCTTGACCGCGGCCCACAATGCCGCCATCGCGATGATATTGCTCCACGCTGCGAATGCCGACGGCTTCTCCTTTTCGTCCCAAAACGCGACGCTGGGACCAATGACTGCCCCCAATACCTGGCGCTCACAGCCCGCCGCGGCAAGAAACTCAAACGCGGAGCGTCCATTTGGCCCAAGGCGCCCTACGATCTCGCTGCACACCCGCCCAAGACCGCCAGCAAGAAACGACGAGGATTCCTTGTCAGCCGACGCTACGCTGCCCAACATCACTTCCGCGAACTCGGCAAAATAGAGCGTTTCGGGAGTGGAAATAAACCGGATGTAACCCGGCCAAAATGCCGCCGGGGTCGGTGGGCGCTGGGCAGTCGCGGCGATTGCCGTCGCCTGCCATTGTCTCACTCGTATTTATTGAGTGTTAATTGGAATTTTGCGCGTCCACTGGATGCGCATTGAAAAATCGGGGCGGCCACGCGCCGGCCAATGCGGCGGCAATTTCGGTGCGCCCTGCGCATTTTGGGCACACACTGGCCGGCGAACCCGGCCGCGGCGGAATTAAATTCCTTTCCGGCCGGTCCGTTGTTTGTCTGGAACGCAGCGAAAATTGCAACGCTAAATTTCCTGCTTAAACCAGCCGGGAAAAAGCATTTTTCGCGGCCCTGAATTTCCCCGCCCGTGCATTTTTCGACCGCCGAAAATCCCCTGCGGCAGGAAAATCCCGTGCGCGGATCAGGAACGCCAATTTTCCGGCCAGAAAAATGGAGCGAACCCAAGAATCAACGGCGAAATTCGGCTCCAAAAAGCGGCATGCGCACTATTTGGGTTTTCCCAAAATGCCAGCTTGCTATATCCGCGATGGGAGCATGTGCCCGCCACGATTGTCAGTGGCAATTTGCGCAGGACAAAATCGGCAATGCACACGATGACCCCAATTTCCCGGATTGGAACGTGGCTAGGAATGCCAGTTCAGCAGGGAGTTGCTGCGCCGCCAGCACCCGGCGGGGGGCGATGAACAGTTATCCGGCCGCAACAAGTAACAAAGGGGCCGCTGCGGACATCGCGGCTCCGCGGCGGCCCGCAGCTAGAGGCCATAGTGAGGAAGGGGCCGCAAGCACCGGCCCCTTTCCCTGTACCCCCATCCCTGCTTCCTGGCAGGCTTGGGGTCACTGCCAAATTCCCTCGCGCGGAAACGGGGCGCGGGTCAGTACAGCGGGGTGCCGTTGGGAAGTAAGGCACCCGGAAGGACGGACTCTCCCGAGCTCGGGTGGCCGGCACATCCCAAATCCCAACGGGAACTCAGCCGCCTCCGGGCCCGGAACCGCAGGCGCCCATCGGCGCGTGCCCCGCCGCGGCGGGGTTCGCCAGGAATCTTCCAGCCGGAGCATCCAGTTCCGCCGAGCGGCCGCTCGCGACCTCGGAGACGTGCACCACGATCGAGCCGCCCGCCGGCAGCCGCGGCCGCAACGTCAACCGCACGTAGCCGTTCTTGCCCGGAATGACATACGGCGCCCACAAGTCGGAACCGATGATTGAGCCAGAAGCGGCGGAGATCCGCGACCATACGCTCAGCAAATCCGTGCGGCGCCCGCCGCCGCCGTACCAATGCAACGCACGGTTCGGAATCCGCACGCAAACCGGGGCAGCCCCCCGTTTTCCCGGTTCCCCCGCCCAAAAGGTCGCCGCCAGCAACTTGGGACGTAGCGCGTAGTATCCCGCCCGGGTCCGTATGCGCACGCCTCTCCGCGCCAGCACCTTGATCTTATGAAACCGCCCATCCCGCCGCTGGTCGGCAGGCACGTAGGAGACGTAATACACGCCTTCGTCGCTCCCGGCGGCCGCGGCGAGTTCGCCGGCGACGTCGTTGCTGCGAAAGATCGCCTCCCCGCCCGTCGGCGCAACCGCCGCCGCCATCCCATCGTGATCGCCTTCATTCACCTCGGTCCAGAACTCCGTCGCCACCCGCGGCCCCATCGGGCCCCATAGCTTCACCCTCACGCGTCCCGGAAGCGAGTTGATGTTGGTGATCAGACCGCGCGGGTCCACACCGTCCAATGTCACGTCCGCATGCAGCGCGGCGTCGGCGAGTTCCCAGAGATGCGGCTGCTCGGGCGCCAGCTCAAGCAGGAGATCGTTCGCCGGCCCCAGATCGCTCTCATACGCCAGCGTCGCCACGCGCCCAGGGCTGAACATGAACCCCGGGCCCAGGTAGACCAGCGTCTTCGGACCCGGCAGGCTGCCTAGATACCGCACCACCGCGATCAGCGATGACAGCACATCGTTGGTGTGCCAGAGCACCTCATTCGTGTATTGGTGCACCAAATCCCTTCCACACTGATTGTGAGAGCGCGCGAAGATCAATGCCCCCGTGACACCGCTCGTTGCGCCGCCGGCGCGTGCGCAATCCTGCAGCCCATTGATGAGTTCCCGCAGAACCTCGCCCTCCTGCCACGGCGACCAGCGGAGTGTGACGCGCATGAGGCGATTGAGGAAGGCGCCGCGGTCGGCGGTGAACGGAATCAGCATCAGTCCCTGCTCGCCCACCGCGAACAACGCCAGCGGCCGTCCCCGCGCACGCCCGGAGCGAACAAATTTAGCGATCGCCAGGCGGGACTGCCGAATGGCGTAATGCGAGGCGGTCAAGTCAATGACAAATCCCAGATAGCGCGGCGGGCCCGGCGCCAAGGCTGGTGGGTTCCCTTGCGCAGGGGGCGGCGCCAGCTTCGGCCGTCCGCCAGCGCTCCTTGCCTGCTGCGCCGGGGCCTGTTTCCACGCCGGCCGGAACGAGACGACGCGGCCCGGGTGACCGTCGTCCAACACCTCGATTTGGCTGCGCCGCAGGTCGGTGACCGGCTTCCCAGATTCGTCCGTCGCGCGCAGCACCAACTCCACAACAGTGCTGGCAGCCTTAAACGTGGGTGGCGCACCCTGTGCGACCAAGTGCGGACCCCCAACCGCGAGCACCAGCACTGCGCTGCCCAGGACGATCACCCAAAACCAGGCGTAACTCCGTCTGGCACCTATAGCGTAGGGGGTCCGCAATAGTAGTTCGGGTAATAGACTGTGTTTTCGCAATAGCACCTGCTCGGCGGTTGGTAGCAAGGCTGGCTGGTGTCCGGGTTGCATGGAACCAATTCGCACCTGGGCAGTTGGGGCGATGCGCCAAATGCGCTGGGAAGTACACCTAGCGCCGCTGCCAGCAGCACACCCACCACGACTAATCCAACTGTGTTTGCGCCACACCTACGAACGAGCTTGCGTACCATGGACATGATTACCCCCATTCGGTTCGGTCATCAACACGCGCACAACGCCTTGAACCTGGCTGGCACTCAGTTTCCCCAACCAGACGCCCACCACCCTGGCCTCAGGCGAAACCACCAAAGTGATTGGCACCATGAGAAACCGCGATGCGAGCATTTCACCCGCTCCGATGTGGGTGACGACGATTGCCCGGCTGAGCCCGGCAGCGCGCAGCCACCTCGGACTTATAGGGAAGCTCCCGACGTGCATCGCGACCACCACTGGACGCGGAGCCCACCGCGGTAGGGAGGAAACAACGGCTTCCCAGCTTGGGCGGGAAGCCCTGCACTCGGAGCACCCGGCATCCGTGACGATCACCAACGAGCGATGCCCAGCGCTAAAGTGGACGTCTTCGGGCGCGCCGCCAGGCGCCAAACCGTGCAACGCTGGAAGCTGCCAGCCGACAGGCGGAATTAAAATCCGGCGCTCCGCGGCTAACTCCGCCTGAAGTACTCCGTTGCGGCGAAGCAGCAGAACCTCTGCGGCAAGCAATGCCACCACTGCAGCCAGAACTAATGCCGCAGTTGGCCTGGCGACGTAGAAACGGCTGTCGGCCACAGGAGGGAGTTTATCACAGTGGATACGCGATGTCAACGACAAACGACTGGGGGCGAACCCCGGTCCCTGAATTCGAGTCCCAGCCGCCTCACTTCCCGACCCGCGCGCCAGCCCTGGCGGCGACACCCCGACGCGATAACAATGCCGGCGGCCCGCCCTCCCGGCGCCCGGTGCGGCCTGGGTCGACCGCCCACCGCTACGGCCTCAGAACCGCCACCGCTCGCGGCGCATCAGCCCCAGGAAGCTAACGGAGGCGATGCCCGACTCGCGGCAGACGTCGGGAATATAATGCGTGCGCTTCGGATTGCGCTTTTCCCCAGCCGGCGTCTCTTGCGTGGCCACCACCCTGCCGCGCTGCCGCGCCAGCGCGATCACATAGGCGTCGGCCTCTTCGTGCTCCGCCTTCGCGTCACGCAGGCCGGCGAACTGATTTTGCATGGCGACGGCTACGGCCAGCACCTCGCGCGTCGGGACGATCAGCGTGGGGTGGGCGTCAACCCATTCCTTCAGGCCGGCCGGCCCGACGGCCTCGATCTCTTCCTTTACCAGCCCCGGCGCCGTGAGCCGGCGGGCGGCCACGAGGTCTTCGAGCCGGCCGAGGATGCCCGGAAACACGTCCGTAGGGTAGTAGCGAGCGTACCAGTCCATCAGCGAGCTGGTATCAACGGCGTAGATCGCCGCGGGCGCTCCCGCGGTCACGGCCGGCGGCCCTCGGTGGAGGGAATTGCGCGCGCGGCGGCGAGATTCGACCGCAGCTCATCGAAGTGGTCGAATTTCAGCTCCAAGTACCTGGCGGCTTCAAGCGAGGTGATGCGATTTGCCGATAGGGCTTCCAGCACAAGCTGCGCGAACGGGCGACCGGCTCGTTTGACCGCCTTTTCCGCCGGGCTGGCGATCCCGCCCTTGCGTGGCGGCAGCGTCTTCACGTGCTCCTCCCAGGCCGCCCGCCAATGCCGGTACGCCTCCCATGTCATGAGCCCGGATTCACGCAGGCGTGTGGCCGCCGCCAGCGGTGTCACTCTAAACCGCCGTGCGACGCGCCGCACGCCGGCGATATCCCAAGACCGGGGTTGCCCCAGGTTCAGGACCGCCGCTTGCAGGCCGTCTTCCGGGATCAGCGCGCGGCTCGCGGCGATCTCCGCGAAACGCTCCACGGCCGCCCATTCCCTCGCCGGCCGGGTGTCTTCCGTTGCTGGGCCTTCTTGGTTACTGGCGGCGAGCATGAGATGAACGACCTCATGCACCAGCGTGTAGATTTTGGTTTCCGGGATTTCCTTGCCGTTAATGGCGGCCACCGGAAGCGGAGCCCGAAGCAACGCCAGGCCGCGAACCTCATCCAGGGCGACCCGGCTAAACACGAACACCAGAACGCCCAGGCGCTCCGCGGCGGTGCGCCAGCCAGCCCAGGCGCGCCAGGCATCCGGCCATGCCACCTGGGCGGCGATATCAATTCCCAGTGCATCGCGCAGCCGGCGCCCGACTTCGCCGGGCGGCTCGTCCAGATGCGCCCGGAGCCGAAACTCCGGCACTGGCTGGCCAAGTTCGCCGAGCAGGTTAATCGCGTTTTCCCGGCGCGTGAGCATTTGGCGGAGGGCGAGACGCAGCTCTGGCGACTCGTGGCCGGGCCGAACGCCCGGCAGGCGCCGGTATTCAGTGGCGAGCGGGGGGATTTGCGGCGGCCGATGGAGGAAAAAGATGCTGAGAGGCCGCCGGAGGACCTGCGCAAGCTTCTCCACCTGCGCCGGACTGTCGGCTGGCGTTCGCCGCGCTCCCAAGCCACGAGGCGCTCCTCCTTAACCCCCAGGCGTTTGGCCACCGCAGCGGACGGGTACCCGCTTTCCTGGCGTGCCCAGGAGATTAGGGCGGGGGTGACCGGCAGCGGCGGCGCGGCGGGCATGGCTAGGCCATTGTATGACGGCTGGGCGACCCATCCCCGGCACGGTTTCCACCGTAACCCGTGCCGCTCGGGCCGGCGGTGGCGGCGCGGGGGCACCGCTCGGCCCCGGAGCGCCGCGCGGCGGCGGGGCCGGGCGTTTGGGTGTCTAATATCCCCATGGCGGAGAACTATACCTACCGGGACATCGCCGGGATGTTTGACCATTCGCTGGTCAATCCGGTGCTGACCACCGAGGAGTTGGAAGCGGGGATCGGCGTGGCGCTGGCGTTCCAGACGGCGACGGTCTGCATCCTGCCGCATTATCTGCCGCGCTGCGTGGAATTGCTGGCCGGCAGCCGGGTTGGACCGGGCACGACGGTGGGCTTTCCGCACGGCAGCCAGACGACCGGCGCCAAGATCGCGGAGGCGGGGGAAGCGATCCGCGCCGGCGCGGTCGAATTGGACATGGTGGCCAACATCAGCCGCGCGCGGAGCGGCGATTGGGCTTACCTGGCGCGGGAAATTCGGGAACTGGCGCAGGCGGCGCACGCCGGCGGCGCCAAGCTGAAAGTCATTTTTGAAAACTGCTATCTCGACACCGGGACCAAGATCCGCCTCTGCGAGATCTGCTCCGAAGCGGGAGCGGACTGGGTGAAAACCTCGACCGGTTTCGGCGCCGGCGGCGCGACGATGGAAGATTTGGCGCTGATGCGGCGGCATTGCCCGCCGACGGTGGGGGTGAAGGCGGCGGGCGGCATCCGCACCCTCGACGCGCTGCTGGAGGCGCGGGCGCTGGGCGTCAGCCGCATTGGCGCGACGCGCACCGTGGCCATGCTCAGTGAATGCCGCCAGCGGCTCGGACTGGAGCCGATCCAGGCGGAGGCCGGTGCGGCGCCGGCGGGCGCGTACTGACCTCCCGCTCGCGGGGGCCGCGGCTTTTGCTCGGGGAGCAAAGCAGGCGGGGAAAGGCCGCGAAACTCCCCCGCGCCGCAGGCGCGCTGGCAATCGCTGCGGCCCGCCCCGGCAAGCGAAGCGGCGCGGCCCCCAAAGCCGGGGTCCCCAACGCGCAGCGGTGCGCGTTGGGGTGGAGTGACGCGCCAGCCGGGCTGGGGCGGGCTGGGATCCCCGGCCCAGCCGGCTCGCAAGCGGGACGCCCCGCCAGCGGCGGGGCTGGGGCCCGCGCCAAGCAATGGAGCCGAAACCGCCCCCTTGCGGAGGCGGGCATTCGCGGCGGGTGCGTGGCCCGCCGCGCGCCCACTTCGGCGTACTCTGGAAGGTGCAAAAGAATCATTTGACCGTCGCGGCGGTGATGCGTGCCACGCCGGCCTGGTGCACGGTGGGGCAATCGGCGCAGACCGTCGCCGCGATCATGCGCGACTACGGGGTGCACCGCGTGTCGGTGATTGAGCCCGAAACCGGCCGGCTGCTGGGCACCGTGTCGGAGCGGGATCTCTGCCTCGGGGTGGTGGCCGATGGCCGGGATCCGCGCAACGTCCCAGCCCAGGACGTGATGCGGCGCGAGCCGCCCGCCTGCCATCCGGAATCCGAGCTGCCCACCGTGCGCGACTTGATGCTGCGGGAGCGGGCGCACCAGCTCCCCGTGGTGGATGCGGAGAACCGGCTGGTCGGAACCGTCTTTCTCGCCGACCTGCTGCCGCGCGCCGGCTAAGCGATTTCAGGCCGCCGCGTGCGCGGAACGAGCACGAACCGGCAGGCCAAGACCGAACCAGCCGGCCTTTGCGAGCCGTACCCGCGGAGGGCGTCCCGCTTAGCCGCGGCTGAGCCGCGGACCGCGCGGCCCCAGCCCCTGTTGCCCGGCGCGGCGTGCTGCCACGCCATTGCTCGGCGCGGGCGCTACCCCCGCGAGTTGCGCCTCACGCGATCAGGCAAGCCGCGGCGCGGCGGCCGCTGATCCAGCTTTGGCTGAGTTCGCCGAGACCGGCGATGGGCAGCAGTTCGACGGCTTCGGCGCCGGCGGCAAGCAGGCGGCGGGCCAAGGCTGTTTCCGCCGGACCGAAGGCTTCGCCCGCGGCGAGCATCAGGATGCGGTCGAACTCGCCGGCGGCGATCTGCGCCGCGATCCAAGCGGGCAACTCAGCAACGGCCTCCTCCGCCGGAAGCCACGCCACGGCGGGCGTTTGCTCGCGCTCCCAGGCGGCGTTCATCTGGTGCGCGTCCCCGGCGGCGCAAGATCCAGCGAGCAGAGTTTCCGCCGGCGCCAGCCACAGCACGTTGACGCCAGCGTCCCGCAGAGCGGCACTTTGGATCGAGAGTTCCGCATCCGCCGCACGCGCCACGGCGGCATCTGCACAAGCTAGCAGCGCGGGCATCGCGAACTAGGCCGCGCGCGGCGCGTTGGGCGCGGAGGCGGAAGTCATGGTTCCCCCTCCCACTCCGGCCCGGGGGCCGCTGGCCGCAACCGGAGCGGCGACGGCGCCCTGCGCCCGGCAGGCGGGGCAAACGTAGGCGCCATCCAATTCACCGGCGAAGTATTTTTGGCAGACCGCGCACAACTTGTAAATCATCCCTCGCCTCCTGCAAGCAATCGCAACCGGGCGCCGCGCTCAAAGAACTTCCCGCTCCGCCGCGCGGCACGGCTGGTTGCGGCATTTGCCCGATCCTCCCACAAGGCGGGGTAGCCTGCAAGCCACCCGCCGCTGACGAGCGTGGGCCCCAGCCCCGCCGCCGGCAGGCGGGGCGTCCCGCCGCGCACCGGCGGTTTAAAACGGAGTGGCGCGCAGCGAATATCCAATAGCCACGCCAAACTCCCGAGCCGAGCTGACGCCGAACTCGTAGTCGTGGCGGATGAGATAGAGATTGGCCATGGGCCGAATGAAGATGTGGTCGGTGATGTAGACGTTCGCCGCCACGCCCAGGTGGAACATGAGGTGGTTGGAGCTTTGGTAATTGGTGCAGCCGCTGAAATAGCCGCAGCTGTAGTACGGAGTGTAGAAGCGGAAACTAGCGGCGCCGACGCCGGCCTCGATGAACGGCGTCACCCAAGGCGCGGACGCCGGCTCCCAAACGACATTGAAGTCGTAAAGCACCGGGCGAAACGGAGCTTCAAACCCCTGCTGCCCCGTCGCGGAGGGCGGGGTGATGTAAAAGGCCTGACGGGCACGCCAGGTGGCTTCGGCGCCGATGCCGAGTCCGTGCCACCAGAGCAGGTCGCCGCCCACGTTCAGGTAGGCGCCGCCGCCCAAGTAGGGCAGGTTAGGCGTATGCGCGGCCATCAGCGCGTTGAAGCCGAAATAGGCATCCACCGATTGCGCCGAAGCCATACTTGCCAAGCCCAGCACGAAACCAAAGACCAGCGCCAAACGGATTTTCTTCACTGGCTATCCCCTCCGCAAGCCGTCCAAAGGCCTCCCCTAAAGATTTAACTCATTTTAGATGGAAACTCCAGCCATGCGGTTTCCGGAAAGCTCCCTGGCCGTTGTGGAAATCACACTCCGGCAAGGCTCAATTTGCGCCGGCGGCGGCGGCGGACACGGCGTCGGCGGCGGGCGCGGCGGCGGGCTGGGCGGGCAGCGCCGCGTGCCCGGCGGGAACGGAGTTGAGGATCAAAGCTAGCTTTTTGGCCGCGCCGGCGCGCAAGTTTCGCACTGCCGCCTGGGCATCGGCAAAGCGGGTCGCGCCCACGGCGGCAACCAGCACGGTGGCGTCACAGGCGTGAGCCAGCAGGCGCATCTCGGACTGACTGGTGACGGCGCCGGCATCGAGAAACACCCAGTCCCATCGCTTCGTGGCCTCGGCCAGCAGGCGGCGGAGGGCCGGACCCGCCAGCGCACCGGCGAGTTCCGGCCGCCACGCGCCCGTCGGCAGCACCGCCATGGCGATGGGCTGCGGCGATGTTGCGAGCAATGGCTCGCGCGATGTTGCGCGCGATGGCGCGACGGCGGCGAACAGCGCCTCCAGGCTGCACCGGCCGCTCAAATATTCCGCCAAGCCCGGAAACGGACACACGGCCCATGCGACGGTGAGCTGCGGCGAAGAAAAATGGCAGTCCACGACCAAGACCGAATGTCCGGCCGCGGCCAGGCGCTGCGCCAATGCGGCGGCGACGGTGGTCTTGCCTTCGCCGGGGAGGGCGCTGGTGAACAGGAAGGTGGTCTCGGCGGGCGCCGCCATGGCCCACGTCACCCACAATTCATCCAGCGCGCGTTCCCATCCCGGCCCCTCCCGCCGCGGCAGCGCCCCCAGCCGGGGTACGCCCAAAGCCGCTACGTTTTCCTCATATAGGCGCGGGTCCACCAGGTCGCCGCCGACGGCCATGGCGGCGCCGGCCAGCAGGCCGAAGGCGGCGGCGGCGGCCAGCGCCACCCGCCATGGCTCGCGGGCGGGACGGCGCGGCAGCACCGCCGGTGCCAGGATTTGCAATGCCGGCGGCTGCGCCGTGCGCCGCAACCAGAGCCCCCGTTGCCGCTGCCACAACCGTTGGTACAGATCCCGGCGCATCTGCACCTGGGCCGCCAGCATGGCGTCCTGTGCGGCATTGCGTTCGGCGACGGCCAGCAGCGCGCCCTCCCGCGCCACCGCCGTTTGCAGGCGGGCTCGCTCCCGGCGATCCGCTCGCGCCGAGACGCGATGGCCGGAGAGCAAGGCGCGGCGGTAGCGGACCAAGCTGGCTTGGATGCTGGCCAGGGCGCGGCGGGCTTGCACCAGCGGCAGGGCCGAGGGGCCATACTGCGCCGCCAATCGGCTTTCCTGCGCCGCCAATTCGGCGCGCTGCAACCACAGGTCCGCCAGCCGCGCCTGGGCGCTGGAATTGGCCTGGGCGGGCGGCTGGCCCGGCTGGCCGCGGCCCGCGGAGACCAGCGCCTGCTGCCGCCAAAGGTCAATGTCGGCGCGGGTCAGCGCCTGGCTGAGTGCCATCAGGCGCGCCATCGCGGCGCTCTGCCCCGCACCCGGCGGAAGAGCGTCGGCCGCATGCGCCGCGCGAAAGGCCATCAGCTCCTGGGACGCCGCCTGCCATTGCGCCTTCACGCCGCGCAGCGCCGCCGCCAACGCAGCGGCGCGGCGTTGCAGCCGCAAGCCGGTCCCGGCCTGGACCTGCGCCTGGAGTTCGGCGGAGATGGCGTTGGCGATGGCCGCCGCCAGGCGCGGGTCATGATCGCGATAGGTCAGCGTGAGCAAATCGCCGTGCGTCTCCGCTTGCACTTGCAGCCGCGATAACAGCCTGGCGGCGATGCCGGCGAGCCCCGCGCCGCCGGGCGGCGCGGGCAGCGTGAGCCCCGATGCCGCGCCGCCCGGCGCGGGCAGCGATGCCCCGGCGCGGCGAGGCGACGGAATTGCGCGCGGCAGGGGATCACCGCGGGGGCGCGGCAGCGATAGACCACGGGGCGGGTCGGCGGCGCGGTCCGATTCCCAAGGCGGGTGGGAACCTATGCGCGTCGGTGGAAGCAAGCCAGCGGCGTGCGGCGGATTGCCGGTCCCAGGCCGCGGCAACGGCGGGAGCGTGGCGGTGGGAAGATCCGTAAGCCACAGCGGCGCGAGTGGGGAAAGCGCGAGGCCGGAGGGTTGGTTGCCGGCCCACTGGGGAGGAATGGACGCGGCGGCGCGCGCCGCGCTCGGCCCGGCCGGCGACGCGCCGCCGCAGCGCCGATCCAGCCGTGCGGCGGCGGCCCGAGACGTGAGCGGGCGCCCAGGACCGGAGCGGGCGCCGCGCCCCGACCCGGACCCGATCTGCGAAGCCGCGCGGCGAAGCCACATTGTGAGGAATCCGGCGTCTTGGATGCCGCCGCGCCATGCCCTGCGCCGCGGCGCCTCCAGCCGCGCCGCGACAACACCCGGCCGCCAATGGCGCGGAGCGAACTCGGCGGATTGCTGCAAGCGGAGCTGGGGCACCACCGGCGCCACCACCTGCGAGCTGGCGGCCAGCGCCGCGGCCGCCAACGTAGCGGCGGCGGCGGCCGGCGAACCCGCCGGCGCGGCCGAATGGTCGCCGTCACGGACTTGCAGAATCACGCTCGCCTGATACCAATTGGGCAGCAGCGGCGAGGCCATCGCCGCCAGCAGCATCGCCGCCAACGGCAGTGCGACGCACCAACGCCAACCGCGGCGCAGCCCAGCCAGCAGCACGCGCCAGGAAAGCCCGTTAGCGGGCGGCAGCGAGGGTTGCGGCGCGGACCGGGAAATGGCGGCGGGGGTAGACATGGGTAACGCCCGCGGCGGCTCAGCGGCGAAAGACAATCAGCCCGGTGATGATGGCCGCGCCGGTGGCCACGGCCATTTCCAACCCGCGGATCAGCGTTTTCTTGCCGGTATTCATCGGCACGTAGACCAAGTCGAACGGCTCCAGGCTCGGGTCCGGCGCGCGGCCGCTCTCGACGGCGCCGAGGTTGACGATGCGCCGGATGCGCCGGCCATCCGGCAGGGAGCTGACGACCCAAGTCCGCCCGCTTCCCGCGCCCATGGCGGCGCCGCCGGCCAGGCTGACCGCCTCCAGCAGCGTCAATCCGGTGGCGGGAAACGGAAACTCCCCCGGGCGCTTCACGGCGCCGCCGATATACAACTGGCCGGGCGCCACCACCTGCACCACGGCGCGGGGCCGGACGGCAATGTCGGCGGCGGCGCCGCCCGGCCCGTTCAAATTGACGGCCACGGTCCGCGCGGATTGTTTGCCCTCGGCGGGCTGGCGAATCAGCACCTCCTCCCCGGCCCCGGCCTCCAGCCCGCCGGCGCGGGCCAAGATGGCGAACAGATCCCAATCGCTGCGCACCCAATACAACCCCGGTGCGCGCACGGCTCCCAAGACGGTGACCGGCAGGCCGGCATAGCGCTTGACCAGCACGGTGACCTGCGGCGCCAGCAGATAGCCGCTTGCCCGCAGGCGCCGGGCAATGGCGCGTTGCGCCTGCACGATGGTCAAGCCGGACAAACGCACCCTGCCCGCGGCGGGCATCACAATCGCTCCCGTCGCGCCCAGTTGAGCGGTCGTGTTCAGTTCCGGCGTTTGGAAGACCCGAATCTGAATGCGGTCGCCGGCGGCCAGGTGGAGTGGCGGAGGAGCGGCGACCTGTTGCGCGGGCAAGATTCCGGCGGCGCACACGACGAGCAGCGCCAGGCGAAATTGGCGGCGAAGACCCGATTCCGGCGCACCTGGGGACACGGTTTTCCTAGGAGGCACTGGCCACCGGTGTCCCGTCAATTCGCCCAATTGGGGACGGATGTTTGGGCGGATGCGCCGTGATCCCGGCGCAGGGCGCAAAAAAAAAGCGGGCCCGAAGGCCCGCCGTGAACGCAGGGGTTGGAAAACCCCGGCGGCGGCGCTGGGCGCCACCGCCGGTCCAAATGGTTTAGTACATGCCGCCCATGCCGCCCATGCCCGGGGCCGCCGGCGCCGCATCCTTTTTCTCTTCCGGAATATCGGCAACCAGGGCTTCGGTGGTCAGCATCAGGCCGGCGATCGAGGCCGCGTTTTGCAGGGCAAAGCGCGTCACCTTGGCAGGATCAATCACGCCCGCCTTGACCAGGTCCTCGTAGGTCTCCGTTTGAGCGTTGAAACCAAAGTTGGCATCCTTCGATTCCTTGATCTTGCCGACGATGATGGCGCCTTCGCGGCCGGCGTTGTGGGCGATCTGCCGCAGCGGCTCCTCGAGCGCCCGGCGCACGATCTCGATGCCGGTCTTCTCGTCGGCATCGTCGGAGGTCAGGCTTTGCAGCGCCTTTTCCGCGCGGATCAATGCGACGCCGCCGCCGGGGACGATGCCTTCCTCGACCGCCGCCTTGGTGGCGTGCATCGCATCCTCGACGCGAGCCTTCTTCTCCTTCATCTCGGTCTCGGTGGCCGCACCGACCTTGATGACCGCGACGCCGCCCACCAGCTTCGCCAGCCGCTCCTGCAGCTTCTCGCGGTCGTAGTCGGAGGTGGTCTTCTCGACCTGGTTGCGGATCTCCTTCACGCGCCCTTCGATCGCCTTCGACTCGCCACGGCCCTCAACGATGGTCGTGTTGTCATTGTCGATGGTGACGCGCTTCGCACGGCCCAGGTCTTCCAGCTTGATATTCTCAAGCTTGATGCCCAGGTCTTCGGTGATGGCCTTGCCGCCGGTCAGGATGGCAATGTCGCCCAGCATGGCCTTGCGGCGATCGCCGAAGCCGGGAGCCTTGACGGCCGCGACGTTCAGCGTGCCGCGCAGCTTGTTGACAACCAGGGTGGCCAGCGCCTCGCCCTCAACGTCCTCGGCAATGATCAGGAGGGGCTTGCCGCCGCGCGCAACCTGCTCCAGCAGGGGCAGCAGATCCTTCATCGCGCTGATCTTCTTTTCGTAGATCAGGATGTAGGGATCCTCCTGCACCGCTTCCATGCGGTCCGGATCGGTCACGAAGTAGGGGCTCAGGTAGCCGCGGTCGAACTGCATGCCTTCCACGACTTCCAGCTGGGTCTCGAGGGTCTTCGACTCCTCGACGGTGATCACGCCATCCTTGCCGACCTTCTTCATCGCCTCGGCAATGATGGTGCCGATGGTGGTGTCGGAGTTGGCGGAAATGGTGCCGAC